>DWWP01000023.1 GCA_019119635.1 Candidatus Dietzia intestinipullorum
CTCGAGGACCTCTCCTCCGAGCAATGGGCCGAGACGATGAACGTCAACGTCAACGCCCCGTTCTGGCAGACGCAGGAGGCGCTGCCGCACCTGGCGCCCGGCTCGAGCGTGATCTTCACGTCCTCGGTGCAGACGTACACCCCGTCCGCGGGCCTGGTGGACTACGCGGCGTCGCGGTCGGCGGTCAACACCATGTCCAAATCGCTCGCGCAGCAGCTGGCCCCGCGCGGGATCCGGGTGAACGCCGTCGCGCCGGGCCCGTTCTGGACAGCCCTGCAGGTCAGCGGCGGCAAGAAGCCGGAGGCGCTGCCGTACCACGGGCAGAAGAACCCCCTGAACCGGCCCGGCCAGCCCGTCGAGATGGCCGGCGCGTACGTGTACCTGGCGTCCGAGGAGTCGTCGTACACCACGGGCAACACGCTCTCGGTCACCGGCGGCGCGCCCACGCCCTGAGCAGCCCGCCGCGCGCCCGCACCCGCACCCGCACCCGCCCCGCTCTCCGCACAGCCGCAGGTCGCTGCCGCAGAAGTCACCGTTGCTACATGGACTTCTGCAGCAGCGGCCTGCGTTTGCGGGGAGCGGGGGCGGGGGAGCGGGGCAGGTGCGCCACGCGGGTTGGGTGAGACCGGGACAGTATCAGCGGATGCCGGCTCTGCGGAGACCGGCCAGCAGGTACCGGCGGAACTGCTCCGGCTGGTGGAGATCGGCCCAGATCCAGCGGACCACCACCACGCCGAGATCTCGGATCCGGTCCTCACGCTGCTTCTCCCTCCAGACGACATCGCTGGGGTCGTCCCCGTACGCGGCGTCCCGTGTGTACTTGACCCTGCCGTCGAACTCGCCGGCCAGCGCGCCGTCGCCCCATGAGAAGTCGGTCCGCGCCACGAGCACGCCATCGAAGTAGCGGTGCTGCAGGCGCGGCGCGGGGATGCCGGGCAGCGACCGCATCACGCAGCGCGAGAGTGACTCGCCGGCGCTCTCGGAATCCGGGTCGGCGAACCCCGCCACGTCCCGGGCGATCGCCACTCCCGTCCTCCCGCTGTGCTGGTCCACCTCGCGCGCGAGGTCCTGTGGCGTGACCAGTTGCTTCCTGAGTGCGAAATCCGTCGCGCAGACGCCCGCCTCGAAGCCGGCCGTGCGAGAGACGTCGACCAGCGTCCGGGCGACGCCGGTGACGGGGATCCCGTCGATCTCGACGGCGCTCAACGTGTCCCGAGGAGTGCTGTGGAGACGGGCGTGGCCGGTGGTGCGGCCGCCGTTCGGTCGATCGGCCGTCAGGTGCACCTGTGAGGTCCGGGCTCGGACCAGCGGCAAGCCGTGCAGTACGGCCGCGGTGTGGTGGCTGACCACGGCGCCGGCGGGGCCCTCGCAGAGCGCGATCCTCGATTGTCGCGCTGCCGCGGCGGCTCGGCTGTCGGCGGGCGTGGGGACATGGAACCAACCACGGCGCGATCTGATGAGAGCGCCTTGTCCAACCGCGTCGGCCAGTGCCCTGTCTGACAGTCCGGCTCGGCGCGCCTGAGCAGTGGTGAACGGGACGCCCTGCGGGAACGGGATCATGGGTTTCATGCAGTTGACGCTGTCAGAGGCGTCGGCCCGGACCGGTCCGGACAGCAGCTGGGCGCCGCGCGTCTGTGGAGCGGCGCGGGGCGTGTGGAATGCGGTGCCGCGCCCCACTCAGGCAACCGCAGGCGGTCACCGCAGAAGTCGACGATGCTACGTGGACTTCTACAGCAACCGCCTGCGTTTGCCGGGGCGGCCGGGTGGCCGGGTTGCCGGGGCGGCCGGGTCAGGTGTCGTGGATCAGCACCCCGCGCATGATCTTCCCGTCCTGGAGATCCTGGTAGCCCTGGTTGAGCGTGTCCAGTGTGTACGTGGTGGTGATCAACTCGTCGAGCTTGAGCTTGCCCTCGTCGTACAGGCGCAGCAGCTTGACGATGTCGTACTGCGGGTTGGCGGAGCCGAACAGCGATCCCTTGATGGTCTTGCCGAACAGGGCCATCTGGGTGCCGTTGATCTTCACCGTCGTGTCGGTCATGCTGCCCAGCCCGGTGATCACCACGGTGCCGCCCTTGCCGATCACGTTGAAGGCGCTGCTGACCACCTCCTCCTCGAGGGTGCCGACCAGGATGAGCGCCTGGTCGGCCATCTGGCCCCAGGTGAGCTTCTCCACCTCGGCCTGGGCCTCGTCGGCGTTCGCGAACGCGTGGGTGGCGCCGAACTTCAGCGCCTCGTCGCGCTTGAACTGGACAGGGTCCACCACCACGACGTGGCGGGCCCCGGAATGCACGGCGCCCTGGACGGCGTTGATGCCCAGGCCGCCGATCCCGTAGATCACCACGGTGTCGCCCTGTCGGACGTCGCCCGCGTATACCGAGGTGCCCCAGCCCGACGGGACGCCGCAGCCCACGAGGACGGCCTTGTCGAGCGGCAGCCAGTCGTCGACCTTGACCACGGAGTGCTGGGAGATCACAGAACGCTCGGAGAAGGTGCCGAGCATGCACATGGCGCCGTAATCCTTGCCGCCGGAGTGGAACCGGAAGGTCCCGTCCGGCATGTGGCCGTCGAGGATCGTCGCGCCCATGTCGCACAGGCTCTGTCGCCCGGTGGAGCAGTAGCGGCAGGTGCCACAGTTGGGGATGAACGAGCACACCACGTGGTCGCCGGGCTCGACCTTGGTGACGCCCGGGCCGACGGCCTCGATCACGCCGGCGCCCTCGTGGCCACCGACGATTGGGAATCGTGGCGGCAGCGAGCCGTCGGACAGGTGCAGGTCGGAATGGCACAGGCCGGCGGCGGTGTACTTGATCAGTACCTCGCCGGGGCCGGGATCGTCGAGGTCGAGCTCGATGATCTCGAACGGTTCGCCGATGCCGGACAGGACGGCTGCTCTGGTCTTCATGATGGGGGTCCTTTCGAGAAGGGGGCCTGCGGGGCGGGCCGGGGGAGGGGCGTGCGGTGGCCCGGGCGCGCACTACGCCCGGGCCCCGGACTCACAGCTGGATGTTCACCGAGCGGGTCTGGGTGTAGAGGTCGAGAGCACCCTTGCCCAGCTCGCGGCCCCAGCCGGACTGCTTGAAGCCACCGAACGGCATCGCGGTGTCGAAGCCGTTGTACTGGTTCACCCACACCGAGCCGGCCTGCAGGCGGCTCGCGACCTTGTGGGCCTTGGAGATGTCCTGGGTCCACACGCCGGCGGCCAGGCCGTACATCGAGTCGTTGGCCTGCCGGACCGCGTCGTCGAGGTCCGAGAAGCGCAGAGCCGAGACGACGGGGCCGAAGATCTCGTCCGTGACCACCCGGTCCTCCGGCTTGACGTCGACGAACACGGTGGGCTCGATGAAGTAGCCGGTGTCGCCGTGGCGGCCGCCGCCGGTGAGTGCCCGGCCGCCGTCCTCGATGCCCGCACGCAGGTAGTAGGACACCTTGTCGAACTGGTCCTGGTCGACCACCGGGCCGAGCTCGGTGGCGGGGTCGAGCCCGTGGCCGATGGTGGCCTGGGAGGCGGCGTCGGCCACGGCCTGCGTGAACTCCTCGTAGATCGAGTCCTCCACGTAGAGGCGGGTGCCGGCCGTGCAGGCCTGGCCGTGGTTGAACATCCACGCGGCCACGGATCCGGCGACGGCGGCGTCCCAGTCGCAGTCGGCGAAGACGATGTTGGCGCTCTTGCCGCCCAGCTCGAGCGAGACTTTCTTGAGGTTGCCCTTGGCGGCGTCCACGATGAGCTTGCCCACCTCGGTGGAACCGGTGAAGGCGACCTTGTCCACGTCGTCGTGCGCGGAGATGGCGGCGCCGGCGTCGCCGAAGCCGGTGACGATGTTGGCCACACCCGCCGGGACCCCGGCCTCGGCCATGATCTCGCCCAGCAGCAGTGCCGTGAGCGGCGTCTGCTCGGCCGGCTTGAGCACGAGGGTGTTGCCGGTGGCCAGGGCGGGGGCCAGCTTCCACGACGCCATGAGCAGCGGGAAGTTCCACGGGATGATCTGGCCGCACACGCCCACCGGCACGCGCTGGGTGTAGGCGTGGAACTGCTTGTCCCCGGCGAACGGCATCGACACGGGGACCGTGGTGCCCTCGATCTTGGTGCACCAGCCGGCGTAGTAGCGGAACACGTCGGCGGCCCACGCCACGTCGACGGCCGTCGCGATCGCCACTGACTTGCCGTTGTCCAGCGCCTCGATCTGACCGAGGAGTTCGGCCTTGGCGTCCAGCAGGTCGCCGATGCGCCACAGGACCTGCTCGCGCTCGCGGGGCTTCATGGTGGCCCACGCGCCGTCGTCGAAGGCGCGGCGGGCGGCGGCCACGGCCCGGTCCACGTCGGCGGCGCCGCCGTGGGCGACCCGGGTGATCTCGGCGCCCGTGGCGGGGTCGTGGGTGGCGAAGGTGCGTCCGTCCGCGGCGTCGACCCACTGGCCGTCGATGAACAACTGGTGAGGGCGGGCGAGGAACTCGCGGGCCTCGGCGCTGAGCCGCTCGTCGACGCGATCGGTGCTGTCCGGGGAGAGGGTGCCGGTCATGATTACCTCCGATGTCTCCTGACCGGCTCCGTGTGAGGCCGGTCACAAGTCATCGTGCAGGTGTGCGGCACGGCGCGACTGTCCAGATTCTGAACAACGCCTACGTCAGGCCGAACTCCCGCATCCGGGCGTAGAGCGTGGTCCTCGAGATCCCCAGCCGGCGTGCGGCCCTGGACCGCACCCCGCCGCACTCGGCGAGGGCGGCGACGACCGCGTCGTACTCCCCGCGGGCCAGCTCGCCCGACCGGGGCGGTCGCGCGGACCGGGCGCGCAAGGGCAGCGAGTCCACCCCCAGCCGCCGCGGCCCGCCGGCCAGGCACTCGGACAGGATCGACCGCACCGACACCAGCCCGTGCGGGAGATCGGCCGTGCAGAGGGCATCGATGACACCCGGGTCTACCGCCGGCGGGCTGATACCGCGCTCGGCGGACAATTCGGCCACCATGGACTCGATGACCTCGGCGCCGTCGTGGCCGCGCTCGTGCAGCGGCTGCAACGTCGTCCGCGCGCCGCACGCGTCCAGCACTTCCGTCACCGCGGCCCGGGGGTTCTCGCGGGAGGTGACCACGACGAGGCCCGCCGCGCGGTCCAGGCGGGCCGCGAGCCTGCGCAGGTCGGGGTCGTCGAGCAGGTCGATGTCGTCGAGGATCAGCGGCCCGGCCGGGTCGCGGAGCGCCGGGACGGCGAGGTCGCGCCACGCGCTGACGGCGTCGTCTGCGCCGGCGAGCCGCACGTGCGTGGCGTCCGGTCCGGTGAGCGCCCTCGCCGTTGTCGACCGGCCCGATCCCGCCGGGCCGAGGACCGCATGCGCGGAGCCGGTCGCCGTGGGTGCCGCGAACGCGCTCGGGCCGACGGCCGCGACGGTGCCCGACGGGCGTGGTTCCGGTTCCCGGCCGGGGAACGCCAGGTCCAACAGCCGCCCGCGTCGGCCCACCCGCTGCGCGGAGATCCGCACCTCGCCCACGGAGAGTCGGACCTTGTCGGCCACCTCGTCGCGCTCGACCATCCGTCGCAGGGTGACGATGTCGTGGGAGGCCAGGCGTTCCAGGCTCGAGTGGGAGGCCAGCACCACCTCATCGCCGAACGCGCAGGTGGCGGTGTCCGAGGAGCGGGTGCGTTCGACAAAGCGGTGCCAGAGCTCGCGGTCGTCGGCGCGGGCGGTGTCCACGTAGCGGGCCTCGATGTCCGCGACGACCTTGCGCACGAACGGGGCGAACATGCGGGAGGCGTCGTCGCTCAGCCCGGCGAGGTTGACAGCGCCGACGAGTCGACGCGTGAGGGGGTCGACGATCGGGTGGCCGTAGCAGACGAAGTCGCGCAGGACCTCGGCGAAGTGCTGCTCGCCGCGGATGAACACCCCGGCGCGGGTCTCGAGCGCCGTACCGATGCCGTTGTTGCCCACGGAGTCCTCGGTGAGCATCGCGCCGTGATCCACCCCGCGGCGCAGGAGCATCCGGGTGAGGCGCGCGCCGTCGGTGGCGGCGCGGAGAACCTGCCCCTCGCGGCCCGCGAGCAGGAGCGACGCGCCGGTGTCGCGGAGGACGTCGTCGAGCCCGTCCATCACGGGCCTCGCGGCCTCGTCGAGCCGGCGGGCCCGCGCGGACCCCGGCTCGGGCGCCCCGGGCCGGGCGCTATCCGGGGTGAGGCCGCACGAGACGGAGCGGTGCCACGACAGGCCGAGCTGGTCGTCTCCGGGCGCGGCCGGGCGCACGAGTGGGGGCATGGGTCACCTCCGCAGGCTGTCGGCTGTGATGCACACCATACGCGCGGCCGTGCGGTCCTGCCCGGTCGTCGCCCGCCCGCCCGGCGCTGCAGGTCACGGGGGTGGCTGCAGGCGTGCCGGCGGAGGTGGGGCGGCCGGCGTGGTCTGCGCGAGCCGGGCGGTGACCAGGTCGGCAGCCTCGGTGACGGCTTCGATGGCGCGCATCACCGCGCGACCGGTGATCCGGCGTCCGGGGGTGGCGGCGATCGACCCCACGGCCACGCGGCCCGGGCCGAGGACCGGCGCCGAGATCGAGAACACGGCCATGTCCGAGGCGGCGTGCAGCTCGGCGTCGGCCACGTCGATCGCGCTGAGTTCGGTGAACAGTTCGGAGACGCGGTCGCGCACGAGCGGGCCGACGCCCGAGGTCTCCAGTGCGTCGGCCATCCGCAGCAGCTCGCGGCGCGCGGGCGTGAGCCGGTCCACCGACCAGCCGCGCTTGCGGACCTGCGGTATTACGGTCTCCAGCCGAGCCCGGGCGGCCTCGGTGAGCCGGCCGTCGGCCAGCCACTGTTCGCGCTGTTCCGGTGGCAGAGTCGCGGCCAGGTCGCGGAGGAACGGCGCGCGGAGCGGGATCGTGTGCCCGGTGGGTAGCGCGGTGGACGCCGACGAGGTGCGCACGCCCCCGCGGACCGAGTCGACCACCTCCACCACGTCCCCGTGCAGCTGCAGCGCGGAGGCGGCGAGGCCGGTCCGGTCCGCGAGGGTGTCGAGCGCGGGTCGGGACACTCGGGCGAGATCCGGTTCGGCGCCGAATGTGCGGGCCAGTGCGCGTAGGGCGCGACCCGCGATCCAGCCGTCGTCGGCCCTCTCCGCCCAGGTGCCGGCGTGGAGTTCGGACAGCACGGCGTGCATGGTGCTGCGGCTCTGGTCCAGAGCGCGAGCCATCGTCGTCGTCGTCATCGGTTCGCTCGTGGCGGCCAGGAGTTCGACCACCTCGACCACCCGCCGGGTCGGTTCGTGTCGCATACGCGACACGCTACGTCGAGTATTCGTCGTTTGACGGGGAAGTCTCGCGACGGTGCGGGCGGTACCGCGCTCCGGGGTCCACGATGGGGCTGTTGGCCCGCAATAGACAGCTCGGTCTATTCTTGGCTGTCCACCCACAACTCTGGAGGTCGTATGACGACGAGGACGGCGGTGACGCTCTCGCACCTCGACGCGCTCGAGGCCGAGTCCGTCCACATCTTCCGCGAGGTCGCAGCACAGTTCGAACGTCCCGGGATGCTGTTCTCCGGCGGCAAGGATTCCGTGGTGATGTTCCACCTCGCGCGCAAGGCCTTCTGGCCCGCGCCCGTGCCGTTCCCGCTCATGCACGTCGACACGGGGCACAACTTCGACGAGGTGATCTCCTACCGCGACGGGGTGGTCGCCGACACCGGCATCACGCTCCACGTCAGCTACGTCCAGGACGACATCGACGCGGGCCGCGTGATCGAGGAGACCGGCCCCGGCACCAGCCGCAACCGGCTCCAGACCACCGCCCTGTTGCGCGGCATCCAGGAGAACCGCTTCGACGCCGTATTCGGCGGCGCCCGGCGCGACGAGGAGAAGGCCCGCGCCAAGGAGCGGGTCTTCTCCTTCCGCGACTCCTTCGGTGCCTGGGACCCCCGCGCCCAGCGGCCGGAGCTGTGGAAGCTCTACAACGGTAGGCACCGCAGGAACGAGCACATCCGTGTCTTCCCGCTGTCCAACTGGACCGAGCTCGACATCTGGCAGTACATCGAGCGCGAGGACATCTCGCTGCCCGAGATCTACTACGCACACCAGCGGGAGGTGATCGAGCGCGACGGCATGCTCTTGGCCCACACGCGGTTCCTCGAGACCCTCCCCGGCGAGGAGCCCCGCACGGAGCTCGTGCGCTTCCGCACCGTCGGCGACGCCACCTGCACCGGCTGCGTGGAGTCCGACGCCGCCGACAACGCCGCCGTCGTGGCCGAGGTCGCCGGCACCCGCGTCACCGAGCGCGGCGCCACCCGCGCGGACGACCGCATCTCCGAGGCCGGGATGGAAGACCGCAAGAAGGAGGGCTACTTCTGATGAGCACCCCGACCACCGCGCCGGCGACCGCCGGACAGGCGCACACCATGTCAGAGAACGCCGAGCTGCTGCGGATCGCCACAGCCGGCTCCGTCGACGACGGCAAATCGACGCTCATCGGGCGTCTGCTGTTCGACTCCAAGGGTATCTTCGAGGACCAGCTCGCCTCCATCGAGGCCACGTCGGCGGGGCGTGGCGACGAATACACCGACCTCGCACTGCTGACGGACGGGCTCCGGTCCGAGCGGGAGCAGGGCATCACCATCGACGTGGCGTACCGCTACTTCTCGACCCCGCGTCGCAAGTTCATCATCGCCGACACCCCCGGCCACGTGCAGTACACGCGCAACATGGTCACCGGCGCCTCGACCGCCGACGTGGCCGTCATCCTCGTGGACGCGCGCAAGGGAGTGCTCGAGCAGACCCGCCGTCATGCGTTCCTGTCCGCACTGCTGGGCATCCCGCGCCTGGTGGTCGCGGTCAACAAGATGGACCTCGTGGACTACGACGAGGCCACCTTCGAGGCGATCCGCACGGAGTTCACCGATTTCGCCGCCAAGCTCGAGGTCCACGACGTGACGTTTGTGCCGCTCTCGGCGCTCAGGGGCGACAACGTGGTGACGCGCTCCGAGGCCATGACGTGGTACACCGGCCCGGCGCTGATCGACCACCTCGAGAACGTGCACATCGCCTCCGACCGCAACCTCACCGACGTCCGGTTCCCGGTCCAGTACGTGATCCGGCCCCAGCGCGCCGACGGGCTGGATCACCGCTCGTTCGCGGGCACCGTGGCCGGCGGCATCATCAAGACCGGCGACGACGTGGTGGTCATGCCCTCCGGCCGGCAGTCCACCGTCAAGGCGATCTGGGGGCCCGGCGGCGCCGAACTGGACGAGGCCGCGACCGAGGCCGCCGTGACGATCGCACTCGACGACGAGATCGACATCGTCCGCGGCGAGATGATCGCCCGCCCGGGCAACCGCCCCCACCAGGGCACCGAACTCGAGGCCATGGTGTGCTGGTTCTCCGACGACGCGCGGCTGGCGACCGGCAAGCGCTACGTGGTCAAGCACACCACCCGCGAGTCCAAGGCGATGGTCACCGGGCTCGAGTACCGGCTCGACGTCAACACCCTGCACCGCGACCCCGACGCCACCGAGCTCGAGCTCAACGAGATCGGCCGGATCGGGCTGCGCACGCAGACCCCGCTCATGTACGACCCCTACCGGCGTAACCGCGACACCGGCGCGTTCATCCTCGTCGACGAGCTCACCGGCGACACCGTGGCCGCCGGCATGATCATCGGCCCGGCCGCCGACAGCTCGAACGTCGTGTGGCACGCGGGCGCCGTCCAGCGCGGGGACCGGGGCCAGGGCCGGACGCTGTGGCTCACCGGCCTGTCCGGGTCCGGGAAGTCCTCCCTCGCGACCGAGGTCGAGCGGCTGCTCATCGAGTCCGGGCGTCCCGCGTACATCCTCGACGGGGACAACCTGCGGCACGGCCTCAACGGCGACCTCGGCTTCTCGCCCGAGGACCGGGCCGAGAACATCCGCCGTACCGCGGAGGTGGCGGCACTCTTCGCGGACGCCGGCGTCGTCGTCGTCTGTTCTCTCATCTCACCCATGCGCGCCGACCGCGACGCGGCGCGCGCCGTCCACGTCAAGGCCGACCTCCCGTTCACCGAGGTCTTCGTGGACACGCCCCTGGCCGAGTGCGAGGCGCGCGACCCCAAGGGGCTCTACGCCAGGGCCCGGGCGGGGGAGATCGCAGAGTTCACCGGCATCTCCGCGCCGTACGAGCCGCCGCTCACGCCCGATCTGCACATCCGCCCCGAGGACGGCACCGCAGAAGAGGTCGCGCAGCGGATCGTCAGCACCGTCCTGGGGATCTGAGCCGGTGCCCGCGACACTGATCACGGGCGACTCCCTGCTCCTGCTGGTCGTGAGTCTGGCGATCGGCGTGGTGATCGGTCTCACGGGGATGGGCGGCGGCGCGTTGATGACGCCCGCGCTCATCCTCGTGGGCATCCCGCCCACCGCCGCCGTGGCCAACGATCTCGTGGTCAACGCGGTCAACAAGGTCATCGGCGCCGGTGTGCACTGGCGTAGTGGGAAACCCAACCTGCAGATCGCCTTCTGGCTGGTGCTCGGCTCCGTGCCGACCGCGTTCCTGGGCGCCTGGCTCGTCCACGCGATCGGGGCCGACGACGTCCAGGGGCTGCTCAAGCAGGCCATCGGGGCGACCCTCATCGTGGCGTCCACGGCCTACTTCCTCCGGGCGTTCTTCGAGATGTCCGGGCGGATCCGTACCGGCGACGACGCGAACCCCCGGGTCAAGCCCCTCGTCACCTTCCTCGTCGGCATCGTGGGCGGGCTCATGGTGGGCGTGACCTCCGTGGGGTCCGGCACGGTGATCATGATGTGCATCATGCTGCTGTACCCGACCCTGTCGGCGCTGCGGCTCGTGGGCACGGACCTGGTGCAGGCGGTGCCCCTGGTGATCGCCGCGGCCATCGGACACGTGATGGTCACCGGCGTGGACTGGAGCCTGCTGCTCCCGCTGCTGATCGGCGGCGCCGTCGGGACCTACCTGGGCTCGCGGGTCGCCGGGCGGGTCCCCTCGGGCCTCATCCGTCGTGGCATCACCATCGTGCTGGCCGTGACCGCCGCGGCGATGCTCGGGGCGCCGCCCGCCCTGGTCGGCGCGCTCGCCCTGGTGCTCGTCGCGCTGGGACCTCTGGTGTGGCGGGGCCTGGTCGGTCGCTACTCGGCCCACCTGTCCCGGCCCCGCCCCGACGCCCACGCACACTAGGTTGGAAATCATGGACAATGCGTACACAGACCAGCGGCTCGCCGTCGACCTCGCCGCGGACGCCGGCCAGCTGCTGGTCGAACTGCGGACCTCCGGCCCGAGCGGCCGCGAGCTCGGCGACCTGGGGGACCGGGACGCCAACACGCTCCTGCTGGACCGGCTGGCCGCCGAGCGGCCCGGGGATGCGGTGCTATCGGAGGAGTCGGGAGATGACCTCGCGCGGGTGGACGCCGACCGCGTGTGGATCATCGACCCGGTGGACGGCACTCGCGAATACGGGATGGGCGACCGCCCGGACTGGGCCGTCCACGTGGCGTTGTGGGAACGCTCCGGCGACCCGGCGCGCGCCCGCCTCACCGCCGCTGCGGTGTCGTTGCCGGCGCTCGGTGTGGTGCTGGGGACCGACGGCGACGAGCAGTACGCCCCGCCGACCGGACACTCGGGCGTGCCCGGCGGCGGGCTGCTCCCGCCCCGGGACGGCGACCGGCCACGGATCGTGCTGTCCGCCTCCCGCCCGCCGGCGTTCGCGGACGCGGTCGCCGACGCGGTCGGCGGGGATCTGGTCCCGCTGGGCTCGGCCGGCGCCAAGACCGCCGCGGTGGTGCGCGGGGAGGCCGACGCCTACATCCACGCCGGGGGCCAGTACCAGTGGGACTCCGCGGCGCCCGCCGGAGTGGCACTGGCCCGGGGATTCGTCGCGCTGCGCGTCAACGGGGACCCGCTCCGATACAACGTGGGCGAGGTCTACCTCCCCGACCTGGTGGTCTGCCGCGCGGACCTCGCCGACGCCGTGCTGGGGGCCATCGCCTCGGTGGCGTGACCCGG
>DWWP01000024.1 GCA_019119635.1 Candidatus Dietzia intestinipullorum
GGACTCGCCGACGCCGTAGGCGCGTTTGTGGGCGTCGATGAGCTCGACCAGGCGAGGGGTCTCCATGCTCTGAGTGTCCGCGTGCGCCACGGGTACCGTCAAGGGGTAGTTAACCGTTCCGGCAAGGGTTAATGATCACGTGCCGGGTTTCGAGGTGTCGAGTTCCAAGCGCGGGCGGGGTCCAGGATGCTACGGCGCGCCCAGTTCACCTACGCCAGCCCTGGGAGAAGGTCTGGCTGCGCGTTCCGAGCCATCGCCTAGCGCTTCGCGGAATGCGCGAAAGAGTCGCAGGAAATGCGAATCCCGACGAACGATCGCAGGTAAGAGCAGTAGTCACCATGCCGTCAGTGGCCTGAGTTCGACATCCAATATGCGGTGGATCAACGACTCGATGTCCTCCTATTCGCAGGTCACGTGCGGCCCGAACTCGAACGAGTTGCGGGCAACTCGGGGAGTGTCGAGTTCGCGAGATGGACAACTCGGCACCGTTTGGTGGAAGCTCTGCGTATCAGCTCCGTGCGTATCCGCGCCTTCCCGCTGGAAGCCGACGGAGAACCCCGCCGCCATACAGGCTGCGCGACAATTGCTGGTCGGACCATCCGTACTGCATCAGCTAGAAGCGCCAGCTGATGGCGCCGCAGTCGGCACGGTTTGAACTACGTCGTCCTGGTCAGAGTGATCCAGCTGCATTGGAAACCACCGAAAAGACCGTCTCATCTAATGAATCAATGATGCAACTGACGAGTCTGTCCGGTAGTCCGCGCAGGTCAACGACATGCCGAGGATCGCTTTCCGGGCCGCCTAGAGGCACGACGTCCGGGTCGAGACACCTCCATGCGCCATCCTGGGTTGGGTTATTACGCAGGTCGGGGAGGGTCTCGAATCCGCGCACGAGTGGAGGGTTCAAGGTCCGGGGATGGTTCATCTGATGCAATACGCAGACATCCACTTTACATAATGTAGATTATCGGCACTGTGGAACGGACTGCGCTCGGGCGATTGCGGCGCGGCGACCCGGCGGCCGCCTGTATGGCCGGTCGTCCGGCTCCGCCGGTGGGCGCTCTGCGTGGCCCGGACCCGGATGGGTCGCACGCCCGCCGGGTGCGCTGTCGGCCGGCCCGGCCGTGCGGGTGCGCCCCGGGCGTCAGTGGGCGCCGAGTCGAGATGCCCCGCGGTGCACTGTGGCTGCCGGTTCCCCGCCTCCACCTCCGGGCGGCCATTGAACGTCACAGTGACGATATGAAGGGGTGTCCCCGGGTCGGGCCTGTACGTCAGGCGCCTTCCGGTCTGGGGGTGTTCTGCAGCCGGAGTTGCCCGCGAGCGAGGACCTTTCCGGAGTCCTGCTGGCTGATCACGACGTCCCAGAGTTGTTGGCTGCGCCCCTGGAACAATGCCTCCGCGATCACGTCCACGCGGCCACCGGTCGAGGCCCTGAGGAAATCCGTGCCGTTGTGCACGCCCACGGCGATCTGGTCCCGGCCCGAGACGGCGTGCTCGGCCCCTGCGCCACCGGCGCTCTCGACCAGGCTCGCGTAGACACCGCCGTGCACCGTGCCCCATGCCGTGTGGTGTTGCTCACCGAGGTCGGCGTGCCCCCGTAGCGACGTGGCCGAGACCTCGTCGATGACGAGCCCGGTCGTTGCCACGAAGCTGGTCGCCGGTCTCGGATCGGGTTCTGCCACGTCTCTGCTCCCTCGTCTCGTGTCGGCGTCGGAACCGGTGGTCCGATGTGCTGTCGGACCACCGGCGCGACACCCGTAGAGGCCGCCCGTCGAAGACTGCGGTGACGGGCCGCGGCCTCAGTGCTCCCCGTTACTCCCCGAGCGTATCGGCAGGCGGGTCAGGTCGACCGTCGGCCAGCCGGCCAGGTCGCGAAGCAGTTGCCGATCGTGCGTGGACACCACGACCGCACACGACGCCGACCCCAGGCCGTCGGTGAGTGCGTCCACCAGTGCGAACGACAGGTGGTTGGTGGGCTCGTCGAGGATCAGCAGGTCGGGCTGTTCGGCCAGGCACAGGGCCAGGTGCAGACGCCGCTGCTGCCCCTGTGACATGCGTCCGACCCTCGTTCCTGCGGCTCCGGAGGCGAGCAAGCCGGTCGTGGCCAGGCCGGGAGCGTGCCCGTTTCCCAGTCTGTCCACGTGCTCCCGGTAGATCTCGACGCCCGTCCGTCGACCGTCCCAGTCCGGGATCTCCTGCGACAGAGTAGAGATCCGGATCCCCGGGTGACGATCTATCCGGCCGGAATCGGGCTCCAGCCCTCCCGCCATCAGCGCGAGTAGCGTCGACTTCCCCGAGCCGTTGGGTCCGGTGAGCAGGAGCCTGTCCCCGGTGTCGATCGTGACCGAGACCGGGGTCTGCAGACGACCGGCCACCGTGGGGTCGTGACAGACGAGCACCTGCCGACCGGCGGGCACGTCCCACTCCGGCCACCGGAACTGCGCGGGGGGCTCCGGGACGGTGACACGATGCCGCTCGAGTTCCTCGCTACGCCGGTTGAACGCCTGGACGGTGCCGGCCGCGCGGGTGGCCCGCTCGTGTCGACCGTGCCCCTTCCCCGGGCGCCACGAATCCCGCAGCTTCCCGCGAGCGGCCTCTGCGGCCCGCGTGAGCCGCTCGTGCTCGAGTCGTTGATCGGCGTGCGCCTGCTCCCACCGGGCGCGGACGGCGCGACGCCCCTCGATCCATCCGTCGTAACCGTCGCCGTAGACCTGGGGTCGGCCGCTCTGACTGGGGTCGAGATCAATGAACTGGGTGGTCACGTCCCGCAGCAGTGCCCGGTCGTGGCTGGCCACCACCAGGCCACCGGGGTGCTGGCGCAGCTGCGTGGTGAGGAACTCGAGTCCGGAGGCATCGAGGTGGTTGGTGGGCTCGTCCAACAGCAACAGGTCGGGCCGGGCGCCGAGCACGCACGCGAGCCGCACCCGGTACCGCTGCCCCACCGAGAGCGTGGCCAGTGACCTGCTCCGGTCCGGGCAGGCCGCCAGCCCGGCGAGCGCGATGTCCACGCGCCGGTCCGCGTCCCACGCGTCGAGCGTCGTCGCGCGATCGAGTGCGGCCGCGTAGTCGTCGTCGGCGCCCGGTCGTCCGTCGGCCAGGGCCTCGCCCGCCCGGTCCAACTCCCGCAACGCGCGGAGGCTGTCCGTTATCGCCACCGCGACGGCGTCCCCGACGGTCCTGGAGTCGGAGACGTCGAGGTCCTGTTCCACCGTCCCCACGGTGCCGAGACGCGTGACGGACCCCGAGTCCGGCGTCCTCGCCCCGGCCATGACATCCAGAAGGGTGGTCTTTCCGCGACCGTTCTCCCCCACCAGGGCCATCGCGGAGCCGGCGGCGAGCGTGAGGTCGACCCCGGTGAGGACGGGGCGGTCGCCGAGCGTCACGTGGACGTCGGACAGTCGGATATGAGCGCGGGATCCCGCGTGTAGATGATGATTCCGGGTGTCGTGCACAGTGCCCTCTTCGGCTCGTCATGGAGCCGGACGCACGCTGAATCGGCCGTCCGGCGAGTGCCGTGGACGGCGTGCAGAGGAGGAAGATGAAGTGGCTACCCTGCCGCCGTCAGCGGAGGGTCCAGGGCTTCATGGTGATGGCACCGGAATACATGGGCGGCATACTACTTTAAGCGCCCGCCTAATGTCCACGGAGATCGTCGATCTCGCGCCGGTAGACGGCGGTGAGCTCGTCGATGTACTCGCGGTCCCACCGGGGCGTGATGTGCTTGCTGCAGTTCGCGTCCGACGCCACCACGTCCACGAGGATCGCGCGCTCCACGTGTCCCGTATACGTCTTCTCCCCCATCGTGCGCAGGCGCTCGATCAGGGCCGGGTCCTGGTCCGGCTCCACCACCCGGGCGTGCCCGAACACCTTGAGACGTGTCCTGGTGGGATAGTCGACGAAGAACAGGCATGCGCGCCCGTCGTGGTCGAGGTTGCCCGTGGAGACGAATTGCCGGTTCCCCCGGAACTCGAGCCAGGCGAGCCGGGTGGAGGCGTGGACGTGGACGAAGCCCGCGGGCCCGCCGCGGTGCTGTACATACGGCCACCCCGTCTCGGTGACGGTGGAGAGGAAGAAGTGATCGGCGCGCCGGATCAGCGCGACGTCCGTGGTCTCGAGTTCGAACTCGCCGGCCTCGGTGGGCCTGGTCACCCCGACGCTCTCCTGTCGGGCACGGACGGACGGACCGAACGCGATGTCCGTGTAGCGGTTGGCGGGCATGGCGTCGACCCTAACCCGCCACCGGCACTCGTCAATCAAAGTTGACGGACTAGCCTGGGTCAACGTATGTTGACGCCCGAGGTGACAGACGTGGAGACGACATTCGATTTGGGCGACGACGACTCGGTACCGGTCGCTCGGCTGGCCGCGATCGCCCGGGCCAGGGCAGCCCTCGCGCGGGAGGAGTCCGCTGCGGTCCGGCACGCCCGGATGCACGGGATGAGCTGGGCGGAGATCGGCCGTGTGTTGGGCGTGAGCAAACAGGCGCTACACAAACGTTTCGGAAAGGCGGGCTGACCACTGGCATCCCTGCACCGGCAACTCGAACGACTCCGCCCGCTCGTCACCCTCGCGCCGAGCCCGCCCCGGCTGCGCCCCGCGGTCAAGGCGGCACTCACCGTGTTGCTGTGTCTGGGGGCGGGGACGCTCGCCGGGCGCCAGGACCTGGGGCTGCTGTGCGTCACCGGCACGTTCGCCGTCCTGTACGCGCCCGCGGCGCCGATCCGACGACGGTTCGCCACAGTGCTGGGGGTGGGGCTCGCGTTGATCGTCTCCACGGCGCTCGGTGCCTTCACCGCCGGCTCGACACCGGCCTTCGCCGTCACCGCGGTCCTGCTGGCGATGACCACCGCCGGGGTCTGCCTGGCGCTGCGCGTCGGCCCTCCGGGATCGTATTTCCTCGTGCTGTGCGCGGGGATCGCGCACTTCCTGGCCGGCGCCCACGGGACGGCTCCCGCGACGATCGCCGGGATGACGGCCGTGGGTGCCGCGGTGGCGTTGACGGTCACCATGGCGGAAATGCTCCCCGACCCCAGGCGGCCCGAACGAAGGGCCGTCGACGCCGCGGTCCGCGCGGTCCGCGACTACGCCGACTCGACGCCGGGCCCGGACAGTCGCCCGCTCCACCGCGCCGCCGCACACGCTCTCGCCGCCGCCGAGGAGGCGATGGTCGAAGGGTACTGGCGGCCGCACCCCGCCCTCACCGACCGACTCACCACCGCCCGACGCGACTACGACCGCCGGGCCCGTCGGGCCACCGAGTATTTCCTGCCGGCCGAGGACCTGGCCTGGGACCCCCACAACCCCGACGCGGGCCGCTGGCTCGACGAATCCGAGGAGCCGGCGGGGGTCGACATGCCCTCGGCGCCCGCCGCCGAACGAGCGGGCCGGGCCATCGCGGCCGACGAGCGGCGCCACGTCGCGTCGCTGCGCAGGCGGCTGGCGGACGGCCTGCGCTATCCCGGCGAGCCGTGGTCGGTGGCCCTCTCTGTGGGGGTGGCGACCACGGCGTCGATCCTGCTCGTGCTGGTCGTGCTGGGCACCGACCAGACGCACCTGTACTGGGTCATCGCCTTCTCCGCACTCGTTCTCCACCAGGGCGGCCCGCGGGCGGCGCGCACCTATCGGGCGGTCCACCGGATGATCGGGACCGTCGCGGGCCTCGGGGTGTTCCTCGCCGTCTCGTACCTCCAGCCGACCGGCTGGTGGATCGTCGCCCTGATCGTCGTCCTCCAGTTCACCATCGAACTCCTGGTGACCCGGAACTACGGTCTCGCGGTCACGCTCATCACGCCGCTCGCCCTCACCGTGGCCACCGGCGGGCGGTACGCCGACGACCCGTGGGCGCTCGTCACGGAACGGCTGCTCGACACCGTCATCGGGGTGCTGGTGGCGCTGGTCGTCCTGTGGGTCGTCGGGCGCCGGGCACATCACCGAGCGGTCCGCGGCGACACCAGGCGGGTGTTGCGGGAGCTCGCCGAGTACGCGGGCGGGCACGAGCAGTCGCCCACCGAACCGACGCTGGCCTCTGCCCTGCGCGATCTCCACACCAGTACCGCCCTGCTGTCGGCGGACGGACACCGGGACTCCCCCGAGGTCCGGACCGCCGAGGCACTCATCCATGCAGGCTTCCTGGGGCTCGGAGCCGACGACCGACGCACTGTGGCGCGAGGGGCGTCCCGGTGGGCAGAGCTCGCGGACGCCGACCTGCCCTCCGGACTGCGGCCGGTCGGCGAGGGCCACCCCGTCGACGAGAGGATCCGCGAGCAGTGCGAGCGGATGGGGGCGACGCCGGACTGAGCCACCGCCCCGGTCGCTATCGCACGTACCTCGCGAGGTGCTCGCCGGTGAGCGTCGAGGCCTCCGCCACCAGGTCGGTCGGCGTGCCCTCGAACACCACGCGGCCACCGTCGTGGCCCGCGCCCGGCCCCAGGTCGATGATCCAGTCGGCGTGCGCCATCACCGCCTGGTGGTGCTCGATCACGATCACCGACCTACCGGAATCGACCAGCCGGTCGAGCATGCCGAGCATGTTCTCCACGTCAGCGAGGTGCAGACCGCTCGTGGGCTCGTCGAGGACGTAGACGTCGGCCTTGTCGGCCATCTGTGCGGCCAATTTGAGTCGCTGGCGCTCTCCGCCGGACAGGGTCGTCAGGGGCT
This sequence comes from Candidatus Dietzia intestinipullorum, assembly GCA_019119635.1. Taxonomy (GTDB): domain Bacteria; phylum Actinomycetota; class Actinomycetes; order Mycobacteriales; family Mycobacteriaceae; genus Dietzia; species Dietzia intestinipullorum. The sequence goes on from DWWP01000024.1 coordinate 6,658, forward strand.
GCCCGAGGGTCACGTAGCCCAGCCCCACGTCCGCGAGTCGGACGAGGATCTTGTGGGCCGCCGGGATCCGCCCCTCCCCCTCCCGGAAGAACTCCTCGGCCCCGGCCACCGACATGGCGAGCACCTCGGCGATGTCCCTCCCGCCGAAGCGGTACTCGAGCACCGCCGCCTGGAAGCGCCTGCCCTCGCAGTCCTCGCACGTGGTGGCCACGCCCGCCATCATCCCCAGGTCGGAGTAGACCACCCCGGCGCCCTTGCAGGTCGGACACGCGCCCTCGGAGTTGGGGCTGAACATCGCGGGCTTGACCCCGTTGGCCTTGGCGAATGCCTTGCGGATGGGGTCGAGCAGTCCCGTGTACGTCGCGGGATTACTGCGGCGGGAGCCACGAATCGCCGTCTGGTCGATGGTCACCACGCCGTCCCGCGGCGCCACCGAGCCGTGGATGAGTGAGCTCTTGCCCGACCCCGCCACACCGGTGACCACGCACAGGACGCCGAGCGGGATGTCCACGTCCACATCGCGGACGTTGTGCGCGTACGCCCCGCGTACCTCCAACCGTGCCGAGGCGGAGCGCACGAACTCCTTGAGTCGCGCGCGGTCGTCGAGGTGCCTGCCGGTCACGGTGTCGCTCTCCCGCAGCCCGTCCACCGAGCCCTCGAAGCAGATCTCCCCGCCCTCGTTCCCGGCGCCGGGACCCAGGTCCACCACGTGGTCGGCGATCGCGATGGTCTCGGGCTTGTGCTCGACCACCAGGACCGTGTTGCCCTTGTCGCGCAGTCTCAACAGGAGTCCGTTCATGCGCTCGATGTCGTGCGGGTGCAGTCCGATCGACGGCTCGTCGAACACGTATGTGACGTCGGTCAACGCGGAACCCAGGTGGCGGATCATCTTGACCCGCTGCGCCTCACCACCGGACAGCGAGCCCGCCGGACGGTCGAGCGACAGGTACCCGAGTCCGATCTCCACGAAGGAGTCGAGGGTGTGCTGCAACGACCCCAGCAGCGGAGCGACGGACGGCTTGTGGAGCCCCCGCAACCACCCGGCCAGGTCGGTGATCTGCATGGCGGAGACGTCGGCGATGTTCTTCTCGCCGATCCGGGACGACCTCGCGCCCTCGTTGAGGCGGGTCCCCTCACACTCCGGGCAGGTGGTGAAGACGACAGCCCGCTCGACGAACGCGCGGATGTGCGGCTGCATCGCCTCCACGTCCTTGACGAGCATGGACTTCTGGATCTTGGGGATCAGCCCCTCGAAGGTGACATTGATGCCCTCGGCCTTGATCTTGGTGGGTTCGAGGTGCAGGAGCGTGCGCCACTCCTCGTCCGAGAACTCGCCCACCGGCTTGTCCATCTCGAAGAAGCCGGACCCCGAATAGATACGGCCGTACCACCCGTCCATCGAATAGCCGGGCACGCGGATCGCGCCCTCGGCGAGCGACTTCGACCTGTCCACCAGCGCGGCGACGTCGAAGTCAGAGACGGCGCCGCGTCCTTCGCAGCGGACGCACATACCGCCCGTGATGGTGAACTCGCGCTTCTCCCTGCTGCCGTCGGCCTTGGTGAGCGCGCCGACGCCACTGGCCGAGGCCACGTTGAACGAGTACGCCTTGGGCCCGCCCAGGTGGGGCTCGGCCAGCCTTGAGAACAGGATCCGCAGCATCGCGCCGGTGTCGGTTGCGGTGCCGACGGTCGACCGCGGGTCCGAGCCCATCCGCTCCTGGTCCACGACGATCGCCGTGGTCAGCCCCTCGAGGACGTCCACGTCCGGCCGGGCCAGGGCGGGCATGAAGCCCTGGAGGAACGCACTGTAGGTCTCGTTGATCATCCGCTGCGACTCGGCGGCGATGGTGGCGAACACCAGCGAGCTCTTGCCCGAGCCGGAGACACCGGTAAATGCGGTCAGTCGACGTTTGGGCAGGTCGACGCTGACGTTCCTGAGGTTGTTCTCTCGTGCACCGTGGACGCGGATGACGTCGTGGGCGTCGGCGATGTGCTGTGTCACGGGCTGCTCCCTGGTCTGCTGGTCCACGGCAACACTAGGCGGTCGCCGGCCCCGCTACCCGCGATCCTGCTGCTCCATGGCGGTGGCGTGCAGATCGGCGAATCGCTCGGCCTCGTCGTCGTCCCATCCTTCCCGCCCCGTCGCGGCGGCCCACCCGTCGAGGATCTGGGTGTCGTACAGGTGCCCGAAGCCCTGGGAGCCACCGACGGCGTTGCCGAGATCCGTGGTGACCTGGAAGAACGTGAGTACGGGCATGTACATCATGCCGGGGTGTCGGCCCTTGCCCGGCGGCTCGGACAGCCACGCGGGACGGTTGAACAGCAGGTCCGAGTCCCACCAGACCACGGGGTCGGTGGCGTGCTGCACGTAGAGGATGTGGGGAGGGATCCACGGGTCGCCCGGGCCGCCGGCCCCCCGCAACGTCGCGGGGTCCTCGGCGAAGCGCACGAGGAGGCCGTCGGCGTAGACGGGATCGGTGACGGTGCTGCCCGGGTCCCGGCGCTCGACCAGCGCCCGCCAGATCCGGTTGGAGTTGGGCGGGCCCACCCACAGCACGCCGTCCACGGTCTGCCGGATGTCCCGGATCCCGGAGAACGCCGCCTCGCCGGCCTGCGTGCTCAGGCTCTCGCCGTAGACGTAGAGGTCGGGCCGTGGCAGCTCCGGCGGGAGCGAGTCGCGCCATGCCACCACGGCGTCGATGAGGGCCTTGCCCGCCGCCTCCGCCTTCTCCCGGTCGGCGAGGAAGGAGATCCAGCTGGGCAGGAACGAGTACTGGGTGCCGACGATCGCGGTGTCGCCCGCGCCCATCAGCTCGATGGCCTGCGCGGCGTTGGGGTTGATCCACCCCGTCCCGGTGGTCGGCGCCACCACCACCTGCTCGCGCTCCCAGGCGCGCGTCCGGTCGAGCTCGTCCACCACCAACTGCGAGCGTTGCTCGTCGGTCTCCGCCGATTCGAGACCGGCGTAGGCGCGGATCGGTTCCTTCGCCCGGGCCCCCAGCAGTTCGGAGAGCTCCTCCCCGCCCAGGCCGCCGTCGACGAAGCGACGGCCCTGCATCCCCAGGTCGTCGAAGTCCACCAGGGAGCCGGGGCCGCCGGAGCGCTCGGCGTGGGACGGGCGGGCCACCCCGTCGACCGGCTCGCCGTTCTGCACACTGAAGATCAGGTTGGCGCCCTCGAAGAACAATCGCGGCACCACGCCCTCGGCGACGCCGATCAGGAGCGCGGCCACCACCACGACGCCGGCGATCTTGGACGTGTACTCCCCCAGCCCGAGTCGCCGTCGGGTGGCGCGTGCGATCAACCGGGTGCCGCGCCGGATCATGCGGCAGACGATGAGCAGACCCAGGAAGACCGCGAGTGCGACCCACGGGATCCGCATATAGTCCGCCCACGTCGGCCGGGGCGCATGCACCAGGTCCGACACCTGGTCCTGCCACCGGACGGCCGTCGCGGTGGCGGTGATGAGGTAGACCACCAGGATGTAGGGGGCGGCCATCCGCGACACGCGCAGGAGGCCGTCGCCGATCGAGGCCACCGTGCTGTTCAGCGCGATTCGGGGCGCGATGAAGCGTTTCCAGACCGTCCGCAGCAGGACGCCGATGCCGTATCCGAGCAGCATCGACACACCGGTGACGAGCCCCTGGTAGTACCAGGCGCGCGGGAGCAGCGACGGCATGAGCGAGACCCAGGCCGCCAGGGCGGCGACGACGAGTCCGGTGACCGACAGCAGCCAGCGCTCCCACCAGGTCTTCAGCGTGTCGAGTGCGGTGCTCACCGCAGTCGCTCGGCGCGTCGGGCGGCGGCCACCAGCTCGTCGGACATGCGCCGGAGCTCGGCGGTGTCCTCCTCCTCTGTGATCGCGATGTGGAGGTCTTCGCAGGCGCAGCGGAGCTGGAACATCCGGTCCATGAGGTCGGCGGACTCGGCTTCCGACAGCACCACGGTGCCCTCCGGCAACTCCCGGGCGCGAAGGGACTGACGCTGCTCATAGGCGCGTTGCCGGCACGAGCGGCGACAGTAGCGGCGACGGCGCCCGCTGGAGCCCTCGTCGACGGGGCGACCGCACCACGCGCACGACGTCTCCCCCCGCCTGGGCGGGGTCGGAGGGGTCGAAGGGGCCGGGTCCACGAGGGTCAGGGTACCCACCGCGACCGTGGTTGGCTCCCGGGCGTCGATTCGTGGGAACATCCCCGGGCCCTCCGGCGTTATACAGTCAGCACCCACGGCAGAAGGAGTTCGCATGGCAGATCGAGTCCTCAGGGGCAGCCGCCTCGGTGCGGTGAGCTACGAGACCGACCGGGACACCGACCTCGCACCCCGGCGGCTGGCCAAGTACCAGACGGCCAGCGGGGACGTCTACGAGGTGCCGTTCGCTGACGACGCCGAGATCCCCGGCACCTGGATGTGCAAGAACGGCCAGGAGGGTCAGCTCATCGACGGACCGGCGACCGAGACCAAGAAGGTCAAGCCGCCGCGTACCCACTGGGACATGCTGCTCGAGCGTCGCTCGCTCGAGGATCTGGACGAGTTGCTCAAGGAGCGGATGGACCTGCTCAAGAAGCGCCGGCGCGCCGGCGCACGCTGAGCCCCCACACAACGACACGACCACGCCTCGGCCCACAGGGCCGGGGCGTTCTCGTGTGTGCGGCCCCGCTCGGGTCGGGGCGCCCGGTCAGCGGCCGATCAGAGAGCGCAGGCGGCGCCGGCGCCCCTCCCAACCCCACCTGGCCACGTTGACCGCGGCCTCCCGGAAGATCGACTCGCTCATCTTGGACTGCCCGACGGTGCGTTCGGTGAACGTGATGGGCACCTCCCGGACCGTGCGTCCGTTGCCGAGCATCCGCCACGTCATGTCGATCTGGAAGCAGTAGCCCTTGGACTCGATCGCATCCAGATCCATCTCGCGCAGTGCGTCGGCACGGTAGGCCCGGTAGCCGGCGGTGATGTCCTTGATGTCCACCCCCAGCATGATCCGTGAGTAGACGTTGCCGCCCCGGGAGATGACGTGTCGTTGCCACGGCCAGTTGACCACGCTGCCGCCGGGAACATAGCGCGAGCCGATCACCAGGTCGGCCCCGGCGTCGATCGCGTCGAGCATCGCCGGCAGGCGCTCGGGCGGGTGGCTGCCGTCGGCGTCCATCTCCACGAGGACCGCGTACCCGCGGTCGAGCCCCCACCGGAACCCGGCGATGTAGGCGGCCCCCAGACCTTCCTTGCCCGCGCGGTGCAGGACACTGATCCGACCGCGGGGGTCCTCGGCCGCGAGGCGATCGGCGACCTCGCCGGTCCCGTCGGGACTGTTGTCGTCCGCCACGAGTACGGACACGTCCGGGGCGGCGGCGAGCAGCCGTTCCACCACCGCGGGGAGGTTCTCCCGCTCGTCGTAGGTCGGGATGATCACCAGCGTCCGGCCGGACGGAGTGCCGTCACCGGGCACGTTCGGGTCGGTCACTTACATCTCCTCGTGGTCGTTCCCGGGTCGCGCCCGGCTGCGGATCAGTGCCCATGCCAGCGTCGTGAACCCGATGAGACAGGTCAGGAACTGCGGCATGCCGCCGAGCCGGGTTGCCATCGTACCGGCCCCCGCGGCGTCCACCGTGGTCGTCAACACCGCGGGTTCGAAGATCCCGGTCTCCTGCTGCACGTGTCCGTCCGGGGCGATGACAGCGCTCACCCCGCTGGTCGCCGAGATGAGGACGGGGATCCGGTGCTCCACGGCCCGCACCCGGGACATGGCCAGCTGCTGGTACGTCATCGGTGACCGGCCGAATGTGGCGTTGTTGGTGGGGACCGCGAGGATCTGCGCGCCGTGGCTCACGGGCTCGCGCGCGGCGGCGTCGAAGGCGATCTCGAAGCAGATGGCCACACCGACCCCCACGCCGGCGGCGTCGACCAGGCCGTTGCCGTCCCCGGGGACGAAATGCCCCGCCGTCCGGGCGACAGGGAACAGCGCCTCCAATGGTTCGCGCAGCGGCAACCATTCGCCGAAGGGCTGGATGTAGCGCTTGTCGTGGCGGTCGACCACCGGGTCATCGGCCGCACCGTCCCACACGAGGTACGAGTTGGTCGCCTCGCGCCCTTCGCCGGTGGGCAGGACGGTCCCCACGAGGATCGGGGCCCCGACCCGCCGCGACAGCTCGGAGATCTGCACTCCGGCACGCCGGTCGTGCAGGGGTGAGATGTCGGACGCGTTCTCAGGCCACAGCACCAGATCGGGGCGGTCGCGTTCCCCCTCGTCGATCGAGTCCGCGAGGTCCGCGGTCACCGACAGGTGGTTGTCGAGGACCGCGCGGCGCTGCGCGTTGTAGTCCAGTCCGAGGCGCGGGACGTTCCCCTGGACCACCGCCACGTCGACGGGGTCGCCCGCGTCGCCGTCGGCCGGCGCCGCCGCGGGCTCGATGCCGGCGGCGGCGACCAGGCCGGCCGTCACGACCGGCACCGCGAGCAGCGCCGCCACGCCGCGGACGGGGCGGTCGCGCCGGGAGAGGAGCAGCCCGGCGACCGCGAGGGCCGCGCCGGCCGCGGCGACGGCGAACCCGAGCAGCGGTGTCCCCCCGAGCGAGGCCAGCGGGAGCAGCGGTCCGTCGGCCTGACCGAAGGCGAGCCGGCCCCACGGGAATCCGCCCCACGGCCACGAGGATCGGATCCACTCCCAGGCCGACCACCACCCGGCCACACCGGCCACCGCGCCGAGCGCGCGGGGGCCGGTCCGCGACCCGGGGGCCACGCCCCACGCCAGGATCACCACCGCCCCGGCGCCGAAGGCCGCCACGTACAACGCCTCGACCACGGCGAGGCCCCACGCGGCGTAGGCGCCGACGTACAGGCCGACCCACGGCACCAGGATGAGGAAGAACACCAGGCCCGCGACGAACCCGAGGAGAGCGCCCGTGCGGGCCCGCAGTGGTCGGCGCAGAGGAGACAGGACGACGACGAGAAGTGCGATCCCCAGCAGTGAGGCCCACCACAGGCCCACAGGGGGGAACGAGACCGCCAGCAGCGCGCCCGCGCCGGCGGCGCCAGCCAACCGCGTCAGCAGGCCTCTCACGCGGTGTGCGCCCGCGGGTGCCCGTCGACCACCAGGCCCCGTAGCCCGGGGGGCGGGCCCGAGAGGTCCGGCATCGGCGGAACCCCGGAGCGCGGGTCGGTGGACCAGCGCTGGACCGCGTCGTCGGCCGCGACCATGACCAACTCGCCCGTGCGCCACCGGGCGTACGTCGCGGGCGCTCCGGGGGAGAGTGTGCCCGCGGCGCCGTCGCGGGCACCGGCGGCCCGCCGTGCTCCCCGGGTGGCGGAGGTGAAGGCCGCGCGCGGCGACAGCCCCCTCCCGCCGTCGATATCGGTGACCGCGCGCACCGCCTCCCAGGGGCGCACCTCGGCACCGAGTCGGGACGAGGTCGCCAGCGTGATCCCGGCCGCCGCCAACCGGACCAGGTCCGTCCCGGTGAGGTCGTCGACGAGCGGGCGCAGTACCAGGGCTGCGCCGACGGCCGCCAGCGCGGCGAGCACGTCGTCCGGGAGATCGGCGGTCCCGATCAGCGTCGGCGTGCAGCGGGCCACCGCGGGACCGCCGAGCTCGTCGGCGAGCCGGGAGAGCTCGGTGGCGAGCGCCGCCGGGTCCTCGCCCTCGTCGACCACCACCCGTTCTCCCCTCGCGACGCGTGCGGCCACCGCGTCGAGGCCGTGCGGGGCGGGCAGGCCCGCGGGGACGACGCCGCGGGCCGCCGCGTGACCGGCGTCCAGCCCGCCGGCGAGGCACTCGGCAAAGGCGGGGGCCACCCAGTCCCCGTCCAGGTCGGTGTGTGCGGCATCGGGGAACAGGGTCGGGGCCGGGGCGTCCGACCCGACCCACACGACGATCCCGTCCTCGTGGGCGAGGGCGGTGGCGTCGCGCGACGCCGGGCTGAGGACGCGGCCTCCGGTCGCGAGGGATGCGGTCATGCCCACGAGTATCCCTGAGCGCTCCCCCGCCCCGGCTACCTGTCCTCCAACTCCCCCTCGGCCTCGAGGAAGGCCGCGCGCAGTCCGTCCAGGGTGGCGGGGTCGGGCGACTCCCACAGACCGCGGTCGGCGGCCTCGAGGAGCCGCTCGCTCATGCCGTGCAGTGCCCACGGATTGGACTCGTCGAGGAACGCGCGGTTGTCGGGATCGAGGACGTAGGACTGCGAGACCTGCTCGTACATCCAGTCATCCACCACGCCCGTGGTGGCGTCCCAGCCGAAGAGGTAGTCGACCGTCGCGGCCATCTCGAACGCGCCCTTGTAGCCGTGCCGGCGCATGGCGTCGATCCACCGCGGATTGACCACGCGGGCGCGGACGATCCGGCCGGTCTCCTCGGTGAGCGTCCGGGTGCGGATCCGGTCGGGGGCGGTGGAGTCGCCGACGTACGCCCTCGGGTCCTCGCCGGTGAGCGCGCGGACCGTGGCCACCATCCCGCCGTGGTACTGGTAATAGTCGTCCGAGTCGAGCACGTCGTGTTCGACCGAGTCGATGTTCTTGGCCGCCACCTCGATCCGGCGGTAGGCGCGGCGCATGTCGTCCCCGGCGGGGACCCCGTCCAGCCCCCGGCCGTAGGCGTATCCGCCCCACTCGGTGTAGACGGCGGCCAGATCGGCGTCGTCGCGCCACGAGCCCGAGTCGACCAGCTGCAGCAGTCCGGCCCCGTACGTCCCCGGTTTGGAGCCGAACACCCGGGCGGAGGCGCCCCAGCGCTCGGCCCCGTCGGCCACGTCCTGCTCGACGTGGGCCCGGACGAAGTTCTGCTCGGCCGGCTCGTCGAGTCCGGCGACCAGCTGCACCGCGTCATCGAGCAGGCCGAGGACGTGGGGGAAGGCGTCGCGGAAGAAGCCCGAGATGCGGACGGTCACGTCGATCCGTGGGCGGCCGAGCTCGGCGAGGTCGACGGGCCGCAGGTCCACGATGCGGCGGCTCGCGTCGTCCCAGACCGGACGGACGCCGAGCAGGGCGAACACCTCGGCGATGTCGTCACCGGAGGTCCGCATTGCCGAGGTGCCCCAGACCGACAGGCCCACCGAGCGCGGGTACTCGCCGGTCTCGTCGAGGTGGCGTCGTAGGAGGGACTCCGCCATGTCCTGCCCGGTCTCCCAGGCCAGCTGGGTGGGCAACGCCCGCGGGTCGACGGAGTAGAAGTTCCGGCCCGTGGGCAGGACGTTGACCAGACCGCGCAGGGGCGATCCCGAGGGCCCGGCCGGCACGTATCCGCCCCGCAGGGCGTGCAGGGTGCGCGGGACCTCCTCGCTCGTGGCCAACAGACGCGGGACCACCTCGCGGCAGGCGAAGTCCGCGATGAGCCGGACCGTGGCGCGATCGGCGGTGTCCGGGAGCAGCGCGCCGGCGACCGCGTCATCGACGGATCCGGGGTCCCAGTCGGCCTCGGCGAGGCGGCCCACGAGGCCGCGTGCGAGCGTCTCGGCGGCGTCGACCTCCGCCCGGAGGCCGTCGGACTCGTCGAGCCCGAGGGCCTCGCGCAGCCCGGGGACGGTCCGCTCGCCGCCCCACAGCTGGCGGGCGCGGAGCATGGCGGTGACCAGGTCGACCAGGTGCTCGCCCTCGGGGGCCCGGGAGAGCACGTGCAGACCGTCGCGGATCTGCACGTCCTTGATCTCGCAGAGCCAGCCGTCGACGTGCATCAGCTGGTCGTCGAAGGTCTCCTCGTCGGGGCGCTCCTCCCACCCCAGTTCGCGGTCCATACGGGCCGCGCTGATCAGCGTCCAGATCTGCTGCCGCAGCGCGGGCAGCTTGGCCGGGTCCATGGACGAGACGTTCTGGTGCTCGTCGAGCAGTTGCTCGAGGCGGGCGATGTCCCCGTAGGATTCGGCGCGCGCCATCGGGGGCACGAGGTGGTCCACGAGCACGGCGTGGGCGCGGCGCTTGGCCTGCGTCCCCTCCCCCGGGTCGTTGACGAGGAACGGGTAGACCATCGGCAGGTCCCCGATCGCGGCGTCGGGCCCGCATGCGGCAGACAGGCCCACGTTGTTGCCCGGGAGCCACTCCATGTTGCCGTGCTTGCCCACGTGGCAGATCGCGTGGGCGCCGAAGCCGCCCTGCGAGCGGGGCTCACGAAGCCACCGGTAGGCGGCCAGATAGTGGTGGCTGGGCGCCAGGTCCGGGTCGTGGTAGATGGCCACCGGGTTGTCACCGAAGCCGCGCGGGGGCTGGACCATGACCAGGACGTTGCCGAAGCGCAGGGCGGCCACGCAGATCTCGCCCTCGGGATCGCGCGCGAGGGCCTCGGGGGCGCGGTCCACATAGAGTTCGCCCGGCGCGGGGCCCCACGTCTCCTCGACGGCGTCCCGCAGCGCCGGGTCCAGGTCTCGCGACCAGCGGCGCCACGTGGCGGCCGGGATCCGGTGCGGGTTGGCGGCCATCTGGGCCTCGGTGAGCCAGTCCGGATCCTGCCCGCCGGCGGCGATGAGGGCGTGGATGAGGTCGTCCGGGTGGTCGGTGTCGAGGCCGGGTACCTGCTCGGCGCCGAGGTCGTACCCGTCGTCGCGCATCCCGCGCAGGATCTCCACCACCGACGCGGAGGTGTCCAGCCCGACGGCGTTGCCGATGCGGGCGTGCTTGGTGGGATACGCGGACAGCATCACGCAGACCCTCTTGTCGCGGGCCGGTGTGTGTCGCAGGCGGGCGTGCCGAACCGCGATGGAGGCGACCCGCGCACACCGCTCAGCATCCGGCACGTACCGCGCCAGCCCGTCGGAGTCGAAGTGCTTGAAGGAGAACGGGACCGTGATGACGCGGCCGTCGAACTCGGGGACCGCGACCTGCGTGGCCACGTCCAACGGGAGCATCCCCTCGTCGGACTCCTCCCAGGCCTCGCGGTCGAAGGTCAGGCACAGGCCCTGCAGGATCGGGATGTCGAGCTCCGCCAGGTGGCCGACGTTCCACGAGTCGTCGTCGCCTCCCGCGGACGCTGTGGCCGGGGTCGCGCCACCGGCGGCCAGCACGGTGACCACGGCCGCGTCCACGCCGCGGAGCTCGTCGATGAGGCCGTCCTCCGGGCGGCGCAGCGACGCGCAGTAGAGGGGGACGGCGGTCGCCCCGGCCGCGACGACCGCTCGACTGAGTTCCTCGACGTAGTGGGTGTTGCCGGCCAGGTGCTGGGCCCGGTAGTAGACCACGGCGATCCGGGGTGCCGGACGCCCGTCCTCGTCGTCGGGCGCTTCCCAGTCACCCTCCAGGTGGCCCCAGGCGGGCAGCTCGCGCGGAGGGGCGAACCCGTGGCCACTCAACGTGAGGGTGTCGGCGAGGAAGGCCCACAGTTGTCCCAGGTTCCCGGGACCACCGAAGGCGAGGTAGTCGTGCGTCTGCCGGGCCACGCCCGCGGGCACGGTCGACGCGCTCATCAGGTCGGCGTCCGGCGCCTGCTCGCCGGAGACCACGACGAGCGGCACCCCGCTCGCGGTGATGACGTCGAGATGGTCGGCGATCGCGTGTCGGCTGCCCAGCTGGCGGTACACCACCGCGTCTGACCCTTCGACGAGGACGCGCAGGGCGTCGGCGTCGAGGAAGCGTGGGTTGCCGAGGCGGAAGTCGGCGCCGCTGGCGCGGGCGGAGAGCAGGTCGGTGTCCGACGTGGACAGCAGCGTGATCATCAGGGTGCGGTGACCTTCCCGGGATTGCGCGTCCCGCTCATGGTGGGCGCCGGGCGTGTGCACGTCCGGCGTCGGTGGAGGGCCCCGGCGAGGTCCGACTCGTCCCGCTCGCAGGTGAGCGGGCATCACTGGTGGCGCGACCGTGCCGGGTTCCCACCGGCTTCCCGATCCCGGGCCCTGGCGACGAGCATAGATGTTCACCGGCCCGGAAACGGCCGGCAGGGCCGTCGCCTCCGCCATCGACACGCGTGTTGTGCGCGCCTGCGTCTCGGGAAACGTGCGCGGGACGCCCTTCGCGGGCGACGACGGCGAGGAGGTCAGCCGGCGGCGAGCCCGTCGAACCCCGCGCGGACATCCAGATCCGGTCGCTGCGCCTGGAGCCGGATGGTCAGGGCCACGCCGATCGCCCGCCACTGACCCCGATCGAAGTCGTCGTCCTGCTGCTCCCACAGCCGTGCCCACTGTCCGAGCTCGCGGACCAGCGAATCCGAGAGACCGAGGGTCGCCGTGTCCACGAGCCCCGCATCACCCGGCTCGGACAGTGGTGGCCCCGCCCACAGGGGCGTCGCCACCCCGGGCTCGGGCCGCACGACGACCTGCGGCTTCGGTCGAGGGCTGGTGGCCTGGTCCTCGGCAGCGCTGCTCCGCCGGCCCCCGGCCCCCGAGTTCGCGCGCTGCAGCAGGCTCCGCGTGCGAAGCGGGAGGTCCAGGGCCTCGTTCGCCAAGTGGCTCTCATTGGCCGCCGTCGGGATCGGCGGCCGCGGGGGTGGCGCCGCCCTGCCCCGGGTGAAGAGTGCCGCGGGCATCGCGTAGCTGCCCAGCAGTACCCGGTGTTCGAACTCCTGCACGGCCCACATGTCGCGGAAGCGGTCCGGGGGGCCGACCGGATAGCCCGCGGGCCCGCGTTCATAGCCGGCGTCCGCCCAGTCGCTGAGGATCGTGCCGGTGATCTCGTGTGTGCCGTGCGCCGGGTGCGAACAGAGGAAGCCGTACCGGAATCGCCGCATCCGGCCGACCCCGTCCGGAAGGACCAGTTCCCCGCTGAGCGGCCAGCCGAGTACCCCGTCCTCTCCTCCGAGCTCATGCCACCTGTCGGCGATGGATTCGGCAGGAGCGGTGTCCGTGGGGTGCGCACCGTCCGGCGGCGGGGGCGGCTGCTCGAAATGCAGTGAATCGATGTACTCGTCGCCGCCCGGCTGCCTGTGTGGGGGCACTGTGAACGACCACCTCCGTGCTGTCGGTCCGGTGCACAAGACCCTACTGCGCACGCGGGGTCCCGCGTCCGATCCACGGCAGCGGACCAGGAGGGTCGCCGCCGGCTCGATTACGCTGGGCACGTCATGACCTCCCACCATCGTGAGCCCGCTCCCGCTCCCGGCCCCGGCGATCGCTGCCCCGGCGTGCTGCGGACGTTCCCCGCCGCCGACGGCGGGATCGCCCGCCTGCGCTTTCCCGGCGGACGTCTGCGCCCCGGGGACTGGGCCGCGCTGGCCGGGATCGCTACGGACCACGGCGGCGACGTCCACCTCACCTCCCGCGGCAATGTCCAGATCCGCGGCATCCGGGACGAGCCCCTCCTGCAGGAGCGCGTCGGGACGGCGGGCCTGTTGCCCAGCCCCGACCACGACCGGGTCCGCAACATCATCGCCTCGCCCCTGGCCGGCCGCCTCGACGGGCACCACGACCTCGGCGACCTGCCGGAGCAGGTCGACGCGGCGCTCCTGGCATCCCGGGACGCCACCGGGCTGAGCGGGCGCTTCCTCTTCGGGCTGGACGACGGGTCGGGCGACGTCCTCGCGCACTCCCCCGATCTCACCGCCGTGGCCGGTGCCGGAGCGGCCCGGGGCGCGCTGCGTGTGCACGTCGCAGGACGCGACGCCGGGGTGGACGTCCCCGCACGTGACATCGCCACCGTGCTCGTCGACGTGGCGGCGGAGTTCGCCCGACGCTCGGGCGGGGCGTGGCGGATACCGGGGTCCGGCGGGGTGCACGACCTCGTCGTCGTCGCCCTGGCCGACCATCCGCACAGCGCGCCGGGCCCGCCCGGCACCGCCCCGGGTCCCGGGACGGGCGTGGGGCCGCGGGTGGGCTGGATCGACACCGCCGACGGACTCGTGACCCTGCTCGGGGTGGTCCCGTTCGGCGTGGTGTCGGCCCGACTGGCGGAATTCCTGGGTGCGGTCGATCGGCCGAGCACGATCTCCGCCGACAGGGTGATCGGACTCCACGGGCTCACCGAGGGCATGGCTGAGCAGGTGGTCCGGGTCCTGGCCCCCATGGGGATGGTCTTCGACGCGGCCTCCCCCTGGGTCGAGGTGACCGCCTGCACCGGGCTGCCGGGCTGTTCCCGATCGCTGACCGACGTCCGATACGATGCCGCCGACGCCGTGCGCACCGGCACCCTCCCCGTCGCCGGGCCCCAGCACTGGGTGGGATGCGACCGCGCCTGCGGTGACACCGGCCGCGGCGAGCGGGTCACCGCGACGCCTGCCGGCTACCGCGTGGGCCGCCCCCGGCGTACCGACTGAGCAACGAGGATGCGATGAGCTACGAGTACGTCACCGACGGCCCAGAGATCTACCGGCAGTCCTTCGCCACCATCCGCGCCGAGGCCGAGCTCGACCGCTTCCCGGACGACGTCTCGCGGGTGGTCGTCCGGATGATCCACGCCTGCGGGCAGGTCGACCTCGCCGGCGACGTGGCGTACTCCCCCGGCGTGGTGACCGCGGCGCGGACGGCGCTGGCCGCCGGCGCGCCGATCCTCGCCGACGCCCACATGGTGGCCTCCGGCGTCACGCGGACGCGGCTGCCCGCGGACAACCCGGTGCGGTGCACTCTGCGCGACGAGAACACCCCCGCGCTGGCGGCCGAACTGGGCACCACGCGCTCGGCAGCGGCGCTCGAACTGTGGCGCGAGCGGCTGGACGGCGCCGTGGTGGCGATCGGCAACGCCCCGACCGCGCTGTTCCACCTGCTGGAGATGATCGCCGCCGGGGCGCCGAGACCGGCAGCCGTGGTGGGCTGTCCGGTGGGGTTCATCGGCGCCTGCGAATCCAAGCAGGCGCTCGCCGACGACGCCGCTACCCTGGGGCTGGAGTTCCTCACGGTGCACGGCCGACGCGGCGGCTCGGCCATCACCGCCGCCGCCGTCAACGCGCTCGCGAGCACCGCCGAATGAGCGGCACCCTGTACGGCGTCGGCCTCGGCCCCGGCGACCCCGACCTGGTCACGGTCCGTGCCGCCCGCGTGATCGAAGAGGCCGACGTGGTGGCGTTCCACGCCGCGCGACACGGCCGGTCCATCGCCCGCGCCACGGCGTCGTCCTACATGAGTGACGGGCAGATCGAGGAACTACTGGTCTACCCGCTGACCGTCGAGGAGACCGACCACCCCGGCGGGTACGAGGCCGCGATCGAGGAGTTCTACGCCGAGGCCGCCGAGCGACTGGCCGCCCACCTGCGCGCCGGCCGGGACGTCGCCCTGTGTGCGGCCGGGGATCCGTTGTTCTACAGCTCGTTCATGCACATGTACATCCGTCTGGCCGACGAGTTCACGTGCGACATCGTCCCCGGTGTGACGGCGGTCTCGGCGGTGTCCGCGGCGGTGGCGCGCCCCCTGGTCGAGGGCGAGGAGGTGCTGACGGTGCTGCCCGGGACCCTCGACGAGGCCACGCTCACAGAGCGCCTGGCCGGGACGGACTCCGCGGTGGTGATGAAGCTCGGCCGCACCTTCGACAAGGTCCGACGGGCCGCCACCGCGGCAGGACGCCTCGAGGAGACCCGGTACGTGGAGAGGGCGACGTGGTCGGCGCAGAAGGTCGTCCCACTCGCCGAGGTCGAGGACGGGACCGTCCCCTATTTCTCCGCGGCCGTGATCCCCAGTCCCGAGGACGCCCGGCGCCGGGTGGCCGGTGTGCCCGGGGCGACCGCGGGGACCCCGATCGACGACGAGAGGCGACCGCAGCTCACGGTGATCGGCACCGGGCCGGGCCCGGCGGCCTGGCGCACCCCCGAGGTGGACGCGGCGCTGCGCACGGCCACCGACGTGGTGGGATATGAGACCTACACCCGCCGGATCCCTCCCCTCCCGGGGCGACGCGTGCACGCCTCCGACAACCGCGTGGAGCTCGAACGCGCGACCTTCGCGCTGGACCTGGCACGCGCCGGACGCCGGGTCGTGGTGGTCTCCGGCGGCGATCCCGGGGTGTTCGCCATGGCGGCCGCGGTATTCGAGGCGGCCGAGGCCGGCGACTATACGGATGTTGAGATCGCGGTGCTGCCGGGCGTGACCGCCGCGAGCGCGGTGGCGGCCCGGGCAGGCGCCCCTCTCGGGCACGACTTCGCGATGCTCTCCCTCTCGGACCGACTCAAGCCCTGGGATGTGGTCGAGGATCGGGTGCGCGCCCTGGTCGCGGCAGATCTCGCCGTGGCGGTCTACAACCCCGCCTCGCGCAGTCGGCGCGAGCAGGTGGTCCGTCTCCGCGAGCTCCTGCTGGACGTGGCGGGGGCGGACCGCGTGGTGGTCGTGGGCCGCGATGTGGGCGGCCCGGACGAGTCGCTCTGCGTCACCACCGCCGGGGAGTTCGACCCCTCGGTGGTGGACATGCGCACGCTGCTGGTGATCGGGTCGTCCCGCACACGGGTCGTCGCCACGCCGGCGGGCAGGCGCGCCTACACGCCCCGCAGTTACTGACGGGAGCCGAATCGCTCGACCAGCCACCGCGCGGCATCGTCGACCGTGTGGACGGTCTCGGCCGGTGGCGCCTGGGGGCGGTCGACCATGACCACGGGGATCCGGAGTTCGCGCGCCGCCTCGAGCTTGGCCTCGGTCGCCTCTCCCCCGCTGTTCTTGGTCACGAGCGCGTCGATCCGGTGCCGTGACATGAGGGCGCGCTCGGAGTCCACGCCGAACGGGCCCCGGTCCAGAACGAGCAGGTAGCGGTGCGGCAAGGCCCCGGTGGGTGGCTCGACACAGCGGATGAGATAGGAGCCGCGGGTGTCCCCGGCGAACGCCGCCAGCCCCTGCCTGCCGACGGTGAGCATCGGCCGCCGGAATCTCTCACGCACGGCCTCGGCGGCCGCTGCCATGTCCGGGACGCGGATCCACTCGTCGTCCGGCTGCGGGGACCACGGGCGTCGATGGAGCCGCAGGAGGGGGACGCCGGTGTGGCCGGCGGCGCGGGCGGCCGAGTCGGAGATGGTCTCCGCGAACGGGTGGGTCGCGTCGATGACCGCGCTCACGTCGTTCTGGCGGAGCCAGTGCGCCAGACCCTCCGGGCCGCCGAATCCCCCGATCCTCACCTCCCCCCGCGGGAGCCGTGGGCGGGACACCCGGCCGGCGAGGGAGGTGACCACGTCGAGTCCGGCGGTCTCCATGAGGTCGGCCAGTTGGCGGGCCTCGTTGGTCCCGCCGAGGATGAGGATTCGGCCCGGGCCGTCCCGGCCGTCCGACGGGGAGGGCGGGGCCTGCGGGGGTCGTGGGGCCGGCGGGGTCTGTGCCGGCCGGCGCGCGCTGTGCGGCGCCCCGCCCGCCGCGGGTGGCGCCGGCACGGGGTCTCCAGCGGGCGCCGCGGCCCCGGGTCCGCGCATGGTGCGGCCGTCGGCGTCCCGGGGGCGGTCGTCGGAGTAGAGGAAACTGCGCAGGGTGCGGTCGCCGCCCACGCGGTCGAGCACGCGGCCCACGATGATGACGGCAGTCCGCGTGATGCCCGACGCGGCGACGAGATCGGCGATATCGGCCAGCGTCCCCCTGACCGTCACCTCGTCCGGGCGGGTCGCGAACCCCACCACCGCGACCGGGCAGTCGGCCCCGTACACGGGGGTCAGCTCGCGCACCACGCGCGGGGTCTGGGCGGCGGCCAGGTGGATGACCGCGGTCGCCCCGGACGAGCAGACCGAGGGGAGGTCCTCTCCGGCTGGCATCGGGGTGGCCCGGCCGTCCACGCGGGTGAGGATCACCGACTGCGACACGTGCGGGACGGTGAGTTCCACCCCCAGTCCGGCGGCCGCGGCGGCGAACGCGGGGACGCCGGGGACGATCTCCCACCGGATGCCCTCGGCGCCGAGAGCCTGGATCTGCTCCGCGACGGCGGAATACACCGACGGGTCGCCCGAGTGCAGGCGCGCCACGTCGTCACCGCGGTCGTCGGCGTCGCGGATCTCGGCGATGATGTCGCCGAGGGGCATCCGGGCGGTGTTGACGACCCGAGCCGTGGCCGGGCTCGTCGCCAGCACCTCCGACGGGACGATGCTGCCCGCGTACAGGCAGGTGCCACAGCGTGAGACGAGCCGGGCGGCGCGGAGGGTGAGCAGGTCGGCGGCCCCCGGGCCGGCGCCGATGAAGTAGACGGTCACGGTGTCGGGTCCTCCTCGGAGCCGTGGGGCTTGACGCATTCCAGGTGAACGACCGGGCGGGCGGGGTGCCAGCCGGTGAAGGTGCCGATCCGGTCGGCGGTCTCCACCCCGAGCCGGGTCAGCTCCCCGCCCCGGTGGCGGGCCCAGTCGGAAAGTACCCGCTCGGACTCGAAGGTCACCGCCGCCGCCACCAGTCGGCCGCCCGGATGCAGCGCGTCCCAGCAGTGCTCGAGCAGGCCGGGGGCGGTCACGCCTCCGCCGACGAAGACGGCGTCGGGACGCGGGAGCCCGGGCAGGGCGTCGGGCGCGGTCCCCTCGACCACATCGAGATCGGGGACGCCCAGACGGAGCGCGTTCCGGCGGATCCGGGCGGCGCGGGCCGGGTCCTTCTCGACCGCGACCGCCCGCGCCCCCGGCGCCATCCGCATCCATTCGATGCCGATCGATCCCGAGCCGCCGCCCACGTCCCACAGGAGTGCGCCCGGGTGGGGGTCCAGCGCCGAGACGGTCACCGCTCGGACGATCCGTTTTGTGAGCTGACCGTCCGAGGCGTACCCGGTGTCCGGCAGCCCGGGTGCGGGACCCCCGGGGATCGGGGCCGGGTGGTCGGCGGAGCGATAGACGACGGCCACGACACTGAGGTCGGACCAGGAATGTGGCGCGGCGGCCAGGTCGGCGGCAGTGCCCGGGATCGCCGATTCGGAGTCCGCCCCGAGGTCTGCCAGCACCGTCATACCGCTCGCCCCGAGACCGGCGTCGACGAGGACACGGGCGAGCTCGACGGGTGTCGAGGCGTCGCGGGACAGCACGAGGGCGCGGCCCCCGGGGCGTGCGGTCGCCAGGACGATGTGGGGGTCCGACGTGACACACGAGTGGACCCGCAGGTCCGCGAGCGGCCATCCGAGTCGGGCGGCCGCCAGGGAGACGGATGACGGCGCCGGGAGTACGCGGATCCGGTCCGCTCCCACGACGCGGGCCAGCGTCGATCCGATGCCGTGGAACAGGGGGTCGCCGCTGGCCACGATCGCGCCCCCCTCGCGCGCGATCTCCTCGAAGAGATCCGGAAGCGCGGGCACGAGCGGGCTGGGCCACGGCCTGGGCGGTCGACCGAGGGACTCCACCAGCGCGAGCTGGCGCGGCGCGCCGTGGATGGCACCGGCCTCCTCGAGGACCGCCCGGGACGCCGGGGCGAGACCGGGCAGTCCGTCGGCGCCGATCCCGACGACGGGGACGCGCACGCTCACCGCGGCATCCGCCGCCACACGGGCTGCGGGACGAGCCGCGCCACGGCGAACATGACCCGCAGTTGCCAGGGGATCCAGACGACGCCGGCGCGACGTTCGCGAACCCTGCCGGCCACGACGTCGGCCACCTGGTCCGCGGTCGAGGAGAACGGCGCGGGGGCCATCCCCTCGGTCATCCGCCCGATGACGAAGCCGGGCCTGGGGATGACCAGCGTCACCCCGGTGCCGTGGAGGGCGTCGGCCATCCCGGACGCGAACCCGTCGAGCCCCGCCTTGGCGGAGCCGTACACGTAGTTCGCCCGGCGTACCCGCTGCCCGGCGACCGAGGAAAACGCCACCAGCACCCCCCGGCGGCGGGGCTTCATCGTCTCTGCCAGTGCGGTGAGCAGCGCCGCCTGGGCCACGAAGTCGGTGTGGAGGATGCGCGCGGCGGCCGCCGGGTCGCGCTCCGCCACCTCCTGGTCGCCGAGGACACCGAAGGCGAGCACCGCGGTTCCGATCTCGCCGAACCGTGATTCGATGTCGCTCACGACCCGGGGGTGGGACCAGAGGTCGTCGGCGTCGAAGTCCACGACCTCGACCGTGGCGGCGCCCGCGTCGAGAAGGGGGCGGGTGAACTCCTCGGGGACGCCACCCGGCCTGGCGGCCAGGACGATCGTGCTGCCGCGGGCGAGGCGGTGGGCGACGGCCAGGCCGATCTCACTGCGGCCACCGAAGACCACGACGACCTCGCCACCGGGCTCGGTGCCGGACGACGGAGAGGTGGGGGTGGGCATGGGGCCAGTCTCCCACGCGACCTGCGCCGTCCACCGTCGGCGCGCTGTGGCAGGCTCACCGCCATGGCGCACACACTGGCGGAGCTGTCCGACGAGGCCCACGAGTTCCTGGCGGAATACCACCTGGGGACACTGAGCACGGTGCGCCGGGACGGCTCGCCACATGTCGTCGCGGTGGGCTTCACCGTGGACGTCGGCGGTGGACTGGCCCGCGTGATCACCCGGCGGGGGTCCCAGAAGGCGCGCAACGCCGAACGGGGCGGCCGCGCCGCGGTCTCCCACGTCGACGGTCGGCGCTGGCTCACCTTCGAGGGGCCGGTGCGGGTGCTCACCGACGATGACGCGGTCCGCGAGGCGGAACGCCGGTACGGGCTGCGCTACCGGGTGCCCACCCCTAACCCGGAGCGGATAGTGGTCGCCATCGAGGTCGACCGCGTGCTGGGGTCGGCGCGGATGTTCATTCGCTGAGCAGCCGCAGGCCCCGCTCCCCGGAGTTGAGCGCGCGGTGCCCGTCGGCGGTGACCGCGACGATGTCCTCGAGCCGCGCCCCCCACTCGCCGGACCGATAGATGCCGGGCTCGACGGAGAAGCTCATCCCCTCCTCGAGGACGGTGTCCGCGCCGGCGGTGACGAACGGGGGCTCGTGGAGACCCAGTCCGATCCCGTGACCCGTGCGGTGGATGAACAGCTCGCCCAGCCCCGCCGCGGTCAGATGGTCACGGGCCGCGGCGTCCACCTCGCCGATCGCGACGCCCGGGCGGACCGCCTCGCGCGCCAGCCGTTGGGCCTCCTCGAGGACCGCGTAGGCCTCCACGAACCCCGGATCCGCCTCCCCCATCGCGTAGGTGCGGGTGCAGTCCGAGTGATAGCCGGTGTCCAGTGGCCCTCCGATGTCGACGACGACGATGTCGCCGCGTCCGATCTGCCGGTCGGAGAGGTCGTGGTGCGGATCGGCGCCGTTGGGGCCGGAGCCCACGATGACGAACTCCGCGTGCGTGAGTCCCTCCTCGGTGATCGCGGCGGTGATGCGCTCCCCGACCTGGGCCTCGGTCCGGCCGGCCCGGAGGAACTCCCCCATGCGGGCGTGGACGGCGTCGATGCGGCGCCCCGCCTCGGCGAGTTGCTCGATCTCGTGGGGCGCCTTGACGGCGCGGACCGGATCGAGGATGTCCGAGGCGAGGAGCACCTCGCCGTCGACCGCCGTCTGGAGCGGGAGCAGGTGCAGCGCCGGGAGCGCGGTGGAGACGGCGACACGCCCCGACAGTGCCCCGGCCACCAGCGGGATCGGTTCGGTGCCGTCCGACCAGGGACGCAGCACGGCGCCCACGCGGTCCGCCGCCGCGCGGACCGGCCCGGTCAGCTCGAGAGCGGGGACGACGAGGAGCGGCGCACCCCCGTCGGCCGGGACCACCAGCGCGGTGAGCCGCTCGTGGGAGTCGATCCGTTCGCCGGTGAGGTAGGACATGTCCTCTCCCGAGCTGATCACCAGGTGGTCGATCCCCAGCGCGCGGGCGCGGTCGCGCACCGCGTCGAGACGGGTGGCGTGGACGTCGGACGGTTTCTCACTCATGTCCGCCACCCTATTCCCGACTGCTCGGGCTAGCCTGGCGGAGCACGCCGTCACCCGTTCGACCACTTCCCCGGGAGGCACGATGACCCAGGGCCCGCTCATGGTCCTCGACAGTGCGGGACTGTGGTTCCGCGCCTTCCACTCGGTCCCGGAGAAGATCACCGGACCGGACGGGACCCCCGCCAACGCGGTGCGCGGGTTCTGTGACATGGTCGCCGTGCTCGTGGACGAGTACCGACCGTCGGGGCTGGTGGCCGCGCTCGACCGGAACTGGCGACCCGGCTGGCGGGTGGACCTGCTGCCCGGTTACAAGGCCCACCGCGTGGCGGCGGACGGCGGCGAGGACGCGCCGGAGTCGCTGCTGCCGCAGGTCGACGTGATCTGCGAGCTCCTGGACGCGGCGGGACTGGCCACCGCCGGGGCCCACGAGGCCGAGGCCGACGACGTCATCGCCGCGCTGGCCGGCCACGGGCGCGAGGTTCTGGTGGTGACGGGTGACCGAGATCTGTTCCAACTGGCCTCGACCACCACCACCGTCATCTACGTGGGGGCCGGAATGCGCAAACGGCTGGCCTACACACCGGGCGTGGTGGCCGAGCGATTCGACCTCCCCGTCGGCCAGGACGCCGGCGTCTACGCCGACTACGCGGTCCTCGTGGGCGACGCCTCCGACGGGTTGCCCGGCGTCGCCGGTGTCGGACCCAAGACCGCGGCCACGCTGTTGCGCGAGCACGGGGGCCTGGAGGGGATCACCGCGGCCGCGGCGGACCCCGACTCGGGCCTGACGCCCCGCCAGCGCACCGCGGTCACCGACGCCGTCGACTATCTCGCGGCCGCCCGGGCCGTCGTGCGCCTCGGTGGACGGTCCTTCGATCTGGAGTTCACGGGCAACCCGGACGGCCGCCGCGGCCCGGCCGACACCGCGCGGCTGGAGGCACTCGCCGCCTCGACGGGGCAGGACCGCGCCATCCGGCGACTGGTCGAGGTGATCGGGACGCTCGAGCCCGCCTGAGTCAGGACATGTGGTCGAGCACGACGCCACGGCGGAGTGACCCGACGGCCGAGCGCGCGGTCCGCGCGAGATCGGGCCCCGCCACCTGGCCGACCTGCGCCAGGACGTCCAGGACCAGCCGCGCCGAACGGACGAAGTCCCCCGCGGTGAGTTCCACCCCCTCCTGCCACGACGCGGCGAGGATCGACGACAGCGCCCCGCCCGACACCCAGTGGTGCAGCACCGGCGACAGGCCGGCGTCGAGATCGGGGGTCGTGGGCAGCTGATGTCCGTCCTCCACTGTGGCGACGTCCACCGCCACCCGTTCCGTCTCCGCGAGCGCCGCACGGAGCGTGTCGTCCGACGGCTCGCGGACCGCCGATTCGCTGCGTGGGTGCGCGACGATCATCGCGATCACCGCGGCCAGACCGGCCGGATCGAGGCCGCGCCACACCCTGTGCCGGAGGCACTCGGCGACCAGCAGGTCCTGTGATGTGTGGACACCCGCCAGGAGGTGGCCCGCATCGGTGGCGCGGAGCGTCCCCTCGACACGGCCCAGGTAGCCCAGGTGCTCGAGGAGCTCCACGATCCGACGGAAGCGTCGGGCCAGCGAATCCGCGTCCGCATCCACCTCCGCGGCCATCGCGTCGACATCGGCCGCGGCACGCGACCAGCGCTCGTGGAGCCGGGCCAGCTTCTCGGTCCCCGGCTCGTCGTGGAGTGGGTGCTCACGCAGGGCACGCCGGGCGGAGGCGATCCTCGGGTCCTTCCGGATGGAGCCCTTACCCGAGTTCTTGATCCTGCTCCGGGCCTTGCCCCGCAGCCCCTCCATCCGACGGACCAGGGCCTTCTTGGCGCGGCCGTCCAACTTCCGGCGCCCCTTGGGTACGTCGACCCGGCCCACGGGCACGGGCGGGGCCGCGAAGTCGTGGCGGTGCAGCCAGCCCAGCCACCCGGTGTCGGTGAGGCAGAGCAGCGCCGGGTCGTCCGGGATGTCGGTGCGCGCCTGGAGCACGGTGGCCACCAGCCCGAAGCGCTTGCGTCCCACCGTGATCACCGAGCCGGGGGTCTGTTTGAGGATCGCGCGACGCACGGCGTCGAGGCGGCCGTCCCGGGTCGCCTTCTCGACGCGGCGCTCCAGACGGCTGAGGTCGGCGCGTAGCGACATGTAGTCGTCCAGGTCCTCGGTGGCGCCGGCCTCGGTGAGTGAGGCCCGGAGCCGGTCGCGCTCCTCGGTCCGGCGCTCGACGGCCCGACTGCGTGAGACCAGCGTCCGGTCGGTCTGGAACTGGGCGAAGGACCGGCCGATGAGCGAGGTCGCCTCGTCCACCCCCAGCTGCTCCACGAGGTTCACCGCCATCGAGTAGTCCGGGGTGAACGCGCTGCGCAGCGGGAACCGGGGCGTGTCCACGAGCGCGGACAGGGCATCGAGGTCGAGGTCCGGCTGGTCCAGGACCACCGCCGTGCCCTGGGTGTCGATCCCCCGTCGGCCCGCGCGTCCCGTGATCTGCGAGTACTCGGCGGAGGTGAGCATCGTGTGGGTGTCGCCGTTGAACTTGGTGGTCTTCTCCAGCACCACCGCCCGGGCCGGCATGTGGATCCCCAACGCCAGGGTCTCGGTGGCGAAGACCACCTTGATGAGCCCCTGCGTGAACAGCTCCTCGACGATCGTGCGGAACAGCGGGAGCATCCCCGCGTGATGTGCGGCGATCCCGGCGACCAGGCCGGCCCGGAAGGCCCTGTAATCCAGAGCGTCGAGATCGTGACGGGGGACGTCCGCGCAGGCCGCGTCCACGTGCTCGGCGATGCGGCGCGATTCCTCGCCGGTGGTGAGGCGGAGCCTGGCCCTGCGCATCTGTGACACCGCTCCGTCGCATCCGGCGCGGGAGAAGACAAAATAGATGGCCGGGAGCAGTCGGTCGTCGTCGAGTCGCTCGATCACGTCCTGCCGACGTGCCCACTGCGCCCGCGGCCGTCCCGACACCCGGGCGTCGTGGTAGCCGCTCCCCCGGCGGCGGCGTTGGTCGGCCGCGGCGCGGACCGGGATGAGGTCTCCCTCGGTGTAGAGCATGTGCGCGAGCGGGACTGGTCGGACATCGGAGAGGACGACGGCGGTGTCGCCCCGCATCTCGGAGATCCAGTCGCCCAGCTCGTCGGTGTTGCTCAACGTGGCGGACAAGCCCACCAGGCGGACGGCCGGGTCGAGCGTGAGGATGATCTCCTCCCACACCACCCCGCGCGACCGGTCACCGAGGTAGTGGATCTCGTCCATCACGACGCAGTCCAGGTCCATCAGCGCTGACGATCCGGAATAGATCATGTTTCGTAGGACCTCGGTGGTCATCACCACGACCGGGGCCTCCGGCTCGATCGAGTGATCCCCGGTGAGAAGTCCCACGTTCTCCGCGCCGAATCGACGACGGAACTGCCGGAACTTCTGGTTGCTCAGCGCCTTGACCGGTGTGGTGTAGAAGCAGCGACCGCCCCCGGACAGGGAACGGAACGCCGCGTACTCGCCGACCAGGGTCTTTCCCGACCCGGTCGGCGCGGAGACCAGCAGGTTACGTCCGGCGTCCAGCGCGGCGAAGGATTCCAGCTGGAACGCGTCCGGCTGGAATCCCTCCCCCGTGAGGAACACCCCCAGAGTGCTCTGCGCGTCGGGGAACTCAGAGGACGTCGTCATACGATGATCCGCCGGTCGGCGCCCGGAGTGGGCCCGTGCCGTGTGCTGAGTCGGAGACCGGCTGCGCGGCGGGCACGGGGCCCGACCGCTCGACCCCACCGGATCCGCCGAGCGGTGACGCCGATTCGTCGTCGACGTCGAGCCACTCCTCGCGTTCCTTCTTCTTGCGCTTGTCGTGGAGCCGGGCGAACTGGATCGACCCCTCGACGAGGACGCAGACAGCCAATGCGAGGGCGAGCATCGAGAACGGGTCCTGGCCCGGCGAGGCGACGGCCGCGAAGACGAAGATGCCCATGATGATCCCCCGGCGCGACCGTGCCAGTGTCGCGTAGCTCAGCACGCCGGCCACGTTGAGCATGGCGATGAGCAGTGGGATCTCGAAGCTCACCCCGAAGATCAGGATGAGTTGGATGAGGAACGTGAAGTACTGCGTCCCGGACAGCGCCGTGGTCTGGACGTTGTCGCCGATCGAGAGCAGGAACTCGAGGGCGTGGACGATCACGATGTAGGCCAGCACGGCGCCACCGATGAACAGCACGGCCGCGAGGACCGTGAAGGTGATGCCGTAGCGCTTCTCGTTCTTGTGCAGTCCCGGGGTCACGAACGCCCACAGCTGGTAGAGCCACACGGGGCTGGCGAGGACGATGCCCGCGGTCGCCGCGACCTTGAGTCGCAGCATGAACTGCTCGAAGGGGCCGGTCGCGAGCAGGCGACATTCGTCGGTCTCGCCTCCGAGCTGCATCCGTGCGCCGGGGGGGATGTCGCAGTAGGGCCCGGTGAGGATCTCGCCGAGCGACGGGACCCCGAGGAACCCGCTGCCGTACCACCAGAACCCCACGCCGAGGGTGACGACGATCGCCGCCGAGGCGATGAGCAGGCGCGTGCGCAGCTCGTAGATGTGCTCCATGAGCGGCATCGTGCCGTCGGGATTGCGACGCTTGCGCCTCCGCCCGGGCCGTCGCTTCGGTGAGGTCTGCTCGCCCGGGGCTTCGGTGTCCGTGTTCTGGGTGCGGGTCATGGACGGTGCGGCCTACCGCCCCGGTGCGCCCGGATCGCCGTGGTACGGCGCCGTGGGGTCGGAGAACTGCTGCGGCTGCTGGTGCTGCGGGGCGGGCTGCTGCGGTTGCGCGGCCGGCTGCTGATAGGGCTGCTGCGGCTGTGCGGCCGGCTGCTGATAGGGCTGCTGCGGCTGTGCGGCCGACTGCTGGGGAGCCTGCTGCGGGTGCGGGTGCGGCTGGGCGTACTGTGCCGCGTTCGGCTGGGCCTCGGTGATGGCCTGGGGCTCCTCGGAGGACTCGCCCTTGTCGTCGTTCTGCATCTCCTTGATCTCGGACTTGAAGATGCGCATCGACCGCCCGAGGCCGCGTGCGGCGTCGGGCAGCTTCCTCGACCCGAAGAGCAGCAACACCACCGCGAGGACGATGAGCCAATGCCAGATGCTCAACGCACCCATGTCAACCTCCGTCTGTGGGACAACACGCCCATGCTAACGCACGCCCGGAGGACAGTGCCCCCGGTCCCCCTGCGAGAATATGCCGTGACCTGCGAGTTAGTCGGGAATTTACTGCTCCGTCACGGAGCGGTCGGCCGTGTACGCCGCGAGTCCCGCGCGAGCACGTGTGTCGAGCTCCGCGACGAGAGTCGGGTCGACCGGACGCACCACGTCCGCGTGACCGAGCAGAAAGCGCAGCAGCCAGGCGCGATCGTGGTACGCGATGGTCACGTCGAGGTCGCCGTCGTGCCGACGGGCGACGTCGTGGAAGGTGAACTCATCGAGGAACCAGGCGGCGGACGCGGGCACCGTCGCCGACGCCAGGTGCGCGGGCTCCTCGCCCTCCTCCTGGGGCTCCGGCCCGAGCGCACGGCGCGGGCCCACGTCCTCGACCCCGCTCATGCGGTCGGTGCGGAACGTTCGCCATTCCCCTGATCCGCGTTCGACGCCGTGGACGTAGGACCGACCGTCCGCAACGGACAGTCGCGCCGGGTCGACGACCCTGGTGGTGGACGAGTCCGAACTCGCCGAGTGGTAGACGAAGCGCAGCGCGAGCCCCTCGTGGACCGCGCGACGGACGATGTCGGCGTCCGGCGCCGTGGTCGTGCCGGGCCCGGGGGCCTCGGCTCGGGCGCGCACCCCGGCTGCGGCGCGCAGCGTCTCCAACAGATCCCGGAGGGCCGATTGGTCGACCACCTCGGGATGGTCGAGGAAGATGGCCAGCCCGGTCTCCAGGGTGACCGCCTCGGCCGCGGTGAGCCGGACGGGTCGGTCGATCCCCGCGGTGAACGTCACCTCGACGAACTCGGCGTCATCGAGGTCCTCGGAGGAGAAGGCGAGATCGATGAGGTCACCCGGGCCGTAGCCGGGGAGCCCACAGGACCAGAGTTGCCACAGCGCACCACGCAGCTGCTTCTCGGTCATGCCGAGGTCATCGGCGGCGTCGGAGACGCGGACGGGACCGTGGCTGTGGAAGTACGGGACCACACTGAGCAGCGTGGCCAGTGGCACGGCGCGGGGACTCATCGGCTGCTCACCTCGGCGGCGGAGAGGATCGAGACCACCCGGACGCGCAGTTCCGCCGGCCCCAACGCGACCGCGTCCGCGCCCTGGGCGGCGACCAACGAGGACAGCTCCCCGAGGGGTGCGGTCAGTTCGAGGTCCGTGCCGGTCCGACCGAAACGCGTCGCGGGCTCGCCCGGACGCGCCATGGCGCGCAACTGGGCGGCGTGCCCGTCGGCAGCCCATACCGTCGCCTCGACGACCGGGTTGACCCTGGACAGGGCGTTGTCGAGCAGGGCAAGCACCTCGGCTGTGGGAGGGACGGCCACCGTCCGCTCGGTGCGTTCCACCCGGACGTCGGAGACGCGGATCAGCCGGAACGTGCGGGGTTCGCCGCGGTCGAGATCGTGCCCGACGACGTACCAGTGCCCGTGCCGTGATCCCGTCCACCACGGCTCCACCCTCCGCCGCGTCGACTCCACCGCCCCGGGCGCGGTGTGCGCGAATCCGAGCACCCGGCCCTCGGCCATGGCCTCCGCGACGACGGCGGCGGCCGTGAGCTCGGCGGGGTCCTCCACCGACACCGTCGTCCCGGCTTCACGGACCGGGTCGATCCCGGCGGCGGTGAGTTTGGTCAGCGCCCCGTCGGCGCGGGCCGCGCGCTCGCCCTCGCGCCAGACCTCGGAGGCCACCGCCAGTACGCCGGCCTGCTCCGCGGTCAGCGTGATCTCGGGGAGTTCGTATCCGCGGGCGGGGATCCGGTACCCGGCGGGTGACCCGTAGGCCAGGGAGGCCCCCTGCTCGATCGGGACCCCGACCTCCCGCAGCTCGCGCTTGTCACGCTCGAACATCCGCAGGAACGCGGCGTCGTTCTCGCATTCGTCGTATCCCTGCACCATCCGCCGGATCTCGTCGGCGGACAGGTACGCGTTGGTGGAACGCAGGCAGATCACGAGGTTCACCAGGCGTTGGGATTTGGAGGTTGCCACGACTGTGACGCTATCGTCCGAGCCCGGCGATCAGCTCGTCGACACGCGGATCCTCGGTGGTGAAGGGGTCGCCGCAGGTCACCGTCGGCAGCGTGCCGTCCGCGACCTTGAGGTGGACCCAGTCCACCGTGAAGTCGCGGCCCGCCTCGGTGGCGGCGTCGATGAAGCGGCCACGCAGGGCGGCCCGGGTGGTCTGCGGGGCGACCGTGCGAGCCTGCTCGATCGAGTCGTCGTCGACGACCCTGGAGACCAGTCCGCGCCGCTCGAGGACCGAGTGCAGGCCCCGGCCGGGCCGGATGTCGTGATACGTCAGATCGATCTGCGCGAGCCGCGGGTGCGCGAGGTCCACCCCCGTCTTGTCCTGCACCCTGCGGATCAACCGGAGTTTGGCGGCCCAGTCGATGTCCGAGGCGACGGAGTCGTGGTCACCGGTCTCGATCGCGTCGAGCACCCGCTCCCACAGGGCCACGGCC
This sequence comes from Candidatus Dietzia intestinipullorum, assembly GCA_019119635.1. GTDB lineage: Bacteria > Actinomycetota > Actinomycetes > Mycobacteriales > Mycobacteriaceae > Dietzia > Dietzia intestinipullorum. The sequence goes on from DWWP01000024.1 coordinate 35,852, forward strand.
CGCTCCACGTCGGGGCGGTCGTCCCGATCCCAGCCGCCGGCGTCCAGATAACGGTGGACCGCGCCGAGGAACTCGCGCTGGATCTCCAGGGCCGTCATCGTGGTGCCGTCGGTGAGCGAGACCGGGCAGGTGCCCGTGAGGTCACGGCTCACCTCCCGGATGGCGCGGACCGGGTGTGTCACCGCCATCGGCCGGATCTCGATCCCGGCCTCCAGCATCTCCAGCACCAGCCGGGTGCTGGCGACCTTGAGCAGGGTGGTGGTCTCGGTCATGGTGGAATCGCCCACGATCACGTGCATGCGGCGGAAGCGGGTCGAATCCGCATGGGGCTCGTCGCGGGTGTTGATGAGCGGCCGTGACCGCGTGGTCGCGGAGGAGACCCCGTCCCACATGTGTTCGGCTCGCTGCGAGAAGCAGTAGGTCGGCTCGTCGGTGGCCATGACGCCGCTCCCGGCCGGGGTGCCGGGCAGGATTTTGCCCGCACCGCAGATGAGCTGGCGGGTCACGAGGAACGGCAGCAGCACGGTGCCGAGACTGCGGATCTGTGTCGACCGGTCCAGCAGGTAGTTCTCGTGGCACCCGTAGGAGTTCCCGGCCGAGTCCGTGTTGTTCTTGAACAGGTAGACCTTGGTGTCGATGCCTTCTGCGGCCAGCGACTCCTCGGCCCGCAGGGCCAGGTCGTCGACGATCCGCTCCCCCGCCCTGTCGTGCGCGATGAGTTGACGCAGTCCGTCGCACTCAGCGGTGGCGTACTCGGGGTGGGAGCCCACGTCCAGGTACAGACGCGCCCCGTTGGTGAGGAAGACGTTGGAGCTGCGCCAGCGGTCGACCACGGGGCGGAACAGGTATCGGGCGATCTCATCGGCGCCGAGCGCGCGCGATCCCTCGGCGCCGACACTCGTGATGCCGAACTCCGTCTCGATTCCGACGATGCGACGGATCATGAGGGGCTACTGTCCGCCCTTCTGGACGTACGACTTCACGAACTCCTCGGCGTTGGTCTCGAGGATGTCGTCGATCTCGTCGAGCAGCGAGTCCGCGGACGAGGTCTCGGCGGACCTGGCGACCTGTCCGGCCTCGTCGTCGTCTCCGTCGGAGCCTCCGGAGTTCTTCTGGATCTGGGCCATGGGTGTCTCCTTGTCGTGCGGGGGTCAGTGGACTGCGGGTCCGTCTGCAGTGAGGAAGTCGGGGCCGTCCGGGGTGAGGAAGTCGGGATGGGCCTCGCAGTACGGCTTGTTCCCGGTGAACGGATCGGTCAGGTCCACGTGCCGGGTGCGCCCCCGTGAATCGGTGACGACGACGTGGTCCCAGCCCGCCGCGACGACGCGGTCGCCGATCTCGGCGATGAACCGGCCCCGCGCCCAGGCGCGCGTGCTCTCGGGCGGGGTGACGACGGCGTGCTCGATCTGCTCGTCGGTCGTGAGCCTGCGCATCGCGCCCTTGGAGACCAGCCGGTTGTGGAGCCCCCGGTCCGGGTCGATGTCGTGGTATTGGAAGTCGATGAGCGCCAGACGGGCGTGGCCCCACCCGAGGTCGTCGCGCGTTCGGAAGCCTTCCAGCAGCCGTAGTTTGGCCGGCCAGTCCAGTCGGTCGGCGCAGCTCATCGGATTCTCTTCGAGCGCGTCGAGGATGTCCTGCCACTCGTCGAGGACGGTCAGTGCCCACGCGGGGCCGTCCGCCCCGTCGCCGAGGAATCGGGAGACCCGCGCGAGGATCTCCCGCTGGATCCCGATCCCTGACAGCTCCCGGCCGTCCCCGAGGGCGACGCGCGCGGTGAGGCCCGGGTCGTGGCTGATGGTGTGGACCGCGGCGACGGGGTCGGCGGGGAGCAGGTCCGAGAAGTCCACGCCCGCCTCGACCGCGTCCAACACCAGGCAGGTAGTGCCGATCTTGAGGTACGTGGCGAGCTCGGACATGTTGGCGTCCCCGAGGATCACGTGGAGTCGGCGCCACGTCTCGTCGTGCGCGTGCGGCTCGTCGCGGGTGTTGATGATCCCCCGCCGCAGCGTGGTCTCCAGGCCCGTCAGGACCTCGATGTAGTCGGCGCGTTGCGAGATCTGGAAGCCGGCCTGCTCGCCGGACTGGCCGATGCCCACGCGCCCGGCCCCGCTGTAGACCTGCCGCGACAGGAAATGCGGGGCGAGGCTCAGGGTGAGGGCGTCGAAATCCACGTCCCGCCGGACCAGGTAGTTCTCGTGGGCACCGTAGGAGGCGCCCTTGCCGTCGACGTTGTTCTTGTAGAGCTTGAGTTCGGCGTTGTCGTCCGCGGCCGACGATTCCCTCCCGGCCCGGTGCATCACCACCTCCCCCGCCTTGTCCCAGATCACCGCGTCGAGCGGCGAATCGACCTCGGGGGCCGAGTACTCGGGGTGGGCGTGGTCGACGTAGAACCGGGCCCCGTTGGTCAGGACGCGATTGGTCACCCCGAATTCGCTCGGATCGTAGGCCCGGGCGGCCCCGAGATCGAAGCCGCGGGCGTCGCGGAGCGGCGACTCGGACCCGTAGCCCCACCGGACCTCGCTCCCGGCGCGGGCCTCCTCGCCGGGATCGGTGTACGCCTTGATCACCTGCGACGAGGTGACGACGGAGCTCAGCAGTGGCTGGCCCACGGCCACGATGCCGAACTCGATCTCCGTGCCGATTACACGTCCGCGGCCGGTCACCGCTCCCCCTCCCGGTCCGGCATGGACACCTCGACCACACGCTCTCCACGGACACCGCTCAGCCGGGCCCATTCCTGCGGGTTCGAGGTGTTGGGCAGGTCGGTGTTCTCGGCGAACTCCGCGTCGACGGCATCCAGGAAATCGTCGGTGGTCAGCCCGCGCCCCGTGCCGTGCACGATGTCCTTGATGGCGAGCTTCTTGGCCCGGTCGACGATGTTGCGCAGCATCGCGCCCGAGGTCAGGTCGGCCAGATGGAGGGAGGACGTGCGGCCCGAGGCGAAGACAAGATCCACATACGCCGTCGACTCGTCACGGGTGTAGAGACGGTCGACGATCCGGCCGATGAGCTCGTCGACGTGCGTTCCCCGGCCCGCGTCGCCCACCTCGACGGGGTCGAAGCGCAGATCCTCCGTGACGTACTTGGTGAGGATGTCCGCCGCGGCGTCCCGGTCCGGCCGGTCGATGCGGATCTTCAGGTCGAGCCGGCCGGGCCGCAGGATGGCGGGGTCGATCATGTCCTCCCGGTTGGAGGCGCCGATGACGATCACGTTGCGCAGGTCCTCCACGCCGTCGATCTCGGCCAACAACTGCGGTACGACCGTCGTCTCCATGTCCGAGGAGACACCGGAACCCCGGGTGCGGAAGATCGAGTCCATCTCGTCGAAGAACACGATCACGGGATTGCCCTCGGTGGCCTTCTCCCGCGCGCGTTCGAAGATCGAGCGGATGTGACGCTCCGTCTCGCCCACGTACTTGTTGAGGAGTTCCGGTCCCTTGACGGACAGGAAGTAGGAGTTGGGGTACCGGCCGTCCGCCACGTCGTCGCCGCGTGTCCGCGCCGCGGCCCGGGCCAGGGAGTGGGCGACGGCCTTGGCGATGAGCGTCTTGCCGTTGCCGGGCGGGCCGTAGAGCAGGACGCCCTTGGGCGGCGCCAGGTGGAACTCGCGATACAGGTCGTGGTGGACGAACGGCAGCTCGATGGCATCGCGGATCTGCTCGATCTGGGGGACCAGCCCGCCGATGTCGGAGAAATCGACGGTCGGGACCTCTTCGAGCAGGAGCTCGTCGACCTCCGCCTTGGGCACCACCTCGTAGGCGATGGCGGCCTTGGGGTCCACGAGCACCGCGTCACCGGCGCGTACGGGCGCACTGCGCGCCTCCGTGCTCCCCCCACGCAGTCCGGAGGCCAGATGGACGATCTGCTCCTCGTCGTTTCCCAGCACGACCCGGGCCCGTCGCCCGTCCGCCAGGATGTCCCGGAGCATCGCCGTCACACCGGTGATCGGCATCCCGGCGCACACCTCTACCACCGTCATGGCCTCGTTGAGCCGCACCGTGGTGCCGGGGGTCAGCCGCGGGGCCTCGACGCCGGGGGCGAGCGTCAGCCGCATGCGCCGACCGGCGGCCATTACCTCGGCGGTCTCGTCGTCGACCGGGTCCTCCAGGACGACGCCGTAGGTGCTCGGTGGGGCGCCGAGACGCTCGACCTCACCCTTGAGCGTCTCGAGCTCGTCCCGGGAGTCCTTGAGCAGCTCGGCGAGACGGAGGTTCCGGGCGCCCAGGGCGTCGATCTTGACGGCCTTCTCGCGGTCTGACCGGGTCTTCTGGTCGACGGCAGCGCGCAGGTCGGCGAGTTCGGACCGCTCCAGCGTCACCTGGTCCCGATCGCGTCCACCGTGGGAACGCTCCTCTGTCACCGTCAACACCTGCCCTTCCGTGTGCCGACGGCGTCGTCGCCGCCGGTGAGTCCAGCCTAACCTCGTGGCGGTCCGGGGGTGAGCGCGCGTCCGGAGGCCGGCGCTCAGCCCTTGCCGCTGCGCCGCTTGGGTTTGAGCGTGGTGACGCCCTCCGCGAGGCGGCGGGCGGTCACGAGGAACGCGGTGTGGCCCTGGATCCGGTGTTCGGGGCGGACGGCCAGGCCCACCACGTGCCAGCCACGGTTGATCGACTCCCATGCGCGGGGCTCGGTCCAGCACTGCTGCTGTCGCAGTGCTTCCACGACATCCGACAACTGGGTGGTGGTGGCGACGTACGCCACCACCACCCCTCCGGGGACGAGAACGTCCCTCACCGCCGGCAGGCAGTCCCACGGGGCGAGCATGTCCAGCACCACCCGGTCGACCTGGCCACCCAGCGACTCCACGGTGGTCTCGGCCAGATCGGCCACCCGGAGGTCCCAGTTCTCCGGGTGCTCGCCGTGGAACGTGCGGACGTTGCGCTCGGCGTGGACCGCGTGGTCCTCACGGACCTCGTAGGAGAACACCCGACCCCCGGGCCCGACCGCGCGCAGGAGGGAGCAGGTGAGCGCTCCCGATCCGGCCCCGGCCTCGAGGACCCGGGCGCCCGGGAAGACGTCGCCCTCGTGGATGATCTGCGCCGCGTCCTTGGGGTAGATGACCTGGGCGCCGCGGGGCATCGACAAGACGTAGTCGGTGAGTAATGGGCGCAACGCGAGGTAGTTGGCATCCTTGGTCGAGCTGACGATCGAGCCCTCGGCCGTGCCGATGAGATCGTCGTGCCGCACCGCTCCGTGATGGGTGAAGAACTCCGCCCCCTCGGCAAGGACCACCGTGTACTTGCGGCCCTTGGCATCGGTGAGCTGGACACGGTCGCCGACCTCGAACGGACCGGATCGCTGCACGGTGCACCTCCAGGGGATCACGGCCGGTTGTCCGACCGGTTGTCTACCCTGCCAGGTGTGACGGAATCCCAGGAAATCGGTAGCACCGGGACCACTCCCGACGTCGGCCCAGCGACAGCGTCGGGAGGCGATCCCGCGTCCGGTCCGGGCCTCGCGCGTCGGCCGCTCGCGTTGTCCGCTTCCCGCGCGGCCGACTTCCGGCGTTGCCCGCTGCTGTACCGGTTGCGGGCGATCGACCGGGTGCCGGAGCCCAAGACGAGGGCCCAGGTGCTCGGGACCGTGGTGCACTCGGTCCTCGAGGAGCTGTACGGGCTCGAGCAGCCCGATCGCGCACCGGATCGCGCCGCAGCCCTCGTCCCCGCCGCCGTCGATCATTTCTACGAGGTCGACGGCGGCGCGGAGGTGGTGCCGCTCGAGCAGCGTGAGCCGTTCGAGTCGGAGGTCGCCGCCCTGGTCTCGTCGCTCTACGGTGTCGAGGACCCCCAGCGGTTCTCCCCCGAGTCCTGCGAGCAGTATCTGGTGACGGCCACCGACTCCGGGACGCCGCTCCACGGGTATCTCGACCGCGTGGACGTGGCGCCGACCGGCGAGGTGCGGGTGGTCGACTACAAGACGGGCAAGCCCCCACACCCCCGGTACCGGGACCAGGCCATGTTCCAGATGCGTTTCTACGCGCTGATGTACCAGCGGATCCACGGCGTGGCGCCCACCCAACTCAAGCTCATCTACCTCAAGAACGGCAGCTGGCTCACCCTGACACCGGACAGTGCCACGATGGCGGAGACCGAGGCCACGCTCGACGAGCTGTGGGCCCAGATCGAGGAGGCCGGCAGGAGCGGCCATTTTCCGCCGCGCACCTCCAGACTGTGCGACTGGTGCGACCACCAGGCGCTCTGCCCGGCGTTCGGGGGCACCCCACCCGAGTACCCGGGCTGGCCCGGGACCCGCGTGGTATCCGTCGAGGGATAGCCTCGGCGGACCGGGGACCGAAGCATCTGAGGAGCGGCGACCATGACCGAGGCGTACTTCGAACGACGGGGCACTGACGAGGGCTGGGAGGTCTTCCACGCCACCGGGCACACCGTCAGCGCCTGGGGCCCGGACCTGCAGCACGGTTCGCCCCCGGCAGCACTGCTGACCCGGGCGATGGAACGCCATGACGGGGCCGAGGGCGCCCGGATCGCGCGCGTGTCGGTGGACCTCTTCGGGCCCGTCCCGCTGGGTGAGGTCCGCACCCGTGCCCGCGTCGCGCGGCCGGGGCGGCGTATCCAGCTGCTCGATGCCGAGATGGAGGCGGGTGGCCGGGTGGTCGCGCGCGCCGCCGCCTGGCGGATGAGGGTCGACGACACCGCGGACGTGGAGCAGACGGCGGTTCCGCCACTCGCCCTGCCCGAGGACGCCTCCGACTCGACCTTCTTCGACGACTGGACCAGCGCCTACATCGATTCGCTGGAGATCCGGGGCACCGGGGACGGCGCCGTCTGGGCGCGTCCGACGCTGCCCTTGGTCGACGGGGAGGACATGACGCCCGTCGAGCGCACGATGTCGGTCGCGGACATCGCCAACGGTGTGGGCGCCGTTCTCGACTCCGAGGGGTGGCGCTTCCTCAACACCGACCTCGTGACCCACCTCCATCGCCGGCCTGTGGGCGAGTGGATCGGGGTGACGGCGGCCGCATCGATCGGCCCGGACGGTATCGGGATGACCGCCGGGCGCCTGTACGACACGACGGGGTCGATCGGCGAGACCCAGCAGGCGCTCCTCATCGAGCGGGTCTGAGCGCGACCGGCGTGGGGCTCAGCCCATCCGGCAGGAGCGGATGTCCGTGGCGATGACCGCCTTGGCCCCGGCCTCCGCCAGCTCGTCCATGATCGAGTTGACCCGCTTACGGGGCACCATGGAGCGCACCGCCACCCACGCCGGATCAGCCATCGGCGAGACCGTGGGCGACTCGATGCCGGGGGTGATCGCGGAGACCGACTCGAGCAGTTCCCTGGGGCAGTCGTAGTCCAACATCATGTACTGCTGTGCAAAGACCACTCCCTGGAGTCGGGCGCGCAGCTGGGACATCGCACGGGTGCTCTCCGCGCCGCGACGGGAGATCAGCACAGCGGACGAGTCGCAGAGGATGTCGCCGAACGCCTCGAGCTCATGCAGCTTGAGCGTGCGGCCCGAGCCCACCACGTCGGCGATGCAGTCCGCCACGCCCAGCTGGATCGAGATCTCCACCGCCCCGTCGAGCCGGATGACCTCGGCCTCGATCCCCCGCTCCCGCAGGTCCCGGCGCACGATGTTCGGGTACGAGGTGGCGATCCGAGCGCCGGCCAGACGCTCCGTGCTCCACTGCTCGCCCGCCGGCCCGGCATACCGGAAGGTGGAGTGGCCGAAGCCCAGATCGAGCAGTTCGTCGATCTCCGTGCCCGAGTCGGGCGAATCGGCCGCCAGATCACGGCCGGTGATCCCCACCTCGAGTCTCCCCGAGCCCACGTACACCGCGATGTCCTTGGGCCGGAGGAAGAAGAACTCGACGTCGTTCTCGCGATCGATCAGCGAGAGGTCCTTACTCCCCTCGGGCCGACGCCGGTAGCCGGCTTCGGAGAGCATCCAGGAAGCGGATTCGGACAGGGCGCCCTTGTTGGGCACTGCGACGCGCAGCATGATGGCGACTCCAGGGATCGACGTGGGTGACGGAGCGAGCGATAGCGCTCACAGGTGGCGGTAGACGTCCTCGAGCCCGAGCCCCCGTTTGAGCATCATCACCTGCGTCCAGTACAGGAGCTGCGAGATCTCCTCGGCGAGTTCGTCGTCGGACTCGTACTCGGCGGCGATCCACACCTCGCCCGCCTCCTCGTTCACCTTCTTGCCCAGGTGGTGGACACCCTGGTCGTATGCGGCGACGGTGCCCGAACCGTCCGGGCGCGACGCGATGCGCTCGGACAACTCGGCGAACAGGGTGTCGAAGGTCTTCACGCGCCCGATTCTCGCACAGGTTCCGGCAGGGGCACCCCCGAGGTCAGGGCGGAGAGCGCGGCGGTGTCCACGCCCGACAGGGTGTCGTGGGTATGGGCGCCCACGACGTCGGGCTGCCCCTCGGTCGACGGAACGTACAGCACCCGACATCCGGCCGCGACGGCCGCAGTCGCGCCGGTGACCGAGTCTTCGACGGCCACGGCCGAACCCGGCTCCGCCCCGAGCAGCCGGCACGCGAGCAGATACGGATCCGGCGCGGGTTTGGGGTCGTCCACCATGTCCCCGGTCACCACGGCGTCGAAGCGGGACGAGTCGATGAACCCGAGCGGGACCCGCGCGACGTCGGTGGTGGTGTTGGTCACCAGGGCCACGGGAGTGCCCGTGGCGGCGATGTCGTCCAACAGCTCCCGGGCGCCGGGGCGCCACCGCAGGTCCTCGCGCATGAGCTCGGTGACCCGGGAGTTGAGTTGGTGCGCGAGTCGCTCGTACTCCTCGCCGCGGATGGTGTGCCCGGTGTACTCACCCAGGATGTCGAAGAATCCCTGCAGCGAGTTTCCCAGGGTGCGTTCGCGGGTCGCGTCGTCAAGGGGGCGGCCCATCTGCTCGGCGAGCTCGTAGACGGCGACGTCCCAGAGCCGTTCGGTGTCGACGAGGGTGCCGTCCATGTCGAGACACACGGCGGACGGGGCGCGATGCTTCGGGTAGCTGGTCACGGCCTACTGTCTACCCGAACACCCCGGACGGGGGCGGGTCAGCCGCAGTCGGCGTTGTCCGGGACGAGGAACCGCTCGGTGTGCGTGTCCGACAGGAACGGCGCGACCGAGCCGGGCGCCATCGTCGGCAGCGCGGAGCGGCTCACGGTGATGCTCAGCAGTACCTCGCCCCGTCCCGTGAACTCGGGGGCGGTCCCGACCTCGTTGCCGGTGGTGTGGACCGTCTGCGATCCCGTGAGTCCGCTGTCGAGGTTCTCCCATTCGACGGTGGCCGAGTTGAACGGGAACATCGACGCAGAGAAGTCGAACGAACCCGGGATCCGGTCCAGGTCGTACGCGTTGGCGCTGACCCGCGGGCCCCACGAGCCGTCCTCCGACAACGAGCAGACGCTGAGCGCGCCGAACCGCATCTGGTGCTCACCGTCGAAGGGGAACGCCATCGGCGCGTCCCACGCCGGCGAGGTACGGACATCGTCGGGCAGGTCGGCGGAGGCGACCGGGGCGGCCGCGACCACCGCCGCCCCGGAGAGGAGAGCGGTCGCGCCCGCGAGCGCGACTGATCGACGGGTGATGCTCATGGCTGACTCCTGATCTGAGACCGGCTGTGTCAGATAGATCGGAGCCGCCGATCCCGGTGTTAGCCGCCGCCGAACGATAGTTACCCGGTCGTTGCCCCGGGGTGCCTCACGTGTTGAAGTACTTCGCCTCCGGGTGGTAGAGCACGAACGCGTCCGTCGACTGCTCCGGGTGGAGCTGGAGTTCCTCGGAGAGCTCGACCCCGATCCGCTCGGGCTCGAGGAGGTCCACCACGACCCGGCGGGACTCCAGATCGGGGCAGGCCCCGTAGCCGAAGCTGTAGCGCGCGCCGCGGTACTTGAGATCGAAGTAGTCGTGGATGGCGTCCGGGTCCTCGTCCGACACGGCACCCTCGGGCAGTCGGAGTTCGTCTCGGACCCGCCGGTGCCAGGCCTCCGCGAGCGCCTCGGTGAGCTGAACGGACAGGCCGTGCACCTCGAGGTAGTCGCGGTAGTTGTCCGCGGCGAAGAGCTCGTTGGCGAAGTCGGCGATCGGCGTGCCCATGGTGACGAGCTGGAGCGGCAGGACGTCCACCGCCCCCTCGGCTTCACACCGCTCCTTGCTGGCGAGGAAATCGGGTATGGACAGGAACCGGCCCCGCTGCTGGCGCGGGAACGCGATCTTGTGGAGGACGTCGGCGTCGGGCCGGGGCTCGGCCAGCACCCAGATCTCGTCGCCCACCGAGTATGCGGGGAAGTACCCGTACACGACGGCGGCGTGCGAGAGGATCCGTTCGGTGGTGAGTCGGTCGATCCACGAGAGCAGGCGCGGGCGCCCCTCGGTCGCCACGAGTTCCTCGTAGGTGGGGCCGCCACCGGAGCGGGCCCCGCGGAGCCCCCACTGTCCGAAGAACAACGCGCGTTCGTCGAGGTGGTCGACGTAGTCGGCCACCGGGATCCCCTTGGCGATCCGCGTGCCCCAGAACGGCGGGACCGCGATGGGCTGGTCGGCGGCGACGTCGGACCGTTCGGGGACGACGACGGGCTCGGCCTCGGCCGCCCGCTTCGCGGCGATCCGCTCACTCCGGGCACGACGCTCCCGGCGTTCGGCGGCCTTGGCCGCCGCCTCGGAGGACTCGGCCATGGGGACGCCGGTGCGCTTGGACGTCATCACCTCGTCCATGAGCCTGAGGCCCTCGAACGCGTCGCGGGCGTAGAAGACATCGCCCTGGTACATATCGGCCAGGTCGATCTCGACGAAGGCGCGGGTGAGCGCGGCGCCGCCCAGGAGCACGGGGAACTCCGAGGCGATCCCCTCCGAGTTGAGGGTGGAGAGGTTGTCCTTCATGACGACGGTCGACTTGACCAGCAGTCCCGACATGCCGATCACGTCGGCCTTGTTGTCGCGGGCCGCGGAAATGATGTCCGAGATCGGCTGCTTGATGCCGATGTTGACCACGTCGTAGCCGTTGTTGGACAGGATGATGTCCACGAGGTTCTTGCCGATGTCGTGGACGTCGCCCTTGACCGTCGCCAGGACGATGCGGCCCTTGCCGTCGTCGTCGCTGGCCTCCATGTGCGGTTCCAGGTGCGCCACGGCGGCCTTCATGGTCTCCGCCGACTGCAGGACGAAGGGCAACTGCATCTGGCCGGAGCCGAACAGCTCGCCGACCGTCTTCATTCCGTCGAGCAGGTGGGAGTTGATGATCTCCAGGGGAGGGATCTCGGCCATCGCGGCGTCAAGGTCCTCTTCGAGGCCCTTGCGCTCGCCGTCGACGATCCGGGCCGACAGTCGTTCCATCAGCGGCATCGCCGCGAGCTCGGCCGCACGTGCGTCCTTGGCGCTGGCCGCGGAGACGCCCTCGAACAGCTCCATGAACACCTGGAGCGGGTCGTAGCCCTCGCGACGCCGGTTGTACACCAGATCCAATGCCACTTCGCGCTGCTGGTCGTCGATCTTGCTCATCGGCAGGATCTTGGAACTGTGCGCGATCGCCGTGTCGAGTCCGGCCTGGATGCACTCGTGCAGGAACACCGAGTTGAGGACCTGGCGGGCGGCTGGGTTCAGTCCGAACGAGATGTTGGACAGCCCGAGTGTGGTGTGGACCCCCGGGTGTGCGTCGGTGAGGCGACGGATCGCCTCGATGGTCTCGATGCCGTCCCGGCGCACCTCCTCCTGGCCCGTGGAGATGGGAAAGGTGAGGCAGTCGATGATGATGTCGTTCTCGGCCATCCCCCAGTTCTCGGTGAGGTCCGCGATGATCCGTTCGGCGATCCGGACCTTGTGGTCCGCGGTGCGTGCCTGGCCCTCCTCGTCGATGGTCAGTCCCACCACGGCGGCGCCGTGCTCGACGACCAGGCGCATGATCTTCTGGAACCGGGAGTCCGGGCCGGCGCCGTCCTCGTAGTTCACGGAGTTGACGGCGCAGCGTCCCCCCAGGTGCTCGAGGCCGGCCTTGATCACCTCGGGTTCGGTGGAGTCGAGCATGATCGGCAGGGTCGAGGCGGTGCCGAACCGGCCCGCGAGCTCTGCCATATCGCCGGAACCGTCACGGCCGACGTAGTCGACGCACAGGTCGACCATCTGGGCGCCGTCCCGCATCTGCTCCTTGGCGATCTCCATGCAGACGTCCCACTCGCCGGCGAGCATCGCCTCACGGAAACGCTTGGAGCCGTTGGCGTTGGTGCGCTCACCGATCATGATGATCCCGGCGTCCGCGCGCAGCGGTGTGGAGGAATAGAGCGAGGAGACCGCGTTGATCGGCGTGGGTTCACGGTCGGCCTTCTCGCGGCCGCGCACCTGTTCCCTCAGGCGGGTGACGTGCTCGGGGGTCGTGCCGCAGCAGCCCCCCACCATCGACAGCCCGAACTCGGAGACGAAATCGGCCACCTGGGGGGCGAACTCCTCGGCGCCCAGGGGGTAGACCGCGCCGTTCGCGCCCAGCTCCGGCAGGCCCGCGTTGGGCATGACCGACACGGGGACCGTGGCGTGTTGGGAGAGGTAGCGCAGGTGCTCGACCATCTCGGCCGGACCCGTGGCGCAGTTCAGCCCGATCATGTCGACGCCCAGCGGCTCGAGTGCGGTGAGCGCGGCGCCGATGTCGGAACCCAGGAGCATCGTGCCGGTGGTCTCGATGGTCACGTGCGAGATGATCGGCAGCCGGCGGCCAGCCGTGGCCATCCCGTCCTGACAGCCCAGTACGGCCGCCTTGACCTGGAGCAGGTCCTGGCTGGTCTCGATGAGGTACGCGTCGGCGCCCCCTCGGGCCAGCCCCTCGGCCGCCCGGGCGTAGGCGGCACGGATCTCCTCGAACGTCGTCTGCCCCAGCGACGGCAGCTTGGTGCCGGGCCCCAGCGACCCCAGCACCATCCGCGGGGTCCCGTCCTCGGACGGCCCCATCTCGTCGGCGACCTTCCGGGCGATCGCCGCGCCCTTCTCCGCCAGCTCGGTGATCCGGTCGACGATGTCGTAGTCGCCCAGGTTCGAGAGGTTGCACCCGAAGGTGTTGGTCTCCACGGCGTCGGCCCCGGCCTCGAAGAACGCACGGTGGATGCCCTCCACGACGTCGGGACGGGAGTCGTTGAGGATCTCGTTACAGCCCTCCAGGCCGAGGAAGTCCGCATCGACGTCGAGGTCGATGGCCTGCAGCATGGTGCCCATCGCCCCGTCGCCGATCAGCACTCGGCGACGAGCGGCGTCCAACAGGGGCGAATCGAATACGGCAGACATGCGTACCAGTGTATGAGGAACGGGATACCGGACGAACGTAGGCTGGGTGGATGACCGTCGAATGGACTTCCGAAGGGCACCTCCACGTGGAGGACCCGGTGATGCTCGTCGCCTTCGAGGGCTGGAACGACGCCGCGGACGTGGCCACCGGCACCCTGGAACACCTGGCGCTCAACTGGGAGGCCCGGGAGATCGCGGAGATCGGCGGCGACGACTTCTTCGACTACCTTGACCAGCGCCCGATCGTGCGGCACTCGGGCGGGGTGTCGAGATCCGTGGAGTGGCCCCGCATCGTGGTCTCGGTGTGCCGACCGGACGGATTCGCGCACGACGTGTTGTTGGTCCGCGGCCCGGAGCCGGCGCTCAGGTGGCGCCGGTTCGCGGCGGAGTTCGTCGACCTGGTGGACACGCTCGAGGTCAGTCAGGTCGTCCTCCTGGGCGCCTACCTGGCGGACGTGCCGCACACCCGTCCGGTGCCGCTGACGGGCGCGGCGTTCAACCGCCAGCGCGTGGGCGGGATGGACGTCGAGGGCTCGGACTACGAGGGACCCACCGGGATGACCGGGGTGCTTCAGCAGTTGCTCACGGAAGCGGGTGTCCCGGCCCTGAGCCTGTGGGCGGGGGTCCCCCACTACGTCGCGTCACCTCCCAATCCGCGCGGGACGGAGGCGATGCTCTCGTGGCTCTCGGAGCAGCTCGGTATGGCCGTCCCGATCGACATGCTGCGCGCGCAGTCGCGCACCTGGACGGAGAAGGTCGACGCGGCCGCCGGTGAGGACGAGGACCTGAGCGACTACATTCGCTCGCTCGAGGAGCGGGTGGACGAGGCCGCCCCGGACATCGGTGTCGATCCCGAGCCGGACCGGGGGCGGGCGTCGGATGGTGAGACGATGCCGCTCGTCGACGGCGACGCCATCGCGGCCGAGTTCGAGAAATTCCTCCGCGGCGACCGGGGTGAGAGGGGCGACCAGGACGGCGGCTGACCGTCGTCGGTCACCCGCCCGTGCTCAGCCGCGCTCGTCACCGAGCCACACCCCGAGCAGTGCGTCGACCGCCGTCGCGACGGCCTCGCCGGCCCCGGGGTCGGACTCGTCGCCGGCCAGGGTCGCGTCGGCCCAGGAATCGACGACGGCCAGAGCGCCCGGTGTGTCGAGGTCGTCCGCCAGGCGGGCACGCAGGTCGGCGACAGCGGCGGTGGCGTCGGCTCCGGCTCCCCGGTCGACCGCCCGCCGCCAGTTCCCGGCTCTCGTCCGCGCCTCGTCGAGCACGGCGTCCGACCACGACCGGTCCTGCCGGTAGTGTCCTGCGGCCAGCCCCAGCCGGATGACCGACGGCTCCACCCCCTGCGCGTGGAGCTCGCGCACGCGGACGAGGTTGCCCAGTGACTTGCTCATCTTGACGCCGTCGAGACCGATCATGGCCGCGTGGACGTAGAAGCGGGCGAACCGCCCCTCCCCCGTCGCCGCCTCGGCGTGGGCGGCGGAGAACTCGTGGTGCGGGAACGCGAGGTCGCTCCCCCCGCCCTGGATGTCGAAGTCCATGCCCAGCCGGTTGCGCGCGATCGCCGAGCACTCGATGTGCCAGCCCGGCCGCCCGGCGCCCCACGGGGACGGCCACGAGGGCTCCCCCGGCCGTTGGACACGCCAGAGCAGTGCGTCCAGGGGGTGCTCCTTGCCCGCCCGGTCGGGATCGCCGCCCCGCTCCGCGAACGCCTCCGCCATCTCCGCGGCGGTGTAGTTGGACTCGTACCCGAAGTCGGGGGTGGCCCGGTGCCGGTAGTACACGTCGGCGTAGCCGTCGACCGCGGGGTCCACGACGTACGCGGTCCCGCGCTCGAGTAGTTCGCCCACCATCTCCACGACCTCGTCGATCGTCTCGGTGGCGGCCACGTAGTCACGCGGTGGCAGCACCCGCAGGGTCTCCATGTCCTCGCGGAACAGGTCGGTCTCCCGGTCCCCCAGCTCCTTCCAGTCCACACCGTCCCGTTCGGCACGCTCGAAGAGCGGGTCGTCGACGTCGGTCGTGTTCTGCACGTAGTGGACCTCGTGGCCGGCGTCCAGCAGGAGCCGGTAGACGAGGTCGAAGGTGAGGTAGGTGGCGGCGTGACCCAGGTGGGTGGTGTCGTACGGGGTGATCCCGCAGACGTACATCCGGGCGACGCGGTCCGCCGCGACCTCCGAGGTCCGACCGCTCGCGGTGTCGTGCAGACGGAGGGGGGCGGCCTCTCCGGGGACGGCGGGGACGACGGGTGAAGGCCACGAATGCATGCGGCCGAGTCTAGAGAACCCGCGAGGTCAGAAGAGCGGCCAGGGCAACGGGTACCCCGGTCCGGGGCCGGGGAACTCGCCGTCGTCGATGATCGACTCGACACGGGCTGCCAACGCCTCGATCTCCTCGTGGGCCAGGAGCGCGGTCAGGCGCCGGTGGAGCGCGCCGCTCCCGCTCAGGTCCGAGAGCACCGAGTCCAGTCCGGCCCGGTCCTCGTCCGGCAGCGGGGTGCCCGCCCACCCCCACAGGACGGTGCGGAGCTTGGGCTCGGTGTGGAACGCGAGGCCGTGGTCGATCGCCCACACCTCGCCGTCGGAGTCGACAAGCAGGTGCCCGCCCTTGCGGTCGGCGTTGTTGATGACGAGGTCGAACAGGGCGGCCCGCCGGATCCTCGGGGTGACGGCGTGGGCCACCACGACCTCTTCTCCCCCGGCGCCCTCGCCGCGCAGGACCGCGACGCGATCGTCGGGAACGTCACTGAGGGGATGGACGTCCACGGGGTCGGGGCCCACGCGGACTCCCGTGGACGGCTCCTCGATCCAGCGCTGTGCCATCCCGGGCCCTCCGGGGCCGGAGGCCTCGACGGTCTCCGGCACGAGGTCCCACCCGAGCGCGGCGGACACCTCGAACGCGGCGACCTCCCGTGGGGCGAGGCTGCCGGCGGGGAAGTCGACGAGCGGTCGCTCGCCGGCGGAGGGTTTGTACACCCACGAGTCGCCCTCGGGGTCCACGCACCTGAACACGGCGTTGCTGCCGGAGGGGATCCGCTGCACGACGGTGAGCTCGGGAGGCGTCGGGCGCGCGCTCACGGGTCGATGAGCTCGGCCAGTGCCTCACCGGATCGGGGCAGGTACCCGTTGAGGCGCACACACAGGTGGCCGGAGCTGTCGATCGGCTCGCCGCACAACGGGCACGGCTCCCGGCCGGCCGAGACCACCTTGTCGCTTCGCAGGACGAACTGCCGGGCCCGGTGCGGTGTGAGGAAGACCCGCAGTGCGTCGGGCGCGTCCTCCGAGTCGGACAGCACCACCGACTCGTCCGTGGCGGAGGGGTCCATCGCCAGCAGCTCCACCACCACGAGCTCCTTCTCCCCGTCCCAGCCCAGGCCCATCGTCCCCACCTGGAATTCGGCGTCGACGGGCATCTCGAGCGGCTCGAGGTCGTCGACCGGCCCGGTGCCGGGCGGCACGGTCACGTCGGCCTTCGCCGCGATCTCCTCGAGGAGGTCACCCATCCGTTCGGCTAGGATCTGGGCCTGCTGCTTCTCGCAGCGGACCGAGACGGTGCGGCCCTCGCCGACCGCCTGGACAAAGAAGACGCGTTCGCCGGGCTGGCCGACCGTGCCCACCACGAACCGGTCCGGATCGCGGAACTCGTGCACTTCCCTGCTCATGCCGGTGCTCTCCTCGTGAGGTCTTCTGTGGTGCTGCGGTCCATCAGGGTACGTTCCCGCCGGGCATCGCGTCGGAGCTGGCATCCCCGGCGGTCGGGGTGGCCACCGTCCCGGTGGGGTCAGCCCCCAGGCTCGTCAGGTCCCCTCCGGTGTCGTTGACCCTGAGCACGAAGGGGCGGTGCGGGGTGTACCGGACGACCGATACCGAGGAGGGTTCGACGACGATCCGCTGGAAGTGGTCCAGGTGCATCCCGTATGCGTCTGCGAGGATCGCCTTGATCACATCGCCGTGGCTGCACGCCACCCAGAGCACGTCCCGCCCGGCGGCGTCCGCCAGTCGCTGGTCGTGCATCCGGACCGCGGAGACGGCCCGGATGGCCATCTGGGCCAGCGATTCGCCGTCCGGGAACACGGCCGACGACGGGTGCTGCTGCACCACCGACCAGATCTTCTCCTCGGCCAGCTCGGAGAGGGCGCGCCCCGTCCAACTGCCGTAGTCCACCTCGACCAGCCCGTCGTCGACCTCCGCGTCGAGACCCAGCCGGTCCAGCAGGGGCTCCACGGTCTCCCTGCACCGCATCAGTGGCGAGCGGACGACGGCCTCCACCGGGAGGCCGTCGAGGCGGGTGCAGAGGGCATCGGCCTGGGCGCGGCCGACGTCGTCCAGACCGACGCCCGGGGTTCGGCCGGCCAGGGTCCGCGACGTGTTGGCGGTCGATCGTCCGTGCCGGAGAAGGATGACGGTCATGTCCGCAGGTTACCGACGCCCGACCGCGGCGGGGGCCCGGGTCAGGTCGCCGGGATGGTTCCGGTCGCCAGCAGGCCCATGACCAGCAGACCCAGCAGGATCCGGTATCCGGCGAACCAGGTGAGCGAGTGGTTCTCCACGAAGCGCAGGAACCACGCGATGGCCGCGTAGCCCACCACGAAGGCGACGGCGGCGCCGATGAGCAGCTGCATCCCGGTCACCGACTGGCCGGCCTCGGGGTCGAAGGCGTCGGGGAGGCTGAACAGGCCGGAGGCCAGGACCGCCGGGATCGCGAGGAGGAAGGAGAACCGGGCGGCGGCCTCGCGGGACATCCCCAGGAACAGGCCCGCGGAGATGGTGCCGCCGGAGCGGCTGACGCCGGGGATGAGCGCGAGGCACTGGGCCAGCCCCATGATCACGGCGTCCTTCATGCCGAGTCCCTCGAGCGACTTGCCGTCGACCGCGCGGTCCTGCCTCCCGAGTCTCTCGGCGAGGATGAAGACGAAGGAGAACCCGATGAGCACGATCGCGGTGATCCACAGGTTGCGGGCCGCGTCGCGGATGAAGTCCTTGCCGAAGAACCCGATGAGCGCGATGGGGATCGACCCCACGATGACGTACCAGCCGAGCAGGTAGTCCGGGTCGTCGCGACGCTCGGAGTCCGCCAGGCCGCGGAACCAGGCGAGGATGATGCGGACGATGTCCTTGAAGAAGAACGCCAGGACGGCCGCCTCCGTCCCGAGCTGGACGACGGCGGTGAACGAGGCACCGGCGTCCGCGCCGAACCACCACGTGGAGAAGATCCGCAGGTGCCCCGAGGACGAGACCGGGAGGAACTCGGTCAACCCCTGGAGCACGGACAGCACGATGACCTGGATCCAGGACATGCCTTCGATGACCGGGGCGGCGAGGGCCGTCTGGCTCACGGGCTCTGCTTTCTCTCGTCAGTGCGTCGGGCGCCCCCGACGTGGTGGCGGCGCCGCCGCAGAGAGTAGTCGTCCGCACCTGGGCGGCAGCTGAGGACGCGCGTGGTGGACAATGGCGGTCAGTCGAAAGGAACACCGTGCCACTTCGCGCCCGCCGCCGTTCCGTGGTCCCCGCAGCGCTGCTCGCGCTCGTGTTGGGGCTGAGCGGTTGCTCCCAGACCGCCGACCAACCGGACCAGGAGGCCGCGGTCGAGCAGGGCCATGCCCGCCCGGCGGAGTCCCCACAGGCGGCCGGGCCCGCCGAGGGGGCCACCGTGGACACGCCGGCAACGGTCCGCACGCTGCTCGCCTCGGGCGAGCAGGTCACGGCCCAGGTGGACGACCCGTCGCGTCTGGAGATCGGCACCGTCGAGGGGACGCGGTGGTCCTCCGAGCGCACTGTGGAACTGCCCGCCGCCGCCGGGGACGCGTCGGTAGCCCTCGACGGGACGGTGCTCGTACCGCACTCCGACGGTGTCGTCGTCGTCCCCCCGTCCGGCCCCGAGCGCGACCTCACCGGGCTCGGGCCGGTGACCACCGCGGCGATGACGCCCGACGGCCGGATCCTGACCGGCACCGCCGACGGCGAGGTGGTGGTAAGGGACGCCGACGGAGCGGAGCTGAACCGGCTCTCCGGCCTGGAATCGATCGACCGGATCGCCGTCGCGCGGGACGGGTCCGTCACTGCTCTGAGCAGGCCGGACACCGTGCTGGCGAGCATCGACCTCGACGAGGAGCAGGCCGGGCCGCTCCTGCGCGCAGGGAAGGGTGCCGGCATGCTCAGCACGTTCTCGAGCGGGTCCGTGGTCGCGAGTGACACCGTCGGCGACACGCTGCTCGTGTACTCGACCTCCCCGGTGCGCCTCCACCAGATGTTCCCGGTGCCCTCGGCCCCGTGGGCGGTCGCCGAGGACCCCGCCAGGGGCCTGGTGTGGGTGACCTCCACGGGCACCAACACCGTCCGGGCGTACGATCTCGGCGACGGACTCGGAGAGTCCCGCGCCGACGTGGCCACCGTGCGGCAGCCCGACGCCCTCGCGGTCACCGATTCCGGGGCCGTGGTGGTGGGCTCGGGCGACGGCGCCGGCCTCCACGTGTTCGAGCCCGATCTGACCACCCCGACGAGATGACCCGCACCACCCGGTGTCCTACCGAGGAGGACCGTGTACCCGCTGATCAAGAGCGTGCTGTTCCGCTTTCCCGCGGAGCGGATCCACCATCTGGTGTTCGGTCTGCTCAAGCTGTTGACCCTGGTCCCGCCACTGGGCGCCCTCGTCCGGAGGGTTCTGGGGGTGCGCGACCCGATCCTGTCGCAGGACGTGCTCGGCCGCCGGTTCCCCGGCCCGCTGGGACTGGCGGCGGGCTTCGACAAGAACGCCGCGGCCGTGGACTCGTGGGGCGCGATCGGCTTCGGGTTCAGCGAGGTCGGCACCGTGACCGCGTCCCCCCAGCCCGGTAACCCCGCCCCGCGCCTGTTCCGGCTGGTGCGCGACAGGGCGATCCTCAACCGGATGGGCTTCAACAACCACGGTGCGGGCAACGCCGCAAACAACCTGCGGCGCCGCCGCAGCAGCGACCCCGTGGGGATCAACATCGGCAAGACCAAGGTGGTGCCCCCGGAGGACGCGGTGCGCGACTACGTCGCCTCGGCCAGCATGCTCACCGGGCTGGCCGACTACCTGGTCGTCAACGTCAGCTCCCCCAACACCCCCGGCCTGCGGGATCTCCAGGCGGTGGAGTCGCTGCGGCCGATCCTCGTGGCGGTCCGCGACGCGGCGACCATCCCGGTGCTCGTCAAGATCGCGCCCGACCTCGGTGACGAGGACGTGGACGCGGTGACCGACCTCGTGCTGGAACTCGGACTGTCCGGGATCGTGGCCACCAACACCACCGTCTCGCGTGCGGGGCTGTCCACCCCGGCGGCCGACGTCGACGCACTGGGCGCCGGCGGTATCTCGGGGGCGCCGGTGGCCGAGCGGTCCCGCGAGGTGCTCGCCCGGATCCACGCCCGCGCCGGGGGCCGCATCGTGATCATCTCCGTCGGAGGTGTCGAGACCCCCGAGGACGTCTGGGATCGGATCACCCACGGTGCGCACCTGGTGCAGACCTACAGCGGATTCATCTTCGCCGGCACGGAGCTCATCCGTGGTGCCAACAGGCTGGTGGCCCGCCGACTCCGGCAGGGCGGGTTCTCCTCGATCGACGAGGCGGTCGGGTCCGCGACCCGCTGAGAACCCGCCCGGCGGGGCCTACTGCTCGAACAACCCGGTCAGCGTGCCCCGCGCCACGCCCTCGCCGAAGAGGTTGAAGCCGACGAACGCGCACGAGGCGTCCTCGCCCACCGAGAGCTGCGCCCCCACCGCGTGGACGGCCAGGATGTAGCGGTGCGGGCCGTGTCCGGCCGGTGGGGCCGCGCCGACGAAGCCCTTGAAGCCGGCATCGTTGCGGACCACCACTGCGCCCTCGGGCATCCCCGAGGTGTCCTGCCCCGTGCACGCGCCCTCCGGCAGGGAGGTCACCGAGGCCGGGATGTTGGCCACGGACCAGTGCCAGAATCCCGAGGCGGTCGGGGCGTCGGGGTCGAAGAGGGTGACCACATAGCTCTCGGTCCCCTCCGGCCCTGCGGACCAGGACACCTGCGGGGACCGGTCCTGGCCACCCTCGACGCCCATCACACCGCCGAGCTGCGGCGCGGACAGTGTCTCGCCCTCGGCAAACGACTCGCTGGTGACCTCCAGAGCGGGCAGGTCGGGTAGCGCGTCGTACGGGTTGGGGACACGGAAGTCGGGCATGGCTCCTCCTTGTTCGGCTGCCCGGAGGGGTCCTCCGGCCTGTCACGTCCTTGTCTACCAGCGTGGGGTCGCCCGCGGCACGAGGGCGATTTGTCCCTCGGATCGGGCATCGGCTAGTGTCATTCCTCGCACGGCCACGCCGGAGTGATCCGGTGAGACCAGCAGGTGCACGCGCGAGTGGCGGAATGGCAGACGCGCTAGCTTGAGGTGCTAGTGTCCTATTAACGGACGTGGGGGTTCAAGTCCCCCCTCGCGCACACTGTGTCGAGACAGT
>DWWP01000025.1 GCA_019119635.1 Candidatus Dietzia intestinipullorum
CCCCTCGGCCGCCAGGGTCGAGGCGATCGAGAGCATGGGGGTCATGCCGCTGCCCCCGCTGACCAGCAGGACATCGGCGGGCCGGGTCTCGGGCAGGGACATCTCGCCGGCCGCACCGCCCAGCAGCAGCCGCATCCCGGGCGCGGCCTCGGCCCACAGGTATTCGGAGACCACGCCCCCGGGGTGCCGTCGGACGGCGATCGTGGCCAGCCGGTCGGTACTTGAGGCCGCGTCCACGGGGGAGTAGTGCCGCCGATGGACCACACCGTCTGCCACCACACCGATCTCCAGTGCGCCACCGGGTGCGGGGCGCCGGATGCCGGCGGGTAGCCGCAGGGTCAGCACCGTGACGTCGGCGACGGGACGGTCCACCATCACGACGGTCGCCCCGGTGGGGTCGTCGGACCAGGTGACGCCCAGCGAGCGGACGTAGTGCTCGACCGGGTGCGGGGTCAGCAGGGTGCGGGCGAGGCCGCGGTGGAGCATGCGATCGCCGAAGAGTCGTCGGGTGACGGAGTTGCGGATCGTCGGAGCAGTCAAGAGGACCTCCGTGAGGATGTCGGTCGATGTGGTCGCGCGCCGTCAGACGCCGCCGCCCTTCCGGGATCCCGCGCCGCGCACCCGTTTCTGGTGCGGTCGCGTCGGACCGGGCGTATCCGTGCGGGTCGACCACCGGACGAGATTGAGTGTACGGCTGTTCTCCGAAATGGCAAGACTCTGCCCCGACGAACCTCGCGCGGCGGCCGTGACTAGGCGGCGACGTGCGAAGATATCGGATAATCGCTAGGATCGCCTGCGTGACGGCCCCCAGATCTCGCGCGGAACAGAAGCGGCACACTCGTGCACTCATCGTCGACGCGGGTCGGCGAGCGGCGGCCGCCCGCGGCTTCGGCGGCCTCGCCGTGCGCGAACTCGCCCGCGAGGCCGGCATCGTCCCCACGGCCTTCTACCGGCACTTCGGCTCCGTCGGCGAGCTGGCCTCCGAACTGGCCGCCGGCTCCGCCGACGCCCTGGGGGCACTGGTGGACGAGCTGGTCGCCACCCCGACCGACGATCCGGCCACGGACTGGCCCCGCCACGCCAGCGCCGCCGCCTCCGGGAACCCGCAGACCTGGTCGGTGCTCGCGCGCGGACTGGTCGACGCCGGACACCCCGAGCACCGCGTGCTCGCAGCGGCCGTCGACACCGCACGCCGGCGGATCGGGATCACCCTGGGGAGGATCGAGTCGCTCTCCGGAGTCGACGGGGAGGCCGTCGATGTCGCGGCGGACCTCGTCGTCGTCGTACTCCTCCGCCACCTCATGGGCGTCGCCGACGGCCACGACGCGCGCACGGCCGAAGAAGAGTGCGCCGCGCGCCTGCGCATGATCCTCGCCGGTGCGGCCGCGCGCTAACCCCGATCCCGCCGCGACCGCAGCGCGCTAACCCCGATCCCGCCGCGACCGCAGCGTCAACACCGCGCCCGCCAGCACCACCAGGCCGGCCGCGCCCACCGACAGCCACGGCCCGTACTCCTCCAGCAACGAACCGCCCACCGACGTTGCCTCCGACCCGCCTGACGAGCCCAGGGGCCCGGCCGCGAGCTCGGTCACGTCGTCATCGTCCCGTGCCTGGCCTTCCCCGAGCCTGCCCACGGACCCGTCGGACGCGAACCCGGAATCGAGCAACAGCGCCGCCTGCTCCCACGGCGACCGGGGCACACTCGTGCCGTCGAGCAGCACCGCGGCCAGCCGGCGCCCGTCCCGCTCGGCCGAGCCGATGAACGTGTGCCGGGCGTCGTCGGTGAAGCCGGTCTTGCCGCCCACCGCGCCTTCATAGTTGTAGAGGAGCTGATTGTCGTTGGCCAGCACGAAGCCGGGGTTCACCATCACGCCGTCCTCACGCAGCGTCGGACCGGAGTACGGCGCCGCATCGGCCGGATCGGGCGGATCCGCACCCTCGCCGGCCGGATAGCCCGGGAAGCCGGTCAACTGCGTGGCCACGATCTCCGCGAACTCGGGCCGGGACATGGCATCACGCCAGATCAGCGACATGTCGTACGCCGAGCACATCATCCCCGGCCCGTCCAGCCCGCTCACGGTGGCCACATGCGTCCCGGTGGCCCCAAGCGAGGCTGCGCGGGCGTTCATCTTCTCCAGCGTGGCGTCCACGCCGCCCATCTGATGCGCCAGGACAGCGGCCGCATCGTTGCCCGAGGACATGAGCAGTCCGCTCAGCAGCCGGTGCACCGAATATCTGCCGCCGGGGCCCACGCCCACGAGGCTGCCCTCGGCGCCCTCGAGGTGCTCGTCCGTGACCTCGACGACCTCGTCGACGTCCAACTCGTCGAGCGCCACCGAGGCGAGGAGCGTCTTGATGATGCTCGCCGGGCGGTAGCGGCCGTGCGGGTCCTTGGCGGCGACGATCTCGCCGCTGTCGAGGTCGGTGACCATCCACGCGCTCGCCGTCACGTCGCCGGGGACCTCGAAATCGTCGGGCGCCACCACGTCGCAGCCGGCCAGTGCGTCGCCTCCGGCGGGAGTCTCGGGGACCGGGGGAGGGGTGGGCGACGGCTGCCCCGGCTTCGGAACCTCCGACTCGTCGACGGGAGGGGGCGGGGAGGTGCGGTACGGGCACCCGGCGAGGTCGCGAGGGGTGTCGAAGTACGACGACGACGTCGTGGACGGCAACACCGCAGGCGGCGGCACCTCGGTGATCGGCTGGTCCGGTCCCGGCTCGACAGCCGTAGCGGGGCCGACGGCGGTGAGGGGCATGAGCGCGACGAGGGCCGCGGCGGCGAGCCCGGTGGCACGCTGAACGGGGCCTCGACGAGTTCTGGTCACGAGGCCTGAGTCTACGTCCGGGCGCGGCTGGCGCTGCGCCTGACCCGCGAGGGGCGACCGGAGAACGCCACCTATCCGATTGCGTCCCACCTTGCGGGCCCGATGGGTGGCGCACGATCCGATAGGTGGCGCGCGATCCGGCGCGGGATCCGATGGGTGGCGCACGATCCGATAGGTGGCGCGCGATCCGGCGCGGGATCCGATAGGTGGCGCGCGATCCGGCGCGGGATCCGATGGGTGGCGTGGGATCAGATGGGTGGCGATCAGCTGAACGCGGGCCGATACGGTGCGAGGCAGTTCGCGGGCAGGCCGCTCGCCGCCGCGGAAATGCGACTCGGGCCGCACCTTCGACAAGAGGATGCGGCCCGAGCCGACGATCTGTGGCGAGATCAGCGTGCGAAGAGAAGCGCGCGCTTGACCTCCTGGATCGCCTGCGTCACCTGGATGCCACGGGGGCACGCGTCGGTGCAGTTGAAGGTGGTGCGGCAGCGCCACACGCCCTCCGCGTCGTTGAGGATCTCCAGACGCTCGGCGGCGCCCTCGTCACGCGAGTCGAAGATGAACCGGTGCGCGTTGACGATCGCCGCCGGCCCGAAGTACGAGCCGTCCGCCCAGAACACGGGGCAGGAGGTCGTGCAGCAGGCGCAGAGGATGCACTTGGTGGTGTCGTCGAAGCGGGCGCGGTCGGTCTGCGACTGGATCCGCTCGGCCGTCGGCTGGTTGCCGGACGTGATGAGGTAGGGCATGACGTCGCGGTACGACTTGAAGAACGGCTCCATGTCGACGTACAGGTCCTTCTCCACCGGCAGCCCGCGGATCGGGGCGACCGTGATGGTGATGGACTTGCCGTCCTTGGGGAGCATGTCCTTCATGAGGACCTTGCAGGCGAGGCGGTTCACGCCGTTGACCTGCATGGCGTCCGAGCCGCAGATGCCGTGCGCGCAGGACCGGCGGAACGCCAGCGAGCCGTCGATGTAGTTCTTGACGTACATCAGCAGGTTGAGCAGACGGTCCGACGGCAGCGCCGGGACCTCGTACTCCTTCCATCCTGCCGAATCCGGATCCTCCGGGTTGAACCGGGCGATCTTCAAGGTGACCATCGTGGAGCCGGGCGGCACCGGGCGGCTGCTCGTGCCGTCGGTGGCTTTGGTGGTGTCGACTGCGGAACTCATCAGTACTTACGCTCCATCGGCTCGTAGCGGGTCTGCACAACCGGCTTCCATTCAAGCCGGATGTCGGAGAGCAGGTCGAGACCGTCCTCCTTGAACGCCATCGTGTGCTTCATGTAGTTGGCGTCGTCGCGGTCCGGGTAGTCCTCGCGGGAGTGGCCGCCGCGCGACTCCTTGCGGTTGAGGGCACAGGTGACCGTGACCTCCGCCAGCTCCAGCAGGAATCCGAGCTCGACCGCCTCCAGGAGCTCGGTGTTGAAGCGCTTGCCCTTGTCCGAGACGGTGACCTCAGCGTAGCGCTTCTTCAGCTCACGCAGCTCGTCGCGGGCCTCGGTCAGCGACTGCTCGGTGCGGAACACCGACGCCTTGTCGTCCATCATCGCCTGCATCTCGCTGCGGATGTCCGCGGCGTTGTCGGTGCCGTGCGGGGCGAGCATGCGATCCATCCACTCGCGCACCATCGACTCCGGCTCCTCGGGCAGGTCCACGAAATCGTGGGTCGCGGCGTACTCGGCGGCGGCGAGGCCGGCGCGACGGCCGAACACGTTGATGTCGAGCAGCGAGTTGGTGCCGAGGCGGTTGGAGCCGTGGACGGACACGCAGGCGCACTCGCCGGCGGCGTAGAGGCCGGGCACCACGTCCTCGTTGTTGCGCAGCACCTCGGCCTTGACGTTGGTCGGGATGCCGCCCATGACGTAGTGGCACGTCGGGAACACCGGCACGAGCTCGGTGACCGGGTCGACGCCCAGGTAGGTGCGCGAGAACTCGGTGATGTCGGGGAGCTTCTCCTCGAGCACGTCCTCGCCGAGGTGGGTCACGTCGATGTAGACGTAGTCCTTGTCCGGCCCGGCGCCGCGGCCCTCACGGACCTCGAGAACCATCGAGCGGGCGACGATGTCACGCGGCGCGAGGTCCTTGATGGTGGGGGCGTAGCGCTCCATGAAGCGCTCGCCCTCGGAGTTGCGCAGGATGCCGCCCTCACCACGGACGGCCTCGGAGATGAGGATGCCCAGTCCGGCCAGGCCCGTCGGGTGGAACTGGTGGAACTCCATGTCCTCCAGCGGCAGGCCCTTGCGGAAGACCACGGCCATTCCGTCACCGGTGAGGGTGTGGGCGTTGGAGGTGGTCTTGTACATGCGGCCCGAACCGCCGGTGGCGAACACGGTTGCCTTGGAGTGGAAGACGTGCAGGTCACCGGTGGCCAGCTCGTAGGCGACACACCCGGTGGCCACGGGCCCTTCGGGGGTCTCGGTGAGGCAGAGGTCGAGTACGTAGAACTCGTTGAAGAACTCCACGTCGTGCTTGACGCAGTTCTGGTAGAGCGTCTGCAGGATCATGTGGCCCGTGCGGTCGGCGGCGTAGCAGGCACGACGCACCGGCGCCTTGCCGTGGTCACGCGTGTGGCCGCCGAAGCGACGCTGGTCGATCTTGCCCTCGGGCGTCCGGTTGAACGGCAGGCCCATGTTCTCCAGGTCGATGACGGCGGTGATGGCCTCCTTGGCCATGATCTCCGCGGCGTCCTGGTCGACGAGGTAGTCGCCGCCCTTGACAGTGTCGAACGTGTGCCACTCCCAGTTGTCCTCCTCGACGTTGGCGAGGGCGGCGCACATGCCGCCCTGCGCGGCGCCGGTGTGGGAGCGGGTGGGGTAGAGCTTGGTCAGCACGGCGGTGCGGGTCCGCGGGCCGGCCTCGATGGCGGCGCGCATGCCGGCGCCGCCGGCGCCGACGATGACGACCTCGTACTGGTGCTGGTGGACCTGGCGATCGGTCATGGTTGTCTCAGTGCTCGCTTTCGAAGTGGAATGGTCCGCGGACGTCGGTCACAGACGTCGATCAAACGTCGTAGGCGAGCCCGAAGAGCGCATACGTGCCCAGGAAGAGAACCAGAACGGTCGCCACGACGAGGACGGCGTTGAGCCAGAACCGGGTCGAGTCCTTGCGCGCGTAGTCCGCGATGACGGTCCGCACGCCGTTGGCACCGTGGAGCTGGGCGAGCCAGAGCATGAGGATGTCCCACGTGGCCCAGAAGGGGCTCTGCCAGCGGTCCGCGACGTAGGCCCAGTCGATGCGGTGGACACCGTCATCGATCATCAGGCCCACGGTGAGGTGGCCGAGGGTGAGGAAGACCAACGCGACACCCGAGGCGCGCATGAAGATCCACGCGGTGCGCTCGAAGTTGCCGCCCGAGCGCAGTCGCGGGGAGCGCGGCTGGGCCAGCGAGGCCGGCCGGTCGTACGAGGTCTGGAGAACTGGTGCGTCTGCCATGATGATCGTTCTCCTTAGATGTGCTGGAAGAGAATGAAGAGGAGGCGGGCGGTCGCGGCGGCGAACACCACGACCCAGATCGCCAGGACGGCCCAGAGCATCTGCCTCTGGTACTTGGCGCCCTTGGACCAGAAGTCGATCGCGACGATCCGGAGACCGTTGAGGGCGTGGAAGAGGACCAGCGCCACGAGGCCGATCTCCATGAGGCCGACGATCGGCGTCTTGTAGGTCTCCATGACCCCGTTGTAGGTCTCGGGGCTCACCGTGACGAGCGAGGTGTCGAGCACGTGCACGAAGAGGAAGAAGAAGATCCCGACGCCGGAGATCCGGTGAGCGACCCACGACCACA
The DNA here is from genome assembly GCA_019119635.1 of Candidatus Dietzia intestinipullorum. GTDB lineage: Bacteria > Actinomycetota > Actinomycetes > Mycobacteriales > Mycobacteriaceae > Dietzia > Dietzia intestinipullorum. The sequence goes on from DWWP01000025.1 coordinate 6,606, forward strand.
TCCCTGGATCGCCCTTGTAGAGGTTGAACTTCTTAGAGGGGGCCGGACGCGCCGGCGCCTGCGCAGTACTGCTCATGGGCTTTCTCGTGCCTCCGAATCGTCTGGGCCTGATGCCGTGGGCGCGCGAACCGGCAGGAGAGCACAGTGTGCGCCTAACGTGGACTTTAGTCCTGAGAGCAGGCTGATGAGAAGCCGGGTGGGTAGCGCCGCCCGGAAGGGTTATCCCAGTTAGGGGACCCTAAAAGTAGTTACCGGGGAGTAGATCATGGTGTCGGGTGACGAAACCGCAGCACAACGATGCGTGTCGACGGAACGACTTCGTGCCGAGGCGCGCGCGGCCGCTGCGGACGCCTACGCCCCGTACTCGGGCCTGGGGGTGGGGGCGGCCGCCACGGCGACGGCCCCGGGCGCGCGGGACGTCCGCGTGGTCACCGGATGCAATGTCGAGAACGCCTCCTACGGACTGACCCTGTGCGCTGAGTGTTCGCTCGTGTCGGACCTCCACCGCACGGGCGGCGGGCGACTGCTCGAGCTCGTCGTCGTCACCCGCGCCGGGGACCCGCTGGCGCCGTGCGGCCGGTGCCGCCAACTCCTCCACGAACACGGCGGCCCGGACCTGGTGGTCCACTCCGCGCGGGGGCCGGTGCGACTGGGCGACCTGCTCCCGGACGCGTTCGGACCGGAGGCCCTGACGTGACCGGGCGCGACGATCACGGTGGCGGTAGGTCGGCGGTGCGCCTGATCGAGGCCAAACGGGACGGACGGGAGCTCGACGACGACGAGGTCGACTGGCTGCTCGACGCCTACACCCGCGGACTCGTGCCCGACGAGCAGATGTCGGCGTTCGCGATGGCCGTGTTCTTCCGCGGGATGACCGACCGGGAGACGGCGCGGTGGACCTCCGCCATGGTCGCCTCCGGCGGGCGGATGGACTTCTCCGGCCTCGCCCGCGCGGGGCGACGCGTGCCCACCGTCGACAAGCACTCCACCGGCGGCGTCGGCGATGCGGTGACGCTGGTGCTCACCCCGCTGCTCGCGACGTGGGACGTCGCCGTGCCGCAATTGTCCGGGCGCGGGCTCGGGCACACCGGCGGCACCCTGGACAAACTCGAGGCGATCGCCGGGTGGCGGGCCGACCTGGATGCGGACGAGATGCGGGCGGCGCTCGAGCGGGTCGGCGCGGTGATCTGTGCGGCGGGCGCGGACCTCGCCCCGGCCGACCGCGCCCTCTACGCCCTGCGCGATGTCACCGGGACCGTGCCGTCGATCCCCCTCATCGCGTCGTCGATCATGAGCAAGAAGATCGCGGAGGGGACCGGCAGTCTGGTCCTCGACGTCAAGTGCGGGTCCGGCGCCTTCATGGTCGACCGCGCCGGGGCGGCCGAGCTGGCGCGTGTGATGGTCGAGATCGGGACCGCGGCCGACGTGCGGACCAGCGCGCTCGTCACCGCCATGCACACGCCGCTGGGGCGGGCCGTGGGCAACGCGCTCGAGGTGGCCGAGTGCCTGGAGATCCTCGCCGGCGGTGGGCCGCGGGACATGGTGGATCTCACCTGTGCGCTCGCCGCCGAGGCGTTGGAGTCGGTCGGGATCGGGGACGATCCGCGCGAGCGACTGGACGACGGGCGCGCGATGGACTCCTACCGGGCGATGATCGCGGCGCAGGGCGGGGCGGCGGACGCGCCCCTGCCGACCGCCCGGGAGACCGAGGTGGTGCGGGCCCCGGCGGCCGGTGTCCTCCGGTGGGACGCGCTCGGTGTGGGACGTGCCTCGTGGCTCTCCGGGGCCGGCCGCACCCGCCCGGGCGAGTCGGTCGACCCCGCTGCCGGCGTCCGGCTCGAGCGGGTCGAGGGCGAGCACGTCCGCGGGGGCGAGCCGGTCGCGACCGTGCACGCGGGCGATCCCGCGCGACTGCCGGCCGCCCTGGACGAGCTGTCCGGCGCGCTGGCGATCGGAGGCCCCGAGACGGCCCGTGGGCCGGCCGGTGTCGTCCTGGAGCGCCACCGGGGTTGGTGACGCCCCTGGTCAGGCCATGTCGGGGGTGGTGAACAGCTTCTTGACATCGTCGACGAGGTCGCGCCACTCCGAGGCCTCGTCGTCGTACGGTGCGCTGGGTTCGAGCAGGTTCCCATCGTCCGGGTTGAGCACGTAGTGCAGGTAGCGGCGCAGCGCGGACCCGCGTCCGGTGACGGAGGCCTCGAGGTCGCCGTCCCCGATGTAGTTCGCCAGGTCCGACACCAGCTCGACGGCCAGTCCGAGCTGGTCGGCGTCCACCATCGTCGGGCCGACCTCGATGTCGCGGTCCAGTCCCACCAGGACGTAGGAGTTCTCGTCGGTCACGTGGACGTCGAGGCTGCCGTCGGTGGCGGCCATCTTGACGCTCTCGTAGGTGGCCACCCTGCTCAGCGTGTCGTCGTCATTGTCCGCCAGGTACCGGGCCAGGCCACGCGCGCTGGTGAAGACGTACACCTGGTCACCGTCGCCGAGGAAGACCGGGCGGTCACCCAGGTAGCAGCGCAGGCTGAGGTACTCCTGGTCCTCGAACACGATCGAGACCGGGTCGATGCCCACCGTCTCCCACAGCGAGCCCTCGGGGTAGCCGGTCGGCTCGGGCTCCGGCTCCGGTTCGGGCTCGGGGGCCGCGGCCTCGGCGGCCTCCAGGTCCTTTCGGGCGCGCTCGACCTCGGCCCGGTCCACCTCGGGCGTGGTGATGACGTCCTGGATGGCGTCGAGCACGTCGTCCCAGCCCTTGGCGACGGTCTTCCGGATGGACTTCCACAGCTTGAGTCCGTCACGCCCGTAGAACTCGTCCATGCCGTGCGTGACGGACGCCAGCACCGGGTTGCCGTTGAAGAACTTGGTGACGGTGTCGAGCTCGCACACCTCGCCGATCGAGCGGGCGATCGCAAAGGACCGGTCCACCTCGTCGACCGAGGACTCGGAAGGACTGTCGCCGAGCAGTTCGAGCACCCCGACCAGGTCGAAGCAGTCGTCGTCGGTGGCGCGGAAATCCAGCACATCACTCTGGGCGAACTCGTCCCAGGTCGGGTGGTCCTGCAGGTCGTGCTCGTCTGTACTGCGGACCAGGGCGAGGAGTTCCGCGGTCGAGGGGAACGCGTACAGGTCCTCGTCGAGGCCGAGGAACGCCTCCCAGTCGTCGTTGTCCTCGCGCCAGCTGGGCGCCCAGAGGGTGGTGACGTCTCCCTCCGGGAGACCGAGCTCGATCGGGACGATGTCCTTGGCCATGCGCGTCAGCATATCCGTGGGCGGTCAGCTGGTGCCATGGCCGGTGGCCACTGCGGGTCCCCGCTCGCCCGCGAGTGCGGCGGCGGACCTCTTCCGGCCGCTCACCGCGAGCGCGACCGAGCCCGAGACCAGCTCCGCCCGTCTGGCATTGGCCCGCTCCACGGCATCGGAGGTGGCCTCGAGGATCGAGGTCGCCACGACCTCCGACCCGTGCCAGCGCAGGCCGGGCGCCAGGACCAGGTCGGTGACCGTCCCGCCGGAGTCGGCCGTGGCGGTGGCCAGCTCGTCCGCGCTCGAGGCGACCACCTGCATGGTCTCGAGCTCGTCGTGTGCTGCCGCCCACTCCGACGCGATCCCGCGGAGGCGGTCCAGGAAGGCGTCGACGTCCGGCGCCGTGCTCACGGTTCCGCCGTCCCGTGCCGGCCCCCGCCCCACCCGTCGTCCGCCGATTCGTCGTCCGCGAGACGCTCGAGGAGGTCGCGGGCGTCGGAGGCGGCCACGGTGAGGGTCCGCAGGACGGCGCGGGCGACGTCCTGCGGGGCGCGGTCCAGGAGCCCGTCCGGCAGTGCCAGGCCCACGGGGACGCCGTCGGTCCCGACCTCGGCGACCACTCCGGTCGCCGGGTCGGTGTGACGGCAGGATCCCGGCCTCATCCGCCGGTCGGGCGGTAGAAGCCCTGGAAGGCCATACCGATGTTGTCGGTGCGCAGGCCCGAGACGGAGACGGGGTCGCCGGCCTCGACCAACTGGTCGTTGCCGATGTACATGGCCACGTGGCCGTCCCACACGGCCAGGTCGCCCGGCATGAGGTCGGACTGGGCGACCTGGGCGCCCACGTCCTGCTCCTGGGCCAGGCGCGGGATCTCGACGCCCGCGTCGCCGTACGCCCACTGGGTCAGGCCGCTGCAGTCCAGTCCCTGCCCCGGCGTGGTCCCGCCCCACACATAGGGCACGCCCTGTTGGGACAGTGCGTTGCGGACCGCTCCGGCCGCCTGTTCGTTGGGCGCGGTGGCCACGGAGCCGTCGGGCAGCGTGACGTCCACGCCGCCGCCGACCACCCCTGAGCCGGCGGCGGCAGCGGATCCGCCGTCGGCGGACCCCGTGGCGCCGGCGTCCCCGTCGGCGGATCCCGTGGCGCCGGCCCCGGTGGCGGCGAGCCCGGCCCCGGCGGCGCCGGCCCCCACAGGGCCGTCGTCCGTCCCGCCGACCGCTCCGGGGCCCGAGCCGGTGAACGCGGCGGTCGAGGCGTTGATCGCCCCGCCCGTGCTCGTGTCTGCCGCGAGCATGCCCGGCATCCTCGGTGCTCCCGGGATGCCGGCGGCGATTGCGTGCATCTCGGCGGTGGGGGCCTTGAGCTCGAGCTGGACCCGCTCCACCACCTGGACGCCCCGGGCCAGATGCTCGGTGGCGAGTCCCAGAAGCGCGGCCTGCCCCGGGGGCGTGACCAGCGTCGGCCCCAGCGCCGCGGCGCGGGCCAGGAACTGCTGGATGATGCCGATCACCTCGATCGTCCCGCGGACCACGATGTCGGCGGCCACGGCGGTGACCCGGGCGATCTCCACCGCCGACTCCCCGAGCGCCCCCACGCTCCGCGAGAGCTCGGCCACGGAGTGCGCGGCGCCGAGGGAGGCCATCGAGTCCCAGGAGGCCGAGAGCAGGCGTTCGAGCGGCGGCCCGAGGCGCGTGGCCGCCGCCAGCCCGTCGCTCACCGGCCGCATGACGTCCCGCGCGGGTTCGGGGACGAACTCCTCGGTCGAGAGCAGGTCGAGGATCTGCTTGACGGGTCCCGCGTAGACAAGTGCGTCGGCGATCATGCCCGTCACACCTCCGTCTCTGCGACGCCACGGCCGGCGCGGCCGATCGCCTCTGCCCCGGCGACATCCGACTCCTCGTACAGTCGGCAGGTCTCCAGCACGAGCCCTCCGGCCGCGTCGGCCACCCGCGTGACGCCCCCCAGCACTTCCCGGTGCCGTTCGGTCGCCGCGAGCAGCGCCGACATGAACTCCGCGCCCACCGGCCCGACCACCGGGGCCACTGCCTCGAGCGGCAACGAGTCCACTGCGCCGAGCGCCGACTCCAGCGCGTCCGCCAGCGACCCCAGCCCGGTGCCCAGCTCCCGTAACCCGTCGACGTGGACGTCGATCGCACCATCCGGCATGGTCTGTCCCCTCTCCACCCTCTGTGCCCGTCACAGTGTTCGACGCCTCGGCCGAGCGGTCCGGTTCCACCGGATCCGCGGAAACCACGGTGTGGGATCGTGTCGGGCATGGACATCAACGTCGTGGACCACCCGCTGGTGGGGGACAGGCTCCGTATGCTGCGGGACGCCGCCACGGACACGGCCGGGTTCCGGGCCGCGATGGACGCGCTCGGGACCATGCTCTGTTACGAGGCGTTCCGGGAGGTCCCGACGGTCGAGGTCCCGGTCACGACCCCGGTGACCGAGACGACCGGGATCGCGGTCGACGGCTCCCCGCTGCTGGTCCCCGTCCTGCGGGCGGGGCTGGGGCTGCTCGACCCCGCCACGCGCCTGCTCCCGGGCGCGCAGGTGGGGTTCATCGGCCTGGCGCGCGACGAGCAGAGCCACGAGCCCGTTTCCTACCTGTGCTCGCTGCCCGGGGACCTGTCCGGCCGCCACGTCCTGGTGCTCGACCCCATGCTCGCCACCGGCGGGTCGCTCGTGTCGACGCTCGAGACGCTCGCCGCGCGCGGCGCCGCCGACGTCACGGTGGTGTGCGTGCTGTGCGCGCCGGAGGGGATCGCCAAGGTCCGCGAATCGGGGTTGGCGGCCCGCCTGTTCACGGCGACCATCGACGACAGGCTCGACGCCGACGCGTTCATCGTCCCCCGGCTGGGCGACGCGGGCGACCGTCTCTTCGGCCCCCGCTGACGCGGGTCCCTGCCGGCGCCGGCCACGCGGGCGGCGGTCACCGGGCGCCCGGCCGCGTGGAGGTCACCCGCGCGGGGACGAGGCCGCCCGGAGCACCTCGGCGGCGAGGGCCTCGAGGCGCTCCGCGGCCGCCGCCCGCTCCGCACCCGACGGCCGCGGGCCCGTCCAGGCCTCGGTGTAGACCTTGAGCAGCGGCTCCGTCCCCGACGGCCGGACCACTGCGCGGGCGCTGTCCGGGTCGAGGCGGAAGCCCGCCGTGCCCGCCAGCGGCGTCACCACGCCAGACGAGGTGAGCCGCCCGGCCGCCCGGCGCAGCGCCTCGACCGGATCGTCCCCGGCGCCCAGCGGGATCGGCACATTGCGTCGCAGGTGCGCGCCGAACTCCGCGTCGAGTCCGTCGAGTCGGTCCGCGACACCGCGCCCGGTGCCCACCATCCCGCACCATGCGGCCGCGGCGGAGATCCCGTCCTTGTCCGCCACGATCCCGGGCAGCACGCTGTGCCCGATCGCCTCCTCGTACGCGTAGCGCAGCGGCTCGCCGGCGCGGACCAGCCACTTGAACCCGGTGAGCGTCTCGACGTGCCGCCCGCCCCGCGCCGGGACCAGCAGGGAGGGCAGGCGCGAGGAGACGATCGTCGAGGCCACGACCGGCGCTCCGGCGCCCGTCGTCGAGCCCGGCAGCGCGGTCGTGAGCAGGTGATCGGCGAGGAGGGCCCCGGCGGTGTCGCCGTCGAGCATCCGCCACCGGCCGTCCCGGTCGCGGAAGCCCGTGGCGCAGCGGTCGGCGTCGGGGTCCAGGGCGAGCGCGACGTCGGCGTCGATCCGAGCGGCCAGCTCCAGCAGTCGCGCGGTGGTCTCCGGCCGCTCCGGGTTGGGGGAGGCGACCGTGGGGAAGTCCGGGTCGGGTTCGGCCTGCTCGGGCACGAGCGTGACGTCCTCCACCCCGATCGCTCCGAGCACCCTCCGGCAGACCTCGCCGCCGACGCCGTGGACCGGGGTCAGCGCGACGCGCGGGGGCGTGGCGGGCCTGGGCAGTCCGGCGACGAGCGCCGCCACGTAGTCGTCGTCGAGGGTGGGGTCGACCTCCACACCCCTCGTGGCCCCGGACAGCCCCGCGGCGTCGGGCGCGGCGACGCGCCGCCGCGCCGCGGCCACGAGGTGCTGCTCGATCGCCGCGTCGGTGGGCGGGACGATCTGCGCGCCCGAGGCGCCGTACACCTTGATGCCGTTGTCCCCGGCGGGGTTGTGGGAGGCGGTGACCATGAGGCCCGCGACCGCGCCGCGTGACCTGACGGCGGCGGCGAGGACCGGGGTGGGGACGGGCGCCCCGGGGGTGACGACGACGAGACCGTGCGCGGCGAGCACCCGGCAGGCCACCCCGACGAAGCGCTCCGAGCCGTGGCGGGCGTCGCCGGCCACCACGACGAGCGACCCCGCGGGCTCGTGCTCGCGCAGGTGGCGGGCTACGGCGGTGGCCACGAGCGCGACGGTGCCCTCGTTCATCCGGGACGGCCCGGGCCCCAGCGGCGCGCGGACACCGGCGGTACCGAAATGCAGGGTCACCGGCCCTCCGTCCCGCCCGGTCAGGCCCGCGCGACGGCGGGGAGCACGGCCCGGAGGGCGTCGGTGAGCCCGGCGGCACCGGCCGAACCCGCGGCCAGGACCTCGGCGTGGTCGAGCGGCTCGCCGGTGACCCCCGCGGCGAGATTGGTGACCAGGGAGGCCGCCAGCACCTCGAGTCCGAGCCCGCGCGCCGCCACGACCTCCGGGACCGTCGACATCCCCACCAGGTCGGCGCCGAGCGTGCGCAGCATGCGGATCTCCGCGGGGGTCTCGTACTGGGGGCCGGGCATCGCGGCGTACACGCCCTCGGCGGGCCGGGAGCCGGTCGCGGCGACCAGGGCGTCCGCGGCCGCGGAGCGCAGTCGCGGCGAGTAGGCGTCCACCAGGTCGACGAACACCGCCCCGCTCAGCGGCGAGCGCCCGGTGAGGTTGAGATGGTCGGAAAGGAGGACCACGTCGCCCACGGCGAGGTCGTCGCGCAGTCCGCCCGCGGCGTTGGTGAGCACGAGCGTGCGGGCCCCGAGCGCGGCCGCCACGTGGGCGGGGTGTACGACGGCCTCGGTACCCAGCCCCTCGTAGAGGTGGGTGCGCCCGGCCACGGCCAGGACCGGGAGGCCGTCGACGAGGCAACTGGTGACCGTCCCGCTGTGGCCCGTCGCGGTGGGGCGCACGAAGCCGGGCAGGTCCGCGGCGGACACCGTGACCGAGGTGCCGGGGTCGGCCAGCCCGGCCACCACCGGCGCCCAGCCGGAGCCGAGCACGAGGGCGACCTCGTGGTGGTCGCGCCCGCTCGCGCGGCTGATCGCCGCGGCGGCGGCACGGGCGGGGTCGGTGGGGTGGAGGAGCGGCGACACGTCAGGCGCCGGGGCCCACGTTGCGTGAGTTCCGGGTGCGCAGGTCGCGGACGTACGACTCCGGGGCGTTCGCGGCCTCGGCCGCGTCGGCGAGCAGCCCCAGGTAGCGCGCCGACGGCAGCCCGCCCTCGAACGCGTCCATCACGTACAGCCAGACCAGGACCGTGTCCTCGCCCCCGGCGGGGGCCGGGGTGGGCACCGCGAACTCCGACTCCTGCGCGCCGACCGGGGGCCCCGCCGGCACGGTGGGGAGGCGGTCCGCGCGGACCCGGATCTTGCGGGCCGGCATGCGGTCGGTGCCCTCCCAGCGGTCCATGGCGCGGGCGTCCTCCTCCGGGACGTCGTAGAGCACCACGAACACGCGGGACGAGGGGTCCTCGACGACCGTGGCGACCGCCCCCTCCCAGGTGGGGTCCTCCCCGCAGAAGGTCAGACGCCAGCCCGGCAGCCACCCGGTCCCGGCGAACGGCGAGTGCGGGGCCCGGGTGCTCATCTGTTCGGGATGCATGTTCGTCCCGTACGCGGCATAGAGAGGCACGGGCTCGACTGTAGTCGTTTCGTCGGGTGTGGCTCGTCCTTCCCGCGGTCCGGCGGGCGGCCGGGTCGACTACCGTGTATGTCGGATGCGCCACGGGCCGCCCCGGTGGACCGTCGCACCCGGCCCGCACAATCGTCAGTCGTGGAGGACCCGTGACCAAACGCATCATCATCATCGGCGGGGGACCCGCCGGCTACGAGGCCGCGCTGGTGGCCGCGCAGCACGGTGCGGACGTCACGGTGGTGGACGCGGAGGGCATCGGCGGCAACTGCGTCCTCACCGACTGCGTCCCGTCCAAGACGTTCATCGCCACGACCGGCGTGCGCACGGACATGCGGCGCGCGGAGGAGATGGGGGTCCAGGCGCACTTCGACCCCACTGCCTACCGGCTCACCCGGGTCAACGGCCGGGTCAAGTCGCTGGCCCGGGCCCAGTCCGCCGACATCCGGTCACAGCTCCAGCGGGAGGGCGTCCGCCTGCTCTCCGGTCGCGCCCGGCTCCACGACTCCCAGCCCGGTATGGCCGCCCACAATGTCCACGTCTCCCTCGAGACCGGGCGGGACATGGTCCTCGAGGCGGATGTGGTGCTGCTGGCCACGGGCTCGACCCCGCGAGTGCTCCCGGACGCCGTGCCCGACGGCGAGCGGATCCTCACCTGGCGGCAGCTCTACGACCTGACCGAGCTCCCCACACACCTCGTCGTGGTGGGCTCCGGCGTGACCGGCGCCGAGTTCGTCTCGGCGTTCACCGAGATGGGCGTCAAGGTCACCATGGTCTCCAGTCGGGACCGCGTCCTGCCGCACGAGGACGCCGACGCCGCGCTCGTGCTCGAGGAGGCGCTCAGCGAGCGGGGCGTCTCCCTGGCCAAGCACGCCCGGGCCGACGCCGTGGAGCACCACGAGGACGGCATCATCGTCCGGATGAGCGACGGCCGGACCGTCACCGGCTCGCACGCCCTCATGTGCGTGGGGTCCGTGCCCAACACCGACGGGCTCGGGCTGGAGAGCACGGGCATCGAGCAGCAACCCGGCGGCCACATCAAGGTCGACCGCGTCTCCCGCACCACCGCGCCCGGCGTCTATGCGGCCGGCGACTGCACCGACCTGCTCCCGTTGGCCTCGGTGGCGGCGATGCAGGGGCGCATCGCCATGTACCACGCGCTGGGCGAGGGGGTCAGCCCGATCCGGCTCCGGACCGTCGCCGCGGCCGTGTTCACCCGCCCCGAGATCGCGACCGTCGGTATCTCGCACGCACAGATCGAGAGCGGTGAGGTGCCCGCTCGGGTCGAGGTCTTCCCGCTGGCCGGCAACCCGCGCGCCAAGATGCGCAGCCTGCGCCGCGGCTTCGTCAAACTGTTCTGTCGCCCCGCCTCGGGCGTGGTGATCGGCGGCGTCGTCGTGGCGCCCACCGCCTCCGAACTGATCCTGCCCATCTCCGTGGCGGTGCGGAACCAGCTCACCGTGGGGGATCTCGCGGGCTCGTTCTCCGTGTACCCGTCCATGACCGGCACCATCACCGAGGCCGCCCGGCACCTCATCCGGCACGACGACCTCGACTAGCGACCCGGGTCAGCCCTCGACGTCGGCCCAGCCCAGCGTCCGTTCGACCGCGTCGTTCCAGCGCGCCCACAGGCGCTCGCGCTCGTCGTCCGACATCCGGGGCGTCCAGCGCCGGTCCTCGCGCCACAGCTCACGCAGCCGGTCGGGGGAGTCCCACTGGTCGACGGCCAGACCCGCGGCGAACGCCGCGCCGAGCGCGGTGGTCTCCGTGACCTCCGGGCGCACCACGTCGATGCCCAGGATGTCCGCCTGGAACTGCATGAGGAAGTCGTTGACCACCATCCCGCCGTCCACGCGCAGTGCGTCGGCGGACGAGCCGGCGTCGGCCACCATGGCGTCGGTCATCTCCCGGGTCTGGAACGCGGTCGCCTCGAGTGCGGCCCGGGCCAGGTGCGCCCGGGTGTGGAACCGGGTCAGGCCCACCAGGGCGCCACGGGCGTCCGGCCGCCACCGCGGTGCCAGGAGGCCGGAGAACGCGGGGACGAGATAGCAGTCGCCGTTGTCCTCCACGGACCCGGCCAACCCCTCCGTCTCGGCGGCCTCCGAGATGATCCCCAGATTGTCCCGCAACCACTGGACCAGGGAGCCGGCCACCGCCACCGAGCCCTCGAGCGCGTACACGGGATCGTCGTCGCCCAACTGGTAGCAGACCGTGGTGAGCAGGCCGTTCTCGCTGAGGTGCGGGGTGGTCCCGGTGTTGAGGAGCAGAAAAGCCCCGGTGCCGTAGGTGTTCTTGGCGTCCCCGGGGTCGAAGCAGGTCTGGCCGAACATGGCCGCCTGTTGGTCTCCCAGGATCCCCGCGATCGGGGTGCCGCCGAACATCCGGCGCCGGGTCACGTGCCCGACCACGCCCGAGGAGGGGACGATCTCCGGGAGCATGGCGCGCGGGACCCCGATCTCCCGGCACAGCTCGTCGCTCCACCCGAGCGTGGTCAGGTCCATGAGCAGGGTGCGGGAGGCGTTGGTGACATCGGTGACGTGCAGCGCCGGCTGCCCGTCGTCGCCGCCCCGGATGCCCCCGGTGAGGTTCCACACCAGCCATGAGTCGATGGTCCCGGCCAGGAGCTCACCGGCCTCGGCGCGCTCGGTACCGCGTTCGCCGCGCTCGTCGAGGTGCTCGAGCACCCACCTGATCTTGGGGCCCGCGAAGTAGGTGGACAGGGGGAGCCCCGTGGTGTCACGGAAGCGGTCCCCACCGCGCTCGTGGGCGTCGGCGAGGCGCGCGCAGATCCCCGACGTCCGGGTGTCCTGCCACACGATCGCGTTGTGCACCGGCAGTCCGGTCGCCCGGTCCCACACCACGACCGTCTCGCGCTGATTGGTGATGCCGATCGCCGACACCGCGTCCGGCTCGAGATCGGCGTGCCCGGCGACCTGGGCCATGACGGTACGGACGTTCTCCCAGATCTCCATCGGGTCGTGCTCGACCCACCCGGCACGCGGCAGGATCTGCCGATGCTCGACCTGGGCGGTCGCGGTGGGCACGGGAAGGCCGCGGTCGTCGAACAGGATCGCCCGGGAGGAGGTGGTGCCCTGGTCGATGGCGAGGATGTAGGTGCTGCGCGTCACAGCCCAAGACTACGTCCGGCCGGGCGTAGAGTCGGCCACGACGGGCCGGGATCCCGCCCCGGCCCCGGAGGGAGTGCGATGCCCACGAACACGTCACGGTCTGCTCTCGGCCCCCGCCGCCGGTCCGAGGCGTGGCGCCGGCTCTCGGAGGAGCACTTCGATGTCCTGGTGGTCGGCGGCGGTGTCGTGGGGACCGGCAGCGCCGTCGACGCGGCCACGCGTGGGTTGTCGGTGGCACTGGTCGAGGCGCGCGACTTCGCGGCCGGCACCTCCTCGCGCAGCTCCAAGATGTTCCACGGCGGACTGCGCTACCTCGAGCAGTTGGACTTCGGACTCGTCGCCGAGGCCCTCCACGAGCGGGAGCTGAGCATGTCCACGCTCGCCCCGCACCTGGTCAGGCCCCTCAAGTTCCTGTTCCCGCTCACCCGCCGGTTCTGGGAGCGCCCGTACATGGCGGCCGGGTTCGTCCTCTACGACGTCATGGGCGGTGCCAAGAGCGTCCCGCCGCAGAAGCACTACACGCGGGCCGGGGCGCTGCGGGTGGCCCCCGGCCTCCGGGAGGACGCGGTGATCGGGGGGATCCGGTACTGGGACACCCTCGTCGACGACGCCCGGCACACACTGACCCTGGCCCGCACCGCGGCCAAGCACGGCGCCGTGGTGGCCAACTCCACCCAGGTGGTGGGGTATCTGCGCGACGGCGAGCGGGTCACCGGCGTCCGGGTCCGCGACGCCGAGACGGGCCGCGAGACCGACGTCCGGGCCTCGGTGGTGCTCAACGCCGCCGGCGTGTGGACCGACCAGCTCCAGCGGATGCTCGGGGAGGAGGGCGGCTTCACGGTCCGTGCCTCCAAGGGGGTCCACATCGTGGTGGACAGTGACCGCGTGGACTCCGACGCCGCGCTCATCCTGCGGACCGAGAAATCCGTGCTCTTCGTGATCCCCTGGGGCGAGTACTGGATCCTGGGCACCACGGACACCGACTGGCAGCTCGACCTCGCGCACCCGGCCGCGACCGCCGCGGACATCGAATACATCCTCGGTCACGTCAACTCCGTCCTCACCACGCCGATCGGGCGCGAGGACGTGCGGGGCGTCTACGCCGGACTGCGACCGCTGCTCTCCGGCGGGGCCGACTCCACCGCCAAGCTCTCGCGGGAGCACGCGGTGATGACCGTCGCGCCGGGTGCCGTCGTGGTGGCCGGCGGTAAGTACACGACCTACCGCGTCATGGCCGCTGACGCCGTCGACGCCGCCGTCGCCGAGCTGGGGGAGGCCGCGGACCCCGTTCCCGCCTCCACCACCGAGCGCATCCCGCTGCTCGGCGCCGACGGGTTCCCGGCCATGGTCAACCGGGTCGACCGGCTGGCCGACCGCTACGAGATCCGCGAGGAGCAGGTGCGACACCTGCTCGACCGCTACGGTTCGCTCCTCGAGGACGTCCTGGACCTGGCCGCCGGGCGACCGGATCTCCTGGAGCCGCTGGAGGGCGCGGATCGCTACCTGCGGGTCGAGGTGGTCCACGCCGCCGTGGCGGAGGCCGCCCTCCACCTCGAGGACGTCCTGGTCAGGCGGACCCGGATCTCCATGGAGTACCAGCACAGCGGCGTCGTGTGCGCCCGCGAGGTGGCGGAACTGATGGCCGGGGCCCTGGACTGGGACGACGAGCGCACCGAGCGGGAGGTCGCCCTGTACGGGCGCCGGGTCGCCGCCGAACAGGCCAGCCAGGTCACCGATTCCGACGACGCGGCCGACGCGTACCTCAAAACGGTTCCGGAGGCGCGGGAGTTCCTTGCCGAGGCGCGGTTCGACCCCGCCAGTGCGGAGCCCGTCATGGAGCCGCTCGGCGAGAACTGACGAGACGACACGATCCGCCACCCGTGCACCGGATGGCGGATCGTGTGGGGTGCCCGGGCTGCCGGGCGGGGGACTACTTGATCTCGCAGAGCACCGTTCCCTGGGTGACCGCGGCACCGGCCTCCACGGCCAGGTCGGTGACCACGCCGTCCTTGTGCGCCGCGACCGGGTTCTCCATCTTCATTGCCTCGAGGACGGCGATCTGGTCACCGGCCTTGACCTCCTGGCCCTCCTCGACGGCCACCTTGACGACGGTGCCCTGCATCGGCGAGGACACGGCGTCGCCCGAGGCGGCCGCACCGGCGGCGCCGCCCCGGGTACGGGCCTTGGCCTTGCGGCGGACCGTGCCGCCGTTGTGGGATCCGCCGAAGGCGAGATCGCCCGGCAGGGAGACCTCGACGCGGCGGCCGTCCACCTCGACGACGACCTTCTTGCGCTCGACGGGCTCGTCGTCGTCGGTGGGGGCGCCGGTCGGCGTCCACGGCTCGATCGGGTTCTCCCAGTCGGTCTCGATCCACTTGGTGTAGACGTCGAAGCCCTTGTCGTCACCGACGAAGGCCGGGTTGGTGACGATGTGCTGGTGGAACGGGATGACCGTCGCCATGCCCTCCACCACGTACTCGTCGAGAGCGCGTGCCGCACGGGCGAGCGCCTGGTCGCGGTCCTCGCCCCACACGATGAGCTTGGCCAGCATCGAGTCGAACTGACCGCTGATGGTGTCGCCCTCCTCGACGCCGGAGTCCAGCCGGACGCCCGGGCCGGTGGGCTCGTCGTACCGCGTGATGGAGCCGGGGGCCGGGAGGAAGTTGCGTCCCGCGTCCTCGCCGTTGATGCGGAACTCGAACGCGTGACCGCGCGGGGCGGGGTCCTCGGTGAACTCGAGCACCTCGCCCTCGGCGATCTTGAACTGCTGGAGAACCAGGTCGATCCCGGCGGTCTCCTCGGTGACCGGGTGCTCGACCTGCAGGCGGGTGTTGACCTCGAGGAAGGAGATCGTGTCGCCCTGCACCATGAACTCGACGGTGCCGGCGCCGTAGTAGCCGGCCTCGCGGCAGATCGCCTTGGACGACTCGTGGAGCCGCCGGCGCTGCTCGTCGGTGAGGAACGGGGCCGGGGCCTCCTCGACGAGCTTCTGAAAGCGGCGCTGCAGAGTGCAGTCGCGGGTACCGGCGACGACGACGTTGCCGTGCTTGTCGGCGAGCACCTGCGTCTCGACGTGGCGGGCCTTGTCGAGGTACTGCTCGACAAAGCACTCGCCGCGGCCGAACGCGGCGACGGCCTCACGGGTGGCGGACTCGAAGAGGTCGGCGACCTCGGACATCTCGTGGGCGACCTTCATGCCGCGGCCACCGCCGCCGAAGGCGGCCTTGATGGCGATGGGCAGGCCGTGCTGCTCGGCGAACTTGACGACCTCGTCGGCGCCCGAGACCGGGTCCTTGGTGCCGGCGGCCATCGGGGCCTGGGCACGCTCGGCGATGTGGCGCGCGGTGACCTTGTCGCCGAGGTCGCGGATGGCCTCCGGGGGCGGCCCGATCCAGATCAGCCCCGCGTCGATGACGGCCTGCGCGAAGTCCGCGTTCTCCGACAGGAAGCCGTAGCCCGGGTGGATCGCGTCGGCACCGGACTTGGCGGCGGCCTCGAGAACCTTGTCGAAGACGAGGTAGGACTCGGCGGAGGTCTGCCCACCGAGCGCGAAGGCCTCGTCGGCCAGCTTGACGAACAGCGCGTCGGCATCGGGCTCGGCATACACGGCCACGCTGGCCAGGCCGGCGTCCTTTGCCGCACGGATCACCCGGACCGCGATCTCGCCGCGGTTGGCGACGAGGACCTTGGTGATGTGAGAGCTGGCATGACTGGGCACTCAGGGCCTCCTGGTGATGGACGTCTGGTGGGGGCGGCGGCCCGGTAGGGACACCGATATCCCTTGGCAGTGTAATGAGAGGCCACCCTCATGTGTGGGATCGGGGTCACCCGAGGCGCGCCGAGCGGCGGGTCGGCCCCCGCGCGGGCGCGCTGACCTGCGCTTCAGCCCAGCAGCTCGCGGCGCCAGACGTCGTGCGCGTGGAGACCCGCGTCGGAGAGGAGCCTGCGCAGGAGCGGCAGGCTGAGCCCGATGACGCTCGACGGGTCCCCGTCGATGCGGTCGATGAACCAGCCGCCGAGCGACTCGATCGTGAAGGCCCCCGCGCACTCCAGCGGCTCCCCGGTGCGGAGGTAGACGTCGAGGTCGGCGTCCGACGGCGCGCCGAAGTGCACTGTGGTGTCGGAGGTGTCGGCGCCGCGGTGGACGACGGCGGGGGCCCCGCCGCCGGAGACGTCGGCGACCGCCAGGGCGTGTCCGGTCAGCAGGACGCCGTGGCGCCCGCGCAGCCTCGTCCAGCGTTCCATGGCCCGCTCGTACGTGTGGGGCTTGCCCTCGAGCTGTCCGTCCACGAGCAGCATCGAGTCGCATCCCACCAGGGCGAGCGTGTCGGCCCCGGCGGCCCGCGCCTCGTCGGCGAGCGACGCGCCCTCGCGCTCGAGGACGTCCGCGGCCTTGGCGCGGGCGAGCTCCTCGACCACCCGGACGTGCGGGGTGCCCTCCGGGAGGCCGGCCAGGAGAGCGTCCTCGTCGACCCGCGGGTGCCGGACGAGGGGGTCCACCCCGGCCTGGTCGAGGATGCGCAGTCGGGACGGGGAGGCCGAGGCCAGAGCGAACGCGATCATCGTGCCAGGGTAGCCGGACTCAGTTCCGGGGCAGCAGCATGGTGACCGTCAACGTGGTGCGCTCGAGCGCGCGCACCGAGTGCTGCAGTCGCGGCGTCAGGTGGACGATCTCGCCCGGCCGCAGGTCGAGGGTGCGGTCCGGCAGGCCGAACTCCACCCGCCCCCGCAGGAGTTGGACGAGGATCGGGTGGTGGGCGGCGTGATCCGGGAGTTCGTGGCCCTCGTCGAACTCGAAGGCGACGATCTTTGTGGTCTCGTCCGAGTGCACGATCGAGGCCCGCGGGCGGGTCTCGAACGGCTCGACCCTGCCGATGACCCGGTCGTGGTGGGTGGCCGCGCCCTCGCTCGTGGATTCTTCGGACATCGTCGGACTCCCGTGGCCGGTCAGTACGAGCGCTTGTTGATGAACGAGTTGGGGTTGTACCCGAACTGCGAGCGCAGTCGATCCTCGAGAGCCCCCCAGTTGTTCCGGATCGCCGTGCCGCCCGCGTCGCCGTGGGCGGCATTGCCCTGGGCGGTCGCGAAGACCGCGGCGAGGATCCCGACCTGCTCGGCGGTCGGGTTGCCCCCGGTGATCTCGAAGAACGGCGCGGCCGGCGCGGCCTCGTCGCCGGTCGTCCGGCTGGCCTGCGCCGCGTCCTCTGCCCCGCGGCTCACAGCGGCACGTTCCCGTGCTTCTTGGCCGGCACATCGACGACCTTGCGGTCGAGCAGACGCAGCGCCTGCGAGACCTGGAGGCGTGTGTGCGACGGCGGGATGACGGCGTCGACGTAGCCACGCTCGGCGGCGACGTACGGGTTGACGAGGGTGTCCTCGTACTCGGCCTGCAGCTTGAGCCGCACGGCGTCGACGTCCTCGCCGTCCGCGGCCGCCTGCTTGAGCTCGTTGCGGTACACGAACCCGACCGCGCCCGAGGCGCCCATGACGGCGATCTCGGCCGTCGGCCACGCGAGGTTGATGTCGGCGCCCATGTGCTTGGAGCCCATGACGTCGTACGCGCCGCCGTATGCCTTGCGGGTGATGACCGTGACCTTGCCGACCGTCGCCTCACCGTAGGCGTAGAGCAGCTTGGCCCCGCGGCGGATGATGCCGTTGAACTCCTGGTCCGTGCCGGGCAGGAACCCGGGGACGTCCACCAGGGTGAGGATCGGCACGTTGAACGCATCGCAGGTGCGCACGAACCGTGCGGCCTTCTCCGCGGCCTTGATGTCGAGGGTCCCGGCGAACTGGGTGGGCTGGTTGGCCACCACGCCGACGCTGCGGCCCTCGACGCGGCCGTAGCCCACCACGATGTTCATCGCGTACTGGGCCTGGACCTCGAGGAACTCGCCGTCGTCGACGATGTGCTCGATCACCTCGTGCATGTCGTACGGGCTGTTCGAGGAGTCCGGGATGATCGTGTCCAGCTCGAGATCCTCCGGGGTGAGGTTGTCCTCGATGGCGCCCTCGGCGACCGGGAACGGGAAGCGCGGGGCCTCGGCGCGGTTGTTGCTGGGCAGGTAGGAGAGCAGGTCCTTGACGTAGTCCAGGGCGTCCTGCTCGTCACTTGCCGTGTAGTGCGAGACACCGGACTTGGTCATGTGCGTGGTGGCGCCGCCCAGTTCCTCCTGCGTGACCTCCTCGCCGGTGACCGTCTTGATGACGTCCGGACCGGTGACGAACATCTGGGAGGTCTTGTCGACCATCACCGTGAAGTCCGTGAGCGCGGGGGAGTAGACGTGGCCGCCGGCCGAGGGGCCCATGACCAGGGAGACCTGGGGGATGACGCCGGAGGAGCGCACGTTGCGGTGGAAGATCTCGCCGTACAGGCCGAGGGAGACGACGCCCTCCTGGATGCGCGCGCCGGCGCCGTGGTTGATGCCGATCATCGGGCGGCCGGTCTTGAGGGCCAGGTCCATGACCTTGACGATCTTCTCGCCGTAGACCTCGCCGAGTGAGCCGCCGAACACGGTGGCGTCCTGCGAGAACACGCAGACGCTGCGGCCGTCGATCGTGCCGTAGCCGGTGATGACGCCGTCGCCGAGGGGGCGGCGCTCGGCCAGCCCGAAGGTGGTGGCGCGGTGGCGGGCGAGCGCGTCGATCTCCACGAAGGAGCCCGGGTCGAGCAGGTTCTCGATCCGCTCACGGGCCGTCATCAGGCCCTTCTCGTGGGTCTTGTCGATCGCCGCCTGCCCCATCGGGGCCCGCGCCTCGTCCAGGCGACGGCGCAGCTCGGACAGCTTCCCGGCGGTCGTGTGGATGTCGGGGGTCGCGGAGTCCGTCTGGACGTCGTCGCCGACGTCCGGTTCTGAGGCAGTCGTCATGTTGTACGACTCTAACGACTCGGGTCGCGGCGTGTGTACGCCACCCGGTCATCTCCCGCGACGGCGGGCCACCGGCGGCGGCCGGGCCGCCCTATTCTGGACGGCATGCACGCACATCCCGCGCCCACGTCGCCCCGACCGCTGGACGCCGCGGCGCTCCGCCGCGACCTGGTCGACGGCGCGGGCGCCGGGTACACGGAGCTCGAGGTGGTCGACGAGATCGGCTCGACCAACGCCGAGCTGATCCGCCGCGCGGCGGCCGGGGCCCCGGACCGCACCGTGCTCCTGACGGAGTACCAGGCCGCCGGCCGCGGGAGGCAGGGCCGCTCCTGGACCGCGCCGCCGCGGACCCAGGTCGCGATGAGCGTCCTGCTCCGGCCCGGCGCCGTCGCGCCGGACCTGTTCGGCTGGCTGCCCCTGGTCACCGGGCTCGCGGTCCGGGACGGCCTGCGGGCCGCCGGGGGGGTCGAGGCCACGCTCAAGTGGCCCAACGACGTCCTGGTGGATGGGCGCAAGACCGCCGGGATCCTCGTGGAGATGACCACGGTGCCCGCCGGCGGCGACTTCTCCGTCCGACTACCGGCGCTCGTCGTGGGGGTCGGGATCAACGTGAGCCTCACCGAGGACGAGCTCCCGGTTCCGCACGCCACGTCCCTGTCCCTCGCGGGCGGGGTGACGGACCGGGACGCGGTGGCCACCGCCGTCCTCGAGGCGCTGGCGGTCCGGCACACGCAGTGGCGCGCCTGCGAGCGCGGCAGCGGGTCCTCGGTCTCGGACGCGCTGCTCGCCGAGTACTCGCAGGCGTGCTCGACCCTCGGCTCGGACGTGCGGGTCGAACTGCCCGGGGACGTCGTGCGGAGCGGGCGCGCCGCGCGCGTGGACAGGCAGGGGCGCCTCGTCGTCGTCGACACCGGGCAGGGCCGGGACGACTCCGGCGGTGGGGAGTTCGCGGTGGCGGCGGGGGACGTCACCCACCTGCGCGGCGCCGACGGTGGGCTGGGCGGCTGAATCGTGGGCTTCGTCCGTTCGGTGGTCGCCCCCGGGGAGGAGCTGATCGTCCACAGTCACCCGCACTGGCGCGCGCTCGTGCGCCCCGCCCTGGTCGCCGTGGTGGGCGCGGGTCTCGCCGGGATCGCGGGCGGTTTCGTCGAATCCCAGGTGGTGCACACGGGGGACCGGACGGCGGTCTGGACGCTGGTGGGGGTGCTCTACCTCCTGCTGGTGCTGCGGTTCGCCCTGTGGCCGGCCGTCCGGTGGGCCCGCACCGACCTCGTCGTCACGGATGAGCGGGTCCTCTACCGGCCCGCAGGCTCCAACCGTCGCAGCGTCGACGTCCCCCTCGCGCGTCTCAGCGCCGTGCGGTTCCGGCACACCCTCGGTGACCGCGCCCTGCGGACCGGGACCCTCATCCTCGAACCGGGCCACCTGCCGCCCGTGGAGATCGACGACGTCCCCGATGTCGCCGGGGTCCACGCCGCGATCTACGAGGAGTTGCTGCGGCTGCCGCCGCCCCCGCCGCCCGGGCCCCCGGCCGCGGCCCCGCGCTTTCGCTGGGGACTGCCCGGACGGCTGCGCTGAGCGTGAGACGATGGCGGGCGTGAACGACCAGTCGCGCATCGCCCGTAACCCCCTCGCAGCGCCCGTCGTGGCGATGATCGGGGGCGGGCAGCTCGCCCGCATGACCCACCAGTCCGCCGTTGCCCTCGGACAGACCCTCCGCGTACTCGCGGCGGACCCGGTCGACCCGGCCGCCCAGGTCACTCCCGACGTCGTGATCGGCGCGCACGACGACCCCGGATCGGTGCGCCGTGTCGCGGCCGGCGCCGACGTGGTGACCTTCGACCACGAGCACGTGCCGCCGCAGTTGCTGCGCGAGCTGGAGGACGCCGGGGTCGCCGTGCGGCCGCGCTCGTCCGCACTCATCCACGCGCAGGACAAGCTGGTCATGCGCCGCGCGCTGGCCGAGATCGGCGCCCCCGTGCCGCCGTTCACCGGGATCGACACCCTCGAGGACGTGCGTCGCTTCCACGCAGAGCAGGACGGCGCGATCGTCCTCAAGTCCGCGCGGGGTGGGTACGACGGCCGCGGCGTGTGGATGCCCGACTCCCTCGCGGAGGCCGAGCGGATCGCCGGGGAACAACTCTCGGCGGAGGTGCCCATGATGGCCGAGGCCCGCGTCCCGTGGGTCCGCGAGCTGTCCGCGATGGTCGCCAGGTCCCCGTTCGGCCAGGGCGCGGTGTGGCCCGTGGTCGAGACCGTCCAGCGGGACGGGATCTGTGCGGTGGCCGTGGCACCGGCCACGGGACTCGACGACGAGCTGAGGTCCGCGGTTCAGGCCACCGCGCTGCGGCTGGCCGAACACCTCGACGTGACCGGGGTGATGGCGGTCGAGCTCTTCGAGGTCATCGGCGCCGACGGCCGCCCCGGCGTCCTGGTCAACGAGTTGGCGATGCGGCCGCACAACTCCGGCCACTGGACCATGGACGGCGCGGTCACCAGCCAGTTCGAGCAGCACCTGCGCGCCGTTCTGGACTACCCGCTCGGCTCGACCGTCGCGATCGCGCCCGTCACCGTGATGGCCAATGTCCTCGGCGCGCCGGAGGCCCCGGCGATGAGTATGGACGAGCGTGTCCATCACCTCGGGGCGCGCTTCCCCCATGCCAGGGTCCACCTCTACGGCAAGTCGGAACGCCCGGGGCGCAAGCTGGGACATGTCAACGTCCTCGCCGACCCCGGGGTCGATCCGGACGACGCCGACCAGGTGGCCGCCGTCCGCTCGGTGGCCGAACTCGCCGCGCGTTGGCTCTCGCACGCCGAGTGGGGAGACGGCTGGGACCCGCACTCGGGGGCCCGGGTCGGCGACTTCGACCGCTGACACCCAGCGACCACCTCGAGGAAGGGAACCACATGACCACACAGCAGGGCGGGCCGCAGGTCGGCCTCATCATGGGCAGCGACTCCGACTGGCCCACCATGGAGGCGGCCGCCGAGGCGCTCGCCGAGTTCGGCGTGCCCTTCGAGGTGGGCGTGGTCTCCGCGCACCGGACGCCGCAGAAGATGCTCGACTACGCCCGCTCCGCGGCGGGCCGCGGCATCCGTGTGGTGATCGCCGGCGCGGGCGGCGCCGCGCACCTGCCCGGCATGGTCGCCGCCGCAACGGCGCTGCCGGTCATCGGCGTGCCGGTGCCACTGGCGCACCTCGACGGGATGGACTCGCTGCTGTCGATCGTGCAGATGCCGGCCGGGGTGCCGGTGGCCACGGTGTCGATCGGGGGCGCGCGTAACGCGGGTCTGCTGGCGGTGCGCGTCCTCGCAGCCTCGGACGGCGCCCTGCTGCAGCGGATGGAGAACTTCCAGGCCGGGCTCGAGACCACGGTGGAGGAGAAGGACGCCGCACTCCGGGCCCGGCTCCTGGGCTGAGCGCGCCCCGGTTACCTGCTGGTAACCTGGTTGGTCGGGTGCGACCCGGGACCAGCACGACGACCGCGACGACAGTGGCGCCAGACGCACATCCGGCGGTGCCGCCGCGCGGACTCCCGGGCCGGAGCCCGACGCGCGAACAGCACCCTACTTCCCTCATGGAGGCCCGCACTCATGTCCGGAAACCCCGACTTCGACCTGTACCAGCCCGCGGAGGAGCACCAGGAGCTGCGGGCCGCAATCCGCGCGCTCGCCGAGAAGGAGATCGAGCCGCACGCCGCGGACGTCGACGAGGACGAGCGGTTCCCGCAGGAGGCCCTGGACGCCCTCAACGCCTCCGGCTTCAACGCCGTCCACGTGCCGGAGGAGTACGACGGGCAGGGCGCGGACTCGGTGGCCGCGTGCATCGTGATCGAGGAGGTCGCGCGGGTGTGCGGCTCGTCCTCGCTCATCCCCGCGGTCAACAAGCTCGGCACCATGGGACTCATCCTGTCCGGCGGGGACGAGCTCAAGCAGAAGGTCCTGCCCGAGATCGCGGGCGGCAAGATGGCCTCGTACGCGCTGTCCGAGCGCGAGGCGGGCTCCGACGCGGGCTCCATGCGCACCCGCGCCAAGGCGGACGGCGACCACTGGATCCTCAACGGCAACAAGGCGTGGATCACCAACGGCGGCAAGTCCACCTGGTACACCGTCATGGCCGTCACCGACCCGGACAAGGGGGCGGGCGGCATCTCCGCGTTCATGGTCCACGCCGACGACCCCGGCTTCGGTGTGTCCAAGACGGAGAAGAAGCTGGGGATCAAGGGCTCGCCCACCGCCGAGCTGTACTTCGAGGACTGCCGCATCCCGGGCGACCGGATCATCGGCGAGCCGGGCACCGGCTTCAAGACGGCGCTGCACACCCTGGACCACACCCGGCCGACCATCGGTGCGCAGGCCGTGGGCATCGCCCAGGGCGCCCTGGACGCGGCGATCGGGTACACCCAGGAGCGCAAGCAGTTCGGCCGGGCGATCTCGGACTTCCAGAGCACGCAGTTCATGCTGGCCGACATGGCGATGAAGGTGGAGGCCGCCCGGCTGATGGTCTACACCGCCGCCGCCAACGCCGAGCGGGGCACCGCCCCCGGTGGCGAGAAGCTCGGCTTCATGGCCGCCGCCTCCAAGACGTACGCCTCTGACGTGGCGATGGAGGTCACCACCAACGCGGTGCAGCTCTTCGGCGGCGCCGGGTACACGCGTGACTTCCCAGTGGAGCGCATGATGCGCGACGCCAAGATCACCCAGATCTACGAGGGCACCAACCAGATCTGCCGCATGGTCATGGCACGCCAGATCCTCGGCTGAGTCGGTTGCGCGCGGCGCCCCGGGGCCCCTGTGGGGTCAGCCCCGGGGCGTCGCGGTGGTGCGTTCGGTGGCGGCGACGTCGGCCACCTCCGCGGACGCCGGATCGGCCCCGGTGACCAACACCGCGGAGCCCCCGGACGCGAGGACGCGCGCGAGGACCGACACGGCGTCGACGTCGTCGGCGTCGCGAGCCGCGACGAGGACCCGGGCGCGCAGTGACTCGTCCACCAGCGTGTCCAGCGCGGCCCCGTCCACCGCCAGCGGTCCGGCCCCGGCGGGGACGAACGAGTCGGGGTGGATCCGGCAGTCCTCGGCCAGGTCGGCCACCCCGGCGGGCACCTCCACGCCCGCGGCTGCCAGCGGGAGCCCCATCGGGTGAGTGGTCATCAGGAGCGCCTCGAGGTCGGACGGATGACGGTCCAGCCGGTCGGCGACGGTGATCACCGCGACGGCGTCCGCCCCGTCGGCGCCCGCGCCGCGCACCTCGGCCCCGGCCCACCACACACCCAGCACCACGCCGGCGGTGAGCCAGTGGGCGGGTAGGTCGCACACCACCGCATCGCCGGGGACCACGCCGACCTCATCCCGGAGGAGCCCGGCGATCTTGGCCGCCCAGTTGGCGGTCGAGGTGACCGACAGTTCGACCCTCGACGGCGCGGCGAGGTCATAGTGCGTGACGAGCGGGGCCCCCGGGTCGGCCTCGAGCAGGGGCTGCAGCACGGTGTCCGCGGCGGTGTTCACATCGATCCCTCCGATCGGGTCGGCGTCGACCGGTGCCCCGGCCGATCAGTTGACGCAGGGGACGTCGCTGCCGCCCGCGTCGAAGGTGGGCCGCTCCGCGATCGACGGCGGCAGCGGCTCGTACGAGGTGGTGGTGGGCGAGGAGGACTCGACCCCCGCGGCCTCGCCGGTCGGGCCGCTGTAGTCCTCGGCGAGCACCACCCGGACGGTGCCGGCGGCGACCCCCGGGTCCACCTGGACGGGCAGCCCGCCGAGCGCGTCGGAGACGGCGAACGCGGCGTCGTCATCGGCCGAGGCGGAGGAGACGAACGAGGTGTACGCGGCGTTGGGGTCGGTGAGCAGGCCCCCGGTGCCGTAGCCGAGTTCGTCGAGGCTGCCGGACACCTGGGAGGCGAGGCCGTCGATCGTGGTGGTGTTGACCACTTCCACGGAGATCGACGAGGGGTCCGGGCCGGAGCCGTCCGGCCCGGCGGTCTCGGTCGCGCCGTCCGGGCCTGCGCCCTCGTCTTCTGCGCTGGCGAATCCGCTGACGAACTCGGCGACCTCGTCGGGATCGGCCGTGACGATCGACTCGCCCCACTCCGTGACCGAATCGATGCTGGTCAGCGGGATGGTCTCGAAGCGGACGTTCCCGCCGCTGATGTCCTGGAGCTTCATGGCGAAGTCCACGAAGTCCCAGTTCTCGTCGATCGTGAAGGAGCGCTTGGCCGCGTCGACCAGGTTGCCCAGCTTGCCGGGATCCGACAGGGTGCCGGCCGAGAGCGTCTTCTTGACCAGCTGCGACATGAACGCCTGCTGGCGGACGATGCGGTCCAGATCCTGTGCGGGCAGGTCGTGTCGTTGACGGACGAAGCTCAGGGCGTCGGAGCCGGAGATGGTCTGGACACCGGCGTCGAACTTCGCCCCCGAGAGCGGTTCGTCGACCGGCTCGTTGAGGCACACCTCCACGCCGCCGACCGCATCGGTGAGGAGGACGAACCCGAGGAGCCCGATCTCGGCGTAGTGGTCGACCTCGACCCCGGTGAAGTCCGCGACCGCGCTGATGAGTTCGTTGCGTCCGGCCTGGACCGCCGCCCGCTCGTCCTGTGGGGTGGGGGCCTCGTCGGGGCTGTCGACGACGGCGTCCTCCAGGTAGGCGTCCTTCGCGGCCGAGTACACGCCGTTGATCTTGCCGGGTCCGACGGCGCGGCTCTCCACGTAGACGTCGCGGGGGATCGAGATGGCCGTGGCCGAACTGCCGTCCTCCGGGACACGGATGAGCAGGATCGTGTCGGTGTTCTCCCCGTCCTCCTCGCCGGTGCGGATGGTGGCGAGTTCCTCCTCGCTCAGCGGATTGCCCTGGGCGTCCGTGCGGTTGTCCGTCCCCACCAGGAGGATGTCCACCGCGCCGTCGAGCACGTTCTCGCCGGTGTCCAGTCCGCCGGCCGAGGACAGATCGGAGCTGAGGTTGTTGTAGAGGGACCAGCCGACGCCGGTGCCCACCAGGCAGAAGACCGAGACCAGGGCCGCGACCACACGGCCGATCCGCGACACGAGGGACCGCGGCCGCGTGGCCTGGCGGCGGCCACGGGCATGGGACTGCGGGCGACGGGGCGTCACGGGTTGCTCGGCGCTCATCCACCGTCCTTGTCGTCGTCGAGTCGGGGAGGTCGTCCCCGTGCCACACGGGTGGGCCCGATGTCACGAGGGGGCCCGCCCGGTGGGCCACGACCGTGGCCCGGGGCCACGCGGACCGCCGATGATCATCCCACGGTACCGCGCCGCGTGCCGGGCGTCGGAATCGGGAACGTGCGTCGTACTGTGTAGCGCGTGACGAACCGACTTCCCGTCGTGGCGGTGACCTATTCGCCGGGCGAGCACCTGGGCCGCTTTGTCGAGACCCTTCCCGCGTCCACGGTGCGGCCGGTCGGCCTGGTGATGGCCGACAACGGCTCGACCGATGGTGCGCCCGAGGCGGTCGCGGCCGCCCACGACTTCGCCGAACTCTTCCCGACGGGCGGTAACCTCGGCTACGGCACGGCCATCAACCGTGCGGTGACGGAGATCTCGGGACGACCCGACGCCTTCGACCGGGATCTCGTCCTGGTGGTCAACCCCGATGTGACGTTCGAGCCGGGCTCGGTGGACGCCCTGCTCGACGCTGCGGCGCGGTGGCCCCGGGGCGCCGCATTCGGTCCCCGGATCGCCGAGCCGGACGGCACGGTGTACCCCTCGGCACGGGCGGTGCCCGGGCTCGGCGCGGGGATCGGGCACGCGCTGCTGGGGTCGGTGTGGCCCGGAAACCCGTGGACCTCCGCCTACCTGGACGGCCAGGACATGGACACCGAGCGCGCGGCGGGCTGGCTCTCCGGCTCCTGTCTGCTCCTGCGCCGAGCGGCGTTCGACTCCGTCGGCGGGTTCGACGAGCGCTACTTCATGTACATGGAGGACATCGACCTGGGCGACCGCCTCGCGCGGGCCGGGTGGCAGAACGTCTACGTGCCGTCCTCGGTCATCCACCACGACCGTGGCCACGCGGCCAAGGCGGTGCCCGAGTTCACCCTGCGGGCGCACCACCGCAGCGCGTACCTGTTCCAGGCGGACCGGCACCCGCACGCGTGGCAGGCGCCGATACGCTGGGCGCTCAGAGCCGGCCTCGAGCTGCGGTGCCGGCTCGCGATCCGGTCCGCGCGACGTGCGGTCCGCTGAGCGCTGAGCCGGCAGGCCATCCACAACCGGCCGGGCCAGTGCGTACCCACGCGCTGGACGGCCCTGACTAGCGGGAGTACCAAGTGAGCTCGACGGAGAACTCGTCCGGCGATCTGATCGCGGACACCGAGGCCGTGGTCCTCGTCGGCGGGAAGGGGACGCGGCTGCGGCCGCTGACCATCTCGGCGCCCAAGCCGATGCTGCCCACGGCGGGCCTACCGTTCCTCACCCACCTGCTGTCCCGGATCCGCGCCGCCGGGATCGGCCGCGTTGTCCTGGGGACCTCGTACAAGGCCGAGGTCTTCGAGGAGCACTTCGGCGACGGGTCGGACCTGGACCTGGAGATCTCCTATGTGGTGGAGACCGAGCCCCTGGGGACCGGCGGCGGCATCCGCAACGTCCTCGACCACGTCACCGCCTCGACGGTCATGGTGTTCAACGGGGACGTCCTGGGCGGGACGGACCTGCGGAAGATCCTGGACCTCCACCACGCCAAGCAGGCCGACCTGACCATGCACCTGGTCCGGGTGTCGGACCCGCGCGCGTTCGGCTGTGTGACGACGGATGACGACGGCCGGGTCCGGGAGTTCCTGGAGAAGACCCAGGATCCGCCGACGGACCAGATCAACGCCGGGTGCTACGTGTTCCGGCGCCCGATCATCGAGTCCATCCCGGAGGGCGTCCCCGTCTCGGTCGAGCGCGACACGTTCCCGCGACTGCTGTCCGACGGGCGTCGCGTGTACGGGTTCGTGGACTCCGCGTACTGGCGGGACATGGGCACCCCGGAGGATTTCGTTCGCGGATCCTCGGACCTGGTCCGCGGGATCGCCCCGTCGCCGGCGCTCGACGGCCACCACGGGGAGGCGCTGGTGCACGAGGGTGCGGGCGTGGGCGCCGGCGCCCTCCTCATCGGCGGCACGGTCGTGGGGCGCGGCGCCGAGATCGGTGCGGGTGCCCGGCTGGACGGCGCCGTGGTCTTCGACGGAGCCCGGGTCGACGCGGGTGCGACGGTCGAACGGTCGATCGTCGGCGCCGGCGCGCGCATCGGGCATCGTGCCCTCGTCCGCGATGGTGTGATCGGCGACGGCGCCGACGTGGGTGCGCGCTGTGAGCTGCTGCGCGGGGCGCGGGTCTGGCCCGGCGTGGTGATCCCCGACGGCGGGATCCGCTACTCGACCGACATGTAGACCCGACCCGCCTCCGGGACCAGATCGGCCCGTCCACGCCACCTATCGGATTGCGCGCCACCTATCGGATTGGCCTCGCGGGGCGAGTTGCGCGCCGTGCCACCTATCGGATCGCGCGCCACCTATCGGGTCCGCTAGGTGGCGCGCATCCCGCTAGGTGGCGCCCAGACGGCGAGGTGTCGTGAGCCCCGGTCAAGGGCGTGAGCTCCGGGCGAGGGGTCGTGAGCCGCGGGCTAGGCGTCATGAGCCCCGGGCGAGGGACCGCCGCCGGTTGGCGACCGCCTCACCCGATCGTCAGATACGCGTCCCCGGCGGGTCGGGTCATCCGCGGCGGGACGGGCTCGGCCGGGACGCCCACGGCGACGGCCCCCAGCGGGCGCCACGTGTCGGGCAGGTCGAGGACCCGCCGGGTGGTGTCGGCGGCGAAGATAGTCGAGCCCACCCAGCACGAGCCGAGACCGCGTGCGGCCAGGGCGACGAGCAGCGACTGCACGGCGGCGCCGCCGGCCACGGTGAACATGGTCTCCTCACATGCGGTGCGCCGGGCGTCCGGGTAGTCGTGCGCGCCGGCGGTGTCGTCGACGAACGGCAGGAGCAGTTCGGGGCAGGTCCGCAGCAGGTCGCCGCGGGCCAGTCGCCGGGCGAGAACGTCGCCGGAGTGACCGTCGGCCCGCAGATCGGCGTCCCAGTCGGCGCGCATCGCGTCGAGGAGCCGGACCCGGGCGTCGCCGGAGACGCGGACGAACCGGATCGGCGTGCTGTGGTGGGGGGCCGGGGCGGTCAGCGCGTCGGCCACCGCGTCGGCGAGATCGGCGGCCGGCACGGGCTCGTCGGCGAACCGCCGGACCGAGCGACGCCCGGGGACGGCGTCCCGTCGCCCCTGCGCCAGCGCCTCGGCCGTACCCAGCCGGAAGAGGTCCGAGGCCGAATCCCGCACCAGGTCCCGGGCCCGGGGAGCGGTCGTGCCCGCCTCGTCGTCGTCGGAGGTCAGGAGGTGGCCCAGCCCGCGGACGACGGCGACCGGCCGGGCGCCGAGTTTGCCCTTGACCAGGTCGGCGGCCGCGGCGATCTCGTCGGCCACCGCGACGTCGGTGACCGCCAGGACGTTGCCGTGGCGGTCGACGGCGCCGTCGTACCCCACCGACACATGCAGCCCCGCCGCGCCGATCGCGACGTCCGTCTGGCCGGTGCGCCAGGCCCGCCCCATGGTGTCGGTGACCACCACCGCCACGCGGGCGCCCGTGCGGCGTCGCAGCTCGCCGACGAGCGCGGCGGCCGATCCGTCGGGGTCCTCGGGCAGGAGCGCGATCTCGTCGGTCTCCACGTTGGAGCCGTCGACGCCGGAGGCCGCCTGGACGATCCCGAGGCGGTTCTCGGTGATGAGCGTGCGGTTGACCCGCGCCACCACCCGCACGGATTCGGAGTCGACGAGGCCGCGGCGAAGTGCGTCGCGCTCCTCCGGGTCGGTCGGGGCCGCCACGATCCGCCCCTCGGTCTTGGACAGCACCTTGGAGGTGAGCACCACCACGTCGCCGTCGGTCAGGCCGTGCGGGTCGCGGGTGAGCGCGTCGGCCAGCGCACCGGCGAGGTCGTCGCCGGGCCGAAACTCGGGGAGTCCGTCCGGCGCCCAGACGGTGACGGCGGAGTCGGCGGCGTGCTCGCCGGACCAGGGGCGGATCTCGGGGACCGCGCCGTCGGTCACCGCGGGGACCTTCCGGGGGCGTCGAGTCCGGCGAGCTCGATCGCGGCCGTGACCATGTCCGCGGTCGTGTCCGGGTCGGACATCAGCAGGGGCGCCTCGCGGACGGTGACCCCGTCGACGTCCTCGCCGGCGGCGGGCCCGTCACCGGGGGCGACGAGCCAGCCGTCGAGGAGCCCCGTCCCGGAGCGGGCGCCGTAGTGGCGGGCCACGGCCAGGGCGTCGGTCTCCACGCCGATCGCGGTGAGGCACGCGTCGGCCATGCCGCGCAGTACCGCGCCGCCGATCACGGGGCTCACGCCGACGACCGGGGCGGACGTGCTGCGCAGTGCGGCGCGGATCCCGGGGACCGCGAGGATCGCGCCGACGGAGACCACGGGGTTCGAGGGGGCGACGACGACGAGGTCGGCGGATCCGATCGCCTCGAGCGTGGACTGGGTGGGCACGGCCTGCTCCGCCCCGATCTGCACGAAATCCGAGGCCGGCAGCTGCGCACGGTGGCGGACCCACCACTCCTGGAAGTGGATCGCGCGCGGGCCGGTGCCGTCGGGTTGTTCGCCGATCACCACGTGGGTCTCGCACCGGTCGTCGGTGACGGGCAGGAGATCCACGCCGGGTGACCATCGGGTGCACAGTGCCTCGGTGACGTCGGTGAGCCGGTAGCCGGCATCGAGCATCTGCGTGCGGACCAGGTGGGTGGCGAGGTCCTTGTCGCCGAGACCGAACCAATCGGGCTGCACCCCGTAGGCCGCGAGCTCGTCCCGGCAGTTCCAGGTCTCGCCGGCGTGGCCCCAGCCCCGCTCCCGGTCGATCCCCCCGCCGAGGGTGTACATGCAGGTGTCGAGGTCGGGGCAGATCCGGACGCCGTGCATCCAGGCGTCGTCGCCCACGTTGACCACCGCCTCGATCCGGTGGGCGGACGACTCGCGGTCGGCGGGGGCGTCCAGGCCGAGCAGTCGCCGGGCGCCGAGCAGGAAACGGGCGCCGCCGACGCCACCGGCCAATACACAGATCCTCACGGGGACCCAGAGTAGTGACGGCCGCGCCGCGGGCTCCCCGAGGGCCGCCGCGAGTGGTGCATGCCACACTTCCCCCGGCGTGTCACGGGCCGCACGGGCTGCCGGGAATGCTAGGAGTCTGCTGATTTCACTTGACCTCGGCGACGTACATGTGTGTAATCACAGATGTGTCATTCCCCCGTATCGGACCACGGTCCGATACCGGATCGGACTGGGTCGACAGTGTGTTCGACCAGCGCATCCGGCGCCCGGCACGTACACGACCGACGAGCAACGCACTACGAAGGGATGACCGTGGATCGACAGTCACGTAGCGGGGCGCGACCCGAGCTGGCCCTGGTCGATTTCGGCGACAGCGCACTCTTCGCTGACGACGAGGAGGAGAGCTGGCAGGAGCGGGCTCTCTGCGCGCAGACGGACCCGGAGGCATTCTTCCCCGAGAAGGGCGGATCGACCCGCGAGGCCAAGAAGATCTGCACGGGGTGTGAGGTCAAGGCCGAATGTCTCGAGTATGCGCTGGCCAACGACGAGCGCTTCGGGATCTGGGGCGGCCTCAGCGAGCGCGAGCGCCGGAGGATCAAGCGCGAGGCCACCGGCTGAGTTCCAGGTGAAGCGGCCCGGTACCGGGGCCGTCTACTCGCCCGGGGGGCCGGCCTCGACCTCATCGGGCGAGATCTCCAGATGCTGGGCGACCAACTCGATCAGCACGGTGTAGACGAGGTCGCGCAGGTCGTCCGGGTCCGGCGCGCGCCGCGCGAGCGGGCGACGGAAGAGGACGAGACGGGCGCGGGTGGGCTGCCCGGAACGGTCGACGCCGGCCGGCACGAGCCGGGCGAGGGGGACCTCGCCGTCCGCCACCACCTCCTCGGGCCAGGTCTCGCCGGTGCGCAGGCGCATCCGCGGCACCATGTCCACCGCCAGGTCGAGGTGGATGAGTTGGGAGTGCCAGTGCTGGTCGATCTCGGCGAACGCCTCGAGCGCGGCGGCGTCGAACTCTGCTGCGCGGCTGCGCCAGCGCGGGACCTCCGGGGGCAGTATCGGCCCGCGCGGCCCGTGTCCACGACGTTCGGCGCGGCGGGTGGTGACCACCCGCGGGCCGCTGCGGCCGGGGTCGCCGGGGAAGTCCCGGACGGAGATGCGGCTGTCGGCGCACACGTCGGTCTGGCCTGCGCCCGGGATCGCTGTCCCGCTCGGCGGTCGTCCGGGAACCGGGGCGGTCGGGGTCATGGCGCGAGGATAGCTCCCGGCTCCCTGCTCCCGCGGGCCGCGGCACCGGCGCGTCGCCGACGGCGGAAGCGGGCGGGGCCGCGGGTCGCCGTCCGGTCGGGCGCTCCACGGGTCTACGCTGGGGTCTCGTGAGTGAGAACCGTCGTTGCTGCCGTCCGGGATGCCCCAATCGTGCGGTCGCCACGCTCACCTACGTCTACGCGGACTCCACCGCCGTCGTCGGCCCGCTGTCCGCCGCGCGCGACCCGCATTCGTGGGACCTGTGCGCGGCACACGCCCTCCGTATCACCGCCCCGAGGGGGTGGGAGCTCGTGCGGCACCCGGACATCGACGCCTCCGCAGAGGACGCCGACCTCACGGCGCTGTTGGACGCCGTGGCCGGGGCGCCGGTCGGCGCGCGCAGGGGCACGGCGCTCGTGGACGCGGACCGGCTGCGCCGGCTCGGCGTCTCCGATCCCGGCACCGCACTCGCCGAGGACCCGGTGGCCCCCACCGACACCGCCCGGCCCCACCTCCGCGTGGTCACCGGTGGGGCGGACGATGATCCGGGTGGGCCCGGGGACGAGTCGACGCCGGGGGAGAGCTGATCCCACACCCGGCCACCGCCGCGTGCGTGGTCCCCGCCGTCAGGCCCCCGGGTACTGTCGACGAGGACATGCACCACCGACCGTCCGATCCCGGGAGCAGCACGTGACACGCAGCGCCGAGTCCGTCCGAGCCGTCATCAAGGCCTACGACGTCCGTGGCGTCGTCGGTGACCAGATCGACGAGGATCTCGTCCGCGAGATCGGGGCGTCCTTCGCCCGGCTCATGCGCTCGGAGGGCGCCGAGCGTGTGGTGATCGGGCACGACATGCGCGAGTCGTCCCCCGCGCTGTCCCGGGCCTTCGCCGAGGGCGTCACCGCCCGGGGGCTCGACGTAGTCGGTATCGGGCTCGCCTCGACCGACCAGCTGTACTACGCGTCGGGGGCCCTGGACTGCCCCGGCGCGATGTTCACTGCCAGCCACAACCCGGCCCGGTACAACGGCATCAAGCTGTGCCGGGCCGGGGCCAGACCGGTGGGGCAGGAGAGCGGCCTCGCGGTCATCGCCGACGAGGTGACCGCGGGCGTCCCGCCGTTCGACGGCGCGGCCGGGACCGTCACCGAGCGGGACGTGCTCGAGGACTACGGCGAGTTCCTCCGCGGACTCGTGGACCTGACCGGCATCCGGCCGCTGACGGTGGCCGTCGACGCGGGCAACGGGATGGGGGGCCACACCGTGCCGGCGGTGCTGGGCGGCCTGCCGCTCGAGATCGTTCCCCTGTACTTCGAGCTCGACGGCGACTTCCCCAACCACGAGGCCAACCCACTGGAGCCGGCGAACATCGTGGACCTGCAGGAACTCGTCAGGTCCAGCGGAGCTGACATCGGCCTGGCCTTCGACGGTGACGCCGACCGGTGCTTCGTGGTGGACGAGCGTGGCGAGCCGGTCGCGCCGTCCGCCATCACCGCCCTGGTCGCCGAGCGCGAGCTGGACGAGAACCCGGGCGCCTCGATCATCTACAACCTCATCACCTCGCGATCCGTCCCGGAACTGGTCGAGGAGAAGGGGGGCGTCGCCGTCCGCACCCGCGTGGGCCACAGCTTCATCAAGGCGCAGATGGCGGACACCGGCGCGGTCTTCGGCGGCGAGCACTCCGCGCACTACTACTTCCGCGATTTCTGGGGTGCCGATTCCGGCATGCTCGCCGCGATGCATGTCCTGGCCGCGCTCGGCGGACAGGCCTCCCCGCTCTCGGAGGTCATGGCGCGCTACCGCCGCTACGCCGCGTCCGGCGAGATCAACTCGACCCTCGACTCGGCCGAGGCGCAGGACGAGCGGATGGAGGCCGTGGTGGAGGCGTTCGGTGGCCGGGCGCGGTCCGTGGACCGGCTCGACGGTGTGACCGTCGACCTGGGGGAGGGGACCTGGTTCAACCTCCGGGCATCGAACACCGAGCCGCTGCTCCGGCTCAACGCGGAGGCGCCCACCGAGGAGGGCGTCGCCGCGGTCGTCGACGAGGTCCTCGCGATCGTCCGTGCCTGATCCGGGCGGCACCGCGGGCGCCGTCGACCTCGACGACGTCGAGGCGCTCCGCGACGCCGACGCCACCGGGGCGCTGCTCCACGCCTCGATGGCCGGTGCCCAGGTCCGGGCCGTGGCCACCGCCGTGCACGCAGGCGTGCTCGAGCCGGTGTCCGGGGTGCGCCCCCGCGCGATGGTGTGGGTGACCGGCCGCTCGGCGCGTGCCCGGCAGTCGGCGGCGGTGGCCGCCGCGCTCGCGGCGTCGGTCGGCGGTCCCGCCGTGCCCCCGCTGGTCGTCGCCGCCCGGCTCCCGGCGTGGGTGGGGGCGCTCGACGTGGTGCTGGTCTCCGGGGACGACGCCGGGGATCCGGACCTGGCGGCCGCGGTCGAGACCGCCACCTCCCGGGGCGCGACGGTCGTCGCGGACGTCCCCAGGGAGGGGCCGGTCGCGGAATCCGCCCACGGCGGGGTGAGCTGGCTCGAGCCCCTGCCGTACCTGCCGCCCCACCGGGGCGTGCTGCGCCACCTCGCGGCGGGGATGGCGGTCCTCGGGGCGCTCGGCGTCCGCGGCCTCGACCTCGACGCCGCGGCCGACGCCGTCGACGTCGAGCTCGAGGGGATCGGCCCCGAACTGTCGACGCCGGTCAACCCGGCCAAACTCCTGGCGAACTCGGTGGCCGGCTCCGATCGCGTCGTCTGGGTCCACGCGGACCCGGTCGCGGAGGCGTTCTGTCACCGGGCGGTCGCCGCGTTCACGGACGTCGGCCGTATCACCGCGTCGTCGACGATCGCCGACGCGGTGCGGGCCGCCGCCGACGAGCAGGCGCGGAGCGGCGCCCCCGCGGACCCCCTGGCGCGCCTCTTCCACGACGAGGAGCTCGACGGGGCGTGGGAGGACCGACCGGTCCGCCACCTCGGTATGGTGTTGGACGCGGACGAGGAGCTCGTCCGGCCGGCTGCGGGCCCGCTCGTGGACGTCGAGTGGATCACCGACCGCGGTCGGGACACGGTCGGCGACACTCCGACCCCGTTCAGCGGAAGGGTGGCCGCGCTCATGGCCCGCACCGAACTCGCCGCCGCATACCTCGCCGTCGGGGGTCTGTAGGCACGTGGTCACTCTCAGCCCGGTCGTCCAGGCCTACGCCTGGGGGTCCCGGACAGCGCTGCCCGATCTGTGCGGCACCACCTCCCCGGCCCCGCACCCGGTGGCCGAATACTGGTTCGGCGCGCACGATTCGGGGTCGTCACTCTGCTCGGACGGACGGTCGCTGGACGCGCGGATCGCCGAAGACCCCGAGACGGAGCTGGGCCGACGGGTCCTGGACGAGCACGGCGGGAGCCTTCCCTACCTGGTCAAGCTCCTGTCGGCTGAGCAGGCGCTGTCGTTGCAGGCGCACCCCTCGCCGGAGCGGGCGAGGGAGGGGTACGCAGCCGAGGATGCGCGTGGGATCCCCGTCGACGCCGCGGACCGCAACTACCGCGACCGCAACCACAAGCCCGAGATCCTGGTGGCGCTGACCGAATTCCACGCGCTCGTGGGATTCCGGCCCGTCGACCGGACCCTCGCCCTGTTGGACGCCCTGGACGTGCCGGCGCTCCGCCCCTACCGGGACATGCTGGAGGGCCAGCCGGACGCCGAGGGGGTCCGCGCGGTGTTCACCACCTTCGTCACCATGCCCCACACCGCGTTGGCCGACATCGTCTCGGACCTGATCACGGCCGCCGTCGGCTACCTCACCTCGGAGGGTGTCGACGGACACTGGGCGTCGGAGGCGACGACGGTCGTCGAGCTGGCCGAGAGGTACCCGACCGATCCGGGCGTGCTGGGGGCTCTCCTGCTCAATCGCGTGGTCCTGCAGCCGGGTGAGGCCATCTACCTGGGCCCGGGGCACATGCACGCCTACCTCCGGGGCGTCGGGGTCGAGGTCATGGCGAACTCGGACAACGTCCTGCGCGGCGGGCTGACGCCCAAGCACGTCGACGTCCCCGAGCTGATGCGGGTGCTGGAGTTCAGCCCGCTGCGGGACCCGCGGGTGCGGCCCGTGCCTGCCGGCCGGGGGATCGGGACCGAGGTGGACTTCCCGACGCCCGCCCCCGACTTCGCGCTGTCGCGGATCGACCTCGAGCCCGGTGCCGAGCCGGTGAGCTACCGGCCGGTCGGTCCGGAGGTCCTGCTGTGCACCTCCGGGACGGTGCGGGTGGGGCAGGACTCCACGTCCGAGACGCTGGGGCCGGGGCGGGCCGCCTGGCTGCCGGCCTCGACCCCCGTGGTCACGCTCGAGTCGTCGGACGGGGCGTCGGTTTTCCGCACCCGGGTCGGCGACGGGGAGAGCGCGGCGCGGCGCCCGTAGGGGACCCGCTACTGTGGGGCGCGAGTCATTACCCGACGCGAGGAGCTGGTCCCACACATGTCCGCTGATCTGCAGGTGCAGTCCGTCAACGGTGTCGATTTCAAGGTGGCGGATCTGTCGCTCGCCGAGGCGGGCCGCAAGCAGATCCGCCTGGCCGAGCACGAGATGCCGGGCTTGGTGGCGCTGCGTGAGGAGTACGGGGCGGAGAAGCCGCTCGCCGGTGCCCGGATCGCGGGGTCGATCCACATGACGGTGCAGACGGCCGTCCTCATCGAGACACTCGTCGATCTGGGGGCGGAGGTCCGGTGGGCCTCGTGCAACATCTTCTCCACCCAGGACGAGGCGGCCGCGGCGGTCGTCGTGGGCCGCGAGGGGACCCCGGAGGCCCCGGCGGGCGTGCCGGTCTTCGCGTGGAAGGGCGAGACGCTCGAAGAGTACTGGTGGTGCGCCGAGCAGATCATGACCTGGCAGGGCACCGAGCCCAACATGATCCTCGACGACGGCGGCGACGCCACCATGCTGGTCATCAAGGGCACCGAGTTCGAGGCCGCGGGCGCGGTCCCCTCCGACGACGAGGCCTGGTCGGCCGAGGAGAAGGTCTTCCACGCCCTCCTACGGGAGTCGGTCGCGGCCCACCCGGGCAAGTACACGGCCATCGGGGAGGCGGTCAAGGGCGTCACCGAGGAGACCACCACCGGTGTGCACCGGCTGTACCACTTCCACGATGCGGGGCTCCTGCCGTTCCCGGCGATGAACGTCAACGACGCCGTGACCAAGAGCAAGTTCGACAACAAGTACGGCACCCGGCACTCGCTGCTCGACGGGATCAACCGCGGCACCGACGCTCTCATCGGGGGCAAGAAGGCCCTCGTGTGCGGCTACGGCGACGTGGGCAAGGGCTGCGCCGAGGCGCTGGTCGGGCAGGGCGCCCGCGTGCAGGTCACCGAGGTCGACCCCATCAACGCACTCCAGGCGCTCATGGACGGCTTCGACGTGGTCACGGTCGACCAGGCTGTCGCCGACGCCGACATCATCATCACCTCGACCGGCAACAAGGACATCATCACGTTCGAACACATGACGCGGATGAAGAACAAGGCCATCCTCGGCAACATCGGCCACTTCGACAACGAGATCGACATGGCCGGACTGGAGTCCGCGGAGAACGTCACCCGCACCACCATCAAGCCGCAGGTCGACGAGTTCACCTTCGCCGACGACGGCCGCTCGATCATCGTGCTGTCCGAGGGGCGCCTGCTCAACCTCGGCAACGCCACCGGCCACCCGTCGTTCGTCATGTCCAACAGCTTCTCCGACCAGGTGATCGCCCAGATCGAGCTGTTCACCAAGGCGGAGCAGTACCCGATCGGCGTGCACCTGCTGCCCAAGATCCTGGACGAGAAGGTGGCGCGACTGCACGTCGAGGCGCTCGGCGGCACCCTCACCCGGCTCAAGAAGGACCAGGCCGAGTACATCGGCGTCGACGTCGAGGGCCCGTACAAGCCCGAGCACTACCGGTACTAGAGACGCGGTACCGGAGACGCGGCGTCGCCGTCGGGCGGCGCGGCACGGGCCGGAGAGGGGGTCGCCGGATGGGCGCACGGTTGATCGTGGTCGAGGGACTCGACGGCGCCGGGAAGAACACGCTGACGACCGCGCTCGTCGACGTGCTCACCGCCCGGGGCCTGTCCACCGGCAGCCTCGCCTTCCCCCGGTACGGCACGCTCCACGCCGACCTGGCCGCCGACGCGCTCCACGGCGGCCAGGCCGGGACCGCGGGGTCACCGCACGCGATGGCGCTGCTGTTCGCCTTCGACCGTCACGCCGCGCTCGGTGAGCTGGAGGAGCTGAGGTCGACGCACGACGTGGTGCTGCTCGACCGTTACGTCGCCTCCAACGCCGCGTACACGGCGGCCCGGATGGGGCAGGGCAGAGAAGACGAGGTGACCGAGTGGATCGGGGGCCTCGAGTTCGACCGGCTCGGGCTGCCGCTGCCGGACCTGCAGATCCTGCTCGACACCCCCATCGGGCTGGCGGCCGAGCGCGCGGGGGCCAGAGAGGCGGCCGACGCGGCCCGCACCCGCGACCGTTACGAGCGCGACGGCGTGCTCCAGGCGGCGACGGGCCGGGCGTACCGGCGGCTCGCCGCCGCGGGCTGGAGATCGCCGTGGACCGTCCTCGGAGCCGATCCTGACGTCGAGCGGTTGGCGGACCTCGTCGTCGTCCCCCCGGCGGAGAGCGCTCCCGACTCCGCGCCGTGACCCGGCCCGAGCGGCCGGCCGGGTAAGGTCTCCTCAGGGAGATCACCCGCTCCCGCACCGACGTACACGCCGACACAAGTGGTGACCATGACCCCGAAGATCCTCGTCGTCGACGACGACGCCGCACTGGCCGAGATGCTCACCATTGTCCTGCGGGGCGAAGGGTTCGAGACGGACGTCGTGGGTGACGGCGTCAACGCCATGGACACGTTCCGGTCGGTCCAACCAGACCTGGTCCTCCTCGATCTCATGCTCCCGGGCAAGAGCGGGATCGACGTGTGCAAGGAGATCCGGGTCGAGTCGCGGGTGCCGATCGTCATGCTCACCGCCAAGACGGACACCGTCGACGTGGTGCTCGGGCTCGAGTCCGGGGCCGACGACTACATCATGAAGCCGTTCAAGCCCAAGGAGCTCGTCGCCCGGATCCGGGCCCGGCTCCGCCGCGGCGACGACGAGCCGAGCGAACTGCTGCACATCGGCGACGTCGCCATCGACGTGCCCGCCCACACCGTGACCCGTGCCGGGACGCCGATCCCCCTGACGCCGCTGGAGTTCGACCTGCTGGTGGAGCTCGCGCGCAAGCCGCGGCAGGTGTTCACCCGTGAGGTCCTCCTCGAGCACGTCTGGGGCTACCGGCACTCCGCGGACACCCGGTTGGTCAACGTCCACGTCCAGCGTCTCCGCGCCAAGATCGAGAAGGACCCGGAGAACCCGGAGGTCGTACTCACCGTTCGTGGGGTCGGCTACAAGGCGGGCCCGGTCTCGTGACCGTCGGTCGCACGGGCGACGCGGCGGCGTCCTCCGGCGACGCGGAGCCCGACACCACCGCCGAGGCCGCCGCCACCGCGGGGCAGGACGCTCGCCGCGAGGCCGACGACCAGGGGGAGGGTGGCCGCCTCGAGGCACTCAGGGAGCGGCTCGGCGACCTGGACCCGACCGTGCTCGGCCTCC
This sequence comes from Candidatus Dietzia intestinipullorum, assembly GCA_019119635.1. GTDB lineage: Bacteria > Actinomycetota > Actinomycetes > Mycobacteriales > Mycobacteriaceae > Dietzia > Dietzia intestinipullorum. The sequence continues at coordinate 46,624 of DWWP01000025.1, forward strand.
GCCTCGCACGGTTCTGGCGGCGCTCGCTGCAGTTCCGGGTGGTCACCTCCACCCTGGCGCTGTCGTTCGGCGTGATCCTGACCATCGCGTTCATGCTGCAGAGCCAGATGATGGCCCAGCTCCTGTCCACCAAGCTCGACGCGGCCGTCGAGCAGGCCGGTCGTCTCCGGGTGACCGTCGAGGCCCAGATCGCGGCCACGGACGAGGGCACCAGTGAGCAGTCGCGCCTCGACCAGGCGCGCAGTGCGCTCGGCGCCCGGGGCATCGCGGTCGGCGGGGACTCCGTCCACGCGGGCACGTTCGACCCGATCCTCGTGGTCCCCGACCAGACCGGGCGGGGACAGGTCGTCAGTCCCGCCGAGGCGCAGGTGCCGCCCGACCTGCAGGCGCTCGTCGAGCGGGGCCGGATCGCCTCCCAGTACGTGACCATGGACTTCCGCGGGGAGTCCACCACGACCCTGGTGATCGGCACCCCCACCGAGTCGTCGATCCCGGGGCTGGAGCTGTACCTGGTCTATCCGCTCACCGCCGAGGAACAGACCCTCGGGATCATGCGGGGGATCGTCGCCACGGCCGGGCTCGCGATCATCGTCCTCAGCGCCGCGATCGCGTGGATGGTCACCCGTCAGGTGGTCCTCCCGGTCCGTCAGGCGGCCTCGATCGCACAGCGGTTCGCCGACGGGCACCTCAAGGAACGCATGGTGATCCGTGGCGAGGACGACGTGGCGCGGTTGGCGGTCGCGTTCAACGAGATGGCCCAGAGCCTGTCCGACCAGATCACCCAGCTGGAGGAGTTCGGTGATCTCCAGAAGCGTTTCACCTCCGACGTCTCGCACGAGCTGCGGACGCCGCTGACGACGGTCCGGATGGCCGCCGACATCATCTCCGGCGCCACCGAGGACCTGGACGCGCCCACCAGGCGGGCGGTCGAACTGCTGGAGTCCGAGCTTGACCGGTTCGAGAGCCTGCTCACCGACCTGCTCGAGGTCTCCCGCCACGACGCCGGGGTCGCCGAGCTCTCGGTCGGCGACATCGATGTACGCCGCTGCGTCGAGGACGCGGTCTCGACCGTGTCCCACATCGCCGAGTCCGCCGGGGTGCGGGTCGAGGTGGACATGCCGGACGAGCCGATCGTCGGCGAGGTGGACTCGCGGCGCGTCGAGCGGATCCTGCGCAATCTCGTGGCCAACGCGCTCGACCACTCGGAGTCCAAGCCCGTCCGCGTGAGCGTCCGCGGGTCCGAGGCGGCCCTCGCGGTCTCGGTGCGGGACTTCGGCGTGGGGCTCAAGCCGGGCGAGGAGGCGCTCGTGTTCAACCGCTTCTGGCGTGCGGACCCGTCGCGCGTCCGGCGGTCCGGTGGTACGGGGCTCGGGCTGGCGATCGCGCTCGAGGACGCCAAGCTGCACGGTGGCAGACTGGACTGCTGGGGGCGTCCCGGCGAGGGGTCGTGTTTCCGGCTCACCATCCCGCGCCGGCACGGAGGGGCGCTCACGTCGAGCCCCCTCCCGCTCACGCCGGAGGACGAGGCACGGGCCGTCCGCACCGGGTCGTCCACGCCCCTCGAGTCGCCCGGTTCATCGGAGGAGACATGAGCAGGGCCCCCGCCGCCCTGACCCAGGTGCTGGCACTGTTCGCGGTCGCACTCCTGGGTGCGGCGGGTTGTGCGACGCTTCCCTCGTCGACCCCGCCGCAGGTCGTCGACACCTTCGCGCCGTCCGAGGCGGCACCGACCGTCCCGACCCCCATCCCGGACCAGGAACCGGATCTGCTCGTCCGCGACTTCCTCAAGGCGGCCGCGATCGCGGACCAGCGGCACGCCGCGGCGCGCCAGTTCCTCACCACCGACGCAGCCGAGACCTGGGACGCCTCGGCGGAGACGACCATCGTGTTGCGTGCGGATCTCAGCGCCGAGGGGGGACGCGGGGCGGATCGCGCGGAGTACACGCTGCGTGCCGAGAAGGTGGGCACGCTCGACCCGGGCGGCATCTTCCGTGAGGAGGGCGGCCAGCTCGAGGAGACCATCGAGCTCACCCGGCAGGACGGACAGTGGCGGATCGACTCGCTGCCACCGGGCGTCGTGATCGAGCGGGCCGAGTTCTTCTCCACCTACGCCCCGCGCGACCTGTTCTTCCTCGCCGGCGGCGGTGCCGGCGACGAGCTGGTCCCCGACCCCCGGTGGACCGCCGCGGACCGGACCGACCTGGGCTATTCGCTCGTGAACCTGCTCGCGACCGGACCGCGGCCGGCACTGACCGACGCCGTGAGCTCCCGCGTCCCGGCGTCGGTCTCCGTGCGGCCGAACACCGGCGAGGACGGCGACGAACGGCCGGGGATCACCATCGACTTCACCGGGCTCCCCGTGCTCAGCAGCCAGGCCACCACCGAGTTCGCCGCGCAGGTGGTGTGGACCCTCGCCCGGTCCGACGTGGCGGGGCCCTACCGGCTCGAGCGCGACGGTGCACCGCTCGACGAGCGGTTCCGGGACGGCTGGACCACCGAGGACGTGCGCGCGTTCGACCCGTACCCGTCGGTGGAGCCCATGCGTCACGCGCTCACCGCCGCGGACGGACTGGTGAGCCTCGAGGACGGGGGCGCCCGGCCCGCCGGGGGAGAGTGGTCGGAGGTCCGTGGCGGCCACGCCGCGGTGATGTCCCACAGCGGCCGACAGCTCGCCGTGGTCACCGGTGAAGAGGGCCAGGGAGAGCGTCGGCTCCTCGTCGGCCCGATCGACGGCGCCCCGGACGAGGTGGCGTCGGGGGCGGCGATGGCCGGGCCGACGTTCCACCCCGTGGACGGCGCGGTCTGGGCGATGGTCGACAACTCCCGGCTGCTCCGGATCGCGACTCGCGGCGAGGACCCCTCGGTGGAGGAGCTCGACGCCGGGCCGATCCTGGCGCTCGGGTCCCGGGTGAGCGCCCTGCGGATCGACCAGTCCGGCTCGCAACTGGCCGTGATCGTCGACGGCAAGGTGTTCGTCGGCTCCCTGTCGGCGGAGACGGGGGCCCCGCAGCCCGGCTCGTTCCGTCAGATCGGGCGCGCGCTCGGGGAGTCGGCCTCCGTGGTGGCGTGGCGCGACCGGTCCACCCTCGTCGTCGGGCGCGACACCACGGACGCCCCGGTCGCGTCCATCTCGGTGGACGGCGCGAACACCGTCCCGCTGTCGCAACGCAACATCGCCGGCCCGGTGACCGCCGTGGCCGCGGCGGGGCGCGAGGTGTACGTGGTCGACCAGCGCTCGCTGCTGCGGCTCGACACCGGCGCGGAGACCAACGACAGGTACTGGCGCGAGATCAACGGACTGGCCGCGATCCGGGCCGATCCGGTCGTCGCGGGCTGAGCAGGTCGTGGCGCCGGACGCGGGGCCGGGAGGGCGGACCGGAAGCGGCCGCCCCCGCCCCGGGTGGCTCCCGGCCCTGGCCGACCTCGTGGTCCCTGCCGAGTGCGGTGGCTGTGGCAGGCCGCGACACCGGTGGTGTCCCGCGTGCGCGGCCACCCTCGACGGCCCCCCGGAGCGGGTCCGGACGCGGGCGGAGCTGCCGGTCCCGGCGTGGTCGCTGACCCGGCACGAGGGGCCGGCGGCCCGCGTCGTGTCCGCCTACAAGGATCGCGGCCGCACCGACCTGGCGGGGCCGCTCGCCGAGGCGCTGGCCTGCGCGGTGGACCGGCTCCGGGCGGCGGGGGAGATCGCGGAGGCGGTCGAGCGGCCGACCGTCCTCGTCCCGGCCCCCGCCTCCGGAAGGGCCCGCCGGCGGCGCGGGTTCGACCACGTCCGGTTGATCGTGGACCACCTGGCAGCGGACCTGTCCGGCTCGGTCCCCGGGGGGCCGGTGTGCGTCGCCCCGGTGCTCGAGGTGCGGGGGCGCGTCCGCGACGCCGCCGGCCTGGGCGCGCAGGCGCGGACCGACAACCTCTCGGGCCGGATCCACCGGCGCCCGGAGTCCACGACACTGCGGGCGTCCGCGGGGGCGCCGGCGACGGTCCGGGCACTGATGTCCGCGCCGTCGACCGTGCTCCTCATCGACGACGTGGTGACGACGGGGGCCACCGCCGGGGCGTGCGTCGCGGCGCTCCGGGAGGGCGGACTTGGGGTGGACGGGGTCCTCTGCGTGACGTCCGCGTGAGGGCCTCACACAGCGGGCCCCGAGCGACGGGAGGCAGCCCGCCACGGGCGCCGTCAGGACGCATCCGGACGACTTCTCGGCGACTGGACTCCGACGCCGAGATGACCGGGTACGCTGGGCCGTGGACGGGGTTCACCAGCAGTTTCTCCGGAATCCGACGGTGGTGGACCGCGTCCGGAGAGTGTCCACTCAGCCATGTGGGTCGACCCCTCGGCGGGAGTTCCGGGCGGTGTCCGGGGCCCGGCCGTCAGCGGTCAACCGCACGCCCGATGAGGAGGAGCTTCGATGGCGAAGACCCCCACAGTCCTGCTCGACCCCGCCACCTTCGACGGACCGTCGACCGACGACCCCGGTACGCCTGACGCACAGGTGACCATCAAGGGCCGCAATGTCGAGGTCCCGGAGCACTTCGCGACCCGGATCAACACGAAGCTCGCGAAGATCGAGAAGATCTCGCCGGCGATCACGCGATTCGACGTGGTGTTGTTGCACGAGACCAACCCGCGTCTGGCGAAGGTCAGTCAGCGCATCGAGATCACCCTCAGGGGCAAGCCCGGCGTCGCACGTGCCGAGGCGGCGGAGGACACCTTCTACGCGGCCCTGGAATCGGCGATCGCCAAGCTCGAGCGGCAGATGCGCAAGGCGCGGACCCGCCGCAAGATCAGCCACTCGGGGCACCGTCGACCCCAGTCCGTCGGAGAGGCGACCGCGCAGCTCGCGGCCGACGCCGCGCCCGCCGAGGCGGTCGACCGGTACGCGGACGGGGTCGAGGACCAGCTGCCCGGTCAGATCGTCCGTCGCAAGGAGCACGACGGCACCCCGATGACCGTGGACGAGGCCCTGGAGAAGATGGAGCTCGTGGGGCACGACTTCTATCTGTTCCGTGATTCCGAGAGCGGTCGGGCCACCGTGGTCTACCGCCGGCACGCGTTCGACTACGGGCTGCTCACCCTGAGCGACGAGGCCTGACGGGCCCGCCGACGTGCGCCGAGGGCGGCGCGTCCCACCAGGGGGCGCGCCGCCCTCGAAATGTGAGTAGCGTCGGGAGCGCCTAAGATGACCGGCGGACCAGCGTGTCAGCCGCGCCGGTCGCCAGATTTCCCCGACCACGAGGACGTTCGAGACTGTGTCCATTCTTGACAAGCTGCTCCGGGCCGGCGAAGGCCGCAAGCTCAAGCGCTACACCGCTCTCGCCGACTATGTGGACACCTTCTCCGACCAGATCGAGAAGCTGACCGACGACGAACTGCGTGCCAAGACCGACGAGTTCAAGGGGCGTCTCGACGGCGGGGAGACGCTCGACGATCTCCTCCCGGAGGCGTTCGCGGTGGCCCGGGAGGCCGCGCAGCGTGTTCTGGGGCAGAAGCCGTACCCGGTCCAGCTCCTCGGCGGCATCGTGCTGCACACCGGCGCCGTGGCGGAGATGAAGACAGGGGAGGGCAAGACCCTCACCTGTACTCTCCCCGCGTACCTCAACGCGCTCGCCGGTAAGGGCGTGCACGTGGTGACGGTCAACGACTATCTGGCCAAGCGTGACGCGGAGTGGATGGGGCGCGTCCACCGGTTCCTCGGGCTCACGGTGGGGGCGATCGTCAGCGGGATGACCCCGGCCCAGCGCCGCGAGGCCTACGCCGCCGACATCACCTACGGCACCAACAACGAGTTCGGCTTCGACTACCTACGCGACAACATGGCGCACGACACCGCCGAGCTGGTCCAACGGCCGCAGTTCTTCGCGATCGTCGACGAGGTCGACTCGATCCTCATCGACGAGGCGCGGACCCCGCTCATCATCTCCGGCCCAGCCGACGGCTCGAGCAAGTGGTATGCCGAGTTCGCGCGGATCGCGCCCCTCCTCGAGGAGGGCACGCACTACGAGGTCGACCGCAAGAAGCGGACGATCGGTGTGAGTGAGACCGGCGTGGAGTTCGTCGAGGACCAGCTGGGGATCGACAACCTCTACGAGGCCGCCAACTCGCCGCTCGTGAGCTACCTGAACAACTCCATCAAGGCCAAGGAGCTGTTCACCAAGGACAAGGACTACATCGTCCGCGACGGCGACGTGATCATCGTCGACGAGTTCACCGGCCGCGTGCTCGACGGCCGCCGCTACAACGAGGGCATGCACCAGGCCATCGAGGCCAAGGAACGCGTGGAGATCAAGGCGGAGAACCAGACGCTGGCGACCATCACGCTCCAGAACTACTTCCGGCTCTACGAGAAGCTCTCGGGGATGACCGGCACCGCCGAGACGGAGGCGGCGGAGCTGTACTCGATCTACAAGCTCGAGGTCATGCCGATCCCCACCAACAAGCCGATGGTGCGGGCCGACCAGCCGGACCTCATCTACAAGACCGAGGAGTCCAAGTTCCACGCGGTGGTCGACGACATCGCCGAGCGGGTGGAGGCCAAGCAGCCGGTCCTGGTGGGCACGGCGTCCGTGGAGCGCAGTGAGCACCTGTCCAAGCTGCTCAACCGCCGGGGCGTGAAGCACCACGTGCTCAACGCCAAGTACCACGCCTCCGAGGCGCAGATCATCGCCCAGGCCGGCCGCCCCGGGGCGGTTACCGTGGCCACCAACATGGCCGGCCGCGGCACCGACATCGTGCTGGGTGGCAATGCCGACATCATCGCCGACCTCAACCTGCGCGAGCGGGGGCTGAACCCGGTCGAGAATCCCGACGAGTACGAGGAGGCGTGGGACTCCGAGATCGAGCGGATGCGCGCCCTGACCAAGCAGGAGGCGGAGCGGGTCCGCGACGCCGGCGGACTCTACGTCCTCGGCACCGAGCGCCACGATTCGCGGCGGATCGACAACCAGCTCCGCGGCCGGTCCGGCCGCCAGGGCGATCCGGGCGAGTCCCGTTTCTATCTCTCGCTGGGGGACGAGCTCATGCGCCGGTTCAACGGCGCGGCGGTCGAGGCGATCATGAACCGCCTGAGCCTGCCGGACGACGTGCCGATCGAGGCCCGGATGGTCTCCCGCGCGGTCAAGAACGCGCAGACCCAGGTCGAGTCGCAGAACTTCGAGATCCGCAAGGATGTCCTCAAGTACGACGAGGTCATGAACCAGCAGCGCACGGTGATCTACGCCGAGCGCAAGAAGATCCTCGAGGGCGAGGACATCACCGACCAGGTCGAGTCCATGATCTACCAGGTCGTCGCCGCCTATGTGGCCGGTGCCTCCGCCGAGGGCTACGTGGAGGACTGGGACCTGGACAAACTCTGGGACGCGCTGGCCCAGCTGTACCCCGTCTCGATCTCCGCCCGGGAGATCATCGACGGCGACAAGTACGGGTCCCCGGGCGACCTCTCCGCCAAGAACCTCAAGGACGCCGTGCTCGACGACGTCTTCGCCCGCTACGACGAGCGGGAGGCGGAGATCGAGGCACTCGGCGGCGAGGGCGCCATGCGGCAGCTCGAGCGGTCGATCATGCTGCAGGTCCTGGACCGCAAGTGGCGCGAGCACCTGTACGAGATGGACTACCTCAAGGAGGGCATCGGCCTGCGGGCGATGGCCCAGCGCGATCCGCTGGTCGAGTACCAGCGCGAGGGGTACGACATGTTCGCCGCGATGATGGACGGCGTGCGCGAGGAGACGGTCGCGTTCCTGTTCAACGTCAAGGTCGAGGCCTCGAGGCAGCAGCGCTCCGTGGCGGCCCCCTCCGCCGCGCAGGCCGCGGCCCTCGCCGGCTCCAACTCGATCCTGCAGGCGGCGGGCACCGGCAACGATCTCTCCGCGGCCGAGATGCAGTTCTCCGGTCCGTCGGAGTCGGGCGAGGCAGAACTCGTCGACGAGAACGCTCCGGCCAACCGCGCCGAGCGGCGTAGCAAGGAGCGTCAGGAGCGACTCGAGCGCCGCGAACAGGAGTCCAGGGCGGCCGCCCGCGGCAGGAAGGGCTGAGTCGGCCCGAGCAGACCGGAGCCGCGGCACCGGGGGCGCACCCCGGGGCCCGGCACGCGGCGCGAGCTCAGGCCAGCCGTAGGGCCGAACACGTCGCCCCGGTGGGGGTGACCCGGATCCGTGCCGCGGCCGCGAACAACCGTGGCCCACGCGCGTAGGTGGCGCACACCTCGAAATCGGTGGACGCTGCCTCCGCCGCCCCGGCCGATGGCCCGGCGGCGGCCGGGACGGCGGGGTTGATGTGGATCCGGTGGATGCGTGCCCTCCCGAGTTCCTGGCCGGGCACGCCCGTGCGGGCCAGGCTCCGCAGCATCTCCACGATGTGTGGTGGGAACGCCCCGCGCGTCTGCTGCGGCGGGCGGTGCCGATCGACCACCTCCAACGCCATGAGGACCAGCGCGTGGGCGGCCCGACGAGCGGGGATCGGCACAGCCTGTTCCGGGGCCGGCCCGGGTGCGGGGTCCGCCGGCGCGACGACGGTGTGCGGCCGGTCGCCGGTGCCCGGCTCCGTGGCCGGCAACGGGCGGACCCGGAGAGCCTCGTCGCGAGGCGGCGCGGGTGTCGTGGTGACGGTCATGATCTGTCGAGTGCTCCCTTCCGCGAGGACGTCAGGTCCGTCCCTCGCGTCGTCTACCCGGTACGACGTGCCGGCGGCGAGACCCGGTTCCACCTCCCGTGCTGCGCGCTCGCTGGGCGTTGCCTAGGCTGTGCCCATGCGAGGACTGATCGTCGACTACTTCGGAGTGCTGGACGGCACGGAGGAGGACCGTGCAAGCTGGCGGTCCATCCTGGCCGGTGCACGGGCCAACGACGTGCGCATGGCGGTCCTCAGTAACGAACCCGAGGGTCCGGGGGCGGACCGGGTGCGGGAGGACGCCCGGGCCTACGGGATCGAGCACGTGATCCTCAGCGGCGTGACCGGGATCGAGAAGCCCGAGGCCGAGGCGTTCCTCGAGGCGGCCCGCCGACTGGAGCTCGAGCCGCGCGAGTGCGTCATGGTCGACGACGCGATCGAGAACGTGCTCGGCGCGGTCCGGACGGGGATGATCGGCGTCTTCTACCAGGTGTTCGACCGCGCCGCCGTGGAGATCCGCGGCCTGTTCGACCTCGACGAGGCGGTCTGACCCGTGGCGACCAGGCTGGCCACGGCCGACGCCGACCTGATGTCGGGGGATGCCACGCGCTCGCGGAGCAGGCATTCGTGCTCGCTCGCGCTGGTCTCCCGGGACGAGCCCTGGGACCTGGACCGGGTCATGGAGTTCGTCGACGCGAGACTCGCGGACGCCCCGAGGTTCCGTCAGCGGATCCGTAGGGTCCCCTTCGGGTTGGCCCGCGCGGTGTGGGTGGACGATCCGGACTTCGACCTGAGCTTCCACGTGCGTCGCTCCGCGCTGCCCGCGCCGGGCGGGATGCGCCAGCTCGCCGACCTCGTGGCCAGGCTGGTCGACCGCCCGCTCGAGCCCGGGCGCCCGCTCTGGGAGCTCTACCTGATCGAGGGACTGCCGGACGGACGCCTGGCCGTACTGACCAAGACCCATCACGTCCTCATGGGCGGGCGCAACGCCGTCGACCTGGCGCAGGTGCTCATGTCGGACGAGCGTCAGGCCGCCGAGGTCGAGGAGGTCGCCACCTGGACGCCGGTCCCGCCGCCGGGCGACGGTGTGCTCGTACTGGACGCGCTGATGACCATCGCCACGGACCCGCTGGAGCTGGTCCGGCGTTCGGCCCGGCTCGTGGGGATGGTCGAGCGGGCCACCCGAGGGCTCGCGGGCGCGATCTCACTGACGGTGCTGCGTCCGCCGGGCGGGCTGTTCGACATGTTCCGGACACCGCGTCCCCGCGGGAGCCGCGTGGGCCTGGCCGCGTTCCCGCTGACACGGGCCAGGGATCTGGCGAGGAGTTACGACTGCAAGGTCAACGACGTGGTGCTCGCGGTCCTCTGCGGCGCGCTCCGGTCGTGGATCCTCTCGTGCGGTCACCCGTTGACCACCGCCGACACCCTGCGCATGATCGTGCCCATGGCGGTGACGTCCGAGGTGGACGGCACCGACGCGTCGGGCGAGGCCACGTCGGCGGAGATCGCCTCCGCGCTCATCGGGATGCCGGTGGGGGAGCCCAACCCGCGCATGCGTCTGGCCCAGATCTCCCGGGAGACCAGGACGCAACGCGAGGCCCGGGAGGCCGTGGGGGCCAAGTCGTTGGCCCGGCTCTCCGGCTTCGCGCCGCCGACGCTCCACGCGCTGGGCTCGAGGGCGGCGATCATGCTGCCCTCGGACAGCTACGATCTGGTGGTGACCAACGCTCCGGGCCCGCAGCACGGCATGTTCTGGGGGGACGGGCGCCTCGACGCGGTCTACCCGATTCCTGCGCTGCTCGACGGGCAGGCGCTCGCCGTGTCGATGAGCAGCTACGCTGGCACCATCTTCTGCGGCTTCACCTCGGACCGCCAGGCGGTCCCGGACGTCGAGGAGATCGGTGAGCTCATCTCCTCGGCGTTGGACGAGCTGTCCAACGCAGCCCGCTGACCGAATCCGTCCCCAGAAGGACCCCCACCATGCGCCTGTTCATCCCCGCGACCCTGACGATGCTCGAGACGCTCCTCGAGTCGGATCACATGCCGGTGCGCAGTGGGACGGCGTTCTCCGCCACCCCCGCGCTGGTCGAATCGTATTCCTCCGGCGATCTCGAGGAGATCGAGCACGTGGCCTTCCTCGAAGCCGTGCGCGCGTCGCTCCGGCTACTGGGCGGCGAGATCGACGCCGAGGCCGCGCACGAGACGCATCCGTACCGGCGGGTCGTCGTGAGCGTCGATGTCCCGGACGCCGAGACGCAGCTGCGGCCCGACCTGGACACCGCGGTCGTCCGGCTGAGCCGGGGCTCGGTGTCGCTCGAGGAGGTCGCGGCGGTGCACGTGGACCTCGCCGGTGCGGTGGAGACGGTCCACGAGGCGGTGGACCTTGTGGACCGGGCCGACCTGGGGGACGAGGACGCCGAGCTCGCGGTGGGCGACGCCCTCGACCTGGATCTGGCGTGGTACGACCCGGTCGAGTTGCCGTTCCTGCTCGACCTGCTCTGAGCAGATCGACAGGGCAGAAGTCGGTTCCGGGCTCCCCACCGGGCCCGAACCTACGCTACCGTAGGTTGGTCGCCGGCTCCCGACCCGAACCCCGGGTCGGGCGTGGCCCGGCAGGAGGAGGCACAGGTGTCCGAGTCGAACAGGGGATTCACCAGGATCCTGCGGGCGGCGGCCGCGAGGGTTCCCGAGCCCCGCTCCGCCCATCGGGTCCTGGACCGACTCACGCACCCGCTCCGGGCCGACGACTACTCGTCGCTCATCTACCCGCTGTGGTCGTCGCGCGAACTACGCGGTGAGATCGTCTCGGTCCGCCGCGAGGCCGATGACGTGGTGACCCTGGTGATCAAGCCCGGCTGGGGCGCCACGCCCACCTACCAGCCGGGCCAGTACCTCGGGATCGGCGTACTGCTCGACGGGCGGTGGACCTGGCGCTCGTACTCGTTGACCTCCGCACCGACGTCGGGCAGGGGCGAGTACTCGGTGACGGTCAAGGCGATGCCGGAGGGGTTGCTGAGCAACCACATCGTCGGCACCGTCAAGCCCGGCACCATCGTCCGGCTCGCCGCGCCGGCCGGCGACTTCCACCTGCCGTCCCCGACCCCAGACAAGCTCATGTTCGTCACAGCGGGCTCGGGCATCACGCCGGTGATGGGCATGCTCCGCTCGTTGGACCGCCGCTCCGGCGACGAGCCGTTCCCGGACGTCGTGCACGTCCATTCGGTGCGGGACCGGCAGGACGTGCTGTTCCACGACGAGCTGCGGGCGCTCGAGCGCACCCAGCCCGGGTACACCCTGCACCTGCGGGTGACCAGCGAGGAGGGGCGCATCGACGCCCAGCAGATGTCCCGACTGGTCCCAGATTGGTCGCAGCGGCCGACGTGGTCGTGCGGCCCCTCGGCGATGTTGGACGAGCTCACGCGACACTTCGAGGCGACCGGCCGGGACGATCTGTATGTGGAGCGGTTCACGATCGACCGCAATGCGGGCGCGTCCGGGGGAACGGTGACGTTCGGGACCACCGGCCGGTCCGTGGAACTCGACGGTGCCACCACGATCCTGGAGGGCGGGGAGCAGGTCGGCGTCCAGATGCCCTTCGGCTGCCGGATGGGTATCTGCCAGACCTGCGTGGTGGGCCTCGAGGAAGGTCATGTGCGTGATCTCCGTAACGGTACCGATCACAGTCCGGGGGAGCGGATCCAGACCTGCGTGTCCGTGGCCTGCGGTGATGTCGAGCTGAAGCTCTGATCGTCGGGCGCCGGCCCGTGGCGGCGGATTGCCCCTGGACGATCGTCCAGGGTTAGCCTCGGGCCCGAGGTGATGAGCGAATGACTATCCCGTTGTCCACGAAGGCCGACCGCGCCCGGCTCGGATGGGTCCGGCGCGCGAGCGCGGTGGCCGTGGCCCGCGGTACGCGCCGCCCCCTCGGGGCCTACGCGGGTGCGCTCGGTGACGTGCGCATGGGGGGCATCGGTTCGGCCCGCCTGTCCCGGCCGGATCTGGTGGTCGACGCGCTGCTCCGGCGGGACTGAGCCCGCCCGGGAGGTCCCGCGACCGCCGGGGCGCGCGCTAGTCGGGCCCCAGGGCCCACGGGTCGTTGCTCTGGAGGGCTCCGAGGAGCTCCCGGACGGCCAGCGCACGACGGTGCACGGCCGGGTCGGTGATCCTGTCGAACGCGCACTCGGGGTCGGCCGGCGGGCCCTGGTGCGTGCACCCGCGCGGGCAGCCCTCCGCGATCTCGTCGAGGTCCGAAAATGCCGCGACCACGTCGTCGGGGGAGACGTGGGCCAGGCCGAAGCTCCGGATACCCGGGGTGTCGACGACCCACCCGCCGGTGGCGAGTCCGAGGGCCACGGACTGGGTGGACGTGTGCCGGCCCTTACCCACACCCGATACCACTCCCGTGGCCCGCCCGGCGTCGGGGATGAGCCGGTTGACCAGGGTGGACTTGCCCACCCCGGAGTGGCCGATCAGGGCCGAGACGCGGCCGTCGATCCGGGCGTGGAGTTCGTCGAGGTCGTCGTGGACACCGGCCCGCAGGACCGGGACGTCCAGCGCGTCGAACTCGGCGGCGAAGACCGACGCGTCGTCGAGATCCCCTTTGGTCAGGCACAGGACCGGCTCCAGTCCGCCGGTGTAGGCGGCGACCAGGGCACGGGCGACGAACCCGGCGCGCGGCGGCGGGTCGGCCACGGCCACCACGATGAGCAGGAGCTGCGCGTTGGCCACCACCACCCGCTCGTAGGGGTCGGAGTCGTCCGCCGTGCGTCGCAGGACGGTGCTGCGGTCCTCGACGCGGACGATCCGGGCGAGGGTGTCGCGTGTCCCGGAGAGGTCACCGACCACCCCGACGTGGTCACCGACGACCACCGGGGTCCGTCCGAGCTCCCGGGCCCGCATGGTGACGACCCGCGTGCCGGCGACGTGATCGGGCCCGTCGCCGAGGAGGACGCACCCCCAGCGGCCCCGGTCGACGCTCACGACCATGGCGGTGGCGGCGTCGTCGTGACTGGGGCGGCGCTTGGTCCGGGGCCTGGACCCCTTGCCCGGCCGGACGCGCACGTCGGACTCGTCCCAGTTCCGTGCGCTGCTCCCGCCGCGGCCGCGTGCCATGGCAGCCGGTCAGCCCCGGCCCGCGAGCATCGTCGACCACATCCGCGTGAACCCGGGCATGGTCTTGGAGGTCGAGTCCACGTCGTCGATCTCGACGCCCGGGGCCCGGAGCCCGATGATCGCGCCCGCGGTGGCCATCCGGTGGTCAGCGTAGGCGCGCCACACGGCGCCGCGCAGGGGCCCGGGGGTGATCTCGAGCCCGTCGTCGAGCCCGGTCACCGTCGTGCCCACGGCGCCGAGCTCGGCGGCGAGGGCGGAGAGTCGGTCCGTCTCGTGGCCCCGCAGGTGCGCGATGCCGGTGAGACGTGACCGGCCGTCGGCCACCGCGCAGAGGGCGGCGACGGTGGGGGTCAGCTCGCCGATCGCGGACAGGTCGAGGTCGACGGGGGACAGGCGGTCAGGACCGACGACGACGAGGGTGCCGTGGTCGGCGGCGCCCGCGGTCTCGAGGCGGACCTCCGCGCCCATCGCCTCGAGGATCCCGCGGATCGCGTCGCCCGGTTGCGTGGTGGAGACCGGCCAGCGCGGGACGCGGACGGTCCCGCCCGTGACGGCCGCGGCGGCGAGGAACGGGGTGGCATTGGACAGGTCGGGCTCCACCAGGCGGTCGACCGCCTGGATCGGGCCGGGCGCGACGCGCCACGAACTCGGGGTGGGGGAGTCGACCGTCACCCCGGACTCCCGCAGCATCGAGATGGTCATCTCCACGTGCGGGCCCGAGGGGACGGGGCCGTCGCCGATGTGGGCCAGGTCGAGACCGCGGTCGAACCGGGCGGCGGCGAGCAGCAGGCCCGAGACGAACTGGGAGGAGGCGGAGGCGTCCACCTCGACGCGTCCGCCACGGAGCCCCGCGCCGCCCGCGACGGTGAACGGCAGCGAGTCGCCGGAGATCTCGGCGCCCAGCGCGCGGAGCGCGTCGAGGACCACGGACTGAGGACGCACCCGCGCGGCCGGGTCTCCGTCGAAGGCGGAGGTGCCCGTGGCGAGCGCGGCGATCGGCGGGACGAACCGCATGACGGTCCCGGCGAGGCCGCAGTCGATGTCGGCGCCCCGCAGCGCGCCGGGTGTGATCAGCAGGTCGGCGTCCCCGTCCCCGAGCGGCCCGGCGGGGCCCTCGACGCGTGCGCCGAGCGCGGAGAGCGCCCCGATCATGAGATCGGTGTCCCGGCTGCGGAGCGTGCCGGTCAGGCGGGAGGGGCCGTCGGCGAGTGCCGCGAGGACCAGCGCGCGGTTGGTCAGGGACTTGGACCCGGGCACCGTCACCTCCGCGTCGACGGGGCCGGCGGCGACGGGGGCGTTCCAATTGCTCACCTGCTCAGTGTCCCCTATCGCGGCCCTCGCCGCCCGGGGAGGGTGCGAGGATGTGGGGCATGTGTGGACGGTTCTCGCTCGGCTCGGATCCGGCACGGCTCGCGGTGGAGCTCGACGCGGTCGACCGGGCCACCGATCCGCCTCCGGGACTGTGGCCGGACACGGGGCCGCGCGCCCCCCGGTTCAACATCGCGCCCACCACACCGATCAGCGTGCTGGCCGCGGGTGGGGATGTCCCGCACGAGCGGGTGCTCCACGCCATGCGCTGGGGGCTGGTCCCGTCGTGGAGCCGGGACACCGCCCGACTGCCGAACCTCTTCAACGCCCGGGTGGAGACGGCGTCCACCAAGCCCGCGTTCCGAGCCGCGGTGGCCCGGCGGCACTGCGTGGTGCCGATGGGCGGGTGGTACGAGTGGGTTCCGGGAGAGCCCGCGGCCCCGGGCGGGAAACCGGGGCCCAAGCAGCCCTTCCACATGTCGCTCCCGGGAGACGCCGGTCTGCTCATGGCAGGACTGTGGGAGAGGCGGCGGGACCCGGAGGTCCCGGACCGCACGCAGCTCTCGTGCACCATCCTCACCACGGAGGCGCTGGGGCCGCTCCGGCGGGTCCACGACCGGATGCCGCTCGTGGTGGACCCGTCCGTGCTGGACGACTGGCTCGATCCTTCCGTGATCGGCGACCCGAGGGCTCTGGTCGACGGCGCGGGCGGAGACCTCGCACAGTGGGCGGAGTCCGTGGAGATCCAGCCGGTCTCCCGCGCGGTGTCGAACGTGCGCAACGACGGGCCCGAGCTCGTCCGACCGATCGATCAGGGCGGCGACGGCGGCGGCCCGGACGCCGCCGGCGAGCCCACGCTCTTCTAGGCCGCGATCCGGGCGGTGACGGCGCCGGTGAGCCGGATGAGATCGTCCGGGGCGACCTCGATCTCCCAGCCCCGCCGACCCGCGCTGCACAGGACCGTCGGGTGCACTGGCGCCGAGTCGTCGACGACCGTGGCCAGGCGGCGTTTCTGTCCCAGCGGGGAGACGCCGCCGATCACGTAGCCGGTGGCGCGTTCCGCCGCGTCGACCGGTGCGAGCGAGGCCTTTCCGCAGTCCAGCGCTGCTGCGGCGGCCTTGAGGTCGAGCGTGGAGGTGACGGGCAGGATCGCCACGGCCAGCGCCGTCCTCGACCCGGCCGGGGGGCGCGCGGTGGCCAGGACGAGGGTCTTGAACACGCGCTCCGGGCCCACCCCCAGGCGCTCGCCCAGGACGCGCGCGGCCTCGCCGCCGAAGTCGTCCGAGGACGCCTCGTAGGTGTGCACGGCGTGCGTGACGCCCCCGTCCCGGACGGCCGCGATCGCGGGCGTCGCCGCCGCGGCGCGCCGTCCTCCGCGTCCGGCTCGTCCGCTCTTCCTGCTCACGGGTGACGAGTGTATCGGCGGCCTAGCGGAATACGGGGGCGGGCGAACGCGTTGATTCCTCAGCGAGGGCCCCGGATGGTTCCGGGAGCCCGGAGAAGGAGGGTGCGATGCGGACCGCGGTTCTCGACGACCCCGGTCGGCGGATAGACTCCGGGGTACCGACAGGTGAGGAGTTCCGGTTGCCGACCGAGTTGCATGCCGACGCTGCGGAGCAGCGCGCCGAGCAGTTCGAGGAGCTGGCCATGCCGCTTCTCGACCAGCTGTACGGCGCGGCGCTGCGGATGACGCGTAACCCCGCCGACGCGGAGGACCTGGTCCAGGAGGCCTACGCCAAGGCCTACGCCGGGTTCCACTCGTTCAAGCCCGGGACCAACTTCCGTGCCTGGATGCACCGCATCCTCACCAACGCGTACATCAACCACTACCGCAAGAGGCAGCGCCAGCCCGCGCAGTACCCGACCGAGGAGATCACCGACTGGCAGCTCGCGGCGGCAGCGGAGCATTCCTCGACAGGGCTGCGGTCGGCCGAGGTCGAGGCGATGGAGCTGCTGCCGGATGACGAGATCCGCTCGGCCCTCGCCCAGCTTCCGGAGGAGTTCCGGATGGCCGTGTACTACGCGGACGTCCAGGACCTGCCGTACAAGGAGATCGCCGAGATCATGGACACCCCGCTGGGGACCGTGATGTCGCGCCTGCACCGGGGCCGCAAGCAGCTCCGTGAACTGCTCCGTGACGTGGCGACCGAGCGCGGCTTCGGTCGAGACCGGTCGGAGGGGGAGAAGTGATGGCCGATCACGATCCGCGGCTGGAGAAGATCGACTGCGACGCCGCCCGCCGCGACCTGTCGCTGTTGGTGGACCTGGAATGTGACGACGCGTGTCGGTCCCGGCTCGAGCACCACCTCGCCGGCTGTCCGACCTGCCGGGAGATGTTCCTCTCGGAGCGCCGGCTCAAGGCCAAGTTGTCCAGGTCCTGCTACGAGAAGGCGCCCACCGGGCTGCGGGAACGGCTGATGGTGGAGATCCGGCGCACCACGGTCACCACGACGGACGCGGACGGTAACTCGGTGACGCACCGCACGACGACCGTCGAGCACCGCGAACAAGGCTAGTCACAGGCCGGCTGTACGACGTCAGGGGCGGGCACCCGATGGGCGCCCGCCCCTGACGTCCGTGTTCACGGTGCCACGGTCACTCAGTTGTTCGGACGCTTACCGTGGTTCGCGTTCTTCTTGCGGCGATCCCGCCTCTTGCGGCCACGCTTGCTCATCGGCGCCTCCTTTCGTCTGTGGCGTCATTCTCCCACGGCAACGGCTGTGTGGTTGCATTGAGGAGTCCGGGGGACCGACGGTTCGAGGAAAGCAGAGGAACACCACA
The DNA here is from genome assembly GCA_019119635.1 of Candidatus Dietzia intestinipullorum. GTDB lineage: Bacteria > Actinomycetota > Actinomycetes > Mycobacteriales > Mycobacteriaceae > Dietzia > Dietzia intestinipullorum. The sequence goes on from DWWP01000025.1 coordinate 64,424, forward strand.
TGGCCGAACAGGTCCGTGCAGAGATGGTCGCCAACGTGATGGAGGTCGTCACAGCGGTCGGCTCCGAGGTCGCCGAGGGCGACACGATCGTGCTCTTGGAGTCGATGAAGATGGAGATTCCGGTGCTCTGTGAGACTTCGGGAACGGTCCGTGAGGTGGCTGTCGCGGCGGGTGACGTCATCCAGGCGGACGACCTCATCGCCGTGATCGAATGACCGACCCGCGGCGGACGACGCCGGGGCCGGCCCCTCCCTGGTGGGAAGGGCCGGCCCCGGCTCTGTGCTGTGCCTGTCTGCGAGGTCCGTCAGACCGTCGTGCGCGTGCGGCTCCGGCGACGCTTGAGGGCGCGACGCTCGTCCTCGCTCATGCCGCCCCACACGCCGGCGTCCTGGCCGGACTCGAGCGCCCAGGTCAGGCACTCCGCGGTGACGGGGCAACGGTTACAGACGATCTTCGCCTCCGCGATCTGCGCGAGGGCGGGCCCGGAATTGCCGACGGGGAAGAACAGCTCGGGGTCTTCGTCGCGGCAGATGGCCTTATGGCGCCAGTCCATGGGGAACTCCAATCGATATGAGACCACGCTCCTCGGCTACGATCGGGCACAGACGAGTGGGCCGATCCAGAAGATCGGCCTGACGACGTGGGTGATCGCTCGTGTCCGGTGATGCGGTGAGGTACCCGCCCCGCGGGCTCACTCCGTGCGGAGAAGCTCGCGGTTAAGGCAAAGCAAACGTGGTGCGTCTGCGGTGTTACGAGTGATCGTGCCACGATTCCATGACAAGTCAACCCCCTGCGGCGCCGATGTGGCAAAGGTCACCGCTGATGTCAAATCGGGTCAAAACCGCACTCTGGCAAGGGCGGATGAGTCAAACGGAGTATGGTCCGCAAGGGCGCTCGGCCTCCTCCGGTGCCCGCGACCTACGCTGGAGAGGTGAACGTGCGCCAGCCTGACGACCAGTCCCGTCCCGCGGATCCCCGGACCGCTGTTCCGACCCCGGTGCGGATCGCGGGCTGGATCGCCTCGGCCCAGGGCCTCATCGGGATCGTCGTCGCGGTGGTCCTGGCGGTGCGCGCGATCGGGGGCCACCGCGAGGAGACCGTCGCCATCAGCGGGTACGGCACGGCGATCTGGTTCGCGATCCTCGGTGGCGGGTTGTTCGCGGCCGGGCTCGGGCTGCTCCGTGGCCGGCGCTGGGGGCGTGGCCTCGTGGTGATCGCCGAGCTCCTGCTGTTGTTCGTCGCCTGGTACGTGGGGGTCGGCTCCGGTCAGTACGCGGCGGGCATCGCGCTGGCGGTGGTGTGCGCGGTGGCGCTCGTGTCGCTGTTCCGTCGCGACGCCATCGCCTGGTACGCCGCCTGAGCCCGCGCTCCTGACGATCACCTCAGGCGGGCTTCCGGACTCAGGTCGACATCTTGTACGCGTGGACGGCACCCGCGCGGCGTTCGTAGAGGATGTCGCCGACCTGTGCCAGCCCCGTGACGCCGTCGCCGTCCGCGGACGTCGCGGGCAGGTGGGCGGTCCGGACGCCGGAGTCGTGCTCGCCGACCACGAATCCCCCGGGGACGGGCAGGAGCACCCAGTCCCGGGCCGTGACCGCAGACGGGTCCTGCGAGTGGCCAACGGTGTGGCCGGGGCCCGTGGTCCCGTCCGCAGACCACGTGTGGGCGCCGGTGGCGGTGTCGAACGCGTGGGTCGCGTGACCGTCGAACCACCTGGCCTGCTCTCCGTCGCCGGAGAGTGTCCCCGTCGAGGGCAGGTGCGTCGGCTCGGCGTCGAGGTCGAGCACCGTGCTGGCCTCGGTCGGCGAGGTGAGCCACTCGACGGCCCAGTCGCCGCCCCTCGACGCCAGGGCGAGGACCCCCTCGTCGCTCACGTCGATGATCCACAGTCCCTCGGCGCCCGTGGCCGCCGAGGCGATCTCCTTAGGCTCGCGGTTGTCCTCGGGCACCGTCCGGGACAGCGTGAGCCGCACCGAGTCATCCGTCGGGCAGCGCTCGGTCACGCCGAACCGTTCGTCCGTGAGGTCCGCGGTGAGGAGCGTGCATCCGGAGCGAGGCTGCATCCCGGCCTCCTGCGGGGCGGGGACGGCGCCGTACTCGACGGTGCGGACCAGGTCGTCGCGCCAGATCTCGAGCCGGTCCGGCCCCAGTGCGAGTGCATGGGTCCACGTGTTGCGGAACTGCATGGCCGGGGAGAACGCGGACTGCCGGGTGCTCGTGTACTGCTGCGTGGTCGGATCGAGCGCGGTCACGTCACTGCACCCGGCCGCGCCGTCGAAGGCGGCCACGAGGGAGTCGGAGAAGTAGGTTGCCGCGCAGAGTCGCCCGGCGTGCGCGTAGGACCAGACCTCCTCGCCCGAGCCCGCGTCCCGGCCGATCAGCTCCCCGTCGTCGTCGACGGTGACGAGGTTGCCGCCGGTGGTCAGCGGGGCCCCGGCGCCGGTGGACTCGTGGGACCAGAGCGCTCGCAGCGACGTGGGCATCTCGATGGTCGGCCCGTACTCGGGCTGGTCCGTGTCGGCCGGGTCGAACCCCGAGTTCGCCGCACTGCCGGTGGTCACCACGATCGCGGCCGTCGCGACCACCGCCAGCGCGATGACGGCCGCGGCGAGGAGGTCCCGGCGGGTCCGGCGTTCGACGGGGACACCGGGCCGCGGGCGGTGTGGCCGATGGTCTCCGTTCGGGTGCGTGCTCACGTTCCCCTGCCTCGCGTGACGAGGGCGCCGATCAGTCCCGGCCCGTCGATCCGCCGGACGACGAGGAGGGACGCCGCCGACGACGGCGTCGCCGGCTGGGCGACCCGTCGCCCGACGCCGCGGTGTCGGAACCGGACCGCCCCTGCGCCGGCGAGGAGTCGGAACGGGAGGACGAGCCGCGGGCGCGGCGCCCCGAGCGGCCACCGGCGCCGCCGGAGCGGGGCGACTGACGGCGGCCCGATCCGGTCCCGGTGGCCGCGCCGACCCGCCCGCCGGCGCTCTCGGGGATCCCGAGATCGGTGCGCAGATGCGCCGAGGTGGAGTAGGTCTCGGGGGGCTCGCCGTGTCCCAGACCGAGAGCCTTGTCGATGAGGCCCCAACGCGGGATGTCGTCCCAGTCCACGAGGGTGATGGCGACGCCCGTGCGGCCGGCCCGGCCGGTGCGGCCGATCCGGTGGACGTACGTCTTCTCGTCCTCGGGGCACTGGTAGTTGATCACGTGGGTGACGTCGTCGACGTCGATGCCGCGCGCGGCGACATCGGTGGCGACGAGCACGTCGACCTCTGAGGTGCGGAAGGCCTTGAGCGACTTCTCGCGCGCCCCCTGACCGAGGTCACCGTGGATAGCGCCCACGCGGAACCCCCGGTCCGCCAGCTCGTCTGCGAGCTTCTGCGCGGTGCGCTTGGTGCGGCAGAAGATCATCGTGGCGCCGCGCCCCTCGGCTTGGAGGACCCGCGCGACCAACTCCGGCTTGTCGAGGGAGTGCGCGCGATAGACGAATTGCGCTGTGTTCTCGTGGGTGCTGCCGGAGTCGGCGGACTCGGCCCGGATGTGGGTCGGCTTGGTGAGGAACGTCCGGGCCAGCGTGATGATCGGTCCGGGCATGGTGGCCGAGAAGAGCATGGTCTGACGCTTGTCCGGGACCATGCGCAGGATCTTCTCGATGTCCGGCAGGAAGCCCAGGTCCAGCATCTCGTCGGCCTCGTCGAGCACCAGCGCCTCGACCTTGCCGAGGACCAGCTTCGACTGGTTGGCGAGGTCGAGCAGGCGACCGGGGGTGCCCACCACCACGTCGACGCCCTTCTCGAGCGCGTCGATCTGCTGCTCGTACGGGGTGCCCCCGTAGATGGACAGCACCTTCAGCGGGCGTGTACCCGTCTCGGTCGGCGCCGTGAGGCCGGTGGCCGCGATCTTGAGATCCTGGGTGACCTGGACGCACAGCTCCCGGGTCGGGACGATGATCAGCGACCGGGGCGTGCCGTCGAGGGGTCTGGTGTCCTCGCCCACGGAGATCCGGTGCAGGAGCGGGACGCCGAAGCCGTAGGTCTTGCCCATCCCGGTCCGCGCCTGGCCGATGAGGTCGGACCCCGCGAGGGCCAGCGGGAGGGTGAGTTCCTGGATGGCGAAGGTGTGGGTGATCCCGCGCTCGCCGAGCGCGGTGACGATCTCGGGGCGGACCCCCAGTTCCGCGAAGCTCGGGGAGGAGTCGGAGGACGGGGCGTCGACGACGGCTGTCGTCGTGGCCATGCCGTCTACTTCACTGGTGGTGACATCTGTGGTGGACAGGGTGGTGCCTTTCTTCTCTCGCGCGCGGGGTCGGGGCCGGGTGGTCGGCCGCGGCGAGCGGGCGCGCACATTTCCGCGAGGGTGTCCCGCTCCGTCCGGACGGGTCGGGTCGGGTCCCACGCCCCCTCACCCTATCCCGTCACGGCGACTCACACGGGGTGCGGGCTAGCCTGGGAGGCTGGCAGTACCGGTGTCGGCGTGTCGCGCGCCGGCGAGACGAAGGGCAGACGCAGTGGAGATCAAGATCGGCATCGCCGAGAGCAACCGTGAACTCACCTTCAGGACGGAGATGAACCCGGAGGACGTGCAGAAGCGGGTCGAGTCCGCGCTCACGGCGGAGTCGAAGGCGGTGCTCGAGCTCGACGACGAGAAGGGCCGTCGCTATCTCGTCTCCACCGACCGGGTGGCCTACGTCGAGATCGGGGAGCCTGCGCGCCGCGCTGTGGGCTTCCTGGGCTGACCCGGCCCCGGGGGCGCTACCCGGACTGGCGCGGGATCTTGGAGAGCCCGCCCCAGCACAGTGCGACCGTGGTGGACACGGCGTCGGCGCGGGGGATCGGCCGGCCGGCGTCGAGCCAGTGCCCGGCGCTGACCCGGCTCGCGCCCACGAGGCCCACGGCGAGGAGCCGGGACCGGTGTACGTCGAGACCGGAGTCGCCCCGGACGAGGTCGTGGACGGCGTCGATGCAGCCGTTGGTCGCCCGTTCCAGTTCGAGACGCATGTCGTCGTCGCCGGGCTCGGAGGAGAAGACGAGCCGGAAGCCGCGGGAGTGCGAGTCGGCGAAGGCGAAGAAGGTGTCCACGGCCGCCTCGACCCTGCGCCGGTTGTCCGACGTGGACTCGAGCGCGGTGCCGATCCTGTCGAGCAGCTCGTCCACGTGGTAACGCAGGACCTCGAGGTAGAGGTCACGCTTGGAGTCGAAGTGCTGGTAGAGGACGGGCTTGGAGACCCCGGCCGCGACGGCGATGCCGTCCATGCCGGCGGCGTGGAAGCCCTGGTCCACGAACACGGCACCGGCGGCGTCGATGAGTTGCCGACGCCGGGCGCCGCGCGGCAGGCGGGTCGCCCGCACGCGCACGGGGTCCGCCGTGGGCGGTCCATCGGGCCGTGCCATCGTCGACTCCTCTCGTCCCGGGCGGATCCGGGCACCTCCGGGCCAGACGGACATTACCCGTACCGGCGGAGTGCCGATCCAGGCGACCACACCGCATGTGGAATCCTGGAGTCCTCGAATCGAGCGGACGCGGAGGTACGCGGATGAGTGACGGTCGTCGCCGGACACCGGACGGTGTCGACGGCGAGCGCTCCGTGCGCGGTGGCGGCCGGGGTGACCGGGAGTCGCAGCGGGCGCCGGCCCGGGCGGACGACCGGGCCCCCCGGCGGGCCGACGGCCGCGAGGACCGGCGCCAGCCCTACTACCCGCCCCGGGCGGAGCCGCTGCGCGCGCCGTGGGACCCGGCGGAGTCGACGCCGGGCCGCCGCCGGTCCGTCCCCGGCGCGCGGGACCACCTGCCCAGGCAGTCCGCGCTCGGCAGGTTCTTCACCACCTGGGGGTGGCGCGCGTATGCGATCCCCGTCCTGGTGGTCCTGACGGCCCTGGTCATCGCGGACGCGGTGGCCGACCCGGGGGAGCCGGGACCCGGCGCGGAACCCGACCCCGGCGAGACGCCTGTCGTCATCGGCGGCCCGTCGTCGGGGCCGGTGCCGGAGACCGGGGAGCTACCCGAGGGCGGCGACTTCGTGGAGGCCGGGACGGGGGAGTTCCGGACCGTGGCCGGGACGACCGATCTCGTCGGCGAGCCCACCGCCGAGCTCTTCACCTACACGGTCGACATCGAGGACGGCGTCGACACGGTCGAGTTCGGCGGGGACGCCGCCGTGGCGCGGATGGTCGACGCGACCCTGTCCAACCCCAAGAGCTGGACGGGCGACGGCGCCGTGGCGTTCCAGCGGGACGACGGTCAGGACCCCGACTTCCGGGTCTCGCTCACCAGTCCCATGACGGTCCGGGAGCACTGCGGGTACGACATCGAGCTGGAGTCGAGTTGCTACAACTCCGCCACCGGCCGCGTCTACCTCAACCTGGCACGGTGGGTCCGCGGCGCGCGGCCGTTCCAGGGCGACATCGGCTCGTACCGCCAATACCTGGTCAACCACGAGGTGGGGCACGCGGTCGGCTACCCGGACCACGAACCGTGCCCGGAGGACGGTGCGCTGGCGCCGATCATGATGCAGCAGACCTTCGGGGTGGACAACGGCGACATCTTCAGCCTCGACCCGGAGGGCGTGGTCCCGGACAACGACGACACCTGCCGGTACAACGCGTGGCCGTACCCGGACGGCCCGCCGGAGCAGCAGTGACCCCCGCGAGCCGCGACACCGACCACCGTGACGCCGACCGCCGAGGCGTCCCGCCGCTGGTGGAGCCGGTCGCCGGGCTGTCCGCCGAGGAGCGGTCCCTCTACTCGCGCCACCTGCTGCTCGACGCGGTGGGCGACGAGGGGCAGCGGCGCCTGCGCGCCGCGTCGATACTCGTCGTGGGCGCGGGCGGCCTGGGCGCGCCGATCCTGATGTACCTCGCCGCGGCGGGCGTCGGTCGGATCACGGTGGTCGACGACGACGACGTGGACACCGGCAATCTGCACCGGCAGGTCATCCACTCGGTGGGCACCGTCGGCCGTCCCAAGGTGGAGTCGGCGCGCGACCGGCTGGCCGAGCTCGCCCCGGGGGTGGAGGTCGAGGCGCTCCGGATCCGCCTGGACCCGCTCAACATGACCGGCGTCCTCGACGGACACCACCTCGTGCTGGACGGAAGCGACAACTTCGCCACCCGGTACCTCGTCTCCGACGCCTGCGAGATCGCGGGGATCCCGCTGATCTGGGGGACCATCGACCGCTTCCGCGCCCAGCTCGCCGTCTTCTGGTCCCGGCCCCCCGCCCCCGCCGAGGCCGTCACGTTGCGTGACCTGTACCCGGCCCCCCCGCCCGCCGGTTCCGTACCGAGTTGCGCGGAGGCCGGGGTCGTGGGCGCGCTCTGCGGGACCGTCGGCTCGATGATGGCCATGGAGGCCGTCAAACTGATCACCGGCTCGGGGCGATCCCTGTTGGGCCGGCTGGTCCTCATGGACCTGCTGGAGTCCACACACCGGACCGTCACCGTCCGTCCCGACCCGTCCCGTAGCCCGGTGACCGCGCTGCCGGAGGGCGCCGGCGACGACTCGTGTGAGGTCCCCGCGGCCGCCGGAGAGCAGGCGCCGACGGTCACGGCGGCGGCGTTGGCCTCCGAGCTCGACCGGTCCGGGGCCACGGGTGGTGCGGCCGCGCCGGTCCTCGTGGACGTCCGGGGCGCCGGCGAGCGGTCGATCGCCTCGATCGAACCGTCGGTCTGGGTTCCGCTGGACACGCTCGCCGACGATGCGGCCGACCCCACGGGGGTGCTCGGACGTGCGGCGGCGACCGGGCCGCTCGTCGTCTACTGCAAATCGGGGGTGCGGTCGGCCCGGGCCGCGTCCACGCTCCTGGGGTCGGGCTTCGACGGCGTGCGTTCCCTCGAGGGCGGCATCGAGGCGTGGACCCGCGACGTCGATCCCTCCCTTCCGGGGTATTGACCGATGCGATGGGTACGGTGGTCCGCGTGAACCAGGCGACGGCTCCCGACCACGTCCGTGGTGCGTTCGGCGTGTCCGACGGCCCCGCGGTCCCGGTCGTCGCCGGGTCCGGCACGGGGTGGTTCGTCGAGGATGCCGGCAGCACCGGAGTGGTGCTCCGGCCCGTCAGCGACACCGGGCTGGCCAATTGGTCAGCCCGGGTCCGCGAACAGTTGGACGTCACCGGACTGCGGGTGGCGCAGCCCCTCCGGTCCCGGGACGGCCGGCACGTCGTCAGCGGCTGGCGCGCCGACCACGCCCTCTCCGGCAGGCCGGAGGCCCGGGCCGACGAGACGATCGCCTGGTCGGCTCGCCTCAACGAGGCCCTGGCGGCCGTCGAGCGGCCGCGGATCGTGCGTCGTCCCGCCGCGCGGCCGTGGTCGGGTACCGATCTGTTCGCCTGTGCCGAGGCGGCGTCGTGGGACGGGGACCCCGAGGTGGACCTCGCGCCGGGGATGGAGGACCGGGGGACCCCGTTCGCCACCCACCGGGCCGCCGCGCTGCTCGGGGCCACCGGCCTCATCCGGCTCCGCGGGCCGGTCGGCGCCCGGGCCGGAGGCGGCATCGTGCACGGTGATCTCGCCCGCGGACTGCTCTTCGACTCCGGCTCCGAACCCGCGTTGACCGAAGTGGTCCCGTACGCGCGGCCCGCATCCTGGTCGGCCGCGGTCGTCGCGGTCGACCATCTCTCGTGGGGCACGGTCGACCCCGGCGTCCTGGGCCGCTGGGCGCACCTCGACGACTGGCCGCAGATGGTGCTCCGCGCGGCGGTCTTCCGGCTCGCGGTGCACGCGCTGCACCCCGGGTCGCGGCCGGCCGCCATGGACGGGCTGCAGACCATGGCCCGCGCCGTCGAGGAGTACGTCGGGGACACGGAAGCCCCTCCGGCCCGATGACCGCCCGCACTCCGGGCGCCGGCTCCCGGGCGGGGGGCCCGGCGGTCCCCCTCATCGCACTGGCCGGCGTGGTCCTGGTCTCGCTCAACCTCCGCACCGCCGTCACCTCGATCAGTCCGTTGCTCGGGGAGATCGACGCCGAGCTCGGCCTCGGCCCGGGCGGCATGAGCATGCTCGGGATGATCCCCACGGCGATGTTCGCCCTGTGGGGCGTCCTCACCCCGCTCGTGCTGCGGCGGTACGGACTCGAGACCGTGACCGTGATCGCGATGATCGCCGCCGCGGCCGGGCAGGTGCTGCGTGCCTTCGCCCCGGACCCGTGGACGATGGGCGTCGGCTCCCTCATCGCCCTGGCCGGGATGGGCGTCGGGAACGTTGTGGCGCCACCGCTGGTCAAGAAGTATTTCCCGCGACACGTCCCCGCGATGAGCATGGCCTACATCACCGGCCTGCAGATCGGGACCGTGGTGCCCGCCCTCGTCGCGGTCCCCGTGTCCGAGTCCTCCGGATGGCGGGTGTCGATCGGCTGGTGGGCGGCCCTGGCGGTGGTGGCGGCGATCCCGTGGGTCGTGGAGGCGATCCGGCACGGCTCCGCACCCGTGAACCCGGCGGCGGCGACCGCCGGCGAGCGCATCCGGCCGTGGCGCTCGCCCGTGGGGGTCGCACTGGCGCTGTTCTTCGGCACCAACTCGCTGGGCACCTACGCGTTCTTCACCTGGCTCCCCGCGGTCGCCGAGTCGATCGGGATGACCCGGGCCGAAGGCGGCCTGGCACTGGCCGTGTACTCGGCGGTCGGGCTGGTCGGGGCCCTGGTGGTGCCGTGGATCGCCGGACGCGTCGAGGACCCGTATTTCGTCGTCATCCTCTCCGTCCTGGCCTACTTCATCGGTTTCGCCGGGCTGCTCTGGGCGCCCGGCGTCGCGCCCTGGGTGTGGATCGTCCTGCTCGGGCTCGGGCCGAGCACCTTCCCGCTCTGCCTGACGCTCATAAACCTGCGCACCCGGACCGCGGCGGGCTCGGCCGCGTTGTCGGGCTTCTCCCAGGGGGTCGGCTACACGGCGGCGAGCCTGGGTCCCGCCGTCTTCGGCATGCTCTTCACCGGCCCCGGACTCGGTGCGGGACTGGCCTTCCTCACCGTCGTGCTGATCGTGATGGCGGTCGTGGCGCGGACCGCGTGCCGACCGCTGATGCTCGAGGACACCCTGCGGTGACGCGCCGGCCTGCGGCACTGTCTCAGGCGTGTGGTCTGATCGGGCCGTGACACAGACCCCACGGCCGGACCACATCCCCGGGCCCCGCACCGCAGCCGCACGTGCCGGCGCACGCGTGTGGCCCGGGGAGCTTGACGGGCTCCTGGACCGGGACTGGACCCCGGCTGCCGGCGGCGGCACCGGGCCGGGGGAGCGGGACCGCTGGGTCGTGCGCGGGGGCCCGGGCAGCGGCAAGACCGCCCTGCTGGTGGACGTCGTGCGGTCCGCCGTGACCGGTGGGGCGGGGCTGGACGGCGTGCTGGTCCTCACCGCCTCCGCGACGGCGGGTGCGGCCCTGCTCGAGGACGTCACGGCCGGGCTCGGCCCCGAGTACGTCGTGGGGACCGACGCGCCGGTGCGGACCGTCCACTCCCTGGCACACGCGGTCCTGCGACTGGCGGCCGCACGCGCCGACGCCCCGCCCCCGCGCCTGCGGACGGGGGCCGAGCACGACGCGGTGATCCGCGAGACCCTCCTCGGCGAGGCGGCCGACGGCGCCCCCGACTGGCCGGAGCGACTGCGGCCCGCCCTGTCCACGGTGGGATTCGCCCGCGAGCTGCGCGACCTGCTGCTGCGGTCACTCGAACGGGGGATCGGCCCCCGTGGACTCGCGCGGCTCGGGCAGTCCGCGGGGCGGCCCGCGTGGGAGGCGTCGGCAGGGTTCTTCCGTCGGCACGAGGAGCAGATGGCGCTGCGTTCCGGGTTGCGCGGCGGAGAATCCGGCATCCCGGAGGCGCTCAATGCGGCCGAACTCGTGGGTGCGGCGCTGGACGCACTGGGCGCCGACCCGGGGCTGCGCGAGGTGTTCCGGTCGCGTCGTCTCGTCGCGGTCGACGACGCCCACCACCTCGACCCGCTCGCGGCCGAGTTCGTCGCCGCGATCGGCGGCGGTGCGGACGTGTTGGTCGTGGTGGAGGACGGGGACCAGTCGGTCTTCCGGTTCCGGGGCGCGGACGGCGGGCTCGCCCGCGCCGTCGTCGACCAGGGTGGCCGGCAGGTCGACCTGCGGGCGGGGCATCGCATGAGTCCTCCGATCGCGGCCGTCGCCGCGCGGATCGCCTCGAGACTCCCCGGGGGCCCGGCACACCGCCCGCGGCAGCCGGGGCCGGACGGCGGACCCGGCGACGAGGGCTCCGTGGCGGTCACCGTCGAACGCTCCGCGGCGGCCGAGGCCGCCGTGGTGGCGAACTTCCTGCGCCGGCGCCACGTTCTCGACGGTGTCGACTACGGGGAGATGGCGGTGGTCAGCCGCTCGCTGCCGCGGGTGGCCGACGCGCTCCTGCCGGCACTCGACGCCGCCGGGGTCCCCGTGGTGGACGCGGGCGCCGAGTTGCCCCCGGCGCACGACCCAGTGGTGGCGGCGCTGCTCCTGTTGCTGCACACCGCGCTCGAGGGCGGGCGGGGCACGGACACCGAGGCCACACTCCGCTTGCTCTCCGGACCGATCGGGAGGGCCGATCCGGTCGCCATGCGTCGGTTGCGGCGCGGACTACGCCGGTCCGGGATCGGCGGGGGCGTGCCGAGCGCGGAGGTCCTGCGCAGCCTGGTGCTCGCGGACGAGGAGCCGTCGGACACCGGGCTCACCGCAGTCGAGCTCGCACCGGTCACCCGGGTGAGGCACGCCCGCGACGCCGTCCTCACCGCGCTCCGCGACGGCGGGACGACGGAGGAGGTGCTGTGGGCGGCGTGGTCCGCCTCGCGCCTCGAGCGCCGCCTGGTCCGCCAGGCGGTGGCCGCCGACCCCTGGGCGCGCTCGGCGGACCGGTCGCTCGATGCCGTGGTCTCGTTGTTCGGCCACGCGGCGGACTACGTCGACCGCGTCCCCGGGGGGTCGGTCGCGCTGTTCTGCGACATGGTCTCGGGCGAGGACCTGCCCGCACCCCGGCGGGCGGACACCCGGGCCCGCGGTGGTGCCGTGACCGTGCTGTCCGCCCACGCGGCGGTGGGCCGGCAGTGGCGGGCCGTGGCGGTGTGCGGCGTCCAGGACGGTCTGTGGCCCACGCCCCGCCGTCGCTCGGGGCTGCTGGGGGTGGACGAGCTCGTGGACGTCACGGAGATCTCCGCGGTGGGCACCACCCCGACGGAGGCGGAACTCGCGGCCTCCTCGGCGGCGGCCCGGGCGGCCGAGGAGCGACGCCTGTTCTATGTCGCCTGCTCCCGGGCTGCCGAACACCTGCTGGTCACCGCGGTGGAATCGCCCGATGAGGGGGACGTCGCGGCCTCGCGGTACCTCGACGAGATCGCCGACCTGGCCACCCGATCCGCGGAGACCGGGGCGGGGCACCGGGGCGCGGGGGCCGGGCGGCTCATGCCGTCGGTGTTCACGCTGGGACACCTCGCCGTCGAGCTGCGCGCAGCCCTGCTCGACCCCGGCACGGAACCCGCGGACGCCGCGCACGCCGCCGGACTGCTCGCCGGACTGCGTGAGGCGGGCGTCCCGGAGGCAGACCCCGACACCTGGTACGGGGCGCACGAGCCGTCCACCGACGCCCCGCCGTTCCCGGCGACGCCGGGGGAGCCGAAGGCCGTTCTCTCCCCGTCGGGTTTCGGGGCGCTCGAGGAGTGCGCGTTGCGGTGGTTCCTGCAGAAGGCGCGCGGGGACCCGGCCGACGCGGGATCGACGGCCGCGCTCCTGCGGGGCTCCGCCGTCCACGCGTTGGCCCAGGCCGTCGAGGGCGGGGTGCACGAGGACGCGATCCGGGCGGCCGTGGCGTCCCGTGCCGAGGCGCTCACCCTCGCCCGCGGGTGGTTCGCCCGGCGGGGAGCCGAGTCGATGGTCGGGATGGCCGAGTCCTTCCGGCGCTGGCGCTCGGCCACCCGGGACACCTACACGACCGCCGGCGTGGAGACGCCGTTCCGACTCGATGTGCCCGGCGACGTGCGGGTGAGGGGGAGGATCGACCGACTCGAGGCGACGCGGGAGGACACGGTGATCGCGGTCGACGTCAAGACCGCGGCCACCGCGGTGAGCAAGGCAACCGCGCAGGACCACCCGCAACTCGCCCTGTACCAGCTGGCTGTGGGATCCGGTGCGGTCGAGCCGGCGGCGGACCGCGGGCCAGGCGGGGGGCTGCTGCTCTATCTCGGGGGACGGGAGGGCAGGCTCCCGGTCGAGCGCGAGCAGGACCCGGTGGGCCCGGAGTCCGCCCGGGACCTGGAGGAGCGTGTGCGGGTGGCGGGGGAGTCCACGCTCGGCCCGGCGTACCGTGCCCGGGTGGGCGAGTGGTGCGTGCACTGCGAGGTGCGGTCGAGCTGCCCCGCCCAGCCCGAGGGGCGGCAGGTGACCGGATGAGCGCGTCGACCACTCCGGAGGCCGTCGCCGACGCGTTGGGCATCCATCGCCCCACCGCCGAGCAGGCGGCGGTGATCGCGGGCCCCACCGAGCCCACGCTCGTGCTGGCGGGAGCCGGTGCGGGCAAGACCGAGACCATGGCTGCGCGGGTGGTGTGGTTGGTGGCCAACGGGCACGCGCGGCCGTCGGAGATCCTCGGGCTCACCTTCACCCGGAAGGCCGCTCAACAACTGTCGAGGCGGATCCGTCGACGGCTGGAGGCCCTCGCCCGCAGTCCGCTGTGCACAGGCCCGGACGCTGATCCCCGGATCGCGGAGGCCATCCGGACCGAGGACCCGCAGATCTCCACCTACCACGCCTTCGCCGGTGGGCTGCTTGGCTCGTACGGCCTGCTCGTCCCGGTGGAACCGGACTCGCGGCTGCTCTCCCCGACGGCGGTCTTCCAGCTTGCCCACGACGTCGTGTCGCAGTGGGAGTCGCCCCTGATCGCCGGTACCTCGGCAGCAGGCGTGACCAGGGAGGTGCTGGCCCTGGCAGGGCAGCTCTCGGAACACCTCGTCACCACGGACGAGCTGCGCGCCCACCCGGATCTCGTCTCGACCCTCATCGCCACCCTGCCCGGCGGGCCCGGCCAGAAAGCCGAACCGACCGCGTGGCTGCGGGCGACGCTGACCGCGCAGGAGCACCGCGAGGAGCTCGCGGGCCTGGTCGACGCCGTCGCCGAGCGCATGCGGTCGGAGGCGGCCGTGGACCACGCCTCGCAGATGTCCCTGGCGGCCACCGTGGCGCGGGATCACCCCGACGTGGGCGAGGCCGAGCGCAGGGCGTTCCGGGTGGTGCTGCTCGACGAGTACCAGGACACCGGGCACTCCCAGCGGGTGCTGCTCTCCGCGCTGTTCGGGGGCGGGGCCGGGCCGGTGCCCGCGGTGACGGCCGTCGGCGACCCGCTGCAGTCCATCTACGGCTGGCGCGGCGCTTCGGCGTCCAACCTCGATCTGTTCCCCACCGACTTTCCCCGCGCGGACGGCGGCCCGGCGCACCGGCGTGAACTCACCACGTCGTGGCGCAACCCGCCCGAGGTGCTGACGCTGGCCAACCGCATCACCGTCCCGCTGCGCGACCGGCCCGGCTCGATCGCCGTCCCTGAGCTGCGCGCACGCCCCGGCGCGGAGCCCGCCGACACCCGGATCGCCGTGCTCGACACCGTCGCGGAGGAGCGGGAGTGGTTGGCCGACGCCCTGGCCGCCCGGTACCGGGCCTCCGTCGACGCCGGCCGGGTCCCCACCGCGGCGGTACTCGTACGGCGCAACGCCGACTCCGGGCCGATCGCCGACGCCCTCGAGGAGCGCGGCCTGCCCGTCCAGGTCGAGGGGGTGGGGGGCCTGCTCGACGTCCCCGAGGTGGCGGACGTGGTCGCCCTGCTCACCGTGGTCGCCAGGCCGGGGGCCGGCGCCGCGCTGGTGCGGCTGCTCACCGGGGACCGCTTCGCCCTCGGGGCCGCGGATCTCGCGGCACTCGCGCGCCGGGCCGCGACCCTCTCGCTGCGACGGCCGAGCCCGGAGACGGGGGAGGTGCGCACCCGGGAGGCCCTCGACGACCTCCTCGACGCCGTCGCCTCGGGAGAAGAGATCGACGCGGCGGGGCTCGCGGACGCCCTGGCCGACCCCGGCCCCCGGGACCGGTACAGCGAGGCCGGTCACGCGCGGATCAGCGACCTCGCCGCGATCATCTCGGGGCTGCGCGGTCGCGTCTCGGCGCCGCCGTCCCGCCTGGTCGCCGCGGCCGAGCAGGCGCTGGGTCTCGACGCCGAGGTGCGGCTGCGGGAACGCGTCGACGGGGGCGAGGCCCGCGAGCAGCTCGACGAACTGCAGGCGGTGGCGTCGGCCTTCGGTGCCGGCAGGGGATCGGGTCTCGACGCGTTCCTCGCGTACCTCGAACTCGCCCGCACCGTGGACGGCGGACTGGCCAGGGGCGAGGTCGCGGCCGCCCCGGGGCGTGTCCAGATCCTCACCGTGCACCGCGCCAAGGGGCTCGAGTGGGAGATCGTCGCCGTGCCGCACGTGCTGGAGGGGGTCTTCCCGTCCGACCGGGCTCCGCAGGTCTCCACCCGGGCGGCCACGCAGCTCCCGGAGGAGCTGCGTGGCGATCGGGAACAGGAGGGCAACCCCGGCGGGGTGCCGGTGCCCCGGCTGGACGACGTCGGCGACCGGAAGCAGCTGGAGGACGCGCTCCGCACACACATCTCCCGCGTCAAGCGTCGGTCCCTGGACGAGGACCGGCGACTGTTCTACGTGGCGGTCACGCGGGCCGAACGCTCGCTGCTGGTGTCGGCGTCGCACTGGCAGGACAGCGGCAGGACGCCCAAGGGCCCGTCGGAGTTCTTCACCGAGGTGCTCGAGGCGTGCCGCGGGGAGGAACCCGTCGGGGTGGTGGACCACCTGGTCGAGAACCCCTCGGCGGTCAACCCGGCCACCGAGACCGTCATCGAGGCCACCTGGCCGCGGGCGACCCCCGCCGATCGGCTCGCGGCGGCGCGGGCCGTCGAGGGCGCGGACCCCGTGAACCCCGAGGCCGCCCCCGCGCCGGAACACGGCCCCGCCCGTCGGTGGCACCTCGCAGCGGGTCCACTGCTGGCCGACGCACGCCGGGCGGCGGCCCGCCACGGGGAGGTCGTCCTGCCCCGGCGCCTCACGGCGGGCGAGATGGTGGCCCTGGCCGCCGATCCCGGCGCGTTCGCCGACCGCCTGCGCCGGCCGGTGCCGTACCGGCCGGACCGGTTCGCCCGCCGTGGGACCCGCTTCCACACATGGCTGGAACACCGGTTCGGCGCCACACACCTCCTGGACATCGACGACCTCCCCGGGGCCGGGGACTCCGGGGCCGGGGACGGGCTCTCCGAGGCGGACCTCACCGAGCTCCAGGAGGCGTTCGAGGCGTCCCCGTGGGCACGTCTGACACCAGAGGCCGTGGAAGTCCCCTTCGAGGTGGGCCTCGGGAGCCGCCTGCTCCGGGGGCGGATCGACGCGGTGTTCGCTGAGGGGGACGGCTGGGTCGTGGTGGACTGGAAGACCGGCAGGGTGCCGACCGACCGCGAGATGCCTGCCGTCGCGCTCCAACTGGCCGTCTACCGCTACGCCTGGGCCCGCGTCGTCTCCGCGCGCACCGGCCGACGCGTGCCGCCGGAGCAGGTCCGCGCCGCCTTCCATTACGTCCGGCCGGGGCGGACGGTCGAGCCCACCGACCTCCCCGACGCCGACGAGCTCCTGCGGATCCTCGGGGAGGGCCGCGCCACCGGCCCGGACGACGGCCCGCCCGGCCCGCCCGGCTCGCCCCGGGTGTTGTCCGTCGAGGACCGATAGGTGACGATGGTCCCCGAGACGACGTCGGTTGGTGCCGACGACCTGCCCGAACGGAGTTGCCGATGATGGCGAGGAAGCGCGCCCTGGCATCGCGGTTCCGCAGCAGTGATCCGCTGGACGAGAGTCCCGACCACGTCCTCGTGGGCGTGGTCAGCATCCCCGAGCGGGCGGAGAGCCCCTGGTGGCTGATCGGCAAGCGCATGCTCATGGCGCTCGTCATCCTGTTCCTCGCGGCGCTGGTGGTCTTCCTCGACCGGGACGGGTACACCGGTGGCGGCGGGCCCGAGGGTGAGCTGACCGTCGTCGACGCCGTCTACTACGCCACGGTCTCCCTCTCCACCACCGGCTACGGCGACATCACCCCGGTCACGCAGCAGGCACGGCTCATCAACACGCTCGTCGTGACCCCACTGCGGTTGGTGTTCCTGGTCCTCCTGGTCGGCACCACACTGTCCGTCCTGACCGAGCAGTCCCGTCAGGCATTCAAGATCCAGCGCTGGAGGAATATCGTGCGCAACCACACCGTCGTCGTGGGCTACGGCACCAAGGGCCGGTCCTCCGTCGCGGCGATGCTCGCCGACGAGATCGCCCCGGAGGACATCGTCGTGGTCGACACCGACGCGCAGGCGCTCAAGGCCGCCGCCGCGCGCGGTCTGGTCACCGTGCACGGCTCGGCCACCCGGTCCGACGTCCTCAAACTCGCGGGGGTCACCCGGGCGAGTTCCGTCGTGGTGGCCACCAACACCGATGACTCCTCCGTCCTGGTCACCCTCACCGCCCGCGAACTCGCGCCCAACGCCAAGATCGTGGCGACCGTCCGCGAGGCCGACAACAAGCACCTGCTCAAGCAGTCCGGGGCGGACTCGGTGGTCGTCTCCGCCGAGACCGCGGGGCGACTGTTGGGCCTGGCCACCATCACGCCCACGGTCGTGGGGATGATGGAGGATCTCCTCACCCCCGACGAGGGCTTCTCGATAGCCGAACGTCGGGTGGAGGAGTCGGAGGTCGGGGGATCCCCCCGGCACCTCGCCGAGCTCGTGCTCGGGGTGGTACGAAAGGGACAGTTGATCAAAGTCAGCGAGCCCGAGGCGGACGCACTCCGGTCCGGCGACAGGCTCCTCTACATCAAGATGGTCACCAGCTGATGCCCCTCGATTTCTCCCTCGATTCGGACCCCCTGCTGTCCCGGTCGGCCCCCGACCGCGCCGCCGCGCTCCGTCCGGACGCCGACGCACTCGCACAGGGCTGGCCCGGAGCATCCATCCTCCGCGTGGACGCGCGCAGCCGATTCGCGACCGACCCCGCGGCCGACGGCGGGCGCTGCCTCCGCCTCGAGCCCGCGCTGCTGTTCTCCGACACGGTCCCCGACGACGCCGTGTTCCTCGGCCGCGACGAGCGGGGCCGGCACCTGTGGGCACTCCCGGTCGATGAGCTCCCCGACGATCCCGCGGTGGCGTCGCTGCGCCGCAGTGGCGGCGAGCTCGTCGAGGGGGACGCCGCGCTCGCCGCGCAGGCGGTCGCTCTCCTCGGGTGGCACCGCGACAACGTCCGCGGTCGCGCACCGGCCCACCGCCCCGTCCGGACTGACGCGGGGTGGGCGATCGTGGACCCGTTCCACGGCGCGCCCGAATACCCCCGCACCGATCCGGCAGTGATCTGTCTGGTCCACGACGGCGGGCGCCGGGCGCTCCTGGCCCGTCAACCGGTGTGGCCCCGCGGGATGTACTCGCACGTCGCCGGGTTCGTCGAGGCGGGGGAGTCGCTCGAGGGCTGCGTGCGCCGCGAGGTCGGGGAAGAAGTCGGCGTCACGGTCGACCACGTGCGGTACCTCGGCAGTCAGCCCTGGCCGTTCCCGCGCTCGCTCATGGTGGGCTTCCACGCGACCGCCGACCCGGAGGCGCCGATCGTCCTCGAGGACGAGGAGATCGCCGAGGCCCGGTGGTTCGATGTCGACGAGGTCCGTGCGGCACTGGCCGGGGAGGGCGACCTGATGGTGGCCCCGCCGGTGTCCATCGCCCACGTGATGCTGCGTTCGTGGGTCTCCGCGGTCGACGCGGAGAGCTGAGACGAGCAGAGGGGGCGGGGCCCGCGTTCAGCGCGCCCCGCTCCCACCCCCTCCGTCACCGGCGTCAGGCGTCGGCGAGTTCCGCGAGCTTGGCGCGCACCGCGGACGCCGGGGGGTTGGTGGCCGTGGTGCCGTCCGAGTACAGCGCCGTGGGGACCACCCGGTCGCCGCCGTTGACGCTCTCGACGTAGGCCGCCGCCTCGGGGTCCGCCTCCACGTCGATCTCGACGTACCCGATGTCCTTCTCTCCCAGCAGCTTCTTGAGCCGGTTGCAGAAGGGGCACCACGTCGTGGTGTACAGGGTGAGGGGTGCGGTGGTATCAGTCGTCTGATCGCTCATGTACCGGATCAACGCGCGACGGTCGCCGGAACTTCCCGGGGGAGGCCCGACGGCGGTGTGTCGGACCCGGATGCCACGATGGGGGCGTGACTGACAGGGGACGTCCGGGGGTGCTCGACGGTCTGGATCCGCAGCAGCGGCAGGCCGTCCTGGCCCCCCGTGGGCCGGTGAGCATCCTCGCCGGCGCGGGGACGGGCAAGACGCGCACCATCACGCGGCGCATCGCCCACCTGGTGTCGACGGGGCACGTGCGCGGCGACCAGGTGCTCTCGGTGACCTTCACGGCCCGGGCGGCCGGCGAACTGCGCATGCGGCTCGCCGGGCTGGGCGTCGCGGACGCGGGTACGGGGCCGGTGCAGGCCAGGACCTTCCACTCCGCAGCGCTGCGTCACCTCTCGTACTTCTGGCCGCGGGTCTACGGGGAGGAGCCGTGGCAACTGCTCGACGGGCAGTTCCGGGCGGTCGCGCAGGCCGTGCGCAGGGCGGGTCTTGATCCGTCGACGGAGACCATCAGGGATGTGCTCACGGAGATCGGCTGGGCCAAGTCGAGCCTGCTCACCCCGGACACCTACGCCGAGAAGGCGGTGGGGCTCGGCCGGAACCTGCCCGTCCCGGCGCCGGAGGTCGCGCACGCGTTCCGCGCCTACGAGGATCTCAAGGTCTCCGGCCCGGTGCGATTGCTCGACTTCGATGACCTGCTGGGGCACATGGCGGACCTGCTGGAGGAGGTCCCGGCGATCGCGGAGGAGTTCCGGGACCGCTACCGCTGCTTCGTCGTCGACGAGTTCCAGGACGTCACCCCCGCCCAGCAGCGTCTCCTGTCCGCGTGGCTGGGGCAGCGGGACGACCTCACGGTGGTCGGGGACGTCAACCAGACTATCTACTCCTTCGCCGGTGCCGAGCCGGATTTCCTGCTGGGCTTCGCCGAGCGGTTCCCCGGTGCGACCGTCGTGCGGCTGGAATCGGACTACCGGTCCACGCCGCAGGTCGTCGACCTGGCGAACACCGTGATCGGTGCCGGCGCGGGACGCTTCCGTTCGGCCGGTCTCACCCTGCGGGGCATGCGGCCGCCAGGGCCGGAACCCCGCCTGGCCGAGCACCCGGACGAGGACGCGGAGGCGGCGGCGGTGGCGGGCGCCATCGCGGACCTGGTCCACGGTGGGCTCGACCCCTCGGAGATCGCGGTGCTCTACCGCATCAACGCCCAGTCCGAACGCGTGGAGTCCGCGCTCGACGAGGTCGGGATCGGGTACCGACTCAAGGGCGGGGAGGGCTTCTTCGACCGCCCGGTGATCCGGCGCGCGATGGCGGCGATCGACCGGTTGGTCGACGGCACGGACGAGGCCTCGGCAGAACAGAACGCGGCGATCACCGATCCCACGGCCGTCGTGCGGGTGATCCGGGACGCGCTCGCCCCGCTGGGGCTCTCAGATGCCGAGCCGTCCGGCACGCAGGCCCGCGAGACGTGGGATTCACTCAACGCCCTGGCCGGCCTCGCGGAGGAGATCGCCACCACCGAGCCGACGCCGGGACTGCTCCCGGTGGTCGCGGGACTGCGGGCCAGGGCCGCCGCGCGCCATGCGCCGGACGAGCGCGGCGTCACCCTGGCGTCGTTCCACGCTGCCAAGGGCCTCGAGTGGGATGCCGTCTTCCTCATCGGCGTCCACGAGGGCGGGGTGCCCATCAGCCACGCGATCAACGCGGGTGCGGACGCGATCGAGGAGGAGCGGCGCCTGCTGTACGTGGGCATCACCCGTGCGCGGGAGCACCTGTCGCTCTCGTGGAGCCGCAGCCGTCGCGCCGGTGGGCGTGCCACCCGCAGGCCGAGCCGCTTCCTCGACCCCGTCCGGCCGGCGCCGGCCCCCACCACGGCCGGGACGTCCGGAGGTGGGTCCGAGAAGGGCCGGTGCCGTGGCTGCGGGGCGAAGCTCACCGGGCCGATGCATCGCGCGTTGGGGTTGTGCCCGGACTGCTCGATCGAGGTGGACACGGAACTGTTCGAACAGCTCCGGCAGTGGCGCAAGGAGACCTCGGAACGCATCGCCAAGCCCGCCTACACCGTCTTCACCAACGACACCCTGGCCAAGATCGCCTACGAACGGCCGACCGATACGGGCGCGCTGGGGCGGATCGGCGGGATCGGTGCGCACAAGCTCAGCGAATACGGCGACGACGTACTGCGGATCGTCAGGGCGAGGTGACCGGGGAACTCAGGCGGGGTCGGTGAAGATCTCCGGCATCCAGGTGCGCACGATCTCCTGATACGGAGCGGTGGCCTCGAGCTGGCACAGCATGCCCACCGACGCCGACAGCACGCGGTGGATCAGCACGTAGTCGCGCGGCAGGGTGAACGCGCGGGCGGTGCGGAACTCCCGCCCGGAGACGTCACCGTAGACGGCCATGATGCGCTGCATCCACGCGCGGTCGAAGTGGAATTCCGGTGCCCTCATCGGTTCGATGAACGGGCCCAGGAACGCCATCGCGTCGTCCGGGTCCACACCGCCACGCCCCACGTAGCCGGCTGAGTGCATCATCGCGAGCAGCTCATCGGAGCGCTCGGCCAACGCCAGTCGCATCATCGACGTGAGGACATCGGGCATGCCCTCGGGCAACGAGAGAGACGCCCCGAAGTCGAGCACCACCATGCGACCGTCCGGCGCCAGCAGAAAATTCCCCGGGTGCGGATCGCCGTGCATCATGCGGACGCGCGCGGGGGAGGAGAACTGGAACTCGGACAACAACATCCCGGCGCGGTCGCGTTCCTCGCGCGTGCCCTCGGCGGCGACCTGGCCCAGCGTCCGCCCCTCGGCCCACTCCGTCACCAGCACTCTGGGGGAGGACGCCAGGACCCCGGGGACGTGGATGCGGGGATCGCCGCGGAAGGCCCCGGCGAAGACACGCTGGCTGTCGGCTTCCCCCCGATAGTCGAGCTCGGAGACGGCGCTGGCGTACAGCTCGTCGATCACGGCCTTGACGTCCGTGCCCGGATTCAGTGGCCGCAGGAGCGGTCCGAGACGCCGGAGCTGCCTGAGGTCGGAGCGCAGGGCCTCGTCGGCGCCCGGGTACTGCACCTTGACGGCCACCTGCCGGCCGTCCGACCAGCGCGCGCGGTGGACCTGGCCGATCGAGGCGGCGGCGGTGGCCTCCCCGTCGAAGTCCTCGAACCGCTCGCGCCACCGCAGACCGAGTTGCGTGTCGAGGACCCTCTCCACCTCGTCCGGGGGGAGCGGTGGCGCCTCGGCCTGGAGTTTGGTGAGCGCCTCGCGGAACGGTTCGGCGTACCGGTCCGGCATCCCGGCCTCGAACACACTCAGCGCCTGGCCGACCTTCATGGCGCCGCCCTTGAGCTCACCGAGAACGGCGAAGACCTGCTCGGCGGCGTGATCGGCCAACTCCTCGGAGAACTCCCCGTCGCTACGCCCCAGTGCGCGTCGTCCCAGGCCGCCGACCGCGCGGCCTGCTATCCCCAGCGGCAGGCCGGCGAGCCGGGCGGCTCGCCGGGACGAGGAACGGGGTACGTCGGACACGCCCCAATCATGGCAGAGGAGCGGACGGCGTCGCTGCGCCGCAGGTACAACGCTCGTCGGCCGGCCAGTCCCGTCGTCTCCACAGTCCTTCCGCGGGATTGATCTCGATGGTCGCCCCCACGGTCTGCAGCGGCCGCACGGGGTCGCGGGTCGCGGCGATCTCGGCGAGGACCAGCGCGGCGGCCGCGGTGAGCGCCGGGGTGTCGGCGTGTGACGACCGGTCGATCAGTTGCGCGGCGACATACGGCCAGCGCGGGTCGCGGTCGGCGCGGTACAAGTCGGCGCAGCGCAGACACGGGGTGAGGCCGGGGACGACCATCGGGCCCACCACCACGCGGCCGTCCCGGCAGTGCACGTGCAGGTGGGGCTGCGCGGCCCGTGCGAGCGCGACGGTGATCACGGGGTCGACGGCCACGGTTCCGGTGAGCAGGACGAGGTCGGGGGCGGGCCCGCGCCGGTGCCAGGGCGGGCGGTCCGGGTCGAGCGCGAGCCCCGGCGTCGGGCTGACGGACACGCGGCACCCGTTGACGGACAGCGGCCCGCGCAGAATCCGGCTCACCTGGCCGGCGCCGACCATGTGGACGCGACGTACGGGCGCCGGGCGCGGGGTGGCGCCGGCTCTGCTCCTGGCGGTTGTGGCGGGCGAAGCGACATTCACGTGGCCCAGTTCGGTCAGGCGGACCAGGATCCCGGCCACGCCGGGCAGGTCCCCCTCCGCGATGCCCGCGCGGGCGGCCGCCGCTCCGAGGTCCGCGCCACCGACGAGGTCCTCGAGCAGCGCCGCCAGCCGGTGCGGGCCACAGGAGCGGGGTGCGGTCACCATCACGGCCCGGTCGGGGGCGATCCCCACCTGGACGGTCGAGTCGTCCCGGACGATGACCAGTGTGCCGGGATGCAGTGCGGCGCGGACCGGCGCGGTGTCGGCGGGCAGGGTCGCCGCTTCGACGATCCGCGCCCGGCCGTCCGGGTCGCGCGCGGGGGCCGACGGGGCGGGGACGCGGTCGGAAGCTGTGGGCACGGGCACATCGTGGCACGGCGACCGCGGCCACGGGGGTCCTGCCCGGCTCGTTGTCCACAGGCCGGCGACCGCGCGGTCCGCCTGTGGATGGACGGGGACGCCCTCGGCCGACGGGCCCGCCTCGTCGTCGTCCTCTACCGTGGTCCCCCGTGTCCTCCTCGCCGCTTCCCACGAGTCCGGACGATCCGCGGATCGACGTCCGCCGGTCGGCGCGTCGCAAGCGGACGGTGTCGGCGCGGCGTGAGGGGGAGAAGGTCGTGGTGCTCATGCCGGCGGGCCTGCAGCGCGCAGAAGAGCGGCGACTCATCACGGACATGCTCGCCCGACTGGGCCGCTCGCGACGCCGCGCGGGCGCCCGGACCTCGGACGACGAGCTGTTGCGACGCGCGAGGGCGCTGTCGGCCCGGTGGCTGGACGGCAGCCCCAGGCCGTCCTCGGTGCGGTGGGTGCCCGCGATGACGACGCGCTGGGCCTCGTGCTCGCCGGGTTCGCGGGACATCCGGATCAGCGAATCGCTACGGGACGTGCCCGCGTATGTCCTCGACTACGTCCTGGTCCACGAGCTCGCCCACCTGGTGGTGCCCGGCGGTCACCCGCCCGAGTTCTGGACCGCGGTGCGCCGGTTCCCGCGGACGGAACGCGCGATGGGCTACCTCGAGGCGTACTCGCGGGTGTTGCGGTCGGACGCGGCCGGCGGCGAGGGCGGCGACGGCCGCGGCGTGCGGGACGGGAGCCCCGAGGGTGACGACGGCGACGGACTGGGCGACCTGATCGGCGACCCGCACGGCGCAGACGACGACGAGGCGGCAGGAGGCGCTCCGAGCGGCGCCCGCCCGTGACCAGAGGTGCCGGCCACGCCGGGGGACCGATCGGTCGCGCCGGGTCGCGCAGTCGCGCCACGATCCGCCCTTCGGATCGCGACCAGCGCTGCGGGTCCGGAGCGCCAGTGGCAATCTGAGGGGCGGATCGGCACGGGACACCGCGCGACGCCCGACCCCGGGGCCGGCACCGCGAGGCGGCCTGAGACCAGGCGCAGGGGTCAGCGCAGCCGGCACCGCGAGGCAGCCTGAGGCCAGGCGCCGGTCAGCGCGGGTCCCGGTTTGAAGTGCCGGGGTCAGTCCTCGCTGGTCCGTCCGTTGTCGGAGGAGCCCTCGTTCTTGCCGTTGCCGTCGCTCTCGCTCTCGCCTCGGTCTCCGCTCTCGCCCGCGTCAGCGCCGCCACCGGATTCCCGGAGGAACTTCTCGATCTCGTCGACGCCCGACTGGTCGCCGGTGGTCTCGTCGAGCAGCCGGTCGATCACGGCGGCGGGATTGTCGAGGTCCTCGCCGACGGGCAGGAGGTCGGGGTGGCTCCACAGGCCGTCGCGCCGCTCGGTGCCCACGGCCGCGCCCACACGGCGCCACAGCTCGGAGGCCTCGCGGGCCCGCCGCGGACGGAGCTCGAGCCCGACGAGCGAGGAGAAGGCCTGCTCGGCCGAGCCACCGGCGGCCCGGCGACGAAGCCACATCTCGCGCAGCTTGTCGGCGCTGGGCAGACGCTCGCCCACGGCGTCGGTGACGCAGGCGTCGACCCAGCCCTCGACCAGGGCGAGCAGGGTCTCGAGCCGGCCCAGTGCGGCCTCGTTGACGTTGGTGACCTTGGGGCCGATCGCCTCGGCGCCGCCGGAGAGCATCTCCTGGAGCTTGGCCGGGTCCTGCAGCATCGACGGGTCGAGGTTGGAGGCGAAGTCGTCGAGCCCCGAGGTGTCCACGCGGATGCCGCGCGCATACTCGTCGACGGTGGCCAGCACCCGGGCACGCAGCCACGGGGCGCCGGCGAACAGGCGCAGGTGAGCGGCCTCGCGGGCGGCCAGGAAGACCATGACCTCCTGGCGGGGGAGCTCGAGCTCGTCGGCGAACGCGTCGATCGCGACCGGGCACAGGGCCGCCACCCCGTCGTCGCCGAACGGCAGGCCGACCTCGGAGGAGAACAGGACCGCCGGGGCGAGCTTGCCCAGCCCCTGGCCGAGCTGCATACCGAAGCCCATGCCGCCCATCTGGTCGAGCATCCCCAGCAGCGGCCCGGCGAGCTGCTGGGCCTCCTCGGGCATTGCGCCCTTGGTGGCGGAGTTCATCTGCTCCGCGACCGGGGTGCAGATCTTCTCCCACGTGGGCAGTGACTGCTCGACCCACTGCTGGGGCGTCCACACCTCGGTGCGGTGGACGCCCGCGGGGAACTGGGTGGTGTCATCGAGCCACAGCTCCGCCAGTCGCACGGCGTCCTCCGCTGCGGAGCGGGAGCTGTCGGTGACGACGGGCGTGCGGCCGAGAGACTGGAACGCGACATTGCGCGCGAGCTGGTAGTTGACGGGTCCGGAGCTGCCCGAGCCGGACATCGCGGAGCCCATCGAGCCGAGCATCTGCCCGAACTGGGCGAGCATCGGTCCGAGCTGGGAGGGGTCGAATCCGCCGGCGCCACCCGCGCCGCCCCCGCCGAAGGGGCCGCCGGGGCCGAACGGTCCGCCGGGTCCCCCCGGGCCGGAGCCCGAGTCGTTGCCGGGCGAGTCGTTGTCGTCGCGCCCGTCGTCGTCGGAGGCGGAGAATCCGAAGGGCTGGTTCATGCCACAACGGTACAGGCACGCCCGGGGTGTGGGCCCGCGCGGAGAAGTCACCTCGGTCGGGCGCGCACGGCACGGTTACCCTGTCCCACGTGAGTCGCAGACTGTCCACCCTCCTCGTCGCCCTCGTGCCGGCAGTGCTGCTGCTGGTCCTGGCGACGTCCGCCACGGTGCCGTTGGTCTCGATGGGGCCGGGGCCGACCTACGACACGCTCGGGGAGACGCAGGCGGAGGTCGACGGTCGCACCGAGTTCGTCCCGCTCATCGACGTGCACGGGCGGGAGGCCGACGAGACCACCGGGACGCTCAAGATGACCACCGTGGCCGTGCGCGACAAGCTGACCCTGGTCGACGCCATGCGGTTCTGGCTCGACCGCCGGCAGGTGGTCGTCCCGCGGGACCAGGTCTTCCCGCCCGACCGCTCCGAGGACGAGGTCCGTGAGTCCAACACCGCCGCGATGGTGGGCTCGGAGAACTCGGCCGAGGCCGCCGCCTACCGCCACCTCGGGATCCCCATGCACCCGCGGGTCGAGGACGTCGACCCGGAGGGGGCCGCGGCCGGTGCTCTCGAGGCCGGGGACATCCTCACGTCGGTGGGCGGGGTGGCCGTCGCGGACTCGACGGAGGTGGTGGAGCAGGTCAGCTCCCACGGGCCGGGCGACGAGGTCGAGCTCGGCTTCACGCGGGACGGCAGGGACGAGACGACGACGACGAGTCTGCAGCCGGCCGGTCCGGACGGCGATCCCGAGGAGGGGCGCCTGGGCATCCTCGTGGGCGACACCCCGGCGGACGGCACGGACGTCGACATCAACGTCGGGCCCGAGGTCGGCGGCCCCTCCGCCGGGCTCGTCATGGCATTGGCGATCGTGGACAAGCTCTCCCCCGGCGAGGTCACCGGGGGAGAGCGGGTGGCCGGGTCCGGCACCATCCAGGTCGACGGGACGGTCGGCCCCATCGGCGGCATCTCCCACAAGATCTACGCGGCCCATGAGGACGGCGTGACCGAGTTCCTGGTCCCCAGTGCCAACTGTGCGGAGGCCGTGCAGGGTGCCCCGGACGGCATCAGGCTGCTCGAGGTGTCCACGCTCGACGGTGCGCTGGATGCGCTGGACGAGGCGACGAGCGGGGGGCAGCCACCGACCTGCGGGTGACGCCGGGCATTTCCGTAAGGTGGTGCTCACGAGCATGCCCGCCCGAGCAGTCCAGGAGTTCCCCCGGTGTCCGTCCGTCCCCCCGGCAGTCCCGGTCGGCCGATCGCGATCTCGCGTCGCGGTCGTGCCGTCGCCGTCGCCGTCGTCGTCCTCATCGTCCTCATCCAGGTTCTGCCGAGGATCAACTCCACCTACACCGACTGGTTGTGGTTCGGGTCGGTCGACGCGACCAGCGTTCTGAGGACCGAGTTGCTCACGCGGCTCGGGCTCTTCGTCCTGGTCGCCGTCCTCGTGGGCGCCGCCGTCACCGCCGGCATGCTGCTCGCCTACCGGTACCGGCCGGTCTTCCTGCAGCAGGCGGGGGTCCCCGACGCGCTCGCGCGGTACCGGAGCGCGATGGGCTCACCGAACGCCAAGGGTGTCCTGTGGGTTCCGGCGGTCCTCGGCGTGCTCGCCGGGTCGATCGCGCAGACGGGCTGGCAGACGGTCCTGGCCTTCTTCAACTCGACGCCGTTCGGTGAGACCGATGAGCAGTTCGGCCTGGACATCTCGTTCTACGCCTTCCAGCTGCCGCTGTGGCGTGCCGTCGTCACCTGGGTGATGGTGGCCGTGGTGCTGGCGTTTCTCGCCAACCTCCTGACCCACTACCTGTTCGGGGGCCTGCGGCCCGGGGCCCGCGAGGGGGCGCTCACCCGCGCCGCCCGGATCCAGCTGGTGACCCTTGCCGGCCTGTTCGTCCTGGCCAAGGCGGCCGCCTACTGGCTCGATCGGTACGAGCTGCTGTTCGCGGAGAACTCCACGTTCACCGGCGCGAGCTACACCGACGTCAACGCGGTGATGCCGGCCAAGATCTTCATGTTCGCGGTGGCGCTGGTGTGTGCGATCGCGTTCTTCTCGGCGATCGTCATCAAGGACCTGCGCATCCCGGCGTTGGCCACGGTGCTGCTGTTGTTCTCGGCACTCGTCGTGGGCTCGGCCTGGCCGCTGGCCGTCGAGCAGTTCTCGGTCAACCCCAACCGTGCCGAGAAGGAGCGGGAGTACATCGCCCGCAACATCGAGGCGACCCGCGCGGCATACGACATCGGCGACGACCGGGTCTCCTACATCGACAACTGGGGTTCGGCCTCCCCCGATCCGAGCGAGGCGGGCTCGGACGTGACCACCCTGTCCAATGTCCGCATCCTCGATCCCAACGTCCTGTCGCCGACGTTCACGCAGTTGCAGCAGCTGCGGAACTTCTACGGGTTCCCCGAGACCCTGAGCCTCGACCGCTATTCGGTCGACGGCGAGATGCAGGACTTCCTCGTGGCCGCGCGGGAGCTCGACCCCGAGTCGCTGCAGGCCAACCAGCGTGACTGGATCAACCGCCACACCGTGTACACGCACGGCAACGGTTTCGTCGCGGCGCCCGCCAACCGCGTCAACGAGATCGCCGACGACGCGGGCTCGGACCGGGGCGGGCTCCCCAACTTCCAGGTCTCCGACCTGGGCGCGATCGCCAGTGGCGAGGACATGATGATCCCGGTGACGGAGCCACGGATCTACTACGGCGAGCTCATCGCGCAGTCGGACCCCGACTACGCGATCGTCGGTGAGAACGGCGACGGCCCGCGGGAGTACGACACGGACACCGAGCAGTACACCTACTCCGGCGAGGGCGGGGTGCCGATCGGTGGCTGGCTCAACCGCAGCGCCTACGCGCTCAAGTTCACCGAGCGCAACATCCTGCTGTCCGGTCTGATCGGCGACGAGTCCAAGATCCTCTACGACCGCGATCCCCGGGACCGCGTCCAGAAGGTCGCGCCGTGGCTGACCACCGACACGACCACCTACCCGGCCGTGATCGACGGTCGAATCAAGTGGATCGTGGACGGCTACACCACGCTCGAGAACTACCCGTACGCGGAGCGCAGCTCGTTGGAGGCTCTGACCTCGGATTCGACCGACGAGCTCAGCGGTCGCGTGCAGGCGGACGAGAACGTCTCCTACATCCGCAACTCGGTCAAGGCCACCGTCGACGCCTATGACGGCACGGTCGACCTGTACGAGTTCGACGAGTCCGACCCCGTCCTGCAGACGTGGATGAAGGCCATGCCGGACATCGTCAAGCCGCACGAGGAGATCTCGGAGGAGCTCGAGGAGCACCTGCGGTACCCGGAGGACCTGTTCAAGGTGCAGCGTGAACTGCTGGCCAAGTACCAGGTCGACGATCCGGGACAGTTCTTCACCAACGACGCCTTCTGGTCGGTGCCCTCCGATCCCACCGTGACGTCGTCGATCCAGGACCCGCAGGGCCCGACGCCCGGTGCGGGGACGCCGGGATCGCCCGGCAACACCGGCAGCCCGGGGCCCCAGCAGCAGGCCGACAGCGGTCCGGCGGACGGGCCCGCCCAGCCGCCGTATTACGTGCTGGCCTCGGATCCGACGGACAGCGAGTCCGACGAGCCGTCGTTCCAGCTGATCTCGGCGTTCCGCGGATATGAGCGGGAGTTCCTCTCGGCACACATGACGGCGAGCTCGGACCCCGAGACGTACGGCGACATCACGGTCCGCGTGCAGCGGCCCACCGAGCCGCTGGCGCAGGGGCCCAACCAGGCTCAGGACATCATGATCGCCTCCCCGGCGATCGCCGAGGACCGTCGACTCTGGGGCGAGACCGCGGAGATCACCGAGGGCAACCTGCTCGCCCTGCCGTTGGCCGATGACTCCGTGCTGTACGTGGAGCCCATCTACACGCAGCGCAGGGATCAGGACTCGGCGTACCCGAGGCTGCTGCGCGTGATGGTCAGCTACGACCGCGCCGTGGGCTACGCCCCGACCCTCTACGAGGCGCTCCAGCAGGTGGGCATCGAGGCGGACCCGGATGACGTGCGCATCGACGAGAGCGGCGAGGCCGAGTTGCAGGCCGAGGGCAGCACGGGCTCGCAGTCCGGGGCGTCCTCGCCGCGCCCGTCCGGATCGGACACCGGGGACGCGAGCGAGGCCGAACGCGGCGCCGCGATCGACGAGATCAACTCGGCCCTCAACGCGGTGCGGTCTGCGCAGTCCGGTGGTCTCGGGGACCTCGGGGCCGCTCTCGAGGACCTGCAGGCGGCGGTCGACGCGTACCAGGCGTTGGGGGACTGATCAGTGGCTCGGCCCCCGCGCGGGGCGGTCGATCGTGAGTCTCGTCACCTTTGGGTCGATTCGCGTTCACCCGATTTGCATCCGCTCGTGAGTGGGACGTAGTGTCGAAGACGCAATCGACGCGGGGTGGAGCAGCTCGGTAGCTCGCTGGGCTCATAACCCAGAGGTCGCAGGTTCAAATCCTGTCCCCGCTACCACCGGCTCAGGCCCGGGATCCGAAAGGACCCCGGGCCTGAGTTCATTTCGGGCTTGAGCTCATTTCGGCCCCGGCCGGATGTGTCGGGTCGCCACCGCTGGCTGTGTCGCGCCGCTTCGGTCGCTTGTGTCACGGCGCCTCGGCTGGCTGTGTCGCGCCGTCCCGGTCGCTTGTGTCACGGCGCCTCGGCTCGAGGCCATGCGACGCCGCCGCGAACTGAGAAGATCCACTGCAGATCTGGAAATCCCACTGCAAAACGTGCAATCCCACCGCGTTTCTGGTGAAGGCCTCTCGGCCGATGCATCCCAAAACGCGGTCGATCTGGCTGAAGGCACGTGGCGTGGGCGCGTGATGCGGCCGCGCGAGCGTGGGCGCGTGGTGTGGGCGCGTGGTGTGGGCGTGGAGCGCGCGGGCGACGCCGCGTGGCGTGGGGCGGCCCACACGTAGGCTGGAGCGCGTGCGGGACGTGGACGTCGTCGTGATCGGCGCGGGTCAGGCCGGGCTCTCGGCCGGCTTCCACCTGCAGCATCGGGGTTTCGTGCCGGTGCGCCGGGCCGTCGCGGGCGATCGCACGTTCGTCATCCTCGACGCCGAGAAAGCGGCCGGGGGAGCGTGGCGCCATCGTTGGGATTCGTTGACGATGGCCACCGTCAACGGCATCCATGAACTGCCCGGCTATCCGGTGCCGGAGGTGGATCCGCGTGCGCCCAGCCGCGAGTTCCTGCCGGGGTACTTCGCCGACTACGAGGAATACTTCGCCCTCGACGTCCTGCGCCCGGTCCGCGTCCGCGAGGTGCGCCGCGGCACGCCCCGGCCCAGCCCGTCGCCGGAGGGACGCCTCGTCGTCGTCACGGACACGGACACGGGCGCGGGCGCAGACACGGACACGGACACGGACGCGGGCGCAGACACGGGCACGGACACCGACACGGGCACGGACACGGGCGCGGCCTGGATCGCCGATCACGTCATCAATGCCACCGGCACCTGGTCGCGACCGTTCTGGCCGCACTATCCGGGGCGGGCGTCTTTCCGGGGGCGGCAGCTCCACGTGCACGACTATGTCTCGGCGGCGGAGTTCGCCGGGGAGCGCGTGGTGATCGTGGGCGCCGGGATCTCGGCCACGCAACTGCTGGACGAGATCTCCCGGGTGACCGACACATTCTGGGTGACGCGTACGCCGCCGGAGTGGTCGACGGACCTGTCGCCGGAGGTCCTCGCCGCCGCCGTCCGCGGAGTGGAGGAGCGGGTGCGGGAGGGGCTGCCGCCGCAGAGCGTCATCCGCACCACCGGGATGCACCGCACGCCGTGGGTCGACGCGGCCGACCGGCGGGGTGCGTTGGTGCGGCATCCGATGTTCACCCGGATCGAGCCCGACGGGGTGCGCATGCCCGACGGCACGGTCGAGCCGGCCGACGTGATCCTCTGGGCGACCGGCTTCCGGCCGGCCGTCGCCCACCTGGCACCGCTGGGACTGCGGACCGCCGCGGGCGGGATCCGGGTGGCGGACGGCCGGTCGGTGGACGAGCCGCGGCTGTTCCTCATCGGCTACGGCCCGTCGCAGTCGACGATCGGCGCCAACAGGGCCGGCCGGGACGCGGTGATCGCGATCGTCAGAGAGTCCGGGAGATGAGTTCCTTCATGATCTCGTTGGTGCCGCCATAGATCTTCTGCACCCGTGCCGACGCGTACATGCGGGCGATCGGGTACTCGGTCATGAAGCCGTAGCCGCCGAACACCTGCAGGCAGCGGTCGATGACCTCGCACTGCTTGTCGGTGCAGTAGTACTTGGCCATGGACGCGGTGGCCGGGTCCAGGCGGCCCTCGAGGTGGAGCCCGATGCAGTGGTCCAGCAGGGTGCGGGCGGCCAGGGTCTCCGTCTTGCACTCGGCCAGCTCGAAGCGCAGGTTCTGGAACTTGAGGATCGGGCGGCCGAACGCCTCACGCTCCTTGGCGTAGTCGGTCGCCAGTCGCACGGCCGTCTCGGCGGCGGACACCGCGGTCACGGCGATGATGAGTCGCTCCTGCGGGAGTTGCTGCATGAGCTGGATGAAGCCCTGGCTCTCGCCCTCCTCGCCGCCGAGGATGTTGGCGGCCGGCACGCGCATGTCGTCGAAGAACAGCTCCATCGTGTCCTGGTACTTCAGGCCGATCTTCTCCAGCTGGCGTCCCCGGTTGAACCCCTCCAGCCCGTTGACCTCGGCCACGAGCAGGGACAGCCCCTGCGCGCCCTCGCCGCCGGTGCGGGCCACGATCACGAGGAGATCGGCATGCATGCCGTTGGAGATGAAGGTCTTGGAGCCGTTGACCACGTAGTCGTCGCCGTCTCGCGTGGCCGTGGTGCGCAGGGCCTGTAGGTCGGAGCCGGCGCCGGGCTCGGTCATGGCGATCGCGCCGACCATCTCGCCGGTGGCGAGGCGGGGCAGCCACCGCTGCTTCTGCTCCTCGGTGCCGTACTGCAGGATGTAGTGCGCCACGATCGTCGAGTGCACCGAGTTCCCCCAGCCGTCGTCGAGGGCGTAGGTCTGTTCCTCCGCGATCACGGCTTCGTGGGCGAAGGTCCCGCCGCTGCCGCCGTACTCCTCGGGGATGGAGATGCACAGCAGCCCGGCGTCGCCGGCGGAGTTCCAGAACTCGCGGTCCACGGAGCCCTGCTCCGCCCACCGCTCGAGGTTCGGGGTGGCCTCCTTGTCGAGGAAGGCGCGGGAGTGGGCCCGCAACGCGTCGAGGTCCTCGGTCATCCAGGGGGAGCGGTAGGCGGTCGGCTCGAACACAGGCATCTCCATACGTTCGTATCGGTTGCTATACAACTGCATGGTAGCGCACCGGTGTCACGACGCCGCACGGTAACGTCGGCGCACGGCGGGTGGGACGGACCAGACGAGAGGCGGATCGTGGAATCAGAACCAGGGGCTCCCGGCGTGGCGCCGGGCGATGTCTCGCGGGTACGGGACGGCGACCTCACCGCGCGGGCACGCATCCGGTACGCCGCCCTCGAGCTCTATGCCACGCACGGCGAGGACCGGGTGTCCATGCGCAGGGTCGCCGCCGAGGTCGGGGTGACGATCGGGCTGATCCAGCACCACTTCGGAACCAAGGACGGGCTCCGCAGGTCAGTCGACGAGCTGGTGGTCGACCACGTGGTCGGGGCGCTCGCGACCGTCGACCACAGCGGCTCGGCCGCCGAGACCGTGGCCGCGCGCGACGCCGCGGTCCGGGCCATGCTCGGCCGCAACCCCCAGGTGGTCAGGTACATCAACCGCGCGCTCCTCGAGCCCGAAGAACGCGGCGGCTCGCTACTGGAGGCGATCGTCGCGCTCACCACCGACGAGGTCGAGCGGCTCCGTCGTGCAGGACACGCGTCCACCAGATCCTCGGGCGAGGTCCAGGTGGTCCGCACGCTGATGCACCAGGTGGGCGAGTTGTTCCTGGAACGCGTCGTCGCCGCGATCTGGGAGCAGGCGGGGGGAGACCCCGACGCGCCGCCGTCGCTGCGGATCACGGTGGAGGAGCAGGACCTCTGACGGTGGGAGAATGCTCACCTCCCGGACGCGGATTCCGGACGCGGCGTATATGCACCGGGGCTCGTGTGTCGATAGGCTGTCGCGAAGTATGGTTCCGGGCCTCCCGCGCCCGGGCCGGGAAGGCGTACTCATGAGGTGGACCGGTCTGGCGAAGCTCGCCCTGACGACCGTGATGGCCGGGGCCGCGGCCGTCGCGGCCCCGGCTGTCGCACAGGCGGCCGTACCGGTGTCCGGTGGAACCCCCGTCATGGTCAACGGCGTCTCGGGGTGCACCCTCACGGCGGCCGGGCACGACGCCTCGGGCGCCCCGGTGGCGTTCACGGCCGCGCACTGCAGCAGCAGTTTCGACGAGCCGGTGGTCCTGCGGGACGATCCCGACGCCGGCGTGATCGGCACGGTCGCGACGCGCAACGAGGTGCTGGACTACTCGGTCATCCGGCTCGACCCGGCCGTCGCCGTGCCGGTCCGGCAGCCCGGGGTGACCGGCACGGCCCCGGCGCCCGAGTTCGGCGACATCGTGTGCAAGGACGGCCTGACCACCGGGCACACCTGCGGCATCACCTGGCAGCGCGAGGGCGAGAAGTTCTGGAACCACGCGTGCGCGGGGTACGGCGACTCGGGTGGGCCCGTGACCCACGACGGCCGCCTCGTCGGTCTGCTCTCCGGTGGCCACATGCCGCCCGCGACGGGCTCGGTGGGCGACACCGCCATGGCGCTGCTCCCGTCGTGCATCCACCCGGTGCAGTCGCCGTTCTTCCTGCCGGTCGTGGCCCACTCGTTCGACGCGATCGTCGCCGACGCCACCGAGCGCAACTGGCCGGGCGCGGGCTTCCAGATGGCCTGACGCCGGGCACGCGAGCGCCCGGTCGGACTATACGACGACGAGAGGGGCCCGGCACCTGGCGGTGCCGGGCCCCTCTCGTGGGTACCCGCGCTCGGTGGGCCTCAGCTCACTTCAGCTCGGCGCTCGACAGGTCGAGCACGCGGCGTGCGATCACCAGCTGCTGGATCTGCTGGGTGCCCTCGAAGATGTCGAGGATCTTGGAATCGCGCGACCACTTCTCGAGGAAGCTGCGCTCGGAGTAGCCGAACGTGCCCGCCAGCTCCACGGCGCCGAGCGTGATGGCAGAGCCGGCACGGCCGGCCTTGGCCTTACACATCGACGCCTCCTTGGTGTTGGGCATCTTGTTGTCGGCCATCCACGCCGCCCGCAGGGTGAGCAGGTATGCGGCCTCCCAGTCGGCCTCGAGCTCGAGGTACTTGGCCACTGCGGCCGGCTGGCTGGTCGCGGGACGGTCGTAGTCGATCTCCAGTCCGGCCTCCTCGAGGAGCGCGCGGACCTCCTCGAGGGCGGCCCGGGCGACGCCGACGGCCATCCCGGCCACGAGCGGCCGGGTGTTGTCGAACGTCTGCATCGCGCCGGCGAAGCCCTTGTCGACCCGCACCTCGGGATCGCCCAGGAGGTTCTCCTTGGGGATGCGGCAGTCGGTGAAGGTGATCTGCGCGGTGTCGGAGGCCTTGATGCCGAGCTTGTGCTCGAGGCGGTCCACCGAGACGCCCGGGTGCTCGCGCGGCACGACGAACGACTTGATGGCGGCGCGGCCCTTGCTCTTGTCGACGGTCGCCCACACGACGATGTGGTCGGCACGGGCGCCGGAGGTGACGAAGATCTTGGTGCCGTTGAGCACGTACTCGTCGCCGTCGAGCCGCGCCGTGGCGGACACGGCGGCCGAGTCGGAGCCGAAGTCGGGCTCGGTGATGGCCATGGAAGCCCACACGCGGCCGAACCGCTCGAGCTGCTCGTCGTCGGCGACGGCGGCGATCGCCGAGTTGCCGAGGCCCTGGCGGGGGATCGACAGCGTCAGGCCGACGTCGCCCCAGCAGGTCTCGATGATGTTGAGCAGCGACTTCATGTTGCCGCCGTTCTGAATTCCCTTGTGCTTGGACTCGTCGCCCCGGCCGGTGGTCGCGCCGGAGGCCGCCTGCCCGGCGTCCTCCATGGCCTCGATCATGGCCTTGAGCGTGTCGAGCTCGACGGGGTACTCGTGCTCCGCGAGGTCGTACTTGCGGGAGACGGGGCGGAAGATCTGCGTGGCGACCTGGCGGGCCTGGTTGGCGCCGGCCTCGAGCCGCTTGGGGAGTTCGAGGTTGATCATGGTTCGTGGTCCTTAGATCAGGGTGGTGGGGCGGGGACGACGGGTCGTGGTCACAGGACCACCACTCCCTCTGCCACGCCGACGGCACGGAGGTCGCGGTACCAGCGCTCGACGGGGTGGTCCTTGGTGAAGCCGTGGCCACCGAGGAGCTGGACGCCGTCGAGGCCGATCTTCATGCCCTTCTCGGCGGCGAGCTTGCGGGCGAGCGCGGCCTCCCGGGCGAAGGTCATGCCCTGCTCGGCGCGTGCGGCGCCCCGCCAGGTGACCAGGCGCAGCCCGTCGAGCTCGGTGGCGATGTCGGCCACCATGAACGCCACGGCCTGACGGTGGGCGATCGGCTCACCGAACGCCTGGCGCTCCTTGACGTAGGGCGTCACGTAGTCGAGCACGGCGTGCGAGGTGCCGATCGCCAGCGAGGCCCAGCCGAGGCGGGACAGCCGGATGATGTCCGCGTAGGCGGTGGCGCGCTCGTCGGCCGAGGCGTCCGCTCCGCCGAGGACGGCGTCCGCGGGCACGGAGACATCGTTGAGCAGGATCCGGCCGATCCCGGCGGCGCGCAGGCCCATCGAGGGGTCGGCCTCCACGACCAGTCCCTCGGTGTCGGACTCGACCACGAAGAACGTGGGCTTGCCCTCGAGCATGGCGGACACCACGAACAGCTCGGCGCTGCCGGCTGTGGGGACCAGGGACTTGACGCCGTTGATCGTGAAGCCGCCGGGGCCGCGGGTGGCGGTGGTCTCGAGCTCGAACGGGTCGAAGAGCGGGCGCGGCTCGGCCACGACCACAGCGGCGGCCGGGACCGTCTCGGACGCGAACGCCGGCAGGTAGGTCTTCTGCTGGGCGTCGGAGCCGAACTGGGTGAGCGTGGTGGCCACGCCGGAGGGCGCGAGGATCGGCAGCGCCAGTCCCATGTCGCCGTAGCCGAGGGCCTCGGCGACGAGCGAGTTGGTCACCACACCGCGCTCGGAGGCGATGCCCTCGAACTCCTCGGGCACGTTGAGCATGGTCGCGCCGATCTCGGCGGACCGCTCGAGCAGCGAAGCGGGCGCCTCGGCCTCGTGGTCCGCGTCGTCCGCGGCGGGCCGGAGCACCTCGGTGGAGAAGTCCCGGACCGTCTCCGAGATCATCTTCTGTTCGTCGTCGAGCGTCAGGTCGAACGCGTCCGAGCGGGCCTCGGAGTCGGCGTCGGGCAGCCGCTTGGGCGCGCCGGAGCCGGAGACCTTCTTGAAGGACTTGGTGGCGGCACCGAGGGTCTTGAACCCTGTCTTGGTGGCCTCGTACGTGACCCGGTCGACCTTCTGGCGCAGGCCGAAGCGCTCGGCGAACTCCGACCCGGTGATGGTCGTGAGTGCGCGCATAGCGGCGCCGATCGCGTCGATCTTCGTGGGGTTCTCCCCGGGCGTGGAGCTCTTCTGGCGTCCGGCGGCGGTCGGGGGCGTCGGGTTCTTGCTCATCATCACCAGCTGTTCTCGTGGCGGACGGTGGACGTGCGGTCGTTGATACCTTACTCCCCGGTAAGTTCCGATTGCCAGACTTTCCCCGCAACTTCACGAGTTGGCTGGTGAGGGCCGTGCTGAGTCAGCCGCGGAGCAGCGCCACGGCCTGCTCGACCGCGCCCGGGCGGCCGGCGACAAACCAGTCGTAGCCGTTGACCTCGACCGTGGCGCAGACCCCGCCCGCCCCCTCGACGAGGGCCCGGCCGGGCAGCCAGTCCCACTCCGGGCACGAGTGTTGGCACCACACGGTGTGGGTGCCGCACGCGACGGAGGCGAGGTCGATCGAGCCCGAGCCCAGCATGCGCATGGTCGCCGCGCCCCGGCTCACCCGGAAGAACGGCTCGGCGAGATCGGGGTCGTCGAAGAACGGGGGGTGCAGGTAGGTGGCCAGGCAGCCGTCGGCGAGGTCCCCGGCGGTGAGCCGGGGGACCGGGACGCCGTTGCGGCGGGTGGGAACGTCCGAGCCGCCGAGGAACGTCTCACCGGTGACGGGCCGGTGGACGGCGCCGAGGAGGTAGTCGTCCCCGCCGGCCACCGCGACGGCCGAGCACCAGTAGTCGGAGCCGGCCACGAAGTTGTAGGTGCCGTCCACCGGGTCCACCACCCAGCGACGGTCGTGCCGCCCCGGGACGAGCGTGCCCTCCTCGCCGAGGACGCCGTCCTCGGGCCGGTGGTGCGCCAGGAGGTCCGTGATGCGGCGTTCGGCGGCGGTGTCGGCCTCCGTGACCACGTCGGAGATGGTGGTCTTGCGGCTGACGTCCAGTCCGCCCTCGCGCAGGCGCCTGGCCAGCGTCCCGGCGTCGACGACGAGTCGCGCGGCGAGGTCGGCGTCGGAGACCGAGGTGGCGGATCGGGGGTCCGGAGCCGGGCCGGCCGTCTCCGTCCGGCCGGGGTGGGCCTCGGTGGACATGCACTACCTCCGCGTGCGTCTCGGCGGCCCGCTGACCTCGGGCGGCCACGGATCCGCGTCGCCGACGCTACCCCCGCGGGACGACGGGAGGACGAGGCCGGGACCACAGGCGGGCGACGGACGGGGAAACGCGCGGAGAAGAGGCGGCCGCGTAGACTCGGATCCTGTGAACCCCGACGTTTCCACCGACATCGCCTCCCTCGAGACCACCATGACCACTGTCGAGAAGGTCCTCGACGTCGAGGAGCTCGCCCGCCGCGTCGACGAGCTCGAGCAGATGGCCGCCGACCCCGAACTGTGGAACGACCAGGGCCGGGCACAGAAGGTCACCAGTGACCTCAGCTATCTCCAGGCGGACCTGCGTCGCTGCCGTAACCTGCGGCAGCGGCTCGACGAGCTGCCGCTGATGTACGAGCTCGCCGAGGAGGAGGGGGACGAGGCCGTCGCCGAGGCGGACACCGAGCGCGCCCAGCTCCGCGAGGACGTCGAGGCCATGGAGGTCAAGACGATGCTCAGCGGTGAGTACGACCAGCGTGACGCCGTGGTCAACATCCGCTCCGGGGCGGGGGGCGTGGACGCGGCGGACTTCGCCGAGATGCTCATGCGGATGTACATCCGGTGGGCAGAGAAGTCCGGCCACAAGGTCGAGGTCTACGACACCTCGTACGCGGAGGAGGCCGGCATCAAGTCGGCCACGTTCGTGGTGCACGACCCGTACATGTACGGCACCCTGTCCGTCGAGCAGGGCACGCACCGGCTGGTCCGCCTCAGCCCGTTCGACAACCAGGGCCGGCGGCAGACCTCGTTCGCCGAGGTCGAGGTGCTCCCCGTGGTCGAGACCACGGACTCGATCGAGGTCCCGGAGAACGACGTGCGCGTGGACGTCTACCGTTCCTCCGGCCCCGGCGGACAGTCCGTCAACACCACCGACTCGGCGGTGCGGCTCACGCACATCCCCACGGGGATCGTGGTGACCTGTCAGAACGAGAAGTCCCAGCTGCAGAACAAGGTCGCGGCCATGAAGGTGCTCCAGGCCAAGCTGCTCGAGCGCAAGCGCCAGGAGGAGCGGGCCACCCTGGACGCGCTCGGCTCCGGCGGTCACGCCTCCTGGGGCAACCAGATGCGGTCGTACGTCTTGCACCCGTACCAGATGGTCAAGGACCTGCGGACCGAGTTCGAGGTCAGCAGCCCGTCCTCGGTGCTGGACGGTGACATCGACGGGTTCATCGAGGCCGGCATCCGCTGGCGCATGAAGGAGAGCACTGAGTCCGCGTGACGTTCCACGGGAACTTCGACGGCATCCTGACCTGGTTGAGCAACCAGGGGCTGGAGGTCGTCCTCCTGGTCCTCGGTGCCGCCCTCATGACCCGGGTGATCGGCAAGATCGCGCGGATGTGGACGGGCCGCATCGACGCCAGCCACGGCGACGACGAGTTCTGGTCGGAGGAGGCCAAGCACCTCCACTCACTCATCCAGGTCATCTCGTACGTGGTGGTGGGGATCGTCTACATTCTCATCGCCATCCAGATCCTGCTGAGATTCGGCGTCAACCTGGTCGCGCTCGTGGCGCCCGCGACGGTGCTGGGCGCGGCGCTCGGCTTCGGTGCCCAGAAGATCGTCCAGGACTTCCTCGCCGGGTTCTTCGTGTTGGCCGAGCGTCAGTACGGCTACGGCGACATCGTGGAGTTGACCACTGCCACGGGGGTGTCGGCGGGCACGGTCGAGGACGTCACCCTGCGGATCACCAAACTGCGCACGCTCGATGGTGAGGCGGTGATGGTGCCCAACGGGCAGATCGTCACCAGCATCAACCAGTCCCAGGACTGGGCCCGCGCGATCATCGACGTCCCGGTGCCCAACAACGCGGACATGGACCGCGCGAACGAGGTGTTCGCGGAGGTCTGCCGGACGATCGTGGACGACGAGCAGGTGGGTGTCTACGTCCTGGACGAGCCCACCGTGATGGGCGTGCAGTCCATCCGGCTCGAGCAGACCGTCGTGCGGCTCCTGGCCCGCACCAAACCGGGGATGCAGTGGGTGGTCGGCCGCCGCATGCGGGCGATCATCCTGCGCCGGTTCCGCGAGGAGGGGATCGTCCTGGAACCCGAGGCTCTCGCGGCGATCCGCGCCGGGATGATCCGGCCCCACGCCGGAGAGGGGGAGGCGTAGATGGCGGACGAGACGGACCCGTTGGGTCTCGGGGGGTCCCCGGAGCCGGACGCCCCCTCGAGGCGGTCGAAGCCCGCGCTGTTGTCGCTGGCCGGGGAGTTCTTCCGCATGTCGCGGACCACCGCGATCCTGTTGGCCGTGTTCCTCCTGGCGGGAGGGCTGTACCTCCTGGTCCGCGAGGACCCGGTACTCAATATCGGACGGGCGGGCCCCGCCGAGCCCACCGAGCCCGCGACCCCCACCCCGTCGGGTGCCACGACGAGCGAGGACGACCAGCCGTCGGAGTCGACGGAACCGACGTCCCCGACCGAGGGCACCGTGACGACGGAGGTGCCGACGTCCCAGCTTGACGACGACGATGACGAGGCGCAGGTCCCGTCCACACCGGACCGGGCGCCCACGGGGGCCTCGACCGCGGTCCCGGAGACCACGGCGCCCACCCCGCAGACACCTGCGGACGGCGGCGCACCCGACGGCCAGCAGGGCGGTGGGGTCGTCGACGGCGGCGCGTCGCCCACGTCGTGACCGCGCGCCCCACGCAGTGACGCACGGGGCGCTACGCTACTGGTGTGATCAGTGCTTCGCATGTGACCAAGGCGTACGCCTCCGTGCCGCGACCCGCCCTGTCGGACGTCAGCGTGGAGATCGCTGACGGAGAGTTCGCGTTCCTCATCGGCGCCTCCGGGTCCGGCAAGTCGACCTTTCTGCGGCTGCTGCTCCGGGAGGAGAAGGTGGACTCCGGCTCGCTCCGTGTGGCCGGGCACGACCTGACGCGGATGAAGACCTCGGCCGTGCCGACGCTGCGACGGACGCTCGGGTGCGTCTTCCAGGACTTCCGGCTGCTCACGGGCAAGACGGTCGCGGAGAACGTGGCGTTCGCGCTGCAGGTGATCGGCCGGCCCAGAGCGACTGTCGACAAGGTGGTTCCCGAGACCCTCGACATGGTCGGCCTGGGTGGCAAGGCCGATCGACGGCCGCACGAGTTGTCCGGCGGTGAACAACAGCGTGTGGCCATCGCCCGGGCCTTCGTCAACCGACCCAGGCTCCTCCTCGCGGACGAGCCCACCGGAAACCTCGACCCCGAGACCAGCGAGGGCATCATGCTCCTGCTCGACCGGATCAACCGCACCGGCACCACCGTCCTCATGGCCACCCACGACCGGCACATCGTCGACCGGTCCCGGCGCCGGGTGGTGGAGCTCGTGGACGGCGAGGTGGTTCGCGATGACGCCCGCGGCACGTACGGGGTGGACCGGTGACGGCCGCGCGGTTCATCGCGTCCGAGGTCTGGCAGGGGCTGCGCCGCAACCTGTCCATGACGCTGGCGATGATCATCACCACCGCAGTGGCGCTGGCCATGCTCGGCGCCGGCCTGCTCGTGGTGATGACGGCGTCGGCGAGCCAGGACAAATACGACTACCTCAACGAGTTCCGCGTGTACGTCGACCGGTCGATCTCGCGCGAGGACCCCGACTGCACGGCGGAGTGCGGCCAGATCCGTGCGCAACTCGAATCGACCGCCGGGGTCGCCTCGGTCGAGTACAAGGACCCGGAGGAGACCTATTCCGAGTTCGTCGATCTCTTCTCGTCCACGGACCCGGTGCTGGTCGAGTCCACGTCGCCGGACGCCCTCGGGTCCCGGTTCACGCTCACCCTGGACGATCCCACCGGGGCCGAGGCGGTGTCCACGCAGCTGGGCACCGTCGAGGGGATCGAGATCGTCCAGGGCCAGGGAGAGCTGGTTGAGCGGGTGTTCTCCGTGTTGGACGGCATCCGCAACGCGGCGTTCGCGGTCGCGGTGGTCCAGCTGCTGGCCACCGTCCTGCTCATCGCCAACATGACCCGGATCGCGGCGTTCACCAGACGCACCGCCCTGGGGATCATGCGGCTGGTCGGCGCGAGTCGCTGGTACACCGAGTTGCCGTTCGTGCTGGAGGCCGTGATCGCCGCCGTCGTCGGGGCGGTCCTGGCAGTGGGGGGCCTCGTGGCGGCCAACGGCGTCTTCCTCGACCGCATGCTGGCGGAGGCCTACCGTGCCAACCTGGTCGAGCGGATCTCCACCGGC
The DNA here is from genome assembly GCA_019119635.1 of Candidatus Dietzia intestinipullorum. Lineage (GTDB taxonomy): Bacteria > Actinomycetota > Actinomycetes > Mycobacteriales > Mycobacteriaceae > Dietzia > Dietzia intestinipullorum. Next base: position 107,471 of record DWWP01000025.1, read on the forward strand.
GACATCCTCCTGCTCGGCCCGGTGCTGATCCTGGCCGGTGCCGTCGTCTCGGCGCTGACGGCGTGGGTGACCCTGCGGGTGACGGTCCGGCACTGATCCGGCTCGTCGCGCCCGTGGGCCCTCCACTAGACTCGGGGGTCTGCCCGACGGTCGGAGACGAGGAGGTGAGCCGGCGTGGCCAAGAAGAAAAAGAAGGGCGCGTCGTCTCTCGGTACCGACGGCAGCGTGGTGGCGAGCAATCGCAAGGCCCGGCACGATTTCCAGATCCTCGACACCCTCGAGGCCGGCATCGCGCTCGTCGGGACCGAGATCAAGAGCATGCGCGAGGGCAAGGCGTCGCTCGTCGACGCGTTCGCGACGGTGGACCAGGGCGAGGTGTGGTTGCGAGGCCTCCACATCCCCGAGTACTCGCACGGCAGCTGGACCAACCATGTGCCCAAGCGGGCCCGGAAGCTCCTGCTCCACCGACGGGAGATCGACTCGCTGATGGGCAAGGTGCGCGACGGCAACATCACGCTCGTGCCGCTGTCCCTGTACTTCGTCGGCGGCCGGGTCAAGGTCGAGCTCGCGGTGGCGCGCGGTAAGCAGGCCCACGACAAGCGCCAGGATCTGGCCCGCCGGACCGCAGAGCGTGAGGCGGTCGCCGAGCTGGGCCGCAAGATCAAGGGCATGCGCGCCTGATCCTGGGTCTGGAGACGAGTCCGCCCCGCGGCCGCATCGTGCGGCAGCGGGGCGGACTCATCTCACCGGGCGGGTGCCGGGTGGGTCACTCGCCGGCGGTCTCCGGGAGTGCCGGGAGCAGGTCCGGGTTCTCGTCCAGCCAGGCCTGGATGGCCTCGGCCTCGCGGCCCTCGCCGTACTCGTTGACGACCATGTCCTCGAGCTCGCTGTACTTCTCGTCGCTGATCTTGACGTCGCCCGCGAACTCGGCGATGTCCGGGTAGTCCTCGGAGAAGCCCTCGCTGGCCAGGATGTGGAGGCTCTCCGGCTCGGGGAAGAGGCCCTCGGGATCCTCGAGCGCCTTCACCGGGAAGGAGTTGTTGGCCCAGAACGGTGTCCAGAGGGTGACCACGATGTCGTTCTCGTTCTGGATCGCCGTGTCCAGCTCGGCGAGCATCGCCGTGGTGGACGACGTGGTGAGCTCGTAGTCGTCGAGCCCGTAGCCCGGCATGACGTCCTCCTGGGTGGCGCGGGTCAGGCCGGCCCCCGGCTCGATGCCGATGATCGTGCCGTCGAAACGGTCGGCCTGGCCCTGGAGGTCGGAGACCGAGTTGATGTCGTCCATGTACTCGGGCACCGACAGGTTGAGGTCGGCGCTGTCGTACCAGGCACCGAGCGACTCGTAGTCGTCCTCGTAGCGCTCGGCGTACTCGATGTGGGTCTCCTCGGGCCAGGCCGAGGGGTAGATGTCGATATCGCCGTTGGCCAGGCCCTGGTACACGACGGCGGCGTCGCTGAGCGCGACGTGCTCGACCTCGTAGCCCATCTCGTTGAGCTGGTTCTCCATGAGGTGGGCCATGGACAGGCCGTCACTCCAGGAGGGCAGGTAGCCCATCCGGATGGTGTCGCCGGCGGAGCCGCCGTCGCCTCCGTCCTCGGAACAGGCCACGAGGCCCAGCGCGAGGACGCCCGCGGAGAACAGTGCCGCAGACTTTCTCATCAGTGACATGACTGATCCTTTCGGTTGTGTGTTCTACGTGGCCACGTTGGACACCGGCATCCCGGTGGTGGCGGCCGACGTCTGTGTCGACGGCTTGCGTCGACGGCCACGAAGCTTGGCCCAGAGGGAGCCCTGGTACTGCGAGGAGTTCCCGAGGGCGGCCGTCATCCTGTCAAGGAAGACCGCGAGGAAGACCACCGCGAGACCCGCCTCGACGCCCTGGGCGAGATCGAGGGTCGAGATCGCCGAGACGACCTCCTGGCCGAGCCCGGGAGCGCCGACCATGCCGGCGATGACCGCCATGGACAGCGAGAGCATGATCACCTGGTTGACTCCCGCCATGATCGACGGGACCGCGAGCGGCAGCTGGATGCCGCGGAGGATCTGCCAGTCGCTCGCGCCGAACGCCTCTCCGGCCTCCACCGTCTCCGAGTCGACCTGCCGGATGCCGAGTTCCGTCAGTCGCACGCCCGGGGGCAGCGCGAAGATGATGGTGGAGAACAGTCCGGGCACCACACCGATCGAGAAGAACGTCACCGCCGGGATCAGGTAGACGAACGCCGGCATGGTCTGCATGAAGTCCATGATCGGGCGGACGATGGCGCTCACGGTGGAGGACTTCGCGGCCCAGATCCCCAGCGGGACGGCGATCACCACGGCCACCAGCGTCGCCACCAGGACCAGGGCCATCGTCTGGAGCAGCTGGGTCCACTGCTCCATCGAGACCACCAGGAGGAAGGCGAGGATCGTGCCGAGCGCCAGGCGCCACGAGCGGAAGAACCATCCGATCAGGCCGAAGAGCGCGACCGCGACGTAGGTCGGGATGCTGGTCAACCCGGTCTCCAGGTTGGTGACCAGGAAGCTCATGATCGCGCTGAAGGCGTCGAACAGCCAGGAGACGTTGTCTGTCAGCCAGTCGATCCCGTCCTCGGCCCAGGTGCCGAGAGGGATCCGCGGGATGTCTGCGCCGTTCATCACAGGGTCCCTCCCGTGGTCGTGGTGGAGGCCGCGGCGGAGCCGTTCGTGACCGTGTCCAGCGGCGCACTGTCCTGTCCCGAACCGGCCGCAGCCAGCAGGGTCACGCGGGGGATCACGCCGGCGATCCGGCCGTCGTCGCCCACCACGATGACCGGCGTGGGGTTCTCGGCCGATTCGGTGAAGAGTTCGGAGATGAGGATGTCCTCCCGGACCACCGGGAGGGGGTGCGTCGTCGAGTACGGCAGATCGGACCTGCCCGCGCGCACCGCGTCGGCGACGTCGTCCTCCCAGAGGACGCCGGCGGGGGTGCGGTCGCGGTTGACGACGACGAGCCACGAGTTCTGGCTCTCGCGCAGGAGCTTGTGCGCGGCCTTCGGTCCCTGCTCGGAGCCGAGGACCGACGGCGGCCTCTCCATGATCGTGGCGGCGGTCAACACGCGGGTGCGGTCGACGTCCTGCACGAACTGCGAGACGTAGTCGTTCGCCGGGTCGTTGAGGATCTCCTCGGCGGTGCCGATCTGGACGATCTCCCCGTCGCGCATGATCGCGATCCGGTCGCCCAGGCGCATGGCCTCGTTGAGGTCGTGGGTGATGAACAGGATGGTCTTCTGCAGCTGGGACTGCAGTTCGACCAGCTGGTCTTGCATGTCGCGGCGGATCAGGGGGTCGAGCGCGGAGAACGCCTCGTCCATGAGCATGATGTCCGTGCCCGCGGCCAGGGCGCGGGCGAGGCCCACGCGTTGCTGCATGCCGCCGGACAGCTCGTGCGGGTAGGAGTCGCCCCACCCGTCGAGTCCGACCATGCCGAGCGCCTCCTCGGCGCGCTCACGACGCTCCTGCGCGGGCACCCCCTGGATCTTGAGTGCGTACGCGGCGTTGTCGCCGACGGTGCGGTGGGGGAGCAGGGCGAAGTTCTGGAAGACCATGGAGATCTTCTTCCGACGGACCTCGCGCAGTTGTGCCTCGGACATGTCGGTGATCGACTCGTCACCGATACGGATTTCTCCGGCGGTGCCCTTGAGCAGTCCGTTGACGGTGCGGATCAATGTGGATTTTCCTGATCCGGACAGTCCCATGACCACGAAGAGCTCGCCGGGCCGGATCTCGAGCGACGCATTGATCACCGCCGCCGTCAGGCCGTCTTCGCGCAGCTCCGCCCGGGTTTTCCCGGCCTTGAGCTCGCGAACCCCGCGGGAGGGGTTGCGGCCGAATATCTGGTACAAGTCTCTGATCGATATGGCGGCCACATCGCCTCCTTGTGTGTCGCATGTGACAACTGAGTCATCGTAACAGGGAACTATCAGGTTGTTCATGGGCCGGCTCGGTCCCGAACCGAGGCCGGGCCGGGCCGGAGCGCTCCGGGAATGTTCTGCCGGCACGGGGTGTTACACTGGGCAGTCCGACGGATTTCGACGTCGGGACCTGCGAGGGGCTGATGTGGTTTCGACTACGTGAGCTGACGCAGGGGAAGCGTGCCGGTGCAGGCCAGAGACCACCGAAAGCGTCGTGGCAACCAATTACGCGCCGATACTGATCAGCGCGACTACGCCCTCGCTGCCTGATAGCGAGCCCGTAGTCTGTCGGCCCGGAGTCGCCCTCGCTCCGGACCCCGGCATCATCTAGAGGGCTCACCGGCTCACCCGGTCACGGGGTGGGTCGGGACATCACACAGTGACTAGGATCGTCATCGCCGACATGTCCGCATGAGGGCGAGATCCGAGTAGAGGCCAACGCGGACTGCGCACGGAGAAGCCCTGCCGATGCTGCGGAGGACCCGGGTTCAATTCCCGGCAGCTCCACAATCGGGCCGCGCCCCCGGTCGACCGCCGACCGGGGGCGCGGTGCATTTGTTAGCGGTGGTCGCCGTCTTCGGTACCCTCGCCGTGAGACGCCGCGCGCCGACGAAGGTCGCCGGTACACCCGCGAAGAGAGGCCTCCCGCACGTGAACGCCAAATCCGCCGGCAGCAAGAGCACCAAGGTGCTCAAGACCAAGTCCAACAACGGCATGCTCGTCACGGTCCTCGCGCTGATCGCGATCGCCGTGCTCGTGCTCGGTGGCGTGGTCTACTTTGCGCAGAAGGGCGGCGAGGCGAACCCGATCACGTTCGGCGAGACCGCGGACCCGCAGATCGAGATCTCCGACGAGGGCGTCGTCGCGGTGGGCGAGGCCGACGCCCCGGTCGTCCAGATCTGGGAGGACTACATGTGCCCGGCGTGCGGCTCCTTCGAGGCGCAGTACGGCGAGCCCATCGCCACCGCCGTCGAGGGCGGTGACCTCCGGGTCGAGTTCCACACCCTCAACTTCCTCGACGGCCAGTCCGGATCGGGCGAATACTCCACGCGCGCCCTGGCCGCCGTCCAGTGCGTGGCCGCCAAGAGCGACCTGAGCACCTTCTTCGACGTCAAGAACGCCTTCTTCGCCCAGCAGCCGGCCGAGGGCGGGGGCGACCTCACGGCGAGTGAGCTGGCCTCGACGGCCGAATCCGCCGGCGCCGACGACGACACGGTGGAGTGCATCAGCAACGTCGAGACCAACGGCGGGATCGACAAGGCCTCGGACAGCGCCGACAACGCGCAGCAGAGCATCCGCGACATCACCGACCGGGTCTCGACCCCGTCCGTGGCCCACGAGGGTGAGCTCGTCGACATCCAGGATCCGGCCTGGCTGACCAATATCATCGGCTGACCTGCCCGTCGCCGACCCGGCCCCACCTCGCCACGGTGGGGCCGGAGTCGATTTGGAAGGCCGAACCGCCGTGGTGTAACTTGGGTCGAGCCGGTCGCCGAGAAGTGGGCGGGCACAGCAAGTGAATACGGGGCTATGGCGCAGCTGGTAGCGCACCACACTGGCAGTGTGGGGGTCAGGGGTTCGAGTCCCCTTAGCTCCACAAATCAACGAACCCCTCCGACTCCAGGGTCGGAGGGGTTTTTCCTGCGCGTATGGGCCCCGCGTCGACCGCGCGCTCGTACTCTCGTCCCATGACTCCGATCGACAGGGCCGAAGCGGAACTGCAGCGCCTCGTGGGTGCCGGGAAACTGGTCGGCTTCGTCGCCGGGGTGCGCGAGGCCGGTCGGTCATGGGTCGCGGCCGGCGGTACGTCCGCTGTCGACGGGCCGCCGATGTCCGAGGACGCGGTCTTCCCGTTGTCCTCCAACACCAAACCGGTCGGCGGGCTCCTCGCGATGCGACTCGTGGAGCTCGGACTCCTCGGCCTCGACGATCCTGTCGGCGAGCACCTGCCGGAGTTGGCGGACCCGCGGGTGCTCGCCCGGCCGGACGGCCCACTCGAGGAGACGGTCCCCGCCGAGCGGGCGATCACGCTGCGCCACCTGCTCACCATGACCGCGGGATTCGGTTGGGCGGGGGAGGGCACCCCGCTCGCCGGGGCGATGGCCGCGCAGCAGGTGGCCCCCGGGCCGTACGCGCCCCCGATGCCGCCGGACGAGTACCTGCGACGCCTCGGCGCTCTCCCGCTGGCCGGCCAGCCCGGGCAGGGTTGGAACTACCACAACAGCAGCGACGTGCTGGGCGTCCTGCTGGCGCGGGCGACCGGCAGCGCCGTCCCCGACCTCGTGGCCGAACACGTCACCGGCCCGCTCGGGACGCGGGACACCGGCTTCACGGCCGCCCCGGGCCGCCTGGTCGCCTCGTACGGGGCGGACCCGTCCGGGGGACTGCGGGCGCTCGACACCGCGGGCCGGTTCGGGGAGCCGCCCGCGTTCGCCTCGCTCGCGTGCGGCCTGGCCGCCACCGTCGCGGACTACCTCCTCGCCCTCGAAGCCCTCGTCGCGGGTGCGCCGGTCCTCGCCCCGGAGACCGCGGCGCAGATGTGCACCGATCAGCTCACCGCGGCGCAGCGCGCGGCCGCCTCCGGGATCGTCGAGCCCGGGAGCGGCTACGGCTTCCAGGTGGAGACCCGCCCCGACGGCGCCGTGGGATGGGCCGGGGGGCTGGGCACGATCGGCTACGCGGACCGGGACACCGGCCGGGCCGCCGCGGTGTTCACCAACCAGGGCTTCGACGTCGAGGGCGCGACGGAGGCGCTGGACGCCGTGTGGGGCCTGCTCAGCTGAGGCGCCACCACCGGTCCTGCGGGGCGGCCGGCATCGCCCGCTTGTGGCGCGAACCGAGGAAGAGCCGCTCGATCCGGGACGCCGCCTCGGACGGCACGCCGTCGCGGCCTTCCAGGTAGTCGTCGATCTGCGCATAGGTCACGCCCAGGGCCACCTCGTCGGGGATCCCCGGGCGGTCGTCCTCGAGGTCGGCGGTGGGGACCTTGACCCACGTGGACTCCGGGGCGCCGAGATGCCGCAGCAGCGCGGCGCCCTGCCGCTTGGTCAGGCCGGCCAGCGGCGTCACGTCGACGCCCCCGTCCCCGTACTTGGTGTAGAAGCCGGTGACGGCCTCGGCGGCATGGTCGGTCCCGACGACGAGGTGTCCCAGCTGCCCGGCGATCGCGTACTGCGCCACCATCCGCTCCCGCGCCTTGACGTTGCCGCGGACGAAGTCCCGGAGCGGCCCCTCGTGGCCGGGCAGTTCCGCCATTGCCGCTGCGGCCGCCTCCGCCGAGGCGTCGGCGGCCGCGCGGACGTCCACCGTGACGCACTCGTCGGGCCGGATGAAGTCCAGGGCGGTCCGGGCGTCGTCCTCGTCGGCCTGCACGCCGTAGGGCAGGCGCATGGCCACGAACCGCGCCCGGGGCGCCCCCTCCTGCCTGAGTCGCTCCGCGGCGAGCTGGCAGAGGCGCCCGGCCAGCGTGGAATCCTGACCACCGCTGATCCCCAACACGAACCCTGACGCCGGTGTCGACCGCAGGTAGTCCACGAGGAAGGTGACCCGGTGCGCGATCTCCTCCGCCGGGTCGATGGTCGGCCGGACCCCGAGCGTGGCGATGATGTCGGCCCTGAGGTCGTCTGAGGTGGGGGAGGCGTCCATGTACCCAGCCTAGGGACGACGGGCGCCGACGCCGCGACGTGGCTGCCGCCCGCCCGCGAATGGAGTTCCGGTGGGCCCGTCCGTTACGATGGACCAGTTGTGTGCCGTGTAGTCGACCTTGAACGGCCGTCCGTGTCGCACAGTGATCCCCGTTTCACGTCGGCGGCCCGCGTGCCGCCCAGAGGCTAAGGAGCGCCAGATGAAGGTCCGCAAGTCCCTTCGGTCGCTGAAGAACAAGCCGGGCGCCCAGGTTGTCCGTCGCCACGGCAAGGTCTTCGTGATCAACAAGAAGGATCCCCGGTTCAAGGCCCGCCAGGGCTGAGCCACCCCGGCACGGACCGCGTCCGTGCACCCACGAGGGCCCGTCACCGGTTCGCCGGCGGCGGGCCCTCGTCGTCGTTCCGGGGGTGCCTGTGGACCGGGCTGGGGACACGTTGTGGGGGAGCTGGGGACGGGCTGTGGAGCGGTGATCGGGCGCTCCCGGGCGGCGGACGGACGGCCGCGCCCCCGGCGGACGGCGTCCACCCGCCGAATCGACGACGGGGGTCCCGAAACAGGGGAGGGGCGTCCACAAGGCGGGATCGCGACCTGGGAATACCACCCGTGTAAGACCAAAATGTTGTGGTCGATTGACGACCCCGGCACAAGGGGTAGTGTCTAGAGGTGTTGCGGCCCAGATGAATGCCACGTGTGGGATTCGGGTCGTCGCCCCGGACAGACACCGCGGTTATCCACAGGCCGGCCCCCGCGCCGGCGCCGATGACCGCCCGAGAAGACATCCCCGCAGCGCCGCCCCGGCGCCCGTGCCGAAAGAGGTCCGACAGACTCATGGTCACCGTCTTCACCAAGCCCGCCTGCGTCCAGTGCAACGCCACCTACAAGGCGCTCGAGAAGCAGGGCATCGAGTACGAGGTCGTCGACATCTCGGTCGACGACGAGGCCCGGGAGTACGTCATGGCGCTGGGGCACCTCCAGGCGCCGGTCGTGGTGAACGGTTCCGATCACTGGTCGGGCTTCCGTCCGGACCGGATCAAGGCACTCGCCCGGGCGGTAGCGTAGAGAACACGTCTGGTCCCACCGTCGATGTGAGTTCTGAGGAGGGACAGTCATGGCGGCTCCGTCGGCGCAACAGCCGGTGAGGATCGTCTACTTCTCCAACGTCTCCGAGAACACCAAGCGGTTCGTCGACCGGCTCGGCGTCCCCGCCCTGCGCATCCCCACGCGCAGGACCGAACCCTGGCCGGTCGTGTCGGACCCGTATGTTCTGATCGTCCCGACCTACGGGGGAGCCGTCGAGGTCACGGGGAAGTCCGGGGCCTCGGTCCCCAAACAGGTCGTCGCGTTCCTCAACAACGCGCACAACAGAAGCCTCTGCCGGGGCGTCATCGCCGCCGGTAACACCAACTTCGGCACGAACTTCGCGGTCTCGGGCGACCTGATCGCGCGGAAGCTGGAGGTCCCGTACCTCTACCGGTTCGAGCTGATGGGCACACACGAGGACGTCATCCGCGTCCGAGAGGGATTGGAAGAGTTTTGGCAGCACCAACCATGACCCCCGACAGCACCGACACGAGCGGGGCGGGCGAGGGCCAGCGCCTCGACTACCACGCGCTCAACGCCATGCTCAACCTGTACGACGCGGACGGGAACATCCAGTTCGACAAGGACCGTGAGGCCGCCCGCGAGTACTTCCTCCAGCATGTCAACCAGAACACCGTCTTCTTCCACAACCTGGACGAGAAGCTGGACTACCTGGTCGAGAACGGCTACTACGAGTCCGAGGTGCTCGAGCAGTACTCCCGGAACTTCGTGCTGGAGCTGTTCGACCACGCCTACCGCAAGAAGTTCCGCTTCCCCACGTTCCTCGGTGCGTTCAAGTACTACACCTCGTACACGCTCAAGACGTTCGACGGCAAGCGCTACCTCGAGCGCTACGAGGACCGCGTCACCATGGTGGCGCTGACCCTCGCCGCCGGCGACGAGGTCCTGGCCCGGCAGCTCGTCGACGAGGTCATCGACGGCCGCTTCCAGCCCGCCACGCCGACGTTCCTCAACTCGGGCAAGAAGCAGCGCGGCGAACCCGTCTCCTGCTTCCTGCTGCGCATCGAGGACAACATGGAGTCCATCGGCCGCAACATCAACTCCGCCTTGCAGCTGTCCAAGCGCGGGGGCGGCGTGGCGCTGCTGCTGTCCAACCTCCGCGAGCACGGCGCGCCCATCAAGCACATCGAGAACCAGTCCTCGGGTGTCATCCCCGTGATGAAGCTGCTGGAGGACTCGTTCTCCTACGCCAACCAGCTCGGCGCACGCCAGGGCGCCGGCGCGGTGTACCTGCACGCCCACCATCCGGACATCTTCAAGTTCCTCGACACCAAGCGGGAGAACGCGGACGAGAAGATCCGCATCAAGACCCTCTCGCTGGGCGTCGTGATCCCGGACATCACGTTCGAGCTGGCCAAGCGTAACGACGACATGTACCTGTTCTCGCCGTACGACGTCGAGCGGATCTACGGCAAGCCGTTCGCGGACGTGGACGTCTCGACGCACTACCACGAGATGGTCGAGGACAGCCGGATCACCAAGACCAAGGTCAACGCCCGGCACTTCTTCCAGACCGTCGCCGAGCTGCAGTTCGAGTCCGGGTACCCGTACATCATGTACGAGGACACGGTGAACCGGGCCAACCCGGTGGCCGGCAAGATCACGCACTCCAACCTGTGCTCGGAGATCCTCCAGGTCTCCACACCGTCGACGTACAACGATGACCTCACCTACTCCCATGTGGGTAAGGACATCTCCTGCAACCTCGGCTCCCTCAACATCGCCAAAGCCATGGACTCGCCGGACTTCGGGCAGACCATCGAGACCGCGATCCGCGGCCTGACCGCGGTGTCGGACCAGACGCACATCGACTCGGTGCCGTCGATCGAGCGCGGCAACTCCGAGTCGCACGCGATCGGCCTGGGCCAGATGAACCTCCACGGCTACCTCGCCCGGGAGCGCGTCTACTACGGGTCCGAGGAGGGCGTGGACTTCACCAACATCTACTTCTACACGGTGCTGTACCACGCGCTGCGCGCGTCCAACGCGATCGCGCGCGAGCGGGGCTCCTGGTTCTCGGGCTTCCCGGAGTCCACCTACGCCTCCGGCGAGTTCTTCGACAAGTACACCGACCGGGCGTGGGAGCCGGCCACCGAGCGGGTGCGTGAACTGTTCTCCGATGCCGAGGTCGCCGTCCCCACGCAGGACGACTGGCTCGCACTCAAGGCCGACGTGCAGAAGTACGGCATCTACAACCAGAACCTGCAGGCCGTCCCGCCCACGGGCTCGATCAGCTACATCAACAACTCGACCTCGTCGATCCACCCGGTGGCCTCGAAGATCGAGATCCGCAAGGAGGGCAAGATCGGGCGCGTCTACTACCCGGCGCCCTACCTGACCAACGACAACCTGGACTACTACCAGGACGCGTACGAGATCGGCTACGAGAAGATCATCGACACGTACGCGGCGGCCACCCAGCACGTGGACCAGGGGCTGTCGTTGACCCTGTTCTTCAAGGACACGGCCACCACACGCGAGGTCAACCGTGCGCAGATCTACGCGTGGCGCAAGGGGATCAAGACCCTGTACTACATCCGCGTGCGTCAGCTCGCGCTCGAGGGCACCGAGGTCGAGGGCTGCGTCTCGTGCATGCTCTGAGCCCCGCCGCCCCAACCCTCACCCGCCACCAGGAGGAGATCCGATGACCGCCGAGCTCCACGCTCCGGGATCCCACAGCCCCGCCACCGGGGTCCAGCCCAGGCTCGTCGACCGTGTGTCGGCGATCAACTGGAACCGCATCCCCGACGAGATCGACGATCAGGTCTGGGGGCGGCTCACCAGCAACTTCTGGCTGCCGGAGAAGGTCCCCGTCTCCAACGACATCCCGTCGTGGGAGACCCTCACGGAGTACGAGCAGACGATGACCACCCGCGTCTTCACCGGGCTCACGCTCCTGGACACCCTCCAGGGCACCGTCGGCGCCGTGAGCATGCTCCCCGACGCCTCGACCCCGCACGAGGAGGCGGTGCTCACCAACATCGCCTTCATGGAGTCGGTGCACGCCAAGAGCTACTCCACGATCTTCTCCACGCTGTGCTCCACCCCGCAGGTGGACGAGGCGTTCCGCTGGGCCGAGGAGAACCCCTACCTCCAGAAGAAGGCCAAGGTCGTCCTCGGCTACTACGCGGGCGACGATCCGCTCAAGCGCAAGATCGCCTCGGTGATGCTCGAGTCGTTCATGTTCTACTCGGGCTTCTACCTGCCCATGCGCTGGTCCTCCCGGGCCAAGCTCACCAACACCGCCGACGTCATCCGGCTCATCATCCGGGACGAGGCCGTGCACGGCTACTACATCGGCTACAAGTACCAGCGCGCGCTCGAACACGTGACGCAGGCCGAGAAGGACGAGCTCAAGGACTACACGATCAGCCTGCTCCTCGATTTGTACGACAACGAAGAGGACTACAGCGAGGACCTCTACGACCCGGTGGGGTGGACGGAGGACGTCAAGAAGTTCTTGAAGTACAACGCCAACAAGAGCCTGATGAACCTCGGCTACGAGGGGATGTTCCCCAAGGACGAGACCGACGTCGACCCGGCCATCCTCTCGGCGCTGAGCCCCAACGCCGACGAGAACCACGACTTCTTCTCCGGCTCCGGTAGCTCGTACGTCATGGGCAAGGCCGAGGCCACCGAGGACGAGGACTGGGAGTTCTAGACCCGACCGCGGCACCTGCCGCACCACACGCCGCCCCCGGCGGATCCCGATCCGCCGGGGGCGGTGTCGTCGACCTGCCGTCGGGGGCGGTGTCGTCGACTAGCCGTCGGGGGCGATGCCGTTGATCGACTCGGTGATGTCCTCGAGCACGGCCCGCGCCGCGACGGGGCCGGCGCCCTCCCAGACGGCGCGGTCCACCACGAAGTTCCGGCGTGCCCGCACCGCGTCGAGGTCCTGCCACCGGTCGGTGCCGAAGGCCTCGCGGGCTCGCTCCTCCGATCGAGGGCCGCCCCCGACCACGGCGAAGATCACATCACCGTCGAGCTCGTCGCCGCGCGCCGGCGATTCCGGTGCGGGCGGGACCCGCTCACCGTCACGGGTGCGCTGGGCCGGGGGCCGCCGGGCGTTCACGGCCTCGAGCATCAGCGAACCGAGCGTGTCGGGCCGCTGGACCACCACACCGTCCTGCCCCTCGCCGGTCACGGAGAGCAGCGAGACCTGGGTGTCGCGGGGCGTGGTCGCGGCATCGGTGGCCCGGGCCCGGTCGATCACGTCCAGCAGGAGGTCGCCGCCGGCACGGGGCCGGCCATAGGCGTCGGAGATCGCCTCGGTGGCGTCGGCCCAGTCCGGGACGTCGGAGTCGTAGACCACGGTCGGGGCCACCTCCGACAGGGCGCGGACCACCGACGGATCCCGGTCCTCGGCCGCGGCGAGCACGATGACGTCAGGGCTGAGGTCCCGCGCCGCGGCGGCGGCATCCTCCGGCGCCACCACGTCCGAGGCCGGGACCACGGGGAGGTCGACGAGCGGACGGGGCAGATACGTGTCGGCGTCGAGGGGCAGGCCGGAAGTGCCGACGACGAGGTCCTGCAGTCCCAGTGCGCAGGCCACGTCCACGGCGGCGGCGCCGAGCGCGAGGACGCGCTCGGGCGACCGGGGGACCTCGACCCGGTCGTCGCCCGGTCCCACGGAGGAGACCTCCCGCTCACCGGCCCCCGGGAACTGCGCCGGCACGGGGCCGGGAGCACACGCCTCCTCGGGCTCGGCGGACCGCTGCAGCTCCTCGCCCGCCATCCGGGACGGGGTCGTGGTCACGGGATGCTCCACCATGTCCACGGGGGAGGGGCCACAGCCGGCGAGCACGAGACCCGCGGCGAGCGGCACGACGATCCGCGTCGTGTTCCTCGAGTGCCCCCGGACGGGGCCGGGCCGGCGCGGGGGCGCGGAGTCGGTCATGACTACCGAGCCTAGGAGATCAACTGCCCGCGCACGCGGCGGGCCGCGGATCGCGCGCGTGACCACCACAGACACCTCCGTCGGGGTGGGTGCGCCCGCTCGCTGAGCGGAGGGTTAAGATTGTGCCCACGCACTATTCCTATGCGTTCGACGTGGGGTCGGTGGTTCGACCCGCGGCGTCGGGTGAGGCGTTCAGGAGGACCCTTATGACCGCAGTGGCCCCCAAGCCGGTCCACGATCTCGACCACCCACCGGGTGAGCCGACGGGTGACGCCCGGCCGGGTTCGTTCGTGTGGAAGATGCTGACGACGACCGATCACAAGCTGCTCGGCATCATGTACATCTCCACGTGCTTCATCTTCTTCTTCATCGGTGGGCTGATGGCACTGCTCATCCGGGCGGAGCTCTTCCTGCCCGGGATGCAGTTCCTGTCGAACGAGCAGTTCAACCAGATGTTCACGATGCACGGCACGATCATGCTGCTGTTCTTCGGCACCCCGATCGTCGTCGGCTTCGGCAACTACGTCATGCCGCTGCAGATCGGCGCCCCGGACGTCGCGTTCCCGCGACTCAACGCCTTCGGTTTCTGGCTCTTCTCGGCCGGCGGCCTCATCGTGGTCTCGGGCTTCCTCACCCCCGGTGGTGCCGCGGCGTTCGGCTGGACCATGTACATGCCACTCGCGGACAAGATCCACTCACCCGGCGTCGGCGCCGACCTGTGGATCCTCGGCGTGGCTATCGGCGGCGTCGGCACGATCCTCGGCGCGGTCAACTTCGTCACCACGATCGTCTGTCTGCGGGCCCCGGGCATGACGATGTTCCGGATGCCGATCTTCACGTGGAACATCCTCGTGACCTCGGTGCTGATCCTGCTGATCTTCCCGCTGCTCACCGCCGCCGCGATGGGCGTGTTCTACGACCGTCAGTTCGGTGGCCGGATCTACGACCCCGCCAACGGTGGCGCGATCCTCTGGCAGCACCTGTTCTGGTTCTTCGGACACCCTGAGGTGTACGTCCTCGCGTTGCCGTTCTTCGGCATCGTCTCCGAGGTCTTCCCGGTCTTCTCCCGCAAGCCGCTGTTCGGTTACGCCGGGCTGATCTTCGCCACGCTGGCGATCGCCGCACTGTCCATGGCGGTGTGGGCGCACCACATGTTCGCCACCGGCTCGGTCCTGCTGCCGTTCTTCTCGTTCATGTCGTTCCTCATCGCGGTGCCGACGGGCGTGAAGTTCTTCAACTGGATCGGCACCATGTGGCGCGGCAAGATGACGTTCGAGGTGCCGATGCTCTTCTCGCTCGGCTTCCTGGTCACCTTCCTGTTCGGTGGCCTGACCGGCATCATGATGGCCTCGGCGCCGATCGACTTCCACCTCCACGACTCGTACTTCATCGTGGCGCACTTCCACTACACGGTGTTCGGCACGGTCGTGTTCGCGGCCTTCGCCGGGACCTACTTCTGGTTCCCCAAGATGACCGGCCGCATGCTGGACGAGGGCCTCGGGAAGTGGCACTTCTGGCTCATGTTCATCGGTTTCCACACCACGTTCCTGGTGCAGCACTGGCTGGGAAACCAGGGCATGGCCCGCCGCTACGCCGACTACCTGGACACGGACGGGTTCACCGTCCTCAACCAGATCTCGACCGTCGGCTCCTTTGTCCTGGGCATCGCGATGCTGCCGTTCATCTGGAACGTCATCAAGAGCTGGCGCTACGGCGAGATCGTCACCGTCGACGACCCGTGGGGCGCGGGCAACTCGCTCGAGTGGGCCACGTCCTGCCCGCCGCCGCGCCACAACTTCACCACGTTGCCGCGGATCCGCTCCGAGCGCCCGGCGTTCGAGCTGCACTACCCGCACATGAGTGAGCGGATGCGGGCCGAGGCCCACGTCGGTGGACGTTCCAAGGCGGGCAGCCCCGATTCGGCCAAGGACCAGGCCGAGCGCGGACCGTCGCCGCAGCGAGACTGACCCCGGCCCGTGTACGGCGCCCGAACTCACCCGCGGGCGCCGGGGCCTGATGAACCCCGCCGGTACACCGGTACCGGCGGGGTTCAGTGCATGCCAGGCAAACCACCAGGAGAACCCGTGAGCACCACCGGCACCCCGGCGCTCCTCACCGTCACCGGGCCCGACCGGCCCGGCGTCACGGCGAGCGTGATGTCCGTCCTCGCGACCCACCACGTCGACCTGGTCGACGTCGAGCAGGTCGTCATCAACGGCCACCTCTCGCTGGGGCTCATGATCCGGGTCGAGGCGGACAGTCGCGCGGTCACGGTCGTCCGGGAACTCACCGACCGGACCACCGAGCTCGGCATGCAGCTCGAGGTCCAGTTCGACGACATCGCCGCACCCGGCGGCCCGTCCACCCACGCCGTGGTGGTCCTCGGCAGCCCGGTCACCGCGTCGGCCTTCTCGGCGGTCTCCGGCACCCTGGCCTCGATCGGCGCCAACATCGACACCATCCGCGGGATCGCCGACTACCCCGTGACGGGGCTGGAGCTCCACGTGTCCACCGCCGCCCGCGATGCCGTCGACGACGCCCGGCTCCGCGAGGTGCTCGCCCCGCTGTCGGAGCTGCACGCGGTGGACGTCTCCGTCGACCATGCCGGGCTGGCACGCCGCTCCAAGCGGCTCGTCGTCTTTGACGTCGACTCCACCCTGGTGCAGGGCGAGGTCATCGAGATGCTCGCCGCGCACGCCGGTAAGGAGGCCGAGGTCCGGGCCGTGACCGAGCGCGCGATGCGCGGCGAGCTGGACTTCGCGCAGTCGCTGCACGAGCGGGTCGCGACGCTCGAGGGGCTGCCCGCCTCGATCCTCGACGAGGTCGCCGCGAACATCGTGCTCACCCCGGGGGCCCGCACGACCATCCGGACGCTGCGGCGGCTCGGCATCCGGTGCGGCGTGGTCTCCGGCGGGTTCATCCAGGTGATCTCCGGTCTCGTCGACGAGCTGGGCCTGGACTTCGCGCGTGCCAACACCCTCGAGATCGTCGACGGCACTCTCACCGGCCGGGTGATCGGCGAGGTGGTGGACCGGGAGGCCAAGTCCGCCTACCTGCGCGAATTCGCCGACGAGCTGGGCGTCTCGCTGAGCCAGACCGTGGCCGTGGGGGACGGCGCCAACGACATCGACATGCTCACCACCGCCGGTCTGGGCATCGCGTTCTG
The DNA here is from genome assembly GCA_019119635.1 of Candidatus Dietzia intestinipullorum. Classification (GTDB taxonomy): domain Bacteria; phylum Actinomycetota; class Actinomycetes; order Mycobacteriales; family Mycobacteriaceae; genus Dietzia; species Dietzia intestinipullorum. The sequence continues at coordinate 124,210 of DWWP01000025.1, forward strand.
CGCCAAGCCGGCGCTGCGGGAGGTCGCGGACACCTCACTGTCCAAGCCGTTCCTCGACGCGGTACTGTTCGTACTGGGCATCACCCGCGACGAGATCGAGGCGGCCGACACCGCCGCGGGCACCTACCGCCGCGTCCCGCTGGAGTGACCACGCCCGCGACGCTCGCCACCGGGGCCGCCCTGGACTGGTGCCACGCGCGACTGGCGGCCGGGTCGGCGGGCGCCGAGGACCCCTCCGACCGCGCCACCGTGCGCGCGATGCCCCTCGTGCTCCACCTGCCCAAGGCGGACCGTCCCGCGCGCACGCCGTTGCTCGAGGCCGTGGCCGGCGCGGTGGCGACCCTCTGCCTGGACGAGCGGGTCGCGCCGGGCGGCGACTGGCACGAGCCCTACGCGGACTGGATGGACGCCCGGATGCGCAAGATCGCCCGGCGCGCACGGGGAGCGCAGTGGCGGGCGGCGCTCGAGGTCGACGGTGTCTCGCGGCAGGTCGACGGCGCCGTCGCCGGGGCGTTCGTCCCCGGCCCCGTCGACGAGGTCGACCCGCGGCTCGGCCGGCTCCAGATCGGGGGGACGGACCTCGAGCGCGACGAGCCCGGCCCGCCTCCGACGTCGGCGCCGGTGGTGTGGATCGACGGCGGACTCGGGATGTCGGTGGGCAAAGCCGCGGCCCAGGTGGGGCACGGCGTGATGCTGCTGGCGGCCGCGATGCCCCGGCCACGGCTGGACGAGTGGATCGCGCAGGGGCTGCCGGTCTCCGTGCGGGAGGCCGCCCCCGAGCACTGGTGCCGGCTCACCGGCGAACTGGCGGCGGGGCGACCCGGCGTGACGGGAGTGGTGGACGCCGGCTACACCGAGGTGGCGCCCGGGTCGGTCACCGTGATCGCGGTCGACCCGGCGCGGTGACGAACGGGTCCTCGGACGCGGCCCGGACGGGGACGATCTGTTGCCCCAGCGGCAGCAGGGCGAGCGGCACCATCTTCCAGCAGGCCACACCCAACGGGATCCCCACCACGGTGAGGCACAGGAGCGCACCCGCGACCAGGTGGGCGATCGCCAGTTCCCAGCCCAGCACCAGGATCCAGAGGATGTTGCCGATCACCGTCCACGGCCCGAAGTCCGCCCGGAACACGCTGCGCCGCCCGAACGGCCAGAGAGCGTAGGACGCCAGGCGGAACGAGGCGAGGCCGAACGGGATCGTGACGATCAGGACGCAGGCGACGATGCCCGCGAGGACGTAGGCCAGGGCCAGCCACCACCCCGCGAGGACGAGCCAGAGGATGTTTCCCAATGTCCGCATGGGTTCACCGTAGACGCCCGGGGCGGGAGCGGGCCACGGCTCAGGCCTGCCGCAGTCGTTCGAGGGCCCCGACCACCACGTCGCGGTCGGTGGTCTGCCAGAACGGGGGCAGCGAGGCGCGCAGGTAGCTGCCGTAGCGGGCGGTGACGAGGCGCGAGTCGAGGATCGCGACCACCCCCCGGTCGTCGGAGCGGCGCAGCAGCCGCCCGACCCCCTGCGCGAGCAGCAACGCGGCGTGGTTGCCGGCGACGGCGAGGAACCCGTTGCCGCCGCGGGCGCCGACGGCCCGCTGCCGGGCGGACAGGAGCGGGTCGTCGGGCCGGGGGAACGGGATGCGGTCGATCACCACCAGCGAGAGCGAGGCCCCCGGGACGTCCACGCCCTGCCACAGGGACAGGGTGCCGACGAGGGTGGTCTCCTCGTCCTCGGCGAAGCGCCCCACGAGGTTGGCGGTGGAGTCCTCGCCCTGGCACAGCACCGGGGTGTCCAGCCGCTCGCGGAGCAGTTCCGCGGCGGCCTTGGCCCCGCGCATCGAGGAGAACAGCCCGAGGGTGCGGCCGCCGGCGGCCGTGACCAGGTCGACGAGCTCGTCCCCGGCCTCGGGGGAGGCGCCCTCGCGCCCCGGTGGTGGCAGGTGCTCGGCCACGTAGAGGATCCCGTTGCGCTGGTGGTCGAAGGGCGATCCCGCGTCCAGGCCGGTCCAGCGGAGGCTGCTCGCGTCGTCGTCGGACGGTGGTTCCAGGGCCACCGCGCTCGCGGTGTCGGGCCGGGCCGAGGAGGCGGGCGGCAGGCCCCACGTTGCGGCGAGGCCGTCGAACCTTCCCCCGGTGGTCAGTGTCGCGGAGGTGAGGACCACCGTCGACTCGGCGAAGAGCCGCGCGCGCAGGAGGCCGGCCACCGAGAGGGGCGCGACTCGCAGGATCCGGCCACGGCGGTCCTCGACCGTCATCCAGACGATCTCGAGGCGGTCGGTGACGGCCCGCTCATACGAGGAGAGCATGCGGTCGGCCGCGTCGGCGATCTCGTCCAGCGCGGCGAGGGTCTTCTGCCGTTCCGAGGCGCCCTGGGGGTCTCCCGCGGCCTCGCCCGGCTTGGGCCCGGGCACCGCGCTGCGGCAGTTCTCCGCGGTCTGCCGCACGGACGCCAGGGCCGCGTCGGCACCGTCCGGCAGGAGGTCCCACCGGCCCTCCGGGCAGGCCTCGAGCAGGGAGGCCAGGTCCTCGCCCGCGGCGACCATCCGGTCGGCGGTCTGCTGGTCCGTGAGTTTGGCGGCCCGGCGGGCGGCCTGGATGACGGCCGCGCCGGTGAGCTCCCCGGTGGTGACCCCGGTGACGCGGTCGGACAACTCGTGCGCCTCGTCGATCACCACCGCGTCGTGCTCCGGCAGGACCGAGACGTCCGTCATGGCGTCGATCGCGAGGAGCGCGTGGTTGGTCACCACCACGTCGGCGCGGGCGGCCTCCTGGCGGGCGAGCTCGGCAAAGCACTCGGACACGACCGGGCACAGCTGGCCCAGGCACTCACGGCTCGTCACCGACACCTGACGCCACGCCGCGTCGGACACGCCGCGCGGCAGGTCGTCCCTGTCCCCGGTGTCGGTCTCGTCGGCCCAGGCGTGCAGCCGGGTGATCTCGCGCCCCAGGGGGGAGCTCGGCCCCGAGCCGGGGGAGGGTGACTCGCGCCGCGGCGAGGCGGAGGTGGACTCGCCGCCGAGGGGCAGGTCGAACAGTTCCTCCTCGACGACCTCGGACGGGTCCGGCTCGTCGGTCGGCCCGGATCCGAGGCGGTGCAGGCACAGGTAGTTGCCGCGCCCCTTGAGGATCGCGTGGCTCGGCACCACCCCGAGCTGCGGGCGCAGCGCGGTGGCCAGCCGCGGCAGGTCCCGGTCCACGAGCTGGTTCTGCAGCGCGATGGTGGCGGTGGAGACCACGACGGTGCCGCCGGTGGCCACCGCGTGTCGCAGTGCGGGCACCAGGTATCCGAGCGATTTGCCGGTGCCGGTGCCGGCCTGGACCGCCAAGTGTTCGCCGGTGGCGAGGGAATTGGCGACGGCCTCCGCCATGAGGACCTGACCGTGGCGCTCGCTCCCGCCGAGGCTCTCGACCGCGGCGGCGAGCAGGTCCGGGACGGCGGGGAGGGAGTCTGTCACGGGCGAGACTGTACCCGCCGCCACCGACGGGTCGGGTCAGGCCGTCGGCGGCACCACGCGCACGCGGATCGCCGGGTCGCCCTGGCTCAGTGCCAGGCCCTCCCAGGGAAGGGTGACCATCGCGTCGAGATGGCGGGACCGCGACTGCTCCAGCGTGGGCAGGTCGCCGGCCACCTCGCCGCGGCGGACCAGCGGCCGGAGCAGGTCCCGGGTTTCCAGGCCGGGCTCGGTCGGGGCCTGGCCGCTCCACGGGAACAGCACCTCCTCGACCGCGGTGCCCGTGGGGCGGTGGAGCCGGACCGCCCGCTTGGCCCCCGGGAGGGACTCCTTGTGCGCGGACCGCTTGGCCACCGGGGTCCCGTCGACCTCGACGAGCTTGTAGACCATGCCGGCGGTCGGGGCGCCGGAGCCGGTGACCAGGCGGGTGCCCACGCCGTAGACGTCGACGGGTTCGGCACGCAGGGCGGCGATCGCGTACTCGTCGAGATCGCCCGAGACGACGATCCGCGTGCCGTGGGCGCCGAGACCGTCGAGTTGGGCGCGGACCTGGCGGGCGAGCACCCCCAGGTCACCGGAATCGATCCGCACGCCGCCGAGCTCGGGCCCCGCCACCTCCACGGCGGTGGCCACGCCGGTGGTGATGTCGTAGGTGTCCACGAGCAGGGTGGTGTCGACGCCGAGGGACGCAACCTGCGAGCGGAACGCCGCCGCCTCGTCAGGGCCGTCCGGGCCCGTGTGCAGCAGCGTGAACGAGTGTGCGGACGTGCCGGCGGACGGCACCCCGTAGCGTCGGGTGGCCTCGACGTTCGAGGTGGCCGAGAACCCCGTCAGGTAGGAGGCGCGCGCCGCCGCCACCGCGGCCTCCTCGTGGGTGCGGCGCGACCCCATCTCGATGATCTGCCGGCCGCCGGCGGCGGAGGTCATCCGGGAGGCGGCGGAGGCGATCGCACTGTCGTGGTTGAGGACGGACAGCACCAGGGTCTCGAGCACCACGCATTCCGCGAACCCGCCGCGGACGGTCAGGACGGGGGAGCCGGGGAAGAACAGCTCCCCCTCGGGGTAGCCGTGGATGTCCCCCGTGAAGCGGAAGTCACGGAGCCAGTCGACGGTGCGCCGGTCCAGCGAATGGGCCAGCACCTCGACGTCGTCATCGGAGAACCGGAACTCCGACAACCGCCGGAGCAGTCGGCCGGTTCCCCCGACCACGCCGTAGCGGCGACCGGACGGCAGTCGCCGGGCGAAGACCTCGAACACGCACGGGCGGTCCGCGGTCCCGTCGGCCAGCGCCGCCTGGATCATCGTGAGCTCGTACTTGTCCGTGAGCAGCGCGGTCGACGTCCGGTGGGGCGACGACGGTTCGCCCGGGACTCCCGGGCCCTGGGGAGATGTCACGTGCCCGACTCTACGGCGTGGCCGAGCCGCCGGGAGTACGTATCCTTGCCGTATGCACACCGTGACCGCACCCGTCGAGGCAGTCCGTGAGGCGGATCCGTCGCTGGCGATGCCGTCCGCCGTGCCGGTGGAGTCGACGGACACCGAGCTCGACGGAGGGGTCGACAAGCCGTGGCTCACCGTGGTGTGGGACGACCCAGTCAACCTCATGAGCTACGTGACCTTCGTCTTCCAGCGCGTCTTCGGGTACAGCCGCGAGATCGCACACGACCTCATGCTCAGGGTCCACAACGACGGCCGTGCCGTGGTGTCCTCCGGGAGCCGGGACAAGGTGGAGAACGACGTCCGCAAGCTCCAGGAGTCCGGGTTGTGGGCGACCATGCAGAGGGAGGGCTGACGCGGTGAAGGCGTGGCAGCGCAAGTCGTCGCTCGGCGGCCCCAAGATCAAGTCGGCCATGGAGGCGCACGAGGTCCAGATCCTGCACACCCTGGTGTCCAACATCGTCGACATGCTCGAGCAGCGTCGGGACTCGGCGCCGCGGGACGAGTTGGCCACGCTCACCGGGATGCGCAGCGGGCACGCGCAGGCGCCCGACCAGGCCCCGCTCGCCCGGCTGTTGCCCGACTTCCACAGGCCGGAGGAGGGTGCCGGGGACGATCCGGACAGGCAGGCGGTGGCCCGCGCCCACAATTCCGGGATGCGGATGCTCCACGAGCCGGAGATCATCGACGCCAAGCTCGACGCCGCGGCCGTGGTGCTGCGGACCCTCCCGTCGCGCGGGGGAACGGTCTCGCTGACGCCGGAGCAGGGGGAGTCGTGGTTGAACTGCCTCAACGACGTGCGGCTCGGGCTGGGCGCCATGCTGCTCGAGGCGGACGCCCCGGAGGACGGGGCCCCGCAGACCATTCCGGAGCAGGTGCCCGAGGACGACCCCCGGTCAGCGCATCTCGACGTGTACCACTGGCTGACCTTCATGCAGGACTCCCTGTGTACCGCCCTGGCCGGGTAGTGAGGAGAACACCGTGACACCGAATCCACGCGCCGCCGGTCCGGGCGGGGTGACCGCCGGGACGCCCGCACGGCGCACGGGCCGATGGCCCGCCGTCGTCACCCTGTGGGTGTTCGTCGCACTGATGTGGGTGGTCGAGGCCGGCGACCAGGTCCTCCAGTCCATGGTGGGGCCGCCCGGGCTCGACGACCGGGGCGTGGATCCACTCAAGACCGACGGCCTGACGGGGATCGTCTTCCAGCCCTTCCTCCACGCGGACTGGGCGCACCTGATCAGCAACTCGATCGGACTGCTGGTGCTGGGCACGATCATCGCGTTGTCCGGGATGAAGCCGCTGCTCAAGGTCACCCTCGTGTCCTGGGTGCTGTCCGGGGCGGTCTCGTGGCTGATCGGCGGGGTCGGCACCATGCACATCGGGGCGTCCGGCATCGTCTTCGGCTACATCTTCTACGTGATCGTCCGTGGCCTGTTCACGCGACGCTTCCTCCACCTGATCGTCGGCCTGGTGATCGGCTTCTACTACGGTCTCGGGGCGCTGGCGGGGCTGTCCCCGCTCCAGGACGGCATCTCCTGGCAGGGCCACCTCGGCGGCACGATCGGCGGCGTCCTCTCCGCCGCCGGGTTGCGCAAGGAGCGCGGGAAGCAGACCGCCGTCAACGCCGGTCAGGTGCGCTGGTCCGCCGGGCCGCCGAGGTGATCGCCGCACGACCGGCCGATCCGGACGCCCCGATCGGGGTCTTCGACTCGGGCGCGGGCGGCCTCACCGTGGCGCGGGCGATCACCGACCAGCTCCCGGCGGAGTCGGTGCTATACGTCGGCGACACCGCCAACGGCCCGTACGGCCCGCTGCCGCTGGCCCGCGTCCGCGAGCACGCCCTGGCCGTCGCCGACACCCTGGTCGAGCGCGGGGTCAAGGCGCTGGTGATCGCCTGCAACACGGCCTCCGCCGCGATGTTGCGGGACGCCCGTGAGCGCTACCCGGTCCCGGTGGTGGAGGTGATCCAGCCGGCTGCCCGCAGGGCGGTCGCCACCACCCGGTCGGGCCGCATCGGCGTGATCGCCACCGCCGCCACCGTGTCCTCGCGTGCCTACGACGACGCCGTGGCGGCGGCGCCGGGGATCGAGCTGACGTCGGCGTCCTGCCCCAAGTTCGTGGAGTTCGTCGAGCGCGGGATCACGAGCGGCCGGCAGGTGCTCGGACTCGCCGAGGCCTACCTCGCCCCGATCCGGGACGCCGACGTGGACACGCTGGTGCTGGGTTGCACGCACTACCCGCTGCTCTCGGGGGTGGTCCAGCTGGCGGCGGGGGACCACGTCACCCTGGTCTCGAGCGCGGAGGAGACCGCCAAGGACGTCCTCAAGGTGCTCACCGCCCAGGACATGCTTCGCCCCCACGACCCCGCGCGGCAGGCCACCCGCGAGTTCCTGGTGACGGGGGACCCGGACTCGTTCCGCCGGGTGGCGTCCCGATTCCTCGGCCCGGGGCTCGCCGGGGTGGGGCGGGTGGCGACGCCGACACCGGCGGAGGACACGGTGTGATCTCAGGCGTGCCGTGTGCGGGCGGCACCAGGGGAGGCGTGGCACGATGGTGCCCATGTTTCTGACAGTCCTCGGGTGCTCGGGCAGTATCGGCGGACCGACCTCGCCGGCCTCCGGCTACCTCGTCGAGGTGCCCGGGTGCGCGCCGGTCGTGGTGGACATGGGCCCGGGCGTACTCGGGGCGCTGCAGCGTCACGTGGTGCCGGAGGACGCGACCATCCTGCTCTCGCACCTCCACGCAGACCACTGCCTGGACGTCGCCGGGCTGCTGGTGCTGCGGCGCTTCGGGCCGCGCGCGGGCACCGTGGAGCGGGTTCCGCTCATCGGGCCGTCCGGGACCGCCTACCGGATCGGCGTCGCCTCCGCGGAGGAGCCCGGCGCGGTGGACGACCTGTCGGACACCTTCGACGTGAGCACGTGGGACGCGCGCCCCGAGATGGCGGTGACCTCCGACGACGACGAGGTGGCGCTCACCGTGCGCGCCACGCGCGTCCACCATCCACCGGAGTCGTACGGACTGCGCATGACCTCGGCGTCCGGTCGCGTCCTGGCCTACAGCGGCGACACCGCGTACTGCGATCAGCTGGTCGACGTGGCCGCGGACGCGGACGTGTTCCTGTGCGAGGCGTCGTGGACACACTCCGAGGACCGCCCGCCCGGCATCCACATGTCCGGGGTCGAGGCGGGTCGTATCGCCGCCCGCGCCGGCGTCGGGATGCTGGTGCTCACCCATATCCCGCCGTGGACCGACAGCGCGACGGTGCGCGCGGAGGCCGCGACCGAGTACGACGGCGAGATCCGGATCGCCGAGCCCGACCTCCGCATCGAGATCTGAGCCCCGCGCGCACCCTCGACTAGGATCGGCGCCCGTGACTTCTTCAACGAACAACAGATCCGACGGACGCACCGACGGCGCCCTGCGCGAGGTGACCATCACCCGGGGATTCACCTCGCACCCGGCGGGCTCGGTCCTCGTCACCTTCGGCCAGACCCGTGTCATGTGCACGGCCAGCGTGACCGAGGGCGTCCCGCGCTGGCGCCGGGGCACGGGCCTGGGGTGGCTCACGGCCGAGTACGCCATGCTGCCCGCCGCCACCCACGAACGCTCGGGACGCGAATCCGTCCGGGGCAAGATCGGCGGACGGACCCACGAGATCAGCCGGCTCGTCGGCCGGTCGCTGCGGGCCTGCATCGACCTGTCCGCGCTGGGCGAGAACACCATCGCCCTGGACTGTGACGTCCTCCAGGCCGACGGCGGCACCCGCACCGCGGCCATCACGGGCGCCTACGTGGCGCTCGCCGACGCGGTGACGTGGCTGCAGTCCTCCGGCGCGGTCACCGGCAACCCGCTCACCGGTGCGCTCGCCGCGGTGAGTGTCGGAGTAGTGGACGGACGCGTCCTGTGTGATCTGCCGTACGAGGAGGACTCCCGCGCCGAGGTCGACATGAACGTCGTGTGCACCGACGGCGGCAAGCTCGTCGAGGTGCAGGGCACCGCGGAGGGCGCCGCCTTCGGCCGCGACGCCCTGGACGCCATGCTCGACTCCGCGCAGGCCGGCTGCGAGAAGCTGTTCGCGCTCCAGCGTGACGCGCTCGCGGCGCCGTACCCGGGGGAGCTCCCCACGCCCGGGAAGGCCCGATGACCGTCCGGCTGCTGGTGGCCAGCCGCAACCCCGGGAAGCTGGCGGAGCTGCGGCGGGTGCTCGACGCGGAGGGCATCGTCGGCATCGACCCGGTGGGTCTGGACGAGGCCCCCGATTTCCCGGAGGAGCCCGAGGACGGCGCGACCTTTGCCGAGAACGCCCTCATCAAGGCGCGGTCCGGTGCGTTGGCGACCGGGTTGCCCTGCCTGGCGGATGATTCCGGCCTGGCCGTCGACGCACTGAACGGGATGCCGGGCGTGCTCTCGGCGCGCTGGTCCGGCACCCACGGCGACGACGAGGCCAACAACTCGCTGCTGCTGGCACAGCTGACGGACGTCCCCGACGAGCGACGCGGGGCGGCGTTCTGGTCGGTGTGCGCGCTCGCCTACAGGGACCGGACCGCGGCGCCGTCGACGGCGAGACTCGTCGAGAAGACGGCGGAAGGCCGCTGGCCCGGGCGCGTGCTGCGGGCCCCTCGGGGGGACGCCGGCTTCGGCTACGACCCGCTCTTCCTGCCCGAGGGGGAGGATCGCTCGGCCGCCGAGCTCACGCCGGGTCAGAAGGACGCGGCCTCACACCGCGGTCGCGCGCTGCGTGCGTTGGCCCCGGCGCTGCGCGAGCTCGCCGCGCAGGGCTGACCCGTCGCACACCGCCCGGCCGTGCCTGACGCGTCGCCGGCCGCGACCGATCCGGCGGGGCTCAGATCGCGTACTCGGCGCGGACGTCGCGGGTCCGCAGGTGCTCGAACCAGAATGACAGGAACGGGATGGTCCCCGCGAGCGCGGTGAACAGGGTCCGCGTGGCCTTCCACCGGGCCTTGATGGCCAGGTCGAGCGTCATGAACAGGTAGATGATGTAGAAAACGCCGTGCGCCTGCCCGATGTAGGTGAACCAGTCGGGGGCGTCCGCGGAGCTGTCCAGGATCAGGTATTTGTAGATCATCTCCACCGTGAGGACCAGTAGCCACACGCCCGTGATCCAGGCCAGTGCGCGGTAGCGGGCGAGCGCTCCCTTGATCTTTCCCTGCGGGTCGGGCTTGCGGGTGTCGGTCTCGGACGTCACGGCGGTCATCTCCGGGGATTCTCCTGGGAACGGTCTCCGGCGGCCCGGTCCCGGTGGGCCAGCTCGGCGAGATAGCTGTTGTAGGCGCGCAGGCCCTCGTCCTCGACGGCGGGGGGAGCGGTCGGGCGGCGGGTCGGCAGGATGTCCGCCGGGATCTCGGTCATCGCGGGCCCACCGGCGCGACCCCGCCCCCGTGCGTGCGCGGACGCCCGGCCCGGGCCGCGCTGCGTGCCCGCCTCGTCGTCCCCCGTCTCGTCCGGGAGCCCACCGGGTGCGCGGCCGCGGTTCGCGGGGTCGTGCAGCCCGGCGGCCTCGTCGGCCTCCATCCGGATGTACTTGAAGTACGCGTAGACGAGGAACCCGGCGAGGAACGGCCACATGAAGGTGTAGCCGAGGTTCTGCACCGTGCCCGAGACCTCCTGGTACCGCGCGAGTTGCCAGAGCCCCATGCCCAGGCACACGAGCGCGCCGAGGACGATGAACACGATCCACGCGGGGCGGTGCTTCACCCCGGGCGCCGTCGACCGATCGGAGGCCTGCTCGCCTCCGGTCGTGCGGGGGTTGAAGGTGGTGGACACGCCTCCACGGTACCGTCGGGCGCGCGGTAGGCTCACCTCGCCCGGCACCCCCGGGCACGCGCGCCCGTGGCGGAACTGGCAGACGCGCTGGATTTAGGTTCCAGTGTCTACGGACGTGGGAGTTCAAGTCTCCCCGGGCGCACAGGTCTTTATAGTTACTGGTAACAGGGGTGAAATGGCATGGTCCCGAAATTCCGGGACCATGGATTTGGGTCCTCGATTCCCCAAAAGTGACACAAGTTGCCACAACTCACGATAACTCTGCGTCACTTGATGCTCGCCGCGGCCAGCTTGAGGGCGTCGGGCTGCGAATGCGCGTAAGTCCTCATAGTGAAGCCCGCGTCCACGTGCCCGAGCCATGCTGCGATCACGGCAATCGGGACTCCCTGCAGGTGAAGCAAGGTTGCGCACGTGTGCCGAGCATCGTGTAGCCGGATGCGCGGGACCCCCGCTTTGTCGCAGGCCCGGTACCAGCTCCGAGTGAGTCGGTCCGGTTTGACCTGCCGCCCCCGTGCATCGGTGTGAATCGCCCCGGGTTTGTTAGAGGCTCGCAAGTGCCGCGTCGGCGGGTGCCGGTGCGGGGTGGTTGTGATGGTAGGTGTCCTCGAGCTCGACGGGCGGGATCATGCCGATCTCGCCGTGCAGGCGCCGGTGGTTGAACCAGTCGATGTACTCTGCGGTCGCGATCTCGAGGTCGTCGATGTTCTTCCAGGGCCCGCGGTTGCGGACCAGTTCGGCCTTGAACAGCGAGTTGAAGGCCTCGGCCAGGGCGTTGTC
>DWWP01000026.1 GCA_019119635.1 Candidatus Dietzia intestinipullorum
GACGCCGAGTGGCGGATGATCCTACGGCGGTGCCCGTCCCAGAGCCTCACGGTGGTGGGCGATCGCGCCCAGTCCCGTCAGGACTTCGAGGAGAGCTGGACCGAGCGCCTGGAGCGCATCGGGCTCTCGGGCGCGCGCATCTCCCTGGTGGGGCTGAGCATCAACTACCGGACCCCGTCGGAGGTGATGGAGGCGGCGGCGCCCGAGATCCGATCGGTGCGGCCCGACGCGAACGTGCCGGAGTCCGTCCGCAGCAGCGGGGCGGCGGTCGAGCGCGGCCGGATCGCGGATCTGGACCGCGTCGTCGGGTCGTGGCTGGACCAGAACTCCGACGGCGTGGCGTGCGTGATCGGCGTACCGGACTACCCGGATTCCGAGCGCGTGCGGTCGTTGAGCCCGCGCTCGGCCAAGGGCCTCGAGTTCGACCTGGTGGTGCTGGTCGACCCGCGCGCGCTCGGCCGCGGCGTCACCGGCGCGGTCGACCGCTACGTCGCCATGACCCGGACCACGCAGCACCTGGTGGTGCTGGACGGCTGACCCCCGGGCCGACTCGCCGGATGCGCGTAGTCGCGTGTGTTCGTCAATCCACCGGCGACACGCGGACAAGGTTGCCGTCCGGGTCCGCGATCACGAAGGTGCGGCCGAACACCTCGTCGTGGGGCTCCTCCACCACGCGGACTCCCCGCGCCGCCCACCGTGAGTAGACCTCGTCCACCGCGGACGCCGTCCCCGGCATCATCAGACCGACCTCACTCGTTCGTGGTGTGCCGGGAACGGCGTGCTCGCGCCGCCCAGCCCAGAGGGCGAACAACACTCCGGGCGCGACCTCGAAGGCCACATAGCGGGGACTGGTGAATGACGGCTCGATCTCGAACAGGCTGCTGTAGAAGGTCGCCGACGCATCGACATCGGTGACGTAGATGAGAAACAAGTTGGGTGCTGCCACGGTGGCGCTCCTCCTCTGGTGGTTGCGCGGTCGATTCCCGAGTACAGCGCGGATACACGACAGGGGCTGTCACCTTTTCTGCGAGAATTCCTCGCTATGAAGGCGTCCCGGCTCCTCCACCTCCTCCTGCTGCTTCAGACGCGCCACCGCATCACCACCACCGAGCTCGCCGATCGATTGGAAGTATCGCGTCGGACCGTACTGCGGGACGTCGACGCGCTCTCGATGGCCGGTGTGCCGGTATATGCCGAGCGTGGCCGGAAAGGCGGGATCGCCCTGATCCCCGGCGCACGGATCAACGTCTCCCACCTGGATCCGGCCGAACTGGAGGCCCTGTCACTGGCGGGCCTGGACGGCAAGCAGCTCGGTCTGCTGGGGCTAGCCGCTGAGCACGATTCGGCGGGGCGCAAAATCGCGGCGCGTCAGGCGTCGTCGTCGGCGCGCCCGGGCTCCCCTCGCCTGGCCGACCTCGTCCTGGTCGAGAGCACCGCGTGGATGGAGGCGACCTCGCCGACGGTCGACGTCGCTGCTCTGGCGACAGAGCTGCGCAGGCGTCGTCAACTGCGCATCCGGTACCGGCGCAGCACCGAGAATCGGGCGTCCTCTCTGGTGGTCGATCCGTACGGGCTCGTGGCCAAGTCCGGCCGCTGGTACCTCGTCGCCGACGATCAGCACGAGGCGCGCCTGCTCTCCCTCGACAGGCTCGCGTCGTACGAGTCGCTCGACCGCCCGGCCACCCTGCGCGCAGGCCAGAGCCTGCGTACCGTGTGGGCGGAACTGAAGGAGCAAACCGAGTCATCACGCGGGGTGGAGATTCGCGTCCGGCTCCGCGCGAACCGCCTCGATCTCGCGCGCCGAATCCTCGGCAACCGGCTCGGCGAGGTGTCCGACGCCACGGCGAGCTGGTGCACGGCCGTCGTCAGATACTCCGATGTCGAGTCGGTACGCCAACTCCTGCAGTTCGGCGACCACATCGAAATCCTCGCTCCCGCCCGCGCCCGCGAACGCGTTCAGCAGCTGGCAGAAGACCTGGCCGAGCGACACTCCGCCGGAACTGCGCCGCGTACTCGATCCGTCACGCCAGTAGCGTCGTCTCCGTGACCGCCGAGGAGCCACCGTGCAACCCCTGATCCGCGCCGCCAGCCTGCGCGGGTTCGGCGCGCTCGTGTCCGAGCTGGGCGGCGAGGCCGACCGCCTGCTCGAGCGGTTCGGGATCGCCCCCGACGTTCTCGAGAGCGACGACGGGCTGCTGTCGATCACCGCGCACGACCGGATGCTCGACGCCGCCGCGGACGAACTGTCCTGCCCCGACTTCGGACTGCGGTTGGCCGAGCGTCAGGACCTCACCATCCTGGGACCGGTCGCGCGGGCGATCCGCTCCTCGGAGACCGCCGTCGAGGCGCTCGAGTACGCGGCACAGTTCCTCTTTGTGCACAGTCCCGTGCTGACGATCGGCGTCGACAACGACCCGTGGCACCGGCGCGGGGTGATCGCGCTGACGTACCGGAAGCAACTGTCCGAATCGCCCTATTCGCCGCAAGCGGTCGAGTTGGGGCTGGGCCTGTTCTACCGCGTGGCCGTGCAGCTGTTGGGCTCGGGCACCGGCCTTCGTTCGGTCGAGGTCCCGCACGGCCCGCTCTCCCCCGTCGACCGATACCTCGACTTCTTCGGCGCCGACGTGAAGTTCGACCGGCCCGTCGCCGCACTGTGCGTGGACCGCCGCATCCTGGACTCCTCGTTCGCCAGCGCCGACGAGGAGATCCGCCGTGCCGCGATCGACCACCTGACGGGCGCGTACTCCGACCCGACCCTCAGCCTGGCCGGCCGTGTCCGCCGCATCGTCGCGGAGCAGCTCCCCGGCCCTGTCCCCTCGATCGCCGAGGTGGCCGCCGAGCTCGCGCTCCACCCGAGGACACTGCAGCGTCACCTCGTCGTCGTCGGGACCACCTACGAACAGATCGTCGACGACCTCAGGGGCGACCGGGCGCACCGGTTCATCACCACGACCCCCATGTCGTTCACCCAGATCGCCGACCTGGTCGGCTTCCAGGAGCAGTCCACGCTCAGCCACGCGGTCCGCCGGTGGTTCGGCGTCTCCCCGCGGGAGCTCCGCCGGAGGACGCGGGCCTCGCACCAATAGGGCTTCACCCCGATAGCGCCTCGCCCCAGCAGGACCTCATCCCAGTAGGGCGTTGAAGACCTCACTCGAGCTGGGGTGGGGGTAGACGCCACCGCAAACTGTCGCACTGAAACAAGTATCGCGCTCGGAGACGTCGGATCCTGGGAACATCGACGTGAACGATCCCCTCAAGGAGTGCACATGCTGGATGAACGACAGTCCTCAGATCAGATGCTCGAGCAGATCGGGGCGCGGACGATCCCCGAGTTCGACGGTGTCCACGACATCTGGCCCCGGGGCGACCGTCTGAAGGCGGTGCGCGCGGCGGCCGAAGAGTACAAGAAGCGGTTCGTCCAGCAGGGGCAGGTGCGGGCCGTGAAGTCGGTCGACGTGGCCGGCGCCCCCTACCCGGTCAGCTACGCCTTCGACAACGCGGTCTCGGTGCCCAGCCTGCCGCTGATCACCATGATCAACCGCATGGTCGTGGTGCAGTACGACGATTTCAACGGCCGCGCCCGCACGCTGGTGTTCGAGCCGACCGTCCCCGCGGGCTCGGCCGAGGCGCCCTTCTACAACAACCTGCAGAAGCTCGTCGACAAGATCCCCGGCGGCTCGATCGCCAGCAAGGTGATCCTCAAGTACTTCAACGAGCCGGACGTCGCGCTGTCCAAGGTGGGCCTGGAGCCCGAGGACGTGGACTTCTGCACGTTCGACCACCTCCACGTGCAGGACCCGCGGATGATCCTCGGCTCCACCGAGACGATCCCCGGCGACTCGGCCCCGCGTACCCCGCTGTTCGGCGACGCGCGCATGCTCACGCACCGGCGCGAGCTGGCCACGCTAGAGAACCTGCACCCGATGCAGTGGGCCTGGTACGTCGAGGACGGGCTCGGCGGCGTGGACAGCACCAAGTTCGCGCTGTTCGACGGCGACATCGAGCTCGGCCCCGGCGTCGCCCTGCTGTGGACGCCCGGCCACACCGACGGCAACCACTCGCTGGCCATCAACACCCCGGACGGCGTGTGGATCTCCTCGGAGAACGGCATCTCCCTGGACAACTGGCAGCCTGATCTGTCCAAGATCCCGGGCGTGCGCCGCTACCACGAGCAGTACGGACGCGAGATCTGCCCCAACGCCAACACCCTCGAGGACGCGTTGGACCAGTACGACTCCATGATCAAGGAGAAGACCATGGCGGATCCGTGCAAGGACGATCCGCGGTGGCTGCAGATCCTGCCGTCCACCGAGCTGGCCCCGTGGAAGCGGTTCTGGCCCGTCGTGCCCACCTACTGCCACGGCGGGATCTCCTACGGCCGCATCGAATCCGGGCTGAAGGACTCCGAGTGACGACGACGAGGCAGCGCACCGCGCTGGTGACCGGCGCCGGTCGCGGGCTGGGGCGGGACATCGCCGCGCTGCTGGCCGACCGGGGCTACCAGGTGACGGTCACCGACCTCGACGCCGAGACCGCCGCCGCCGCTGCCGCGGAGATCGGCCGCGGCGCCACCTCGGCGGTCGTCGACGTGCGCGATCACGCCCAGGTCGAGCAGGCCCGGGACACGCTCGTCGCGGAGTCCGGCGGGATCGACGTGTGGGTGAACAACGCCGGCGTGCTGCTGACCGGGTCCGCCTGGGACCAGTCCGCCGAGCAGCGCAAACTGCACCTGGACGTCAACACCCTGGGCACGATCAACGGCAGCGTCGCCGCGATCGACGCGATGCGCGGGGTGAGCCCCGGCAGCCGTGGCGGGGGCGGGCACATCATCAACATCGCCTCGCTGGCCGGCATCTCCGCCGTGCCCGGCGAGGCCGTGTACGCGGCCTCCAAGCACGCGGTGATGGGCTTTTCCAGCAGCACCACGGCCGACCTGCGGCTTGCCGGGGTCACCGACATCGACATCTCCTGCATCTGCCCCGACGGCATCTGGACGCCGATGCTGTACGACAAGCTGGAGGACCCGCGGGCCGCGCTGTCCTTCTCGGGTGTCCTGCTCCAGCCGTCGGACGTGGTGCGCGCGGTCGGCAAGGTTCTCGACAAGCCCAGGCCGGTCACCGCGATCCCGGCTTGGCGGGGAGCGATCTCGCGCCTCGGTGCGGCCTTCCCGCGGCTGGGCGCGGCCGCGATGCCCCTGATGGAGAAGCAGGGCCGCCGCGCGCAGAGGAAGCTACTGCGCTCCAACGGCCCGACCCGGCGATGACGACCCGCACGGCCGGGGCCGTGACGACCCACCGCTCGCCCAGCCGGGAGTCGACGCTGCTCTACTGGGCCGCCCGCGCCACGCTCCGGCACGTCTACCGCGCCTGGCCGCTCACCGAAGCCGGGATCCGCGGGCTCGCCGCGGTCGAGCGGGGCTTCACGCGCCTGCCGCTCCCCCGCGGGGTGCGGGTCGAGTCGCGCGCCCTGGGCGGGGTGCCGGTGGAGACGACGACGCCGGGCGCGGTCGCCGGGGACGCGGCCGGCGACGTGGCGGTGCTCTACCTGCCCGGCGGTGCGTTTGTCTTCTGTGGCCCGGGCACCCACCGCCGGGTGTGCGGCCGCCTCGCGCAGAACCTGGGCGCGCCCGTGCACTCGGTGGCCTACCGCAAGCTGCCGGAGGTGGACCTGGGCACCGTGGTCCGCGACGCCTACGCCGCCTACCGGGCGCTGTCCGACGAGTTGCCGGCCGGTCACCGGATCGTGGTGGCCGGGGACTCGGCCGGGGGCTTCCTGGCGGCCAAGCTGTGCGAGCTCGCCGCGCTCGACGGCATCCGCCGGCCCGCCGCGTTGGTGGGCTACTCGCCGCTGTGCGACCTCGACGGCGAGGTGAGCGAGGGCTCCTGGTTCACGCGGGACGCCTACCAGCCGGCCCGCACCGTGCAACGGGCGCAGAAGCTGTGGGCGCGGGGACCGGACGGGCTCCGGGGCGCCCGGTCGATGCTCGACTGCGACCCCGCCGTATTCCCTCCCGCCCTGTTCACGCTGGCCGCCGGCGAACTGGTGGAGCCCGGCGCCCTCGCGCTGACCGAGCAGCTGCACTCCGCCGGCCGGACGGTCGACACGCACCGCTGGCACGCGGGGGTCCACGCGTTCCCGGTACTCGACGCACTCACGCCGGAGAGCCGGCGGGCGGGTGAGCTCACCATCGAGTTCCTCACGCGGGTGCTGGGCGACGAACCCGGGGAGCGGGCGGCGAGCTGAGAAGCGGGCGGTAGCGCCCCGGAGCCCGCCGGCGCTACCCGCCCAGGCTCGCCAGCGGCCCGTCCGCCGAGACGGGGTCCAGGCAGCTGTCCGGGATGGTCGACAGGGAGCACCAGGCCGCCGGCAGGACGGGACGGTAGTCGGGCCCGACCCCGCCGCCGGAGATGATCTCGCGGTAGGCGTCCACGCCGCTCGTCGGGGTGCGCGTCAGCGTCGGATCGCTGAGGGCGTCCACCCGGTACAGGCCGAAGCGGGCGGAGTAGTCGCCCCATTCGTAGTTGTCCACGAGCGACCAGTGGTTGTACCCGATCACCGGGTAGCCGTCGGCCACCGCGCGCTGGAGCCAGAAGACGGTGTCGCGCAGGAAGTCCCCGCGGTCCACACCGTCCGCCCGGTCGCCGTTATCGGTCGGCAGCCCGTTCTCCACGATGTAGATCGGCTTTCCCGGATACGCCTGCGCGTAGTGCTCGACGGCCTCGTAGATCGCCTCCGGCTGCGGGCGCACGGCGGCGAAGTCGTCGACCGCGGCGTGCGCGGCGGTGACGTTGTTCAGCGCGACGCCGTAGTAGTAGTCGATGCCCACAAAGTCGACGGTGTCGGCGACGCGGTCCCCCACCAGCGTGTCCATGAAACCCGTGGCCAGGGGCAGGTACGCCTCGTTCATGGTGACCATCGCCTCCGGGGCCGCCCGGTGCGCGGCGGCGTAGCCGAGACGGTGCGCGTCGACGACGTTGTCCAGGAACCGCGAGAAGTCCGTCGGCCCCACCGCGCCGATGGTCATCTCGTGCTTGAAAAAGACGAGCGGCTCGTTGAGCGTCACCCACATCGTGCCGTCGCCGCCCCAGCGATCGGTGATGAGGTCGGCGAACCGGCCGAACGACTCCACGGCCCCGTCGGCCAGGAACCCGCCCCGGTCGGCCAGCCAGCCCGGGTACACGAAGTGCACCATCGTGATCATCGGCGTCATGCCGTGTGCGCGGATCGTGTCGATGATCCGGTCGTAGTGCGCCAGCGCCTCGGCGTCGTACTCTCCCTCCACCGGTTCGATCCGCGCCCACTCCACGCTCAACCGGAACGTGGTGGCGCCCATCGCCGCCGCGTTGGCCACGTCCTCGGGATAGCGGTTCCAGAAGTCCACCGCATCGCCCACGGGGTCCGCCTCGCCGGCCGGCGCCGCCCTGTCGGAGTACCGCTTCCAGTTGGAATCCGGATTCGATCCCTCCACCTGGAAGCCGGAAGTGGCCACGCCCCAGTGGAACCCGCTCGCCCCTACGGGTGTGGAGGCCGCCGCGCGCATCGTCGGCGTCACCGCCACGGCCAGGGCCACGGCCACCAGGACGGCCACCACCCTGCTCGGAACGGTCGGACCCGGCACTCCCCGCGCGCTGCTTCCCATGAGCGAAGCGTAGGCACAAGGGGCTTCTCACGTGCGCGTATCCGAGCGCTCGAGCACCGTGGTGCTCGCCGCGGCGAACACCAGGGCCTGGACCAGCGACGCCACCGCGATCAGGGAGACCGTCGTCAGGGCGATGTCCCCGGTGTCGGCGAAGGTGCCGGTGCCCAACTGCGTGGCACGACTGACGGCGCCGTAGGGACTGACGAGGACCGAGGCGTCCAGCTCGCCGACGAGCAACAGGGCGGAGACCCCGGCCCCGAGGAAGGCGACGGCCACCGGGGCGGCGAAGGACCGCAGGAGCATCGACAACCCCGACTGCAGCACGGCCACGGGAACACACGCGACGACGATGAGGAGTGAGACCCCCAGGTACTCCGCGGGCAGTGCCCCGGGCAGGCCGAAGGCGAGCGTACCGAGCGCCGTCACGGTCGCGACGGCGATGACCTGCATGAGCGCCGCCAGCACCGCGACGGCCCCGGCCTTGGCGAGCACGGCCCGCAGCGAGGACGTCGGCCCGGCCATGAGGGCGTTCCAGTTGCTGCCGCGGTGCTCGACACGCCAGATGAGCGCGGCGAGGATGGCGATCCCCACGGCGAGCGGGAACAGGCCGTAGAAGACCATCGAGCGCATCCAGAGGGTGTGCCAGCCGTCCTCGAGGCCGCGGCCGTCGAGGAGGGTCGCGATCGAGCCGGACGCCACCATCACGACCGGGAGCAGCACGACGACGACCCAGCTGAGTGAGCGCTTGAGCTTGAGGGACTCGGCGACGACGGCGTTCACGTCATGCCTCCTGACGGTCGAACGAGCGGGTGAGAAGGGCACAGAGCCCGGCAGCGACACCGAGCAGGCCCGCGACGGCCGCGTACTCGGGCGAGCGGGCCACGAGCTGGCCGTCGACGTACTCGGACGCGGCGGCCAGCGAGTAGTGGCCCCACGGCGTCAGTGCCGCGATCGGCGCCGGTACCGCGGAGCTGAACAGGGCGAGGACGGTGCCGAGCAGGCCGACGCCCATCCCCACGAGCTGGTTCTCGACCCGCGCCGCGAGCACGACGTGCAGCGCGAGGAGGACGAGGTTGACCGCGAGTACGCACAGCGTCAGCCCGATCCACCGCCCCGCGGGCCAGGCGGCCTCGATCCCCACGGCGAACCCGACGGCCGTGAACGCGGCGCTGGTCAGGACCGTCGCCCCGGCGACGAGGAACCCCAGTGCGAGCAGCTTCACCCGGCAGAGCTGTCCGGGCGCCACGCCCGCCGTCGCCGACATGAGCCAGCCGCCGCCCCGGTGTTCGGCGTCGACGAGGCGGCTGGCGATCAGGGCGATCAGGAGCGGGGCCGCCAGCGTGAAACCGGAACCGAGGCCCAGCAGCAGCGTGTCCCACGACGAGTCGGAGACACCGTCGAAGTCGGGGGTGGCGGTCCCCGCGCCGAGTCCGGCGCCGGCGACGACGACGGCGAGGGCGGCGGCCAGCAACCACATCTGCAGATGGCGCATCTTGGCGAACTCGGCGATCAGCGCACGACCGGTCACAGCGCACCTCCCGCGGTCAGGTGCATGAACACACTCTCCAACGTCTGCTCGTCGCGCCGGACCCCGTGCACGCCGATCTCGTCACCGACAAGACTTCTGACGATGCCTGCCACCTCGTCGTCACTCTCGACGCCGGGAAGCCGCACCGTGCCGTTCTCGAGGCGCGCGCCGCCGTCGCCAGGGCGCTGCGCACCGTGGGCTGCCGCGAGGGCTGCCTGCGCCCGCCGTGGGTCGGAGGCGTCGATGAGCAGATCCGGCGTCGCAGCCGAGAACAGGTCCCGGCGCGTGCCCTGGAAGATCAACCTCCCCTGGCTGAGGATGCCCAGGACGGTGGCGGTCTTGTCGATCTCGCCGAGCAGGTGCGAGGACACCATCACTGTGACCCCGCCCTCGGCGAGCTGCCGCAGGAGCTCGCGGATCTCCTCGATGCCCGCGGGGTCCAGCCCGTTGGTCGGTTCGTCCAGGATCAGCAGCTTCGGCCGGCGGGCCAGCGCCATCGCGATCCCCAGTCGCTGCTTCATCCCCAGCGAGAACTCTCGCACCTTCTTGTCCATCTGATCGTGCATTCTCACCGTGCGCACCGCGGCGTCGATGTGCTGATCGTCCAGGTCGAGCAGGCGCTGCACGATGCGCATGTTCTCCGCGCCGGTGAGGTGTGTGTAGCCGGGCGGCGTCTCGATGAGCGAGCCGATCTCCCCCAACAACTCGCGGCGGGTGGAGCGCGTCATCGGCCGGCCAAGCACACGGGCCTCGCCCGCGCTGGGCCGGATCAGCGAGAGCAGCATCTTCATGGTCGTGGACTTGCCCGACCCGTTGGGCCCGAGGAACCCGTAGACGCAGCCCTCGGGGATGCGCAGGTCGAGTCCGTCGACGACGGTGCGGCTTCCGTAGGTCTTGGTGAGGTTCTCGGTGGCGACGACGTGAGTCATGCCGTCCACCCTCGCCGGGCCGCGGCCCCGCGTCGTCTGCCCGGAGGACTATCTTGTCCTACACATTTCGTGTACTCGTCGCCGCCGCGGTGCGCGCGCTGCTTACCCGCCGGGCCGCGCCAGCCCCACCCGGTAGGCCATCACGACCGCCTGCACCCGGTCGCGCAACCCGAGCTTGGTCAGCATGCGGCCCACGTGCACGCGCACCGTGCTCTCGGCGATCACCAGCCGACCGGCGATCTCACCGTTGGACAGGCCGGCCGCGATCAGCTGCAGCACTTCCCGCTCCCGGTCGGTGAGCGCACTCAGCGACTCCTCGTCCCGCCGCGCCACCCGCACGTCATCGGGGCGCTCGGCGGCGAACCGGTCGAGGAGCCGGCGGGTGGTGCTCGGGGCGACCACCGCGTCGCCGCGGTGGACGTGCCGGATCGCAGCGAGGAGCTCCTCGAGTGGGGAGTCCTTGAGCAGGAATCCCGACGCACCGGCCCGGATCGCGTCGTAGGCGTACTCGTCGAGGTCGAAGGTCGTCAGGACGAGAACGCGGGGGCCGCCCGCCTCGCTGATGCGGCGGGCGGCCTCGACGCCGTCCATCCGGGGCATCCGCACGTCCATGAGCACGACGTCGGCGTCGAGGGTGCCCAGGAGGTCGAGGGCGGTGTCCCCGTCGTCGGCGTCCCCGACCACCTCGATCCCGGGGCGGGACTCCAGCAGCATCCGGAACCCCGCCCGGTACATCTCCTGGTCGTCGACCAGCACCACGCGGATCGGCGGTGCCTCGCGCTCGTGGCCCGTCATGACTCTCCTCCGGTCGGCAGCACGGCGTGCACGTCGAACCCGCCACCGGCCCGCGGGCCGGCCTCGACGGAACCGCCGTAGGCGGCGACCCGCTCGCGCATCCCGACCAGTCCGTGGCCGGCAGACGCGGGTGGCGCCGCATCGGCCCCGTCGTCGACGATCCGCAGATCGATCTCCGCGTCCCGGTATCCCAGTGTCACGGAGACCACGCTCAGCAGCGGCCCGCCGTGCTTGCGCGCATTGGTCAGCGCCTCCTGCACGAGCCTGTAGGCGGCCAGGTCCGGCCCGGCCGGCAGGGTGACGGGAGCGCCCGTGACGGTGAGGTCGACGCGCAGGCCGGTCGCGCGGGTGTCGTCGAGCAGCTGCTCGAGGTCCACGAGCCCGGGTTGCGGCGCACGCGGCGCGGTGTCGCCGTCACGGAGCACGTCGAGCATCCGCCGCATCTCCGTCATCGCGCCGCGGCCGGTGTCCCGGACCCGTTCCATCGCCGTGCCCGCCCGGCCCGGGTCGGTGCGGATCGTCTGGACCGCGCCGTCGGCCATGACCACCATCGTGCCGACGCTGTGCGAGACGATGTCGTGGATCTCCCGCGCGATCCGCGACCGCTCCTCGGCCGCGGCGATCGTCGCCCGGGCGTCGCGCTCCCGGGCCAGTTGCGCAGCCCTGTCCTCGAGCGCGACGAGGTGCCGGCGCCGGGACTGCGCGAGCAGCCCGACGGTCGCCACAAAGAATCCCGCCAGCACGAGCACACCCACCTCGCCGATGCGCAGGTATCCCAGGTCGAGCTGCGGCCGCGCGGCCACCACCACCCAGCCGCCCACCAGTACGGCGGCGGCAGCGACGACCGGCCACTCGAACCGAGCACCCACAAAGTACAGAGCCAGCCCGAGCAGGACGACCGGCGCCGGGGACAGCCCCACGCCGAGCAGGACGTACCCCCACGCCGCGACCACGAGGAGGGCGGGGGCCGCCCTCGGCGCCCGGAATCGGAAGACGTAGACCGCACACATCCCCGCCGACAGCACCAGGGCCACGACGAGCAGCGGGAGGGACAGGGCACCGAGCGTGGCGTACTGGCCGGTCAGGTTCATCGCGTCGTAGAGGAACAGCAGTACCGCGACAACGGCGCTGATGATCGTGCCGTGTCGCTCCGCCCAGCGGCCGAGGGGCGTCGTCGCCACGGAGTCGGATGGCGACATGGTCTAGGCCCGGGCCGCCAACTGCGAGGTGATGGTGGCGCGCGCCCGGCGGCCGCTCGCGGTGGGCAGCAGCGGATAGACGTGCAGGAGCCCGGGGCCCTCATGGAAATCGACGTCCACGCCGGCGGCCTCGAGCGCCGCGGCAAGGAGATGGGCGTCGGGGTTGAGGATGTCGTGGGTGCCGCTGAACAGGGTGACGGGGCCGAGCCCGGCGAACTCGGCGAACAGGGGGCTCACCCGCTGGTCGGCGACGTCGAGGGCTGCGCGCCAGGTCTCGGAGAAGTAGCGCCCTCCCGGCACGGCCAGCCACGGGTCGTCGGGCTGGACCTCCGGGATCCGCGGGTTGGCCCAGGTGAGGTCGAGCGCCGGGGAGATGAGGACCGTGCGGCTGAGGGCGATATCGTGCCGGTCGCGCAGCTCCAGTGCGGCGGACAGGGCGATCTGGCCGCCCGCGGAGTCGCCGGCCAGCCGGGTGTCGCCGTACTGCTCCCGGCACTGTCGGACGAGCTCGACGACCCCGGCGACGACGGCCTCGGCGGTGCCGGACGGGATGAGCGGGTAGATCGGCACCACCACGGTCGTCTGCGCCTCTTTGGCGATCTGGCCGATCAGCTGCCAGTGCTGGCGGACGATCTCGTTGACCCAGCCGCCCCCGTGGACGTAGACCACGCTCCCCACAGAGCTGGCCCCAGACGGGGTGATCGTGTACACGGGCCAGCCGTCTCGGACGGTCATGCCGACCTCGACGTCGCCACCGATCTTCCGCGGCGGGCCGAAGGGCTCCGGGTGCCGCGTGCGCTCGTCGAGATGCTCGCGCGCTCCCGCCTCGCTGGCGTACGGCCGGTTCCGGCGCGTCGCGCGGATGTACAGCGGGACCAGCTTCTCGGGGACGTCCATCTGTCATGCCTCCTGATCGCCCGCCGGCGCGTTGCCGGGGCGGTGCCTCGATTATGGGGTGCCGGCCCGGGCGGGGTGCGTCGGACCGCCCGAGAGCGCCCGCCGGCGGGGAGGCGGAGGGCAGGCGGAGGGCTCACTCTCGGCGGGCAGGTGAGCAGATCCCCACTCGCCCACCATCTTTCGGGAGCATAGGGGGTAACGCGCATCACACCCTCGTCGATAGTCCTTGTAGTCACGGAGCACATCACACGCTCTGCTGACCGCACCGGTGCACCGACCAATTCCACGAGTATCCGTCCGGCCCCGATCGGACGGTGTCCAGGAGGACGTCATGCACACCAGCACCACGCACCAAGTTTCCCACGACACCCGTCGCGGGCTCGGGTTCCGTATGGCCACCGCCGCAGTCTGCGCGGGGACGTTCGCGGGACTGTCCGGGCTGGTCGCCCCCGCGGCCAACGCCGAGCACCCCGTCGGCGGCCGCATCGAGCTCGAGTACTTCGAGGCCGCCGAGGCCAACGGGCAGCCGCCCGGGGAGTTCTTCGGGCCCGCCACGACGCCCGAGCTCGACGCAGCCCGCGGCGGTCGATGGCAGGACTTCGAGAACGACCAGGCCATCTACTGGCACCCGCTGGTCTCCGACGGCTACGCCAACCAGGTCGGCGGCGGGATCCGCGCCAAGTGGGGCGAGACCACCGGCCCCGAGGGCGGCTGGGAGCTCGGACCGCTGGCCTACCCGACCACCCGCGAGTGGTCCTCCCAGGAGTCGGGATCCAGCGACAAGGTCGCCCGCGGCAACCACTTCGAGGGCGGCACGGTCTACGCGGTGCCGGACTCCGGCGAGTACGTCGTCTGGGGGCTCATCCGCACCGCATGGTGGGCCCTCGGCGGCGAAGAGAGCGCCCTCGGACTGCCGACCGGTGACGAACGCGAGGCGGACCCGGGATGGATCCAGGACTTCGAGGGCGGAGCCATCCAGGTCTTCCCCGACGGCATGGTCGCGGTCACGACCACCACGCCGGAGGCCTCGACCCTGGCCACCGACGGGCCGGTCGCGCTCGACGAACTGGGCTGAGCCCGACCCCCTGTGTGCAGTTGTGGCCGTCCCCACGACCACGACTGCACACAGCCGCGTGTGCGAGCGGGGGTGATCGTCGCCGGTCGGAGCGTCAAGCAATCCCGTCTACCCCGACTGACGACCCCCGCGCGGGTCAGGAGTACGAGTCCTGGCCCGCCTGGCTGGTGACGGTGGTCAGCAGGAACACGCTGTCGGCCAGGGCGAGCACCGAGTGACGCTCGTGCGTGAGGATCCACAGCTCGCCCGCCTCGAACTCGCCCTGCATCTCCTCGTCCAGCTCCACCCGGACGCGTCCGGTGAGCACCTGCAGGCTCGCCGCCGGCGGGGAGTTGTGCTCGGCCATGCGCACGCCCTCCTTGAGGGCGATCACCGTCTGCCGCAGCGGCCCGTCGTGGGCCACGAGCTCGGCGCTGCGCCCGCGCTCCTCCGTGGACGCCTCAGCCAGGTGTGCTTGTGCCAGTTCGTCGAGATTCGCCATGGTGGTCCTCCTTGATACCGCCCGCCATCGCCTCGACCGTACCCCTGACCTGCGTCCGGCGGCCCCGATGTGGTCGACTCCGCGGCCGGGCCCTCACTCGACCGCCGACCGTGCCGGATCGACGAGTCGACGCATACCGAGGGTGAACACCTCGGGGGCCGGCAGGACGTCGCCGGCCAGCAGGATCAGGCCCGCCCCCTGGTCCAGCGCCGCCAGCAGCGTGCCGACGTCGGAGGCGGACAGGGTCTCGCCGTCGGCTCGCGCGGCCCGGGCCATCTCCGTGTATCGACCCAGGAGGACCTCGAGGCGCTGGTGTAGCCGCGGGGCGAGCCTCTCGTCGCGGGCCGCACTGGAGATGAACTCCAGCGTCGCCAGCGCGAACCCCTGCGTCGCGCCGGGCGGGTACCCCTCCCGGCACGCCGTGTCCTGCCCCGTCGAGGCGGGGCCGGCCACGTGCTCGAACGGGCCTGCCAGATCGAACTCCGCCAGCTCCAGGTTCTGGTCCATCACCGCCAGGAACAGCGCGGCCTTGTCCTCGAAGTTGGAGTAGACAGCACCCTTGGAGAAGCCGGCCTCCCGCGCGATCCGGTCCACCCCTGCCGCGTGGTAGCCGACCTCGGAGAACACCGCGCGTGCCGCGCCGATGAGCGCGTCGCGCGTCTGCTGCTGGCGGTCTCGGCGGGAGAGCGGTCCGGGGCTCTGCGTCATGCCCCGATGCTAATCGCACCCGGCCTATTGACGTACTTCCGGTATCCCAATACCGTCAGTATTCACATACCTACGGTATTTGAGGAGTATTTATGAGCACCGACGTTCTCCGCGTCACCGATCTCACCCGCCGCTACCAGCGGGTGGTCGCGAACGACGACATCTCGCTCCGCGTCCGGGCCGGGGACATCGTCGGACTGCTCGGCCACAACGGCGCCGGCAAGACGACCCTGGTCTCGCAGATCGTCGGACTGCTCAAGCCCGACGCCGGCCGGATCCACCTGGGGCGGACCGACGCCGTGCGCGACCCGGCCGCCGCGCGTCGCCACGTGGCGCTGCAGCCGCAGTCGCAGGCCCCGATCGACGGACTCACTCCCCGATCGGCGATCGAGATCTCCGGCCGCCTGCGCGGGCTCTCGGCGCGGGATTCCAGGAAAGCCGCGAACGACCTGGCCGAGGAGCTGGACATCGGCCCCTGGCTGGACCAGCGCGCGTTGCCCGAGGGCGGCGGGCTGTCCGGCGGGATCCGCCGGCTGACCAGCTTCGCGATGGCCGTGGCGAAGCCGACCCCGCTGATCATCCTGGACGAGCCGACCAACGACATCGACGCTTCCCGCCGCCGGCTCCTGTGGGACGCCGTGCGCCGCCGAGGCGACCTCGGCAGCGGCGTCCTGCTGGTCACCCACAACGTCGCCGAGGCCGAGCGGATCGTGGACGAGCTGGTGATCCTCGACCGGGGCAGGGTCGTCGCCGAGGGGTCCCCCGCGCGCCTGCGCGGGACGCAGGACAGCGATCTGCGCCTGGAACTCCAGATCCCGCCGGGCGGCGCCGACCCGTCGGAGGACGACCGGTGCCCGCCCGTGTTGCGCCGGTTCCGCTCCGGCCGCCGCACCCTGCTCACCGTCGCGGCCGCCGAGGCGGCGACCGCCGTCGCCTGGGCCACCGCCCAACACGCCGACGACCGGATCGACGGATTCTCCCTGGCACCGGCGACGCTGGAGGACGCCTATCTCGCCCTCACCGCGGCCCCGGCACCCGGAGCCGACACTGCTCCCGACACCGCCCCCGGCAACTCTTCCGCCGTGCTCGTCAGCCAGGAGGCCACCGATGAGTGAACCCACCGCCGCCCCTGCCATGCCCGCATCGCCGTCGTCGGAGGTGATCGCCCCGGTCCAGGTGAGCCCGTGGACCAGCTTCAGCACGCTGCTGCGCTGGTCGCTGGCCTCGATCGGCGCGATGCTGCCGCTCATCGTCGTCATCCAGGCCATGCTGGCCGCCGGGATCGTCATCGGATTCGGCTTCCTGATCCCCGACATCACCCCGGACACCGCGCTGTTCCTCGCCTCGGGAGCCCCGACCATCCTGCTGCTCACCATCGGGCTGGTCATCGTGCCGCAGGGGATCTCCCGCGCCCGGGCCTCAGGCGGACTGGACTATCAGCGGGCACTGCCGGTGCCCAGGCCGATGCTGCTGCTGGTGGACCTGGTGGTGTGGACGCTCATCGCCCTGCCGGGCGTGGCGATCGGGCTGCTCGTCGCGTGGGTGCGCTACGACCTGACGTTCTCGTTCGACTGGCCGCTGCTCGTCCTCGCCTCCGTGTTGGTGACGACCATGGCCACGGCCCTGGGTTACGCGATCGCGGTGACGTTCCCGGCGATGCTCGCCCAGTTGCTCTCGCAGGTGCTGGTGTTCTTTGTCCTGCTGTTCTCGCCGATCACCTTCCCCGCGGAGCAGTTGCCGGGCTGGTTCCAGGAGCTGCACACCGTCCTGCCCGTGCAGGCGGCTGCCGACCTGATGCGGTCCGGGATCGCCGCGGACGCCTTCCCGGCGCGGGCGGGTGACCTACTGGTCCTGTCGCTCTGGACGGCACTGGGCCTGGTGGTCACCTACCTGGCGCTGGCGCGGCGGAGGTGATCACCGGACGGGGTCGTCGTCGATCCCGTGCAGGCGGGCGTGGAGCCGGCGAACCCGCGCGCTGAGCTCGTCGTCCGGGCCGGCCACCTCGATCCGCGGCGCGACGGCGGTGATCGGCAGCGGGCGGACCGGCCCCGCCGGCACCTGCCACTCGTCGTGCCACGCGGTCAGCTGCTCGCTGCTACTGGCGTAGACGATCTTCCCGAGCCCCACCCAGGCGTGCGCCGCCGAGCACATGGGGCAGTGCTCACCCGAGGTGTAGACGGTGGCCCGCGCGCGCTGCTCCGGCGTGAGGTGCTCGGCCGCCCATCGCGCGATCTCGAACTCCGGGTGGCGCGTGTGATCGCCGCCGGCGACGCGGTTGCGGTCGGCGAACAGCTGCCCGCCGCGCTCGTCGACCAGGATCGACCCGAAGGGCTCGTCGCCGGCGTCGAGCGCCTCCCGCGCCAGGTCGACGCACTGCGCGAGGTTCTGGCGATCCTTCTCGGTGAGGTCCGGCGGCTGAGACATGGCTCCACTTCATCACGAAGCGCCGCCCGGGCGCAGCGGCGATCGGGCCGGCACAGCGGCGGTCGGGCCGCCGCCCGGAATTTTGGTCGTTCCTGCTGCGGAGATCCGCGCCGCGCACCGCAGCAGAGACGACCTTTCCCGACGTGAACACGACCAAAACCCCCGGCAGCCCGACGGCCCGGCGGGAGGCGGACGGCGGTCGGTAGTCGGCGGGCGGTGGTCGGCGGGCGGCGCATGGAGCCCCGGAAGGCCGGGGCAGCCCACGCTGACCTGGCCTCAGCCGGTCGTCGCCATGTCCCACGCCGAGTGGATCGCGCCGTGGATGTAGCCCACATCGCCGGCGTCGCCGATCACCTCGACGTCGATGCCCGCGCTCCGGAGCTCGTCAGCCAGCGGCGCGGAGGCGGTGGTGCCGTCGGCGTAGATGACCATGTCGGCGGGAGCTGACTCACTGTTGCCCTTCTTGTCTGTCCATTCCACGCCGGACTCGGTGATGCGGGTGACCGTGACTCTGCGCTGGATGTCCACACTGTGCTCGCGCGCGTGGCGGACTGTGGTCCAGCGCCGCGGCATCGCCAGGGGCAGGCCGAGCTGCTGATCCTCGTGCAGGAGTGTCACTCGGCGTCCGCGCTCGGCCAGGAACTCGGCCAGCTCGACCCCGACCAGCGAGCCGCCGATCACCACGACGTCCTTGCCCATGGGCAGCGCGATCTTGGTCAGACGCCGGATGAGCGACGGGCTCTTGGTGATCCCCGACAGCCGTCCAAGGCGTCCGATGAGGCGAAGGAAGAACCCGACCTCGTCGGCGGAGGCGGTGCCGAGCATG
>DWWP01000001.1 GCA_019119635.1 Candidatus Dietzia intestinipullorum
GGCAGGGGCCGGAACCGCACGGGGAGCGACTCCCAGGTGGCCCGACCCATCACCACGGGGAGTCCGGCGGTGACCCGCTTGAAGTACGCCAGATCCTCCGGGATGTACCAGGGCATGCGGTGGCCGTCGCCGATCACACCGTCGCGGGCCTGCACCCACACCATCCGGACCGTCATGCCGATCCGCCTCAGACCGCCACGGGGGCCTTGATCCCCGGGTGGTGCTCGTATCCCACGACCTCGAGGTCCTCGAAGCGGTAGTCGAAGAGGGAGGCCGCCTTCTCGAGCCGCAGCTCCGGGTAGGGGAAGGGCTCGCGGGAGAGCTGGGTGCGGACCTGCTCCACGTGGTTGTCGTAGATGTGGCAGTCGCCGCCGGTCCAGATGAACTCGCCCACGTCCAGCCCCACCTGCTGCGCCACCATGTGGGTGAGCAGCGAGTAGGAGGCGATGTTGAACGGCACGCCCAGGAACATGTCCGCGCTGCGCTGGTAGAGCTGGCAGCTCAGCCTGCCGTCTGCCACGTAGAACTGGAACAGCAGATGGCAGGGCGGCAGCGCCATGTTCTCCAGCTCGGCGACGTTCCAGGCCGAGACGATGTTGCGCCGCGAGTCCGGATCGCTGCGCAGCAGCTCGACGGCCGAGGCGATCTGGTCGATGTGCCGACCGTCCGGGGTGGGCCAGGAGCGCCACTGCACGCCGTAGATGGGGCCGAGCTCGCCGTTGGCGTCCGCCCACTCGTTCCAGATCGTCACGCCGTGGTCCTGCAGCCACCGCGCGTTGGAGTCGCCGCGCAGGAACCAGAGGAGTTCATAGGCCACGGATTTGAAATGCACGCGCTTCGTGGTGATCAGCGGGAACCCGGCCTGCAGGTCATAGCGCAGCTGGTGGCCGAACACGCTGCGCGTGCCGGTGCCCGTGCGGTCGGACTTGGGGGCGCCCTGCTCCAGGACCAGTCGGAGGAGGTCCTCGTACGGGGTGGGGACGGTCATGCGGGCAGTCTACGTCGGCGGGCCGGGCGACCTCGGAAGGAGACTACGGCGCGGTCACCGCGAGGATCGTCTCGGCGAGTTCGGGCCGGCAGATCAGGATGTCGGGGGAGTAGGTGTCCTCCCGATTGAACACCAGCGGCGAGCCGTCGAGGCGGGAGGCGTGGAGCCCGGCCGCGAGGGCCACCCCCACGGGCGCGGCCTGGTCCCACTCGTTCTGCCCGCCGGCATGCAGGTAGGCGTCGGCATCCCCGAGGAGGACGGAGAGCATCTTGGCGCCGGCCGAGCCCATCGGCCGGACGGCCAGGTCGAGCGCCCGGGCCACCTCGTGGGCCTCCGGCGGGGGGTTGTTCCGGCTGACCACCAGCGTCCCGGACATCGGCCCGTCCACGTGATCGCACTGGTCGGAACGGAACACGCGGCCGGCGTCGGGCAGGCCCACGGAGGCCACCGTGGGGCGGCCGTCCACGACCAGGGCCACGTGCACCGACCAGTCCGAGCGTCCTGTGGAGAACTCCTTGGTCCCGTCGATCACGTCGGTGATCCACACCCGCGATCTCCCCAGCCGCGTCCGGTCGTCGGCGACGCCCTCGGAGAGGGTCCCGTCGTCGGGGCGGTGCACGGCCAGCACCTCGTCGGTCCAACTCTGGGCGACCTCGTTGGCCACCCGGGCGAGCGAGCGCCCCTGGAGCATCCCGCCGGCGCGGGTGCCACGCACGATGTCCCCGATCCCGCCGGCGAGGGAGAAGGCCAGGTCATGGTCGTCGAGATCGCGCACGCGGAGCTCCTTGTCAGGCGAGTGGTTCCCACCCGGAGTCTACGGAGGAGGGCCGCTCCCACACGGGGTGTCGTAGGGGTACGCCATCATGTGTGCATGTCCGACGTGCTCGACAGGTTCCACCCCGCCACCGCGGCGTGGTTCCGCGGCGCGTTCGGTGGGCCGACCCCCGCGCAGAAGGGGGCGTGGGAGTCGCTGGCCACCGGATCGCACACGCTCGTCGTGGCCCCGACGGGATCGGGGAAGACCCTGTCGGCGTTCCTCGCCGCCCTCGACCGCCTGGTCGTCGGCGGAGACGAGCAGGGAGAGCGGCCCACCGGGACGCGCGTGCTGTACGTCTCGCCGCTCAAGGCCCTGGCCGTGGACGTGGAGCGCAACCTCCGGGCACCGCTGGCGGGGATCGCGCGCGAGGCGGCCGCGGCGGGCGTCGCGCGCGGGTCGGGCGCGGCCGCGAGCACACAGGGCGCGGCCGCGGGCACACAGGGCGCGGCCGCGGGCGAGGTCACCGTGGGTATCCGGACCGGGGACACCCCGCCCGAGGAACGCCGGCGGCAGCGCTCCCACCCGCCGGACATCCTCGTGACCACGCCCGAGTCGCTGTTCCTACTGCTCACCTCGGCCGCGCGCGAGACGTTGGCCACCGTCGACACGGTGATCATCGACGAGGTCCACGCCGTGGCCGCCACCAAGCGTGGGGCGCACCTGGCCCTGAGTCTCGAACGCCTCGACGCGCTGCTCGAGGCGCCCGCACAGCGGGTGGGCCTGTCGGCCACGGTGCGTCCGCATTCCGAGGTGGCGCGCTTCCTCGCGGGCGAGCGACCGGTGTCCGTGGTGGCACCGGAGTCGGACAAGGGTTTCGAGATCACGGTGCGCGTCCCGGTCGAGGACATGGCCGACCTGGGGGCCACGTCAGCGGTGCCCCGGCCCGCCCCAGGTGCCTCGGCTGCTCCGGAGCCGGAGGCGTCCCCCGCGGAGGTCACGGTCCCCGCTGGCACCCCGGGCCAGGGGTCGATCTGGCCGCACGTCGAACGCCGGGTGGTGGACCTGGTGACGGCGCACCGATCGACCATCGTCTTTGTGAACTCCCGCCGACTGGCGGAACGGCTGACCGCCCGACTGAACGAGATCCACGCCGAGGACACCGACCCCGCGACGATCCCGCCGGCACCGCCGCGGCCGCCCGCCCAGATCATGGTGCCCTCGGAGGTCACGCGCGGGGTTCCGTCGGAGTTGGCGATGGCGCACCACGGGTCGGTCTCCAAGGAACGCCGGGCGCTCATCGAGGACGCGCTCAAGTCCGGGCGGCTGCGCGCGGTGGTCGCCACCTCGTCCCTGGAGCTGGGGATCGACATGGGTGCGGTGGATCTGGTGGTCCACGTCGAGTCGCCGCCGTCTGTGGCGTCCGGGCTGCAGCGGGTCGGGCGTGCCGGGCACCAGGTGGGCGAGGTGTCGCGGGCGGCAGTGTTCCCCAAACACCGCGCGGACCTGGTGCACTGCGCGGTGACGGTCGAGCGGATGCTCGAGGGGCGGATCGAGGCGATGTCGGTGGTCGCCAACCCTCTCGACGTGCTGGCGCAGCAGACCGTGGCGGTGTGTGCGCTCGAGCCGGTCGGGGTGCAGGAGTGGTTCGAGACCGTCCGCCGGAGCGCGCCGTTCGCGGGGTTGCCGTGGTCGGCATACGAGGCCACCCTCGACATGTTGGCCGGCAAATACCCGTCGGCGGACTTCGCGGAGCTGCGCCCGCGCCTGGTGTGGGACCGCGACGCGGAGACCATCACGGGGCGCCCGGGCGCCCAGCGTCTGGCGGTGACCTCGGGCGGGACCATCCCGGATCGAGGCCTGTTCGGGGTGTTCATGGTGGGCGAGAAGGCGACCCGCGTCGGCGAGCTGGATGAGGAGATGGTGTACGAGTCCCGGGTCGGCGACGTGTTCGCACTCGGCGCGTCGAGCTGGCGGGTCGAGGAGATCAGCCACGACCGTGTGCTGGTCTCGCCCGCCCCCGGCGGATCGGGCCGGCTGCCGTTCTGGCTGGGCGACGATCAGGGGCGCCCCGCCGAACTCGGGCGCGCGATGGGACGGTTCCTGCGTGAGGTCTCGGCGGGCGGGGACGCCGGGGTGGAGCGACGACTCGCCGAGGCCGGCCTCGATGAGTACGCGGTCGCCAACCTGCGCCGCTACCTGGGCGAGCAGCGCGAGGCCACCGGGTACGTCCCGTCGGACACGACGGTGGTGGTGGAACGGTTCCGCGACGAGGTGGGTGACTGGCGCGTGGTGCTCCATTCGTCGTTCGGCGCGCGCGTCCACTGGCCGTGGGCGGAGGCGGTGCGGGCGCGACTCTCCGATGCACACGGCTTCGACCCGGTGCCGGTGGTGACCGACGACGGGATCATCCTCCGGATCCCCGACACGGTCGACAGCGGCTTCGGTGACCCGGCCACCGCCACCGCCACCGGCGGCGGCGACGGCCCGTCGGGCGGCGTCTCCTCACCCCCCGGCGCGGAGGTGTTCGCGATGAGTTCGGAGGAGGCCGTCGAGTTGGTGACGCGGCACGTCGGCGGGTCGGCATTGTTCGCCTCCCGGTTCCGGGAGTGCTCCGCGCGCGCACTGCTGCTGCCGCGACTGGACCCGGGCCGACGCGCGCCACTGTGGCAGCAGCGACAGAAATCGGCGCAGTTGCTCGACGTGGCGCGACGCTACCCGGATTTCCCGATGATCCTCGAGGCGGTCCGCGAGTGCCTGCAGGACGTCTACGACGTCCCCGAGTTGGAGCGCCTCCTGGACCGCATCGAGTCGCGGTCGGTACGGATCGTCGACGTGGAGACGGCCTCGGCGTCCCCGTTCGCGCAGTCGCTGCTCTTCGACTACGTGGGCGCGTTCGTCTACGAGGGCGACTCACCGCTCGCGGAGAAGCGGGCGGCGGCGCTGAGCATCGACCCCACCCTCCTGGGCCAGCTCCTCGGCCGGGTGGAACTGCGGGAGCTGCTCGACCCCGAGGTGCTGGACCTGGTCGAATGCCGTCTCCAGCATCTCGAGGACGACCGCGCCGCGCGAGACGCCGAAGGCGTGGCGGACCTCCTCCGCCTCCTCGGGCCCATGACGCGGGACGAGATCATCGCGCGGTCGGTCCCTTCCGCGGACGTCGACGTCTGGCTCCGCACGCTCGCCGGGGCGGGCCGCGCCGTCGTCGTCGACCACGCCGGCCACACCTGGTGGGCGGGCGTCGAGGACGTGGCGCGCCTCCGGGACGGGCTCGGCGTGCCCCCGCCGCCGGGGGTGCCGTCGGCGTTCCTCGAGGACGTGGCGGACCCGCTGGGGGAACTGATCCGCAGGTTCGCCCGCACCCACGGGCCGTTCACCGTCGAGCACGTCGTCGGGCGGTTCGGACTCGGGGGAGCGGTCGTGCGCGGGGTGCTCGACCGACTCGCCGCGTCCGGGGCGCTGCTGGCCGGCGAGTTCCGCCCCGGGGCGTCGGGCCCGGAGTGGTGCGACGTCGAGGTGCTGCGCCACATCCGGCGCCGGTCGCTCGCCGCGCTGCGCAGTCAGATCGAGCCCGTCTCGCACACGGCGCTGGGGCGCTTCCAACCCGTCTGGCAGGCGCACGGCCCCGCTACGGGGGCCGGGCCCGGCGTCGAGACCGGCGTGGACGGCGTGCTGGCGGTGATCGAGCAGCTCGACGGACTCGCCCTGCCCGCGTCCGCGCTCGAGTCGCTCGTCCTGGCGCCACGGGTGCGGGACTACTCGCCGGCGATGCTGGACGAGCTCCTCGCTGGCGGGGAGGTGCTGTGGTGCGGTCGCGGGCGGGCCGGGTCCCGAGACGGGTGGATCTCCCTGCACCCGGCCGAGACCGCAGCCGTGACGCTCCCGCTCGAGCGGATCAGCCCCGAGGGGCCGGTACACCTCGCCGTCGTCGACTCGTTGCGCGGCGGGGCGCTGTTCTTCCGCGACGTGGTGGCGGCGGTCAAGGCCGGGGAGCAGTCGGAGACCGCGGTCACCGAGGCGGACATCCGCGACGCGCTCTGGGACCTGGTGTGGGACGGGACCGTCACCAACGACACCCTCGCGCCGGTGCGGGCGGTCCTCGCCGGCGGCGGGGCCTCCGGCTCGGGCACCGCGCACCGGGCGAGCAGATCCCCGGCCCGGCCACGGCGCGCGCGGTTCGGTCGGACCACCACGGCCCAACTCTCCGGCGCCGTCGCTGCCGGACTGCGCACTCCGCCCATCCTGTCGGGCCGCTGGTCCCTCCTGCCGGCGCCGGTCGACGACCCCACTCTCCGCGCACACGCCTGGGCGGAGACCCTGTTGCTGCGTCACGGGGTGGTCACGCGGGGCGCAACGGAGTCGGAGGAGATCCCGGGCGGGTTCGCCGCCGTGTACAAGGTGCTGGCGCGGATGGAGGA
Organism: Candidatus Dietzia intestinipullorum; assembly: GCA_019119635.1. Lineage (GTDB taxonomy): Bacteria > Actinomycetota > Actinomycetes > Mycobacteriales > Mycobacteriaceae > Dietzia > Dietzia intestinipullorum. Next base: position 6,161 of record DWWP01000001.1, read on the forward strand.
CGCCGGCCAGTGCCGACGCGGCTACTTTGTCGAAGGCCTCGGCGCCGCCCAGTTCGCCACCGGCAGCACGATCGACCGCCTCCGGTCCTTCGACGACTCCGCCGACGACACCCGGTGGCCTTCCGGAGCCGACCAGCCCGTGGTCCGGGTCCTGGCCGCGACCGATCCCGCCAACCCGTACGGTGCGGCGCTCCCGTGGCCGGCGACCCCGGGGCACCGGCCCGGGCGAAAGGCGGGCGCACTCGTCGTCCTGGTCGACGGGGTGTGTGTGGTTTACGTCGAGCGCGGGGGGCGGACCGTCCTGGTCCTCGACCACCGCAGCGATGCCGTTCCGCTCGCGGCGTCCGCCCTCGTCGCCGCCGTTCGATCGGAGGCCGTCGGGCCCCTCACCATCACCCGCATCGACGGCGAGCCCGTCCACAGCTCTGCGCACTCGGCTGCGTTCGAGGCCGCGGGCTTCGGCGCCACCCCCAAGGGCCTTCGGATCCGCCGGTGACGCGGCGCTGTCACCGCGTAGGACCGACACAGTGCGGACACGGACAGAACCGACATGGGCAGAACCGACACGGGCAGCCCGCAGCACGACTGTCCTTCTCCGCCCGGATTAGTTAACATATGCGCATAGATGCATGAGTAGGGAGGGGGCGGTCGCCATGGGTGCGGGACATGCGCATGGACTCGGCCATGCCGCCGGTCATGGCGCGCCGGCCGGGCACGCCGGCGCACGGCACAGGTGGAGGTTGGCTGCGGCGTTCGTGCTCACCGCCGCGTTCTTCGGCGTCGAGCTGACTGCGGGCCTGCTCTCCGGATCCCTGGCGCTTCTGTCCGATGCGGGCCACATGGCCGCGGACGTGGTCGCGCTCGGGGCGGCGTTGGCGGCGACGATCATCGCGACGCGCCCAGACCCCAGCGGCCGCCGTACCTACGGCTCCTACCGCGTGGAGATCTTCGCGTCAGGACTCGCGGTGCTCATCATGCTGGGCGCGGGCGTCTACGTCCTCGTCGAGGCGTTCAACCGGCTGGGGGCCGACTCCACCGTGGCGTCTGGGCCGATGTTGCTGGTGGGGGCGCTCGGCTTGCTCGTGAACGTCATCTCGTTGGTGCTCCTGCGCAGTGGGTCCACCGAGAGTCTGGCCGTGCGGGGGGCCTACCTCGAGGTGCTCGCGGACGCTCTCGGTTCGGTCGGCGTGATCGTGGCCGCGGTGCTCATGCAGCTCACCGGGTCGCCTCTGTGGGACCTCGTGGTGGCCGTGGCGATCGCGGTGTTCGTGGTGGTGCGTGCGGTGATGCTCGGTCGGCAGGTCTTCGCCGTGCTCGCGCAGCACGCGCCGGCCGGGGTCGACCCCGTCGAGGTGGGGGCCGGACTGGCCTCGATCCGTGGGGTCCGGGACGTGCACGACCTGCACCTGTGGACCCTCACGTCCGGCATGGACGTCGCGACCGCTCATCTGGTGATCGCCGACGGCGTGGAACACGACGACGTGCTGGCCGAGTCCCACCGGGTCCTGTCCGAGGACCACGGCATCGATCACGTCACCATGCAGGTGGAGACCGACGGTCGCGTGGGGTGCGCCGAACTGGGATGGTGACCGCCGTGAGCATCGACGACGGGGGAGGACCTGATGCCGGAGGGTGATTCCGTCTACTCGGCCGCCCGCCGGGTGCATGACGCCCTGGCCGGTCGACGGCTCGAGCGCGCAGAACTGCGCGTGCCCCGGTTCGCGGCGGCCGACCTGCGGGGCCGCACGGTGGTGGCCGCCAGGTCGCGGGGCAAGCATCTCTTCATCGACGTGGGACCGGACCCGGACGGGCGGGACCCCGTCACCCTGCACGTCCACCTCAAGATGGAGGGCCGCATCCACGTACACCCCGACGGCCGACGATGGCGCTTCCCGGCGCACACTGCCCGACTCGTGCTGGCCGTCGGAGCCGACGGTCACGGCGAAGCGGTCGAGGTGGTGGGAACCGAACTCGGCCTCGTGCGCGCGCTGACTCCCGCCGAGGCGGATCACGCCGTCGCACATCTCGGACCCGACCTGCTGGCAGAGGACTGGGATCCCGACGCCAGCGTCGAGGAGGCGGTGCGCAGGATCTGCGCGCGCCCCACCCGCAGTCTCGGGGAGGCGTTACTGGACCAGCGGAACCTGGCCGGGATCGGGACGATCTTCCGTGCGGAGTTGTGTTTTCTCCGGGGCGTGGACCCACGCGACCCGGTCGAGCTCGTCGACGGGCTGCGCGGGACCGTCGAGCTGGCGCGGCGACTCCTGCTGGCCAATGCCACGAGGAACGTGCGGGTGACGACCGGCGACACCCGGCCCGGGCGTCGATTGTGGGCGTACGGCCGCGCCGGGCGGCCGTGTCTGCGATGTGGGACGCTCATCGAGGAGTTCCGGTTGGGCGGGGCGCCTGAGGAGGGGGCCGGTGCGCGGGCCCGCCTCGCGTTCCGGTGCCCGTCCTGCCAGCCGCGTCGTGCCACACTGGGAGTCTCGCCAGGCCAGACCCCGTCATCCGAGGAGAGTCCGTGACCAATCGCAACACCGTCCTCATCACCGGCGCCAGTGCCGGACTCGGCGAGGGCATGGCCCGCAGGTGGGCAGCGCAGGGGAAGAATCTCGCACTGTGTGCCCGGCGACTGGATCGCCTCGAAGTCCTGCGGGCGGAGCTGGAGGCGTCGAATCCGTCGATCCGCGTGGCCGTACGTGCCCTCGATGTCACCGACGGCGACGCGGTGCAGGAGACGTTCGGCGACCTGGACGCCGAGCTCGGCGGCATCGACCGCTTCGTCCTCAATGCCGGACTGGGCAAGGGGGCGTCGATCGGTTCCGGGAAGGCGCATGCGAACCGCGAGACCGCGATGGTCAACGTGATCGGCACCCTCAACCAGGCTGAGTCGGCCATGGAGATCCTGACGACTCGCGGCGAGGGACACCTCGTGTTCATCTCGTCGGTGAGCTCGCTGCGCGGCATGCCCAAGGCGCAGAACACGTACGGGGCAAGCAAGGCGTTCGTGTCGTCGCTCGCGCAGGGGATGCACGCCGAGCTGGACAGTGCGGGCAGTCGGGTCGTCGTGACCGACATCCTGCCGGGTTATATCCGCACCGACATCAACAGGTCGGTCAAGACCTCACTCATGACCGAGTTCGACGAGGGCGTCGACGCACTGGTCGCGACCATCGACGCCGAACCCACCCGGTCGCTGGTCCCGGCCAAGCCGTGGAAGGCGATCGGCCCCCTTCTCACGCTGCTGCCGGAGAAGATCAGCCGCCGATTCGTCTGAGCGCGAGCCCGACAGGTGCCCCGCCGGACTGCGCCGAACCGGCAGCTCTCGTCTGGTCAGAATGGGGGTCTGTCGAGGAGTTCGGCGAGTTGTCGTTCGACTCGGCTTTGGTAGTTGACGGCGATGTTGGGGATGTCGGCTGGTAGTGGGCGTGGGGTGTGTTCGGGGCCGGGGCCGGGT
>DWWP01000027.1 GCA_019119635.1 Candidatus Dietzia intestinipullorum
CGCGATGAGGCCGCGGGGCCGGTGTTCGTGATCCAGGAGCACCACGCCCGCCGCCTCCACTACGACTTCCGCCTGGAACACGACGGCGTCCTGGTCTCGTGGGCCGTGCCCAAGAACCTGCCGACCGAGCCGCGCGACCGGCGGCTCGCCGTGCACACGGAGGATCACCCACTGGGGTACGAGACGTTCGAGGGTCGCATCCCGCGCGGCGAATACGGCGCCGGGACCGTGAGCGTCTGGGACCACGGGGTGTATGAGTGCGAGAAGTGGCACGACGACGAGGTGATCGTGTGGCTCAGCGGTGAGCAGGTCTCCGGCCGTTACGTCCTGGTGCGGACGAACGCCGAGAAGAACCAGTGGATCGTGCAGTACATGCTCGATCAGTCCCGGGGTGAGGCGCAGTCGCAGGACCGACCGGCCGCTCCCCCGCTGCCCATGATCCCGACGGCCGGCACGGTCACCACCCTGACGGACGAGAAATGGGCTTTCGAGGGCAAGTGGGACGGCTACCGGGTGACCGCGTCGACCGACGGCGCGCAGACCAGGCTGGTGAGCAGGAACGGCAAGGACATGACGTGGCTGTCCGACGGGTTCCCCGGTCTGGCCGAGGCGCTGGAGGCCCCGGCGGTGCTCGACGGGGAGCTCGTGGTGCCGGACGAGGCCGGTGTGCCCGACTTCGCGTCCCTGGCCAAGCAGGCCGCCGCCGAGGGCAAGGAGCGCTCGGTGAGCCCGGTGGAGCTGTTCGTGTTCGACATCCTCGAATTGGACGAAGTCGGGCTGCGGAACGAGCGGTGGGAGCGTCGTCGTGAGGTGCTGGAGCTGCTCGCTCCGCGATTGCGGGAGGTGGAGCGCGTGCATGTTCCGGCGGTGCTCGAGGGGCCCGGCGATCGTGCGCTCGCCCGGGCCGAGGACGCCGGATGGGAAGGCGTGGTGGCCAAGCGGAGGGACTCGCGCTACCACTCGGGGCGGCGCTCCACGGCGTGGATCAAAGAGAAGCTGCTCACGACCACCGACGCGGTGGTGGGGGGATGGCGGCCCGGCAAGGGCGGACGGTCGGGCTCGCTCGGATCGCTGCTGCTGGGTGTTCCCGCCGAGACCGGCCTGACCTACATCGGGCGCGTGGGCACCGGCTTCACCGACAAGCAGCGCGAGGCGATCCTCGACGAGCTCTCGCGCCTGCACCGCAAGTCCAGCCCATTCGTGGAGGACCTGCCCGGCGAGGCCCGCCGCGACGCACGCTGGGTGCTGCCCGAGCTCGTGGTGGAGGTGCGCCACCAGGGGTTCACCGACGACGGCGTGATGCGCCAGCCCATCTGGCGGGACGTGCGGAGGGACAAGCTGCCGGGGGATGTGTGACGAGGGGCCGCCGGGCGATCATCCCCCGCCCTCGCCTGTCAGGTTCAGGCGGCCACCAGGACCTCGGCCTCCAATCGTGCGTAGCCGCCCTCCGTGCCGTCGGTCATGCCGGTGCCGAGGATCATGTCGCGCTGCTCCCGGTTCTCGTAGGTGATGACCAGCACGAGTAGCGTTCCGCCGTCGGCAGGGGTGAGCGTCTGCACGTTGTGCGAGGGCGGACCGTCGACGTCTTCCATCGTCTCGAGAAAGACCTCCCGGTGTGGCGGCTCGGATTCCAGGAGTCCCCGGTGCGTTATGCGGTGCGGGCGGGCTGGTCAACAGCCGGAGACACACTTCCGCCCTGAAGACGAGCGACCGCACTGCCGCGAATCGACGAGCGGGGGGCTGCTCGTGCGGCAGACTCGGGCCATGGTCACGCCGTCGAACACCGCAGGCATCGCCACCGCGACCGGACGTCAGTGGGCGGAATGGGTGCAGATACTCGACGCCGCCGGAGCGCGTGAGAGGAACCACACCGCGATCGCCGAACTGGCGCTCGAGCACATGCCCGCGTCCGTCGGGCAACGCGAGTGGTGGGCGCAGGGGACTGCGGTCGCCTACGAACAGCAGGTCGGTCTTCGCGTCCCGGGCCAGAGCTGCGATGGGGACTTTCACCTCACCGCCTCGCGCACCGTGCCGGGCGACAAGGACTCAGCGCTGACGGCGTGGCTGGCAGTGGTGGACTCTCACGACGAGTTCGGCGGAGTCCCGGTCGAGTCGCAGGCCGCGACGTCGAGCACTGACAAGTGGCGCTACTGGCGCGTCCCGCTCGCCGACGGCACCCGCGTAGCCGTGAACTTCAGCGACACGAGAGGCGGCAAGTCGAGAGTGGGCGTCAATCACACCAAGCTCGACTCCGCCGAGGCCATCGAGTACTGGCGACCGATCTGGAAGAAGCTACTCGAGCAACTGTGAACCGAGCAGGCTCCCGAGTCGGCGCACAGCCGTCCTGCGCGCCGATATGCACAGGACCGGCGCAAACGCAGGCGGTTGCTGCAGCCACACGCGTAGCAACGTGGACTTCTACAGCAACCGCCTGCGGGTGTGGTGCCGCCTGCGGATGCGGGCGGGAGGGCCGTGCGCAGCTGCGCCGCCGTCAGTTCAGACCTGCGTAGGAGTGCAGTCCGGAGATCACGATGTTGATGAAGAACAGGTTGAAGATCAGCACCAGGAACCCGGCGATGTTGATCCACGACGCCCGCTTGGGGCCCCACCCGGACGTCGCGCGCGCGTGGAGGTACACGGCGTAGAGGACCCACGAGATGAACGAGACGGTCTCCTTGGGATCCCAACCCCAGAAACGGCCCCAGGCGCTCTCCGCCCAGACGGCGCCCAGGATGATGCCCACGCTGAAGATCGGGAATGCGATCACCGCCGTGCGGTACGCCAGTCGGTCGAGGGTGTCCGCCTGAGGCAGCGGGCGGGCCAGGCCGGCCGCCCAGCCCTTCTCCTCGCCCTGCGGCTGCCACACCCGGATCAGATGCAGGACCGAGGCGACACCGGAGACCAGGAAGATGCCGGAGCCCAGCGACACGATCGACACGTGGATCGGGAACCAGAACGACTGCAGCGCGGGGACGACCGGAGCGGCCTCCGAGTACAGGTGGGTGCCGCCGAAGTACAGCAGGAGCAGCACCGGCACCAGCACGAACGGCCACGCCACCTGGAAGGCGGGCTTACGCAGGAAGACCAGGGCGGCGACCACGCCGAGCGCACACGTCACCGAGATGAACTCGTACATGTTGCCCCACGGGAAGCGGCCGATCGCCAACGCGCGAACCACCAGCGACCCCACGTGGAAGACGAAGGCCAGGCACACGAAGAGCTGCGTGATCCGCGCCCACCCGGCACCACGCGTCGAGGAGGTCTCCTCGTCGCCGGTGTCGGTGATCGACGACGACTCGGTGAGCCCTTCGCCGTCCGTGGCGACGAGCTCGCGCGTGGCGGTCTTCTGCACACGGAACCCCGCGTAGTAGACGACCGACGCCAGCAGCGCCAGTGCGTACAGCCCGAACGCGGTGCGGTAGGCGAGGTCGCTGTAGTTGGCGAGGTTCTCGTCGACGGGTAAGCCCTGGGCCAGGATCGCTGTGATCACCGGGTGTCGTCCTTCCTGGAAGTGTCATCGGCGGTGCCGTGACTGGATGCAGTGTCGCCCTTGTCTGCGGGTCCGGGCAACACGGGTGTGGCGGTGGCGACCTTCACGAGCTTGTCACGCAGCTCGTCGAACTCGCGCCCCCAGCCCGACCTGTCGGTCTTGGCCAGGCCTCCGAGGTCGACCCGCGTCACCTGGTCGTCGTCGGTGGTGACCCGGGCCCAGATACGACGACGACGGATCATCAGACTCAGGACCAGCCCGCCCATCATCACCACCGCGGACACGCCGACCCAGATCTGCGTGGGATCGTCGGAGACCTGGATGTTGATGAACTCGTCGGCGCCGTCGAAGCGGACCTCCGTGCCGTCGGGCAGGGTCGTGGATTCGCCCGGCTCGAGATTGACGCGTGCCTCCCGCTCCATGGCGCCCGACTCGATGAGTGACTGGTCGAGCGAGAAGATGTTCTGGGGCCGGCCGGAATCCAGGCCGACGTCGCCCTGGTAGACGTCGATCGCGACCGCCGGGTCGTCCATGCGCGGGAAGCGCGAACTCAGGATGGTGCCGTCGAACTCCGCGGTGGGGGCGAACAGTCCCTGGATGGCGACCTGGTTCTGCCGTCGTTCCGCCAGCTCCGGGTACATGCCGGCGGGCGGATCGAAGCGGAGCATGCCCGAGGACAGGAACGTCATCAGGTCCGTCGGCTCCCAGTGCTGCGTGTCGGTGCGGGTCTCGCCGTTGGGGAACGTCACCGTGAACGTGGGCGCATATCCGTGCCCCTGCAGGTAGACGCGGGTACCGCTCATCCGCAGGGGATGGTTGACGCGCATCTCGTAGGGCTCCCACGACTCGGGGTCGGTGGTCGTCACCTCCTCGCTGTACCGCACGTTGGAGGTGAACATCTCCGCCTGGCCGTTGGGCAGGTAGTCGGCGCGGAAGTCCTCGACGTCGATGCAGAACGGCTCCAGGTCCGTCCCGTCCACCAGCAGGCCCGCGCGGAACGAGTCGTACGCGCTGGGGGTGGTGTTGCAGAACGCGGGCGAGTCCTCGCTGGCGATCACCACCCGCATCCCCTCGGCGTACACGAACTTGCCGGCGGCAAAGAAGATGAGCAGCGCGAGCAGACCGAAGTGGAAGACGATGTTGCCCACCTCGCGCAGGTAGCCGCGCTCCGAGGAGAACTCGATGGCCCCCTTCACACGCCCGTCACCGTCGTTGCGGCGGACGCGGAAACCCTTGAGCGCGGCCTCCACCTGATCGGCCGCCTGCTCCGGCGTGGCCGAGGTGCGATACGTGGCGTGATGCGGCATCCGCGAGAGGTTGCGCGGCGTGACCGGCGGCGGGGTGCGCAGCTGCCTGACCAGCTCGAAGGACCGGGGCGTGAGGCAGCCGATCAGGGAGATGAACAGCAGCACGTAGATCGCCGTGAACCACCAGCTGGAGAACACGTCGAACAGTTGCAGCGTGTCGTAGAACTCGCCCAGCCAGCCGTTCTCGGCGATGTACTCGTTGACGTTGCCCTCGTTGAGATTGCGCTGCGGCAGGAGGGCCCCCGGGATCGCCGCAATCGCGAGGAGGAAGAGAAGGATCAGGGCCGTGCGCATCGCGGTGAGCGTGCGCCACGAGTTGCGGAGGAAGGCTCTGACTGAGGCGGTTCTCGACATGGGGTCCATCTGAGGTTCGCGGCGCGTCTCCCCGGCCCGGACGCCTCGAGGGCGCCCGTGGGCCGGGGTGACGCCGGTTCCGTACCAGATTAGTCGGCACGACCTGAGCGATTTCTGAGGGTCGGCGCCGGTCGGTTGTTAGACTGCCACCCATGTGTTGCTGCGCCGCTCACACGATCATCCGGGGGCCGCCGCTTCTAGCGGCGGATCCTTACCTGTCGAAGGACGCATCCGCCGCCCCGCGGTCCAGCCGGGCGGTGCTCTCGCATGCCCGGACGCACGCACGACATCCGGAGCGTCTCTTCCCATGCCCACCTTCCGGGGCGGTCGTCACGAGCACGGCCAGAACTTCCTCACCGACACCCGCACGATCGATTCGATAATCAGTGCGGTCGCCGACACGACGGGGCCGATCATCGAGATCGGACCCGGTCACGGCAATCTCACCCGCCCATTACTAGAACTGGGCCGCCCGCTCACCGCGGTGGAGATCGACGGGCGGGCCATCGAGTACCTGCGCGCCTCCGTGCCCACCGGGGTCGAGCTGGTGCACGCCGACTTCGTGGACTGGCGCCTACCCGCCACCCCGCACGTGATCGTGGGCAACCTGCCCTTCCACCTCACCACCGCGATCCTCCGCAAGGTCCTGCACAGTCCGTCGTCGGAGGCAGCGGTCCTGGTGGTGCAGTGGGAGGTCGCCCGGCGGCGCGCCGGGGTGGGAGGCGCGACCATGATGACCGCCCAGTGGTGGCCGTGGATCGAGTTCACGCTCCACCGGCAGGTGCCCCGTCACGCCTTCGATCCGCGTCCCACGGTCGACGGGGGCCTGCTGGAGCTGACCCGCCGGGCCACTCCGCTCGTCGCGAGGAGGGAGAAAGGCGCGTACCGCGAGTTCGTCCACGCTGCGTTCGCCGGCAGGGGCCGCGGCATCGCGGCGATCCTGGCAGGCGCGGTGCCCCGATCGCGCGCGGGCGCGGTCCGCCCGGCCCTCACGCGCGCCGGGGTGCGACCGGACGCGCTGCCCCGGGACCTGACCGCGCAGCAGTGGGTCTTCCTGTTCGAGACCCTGGCACGGCGGCGGAACGTGCGCTCCTGATCACCCGACGGAGCCGTGCGCCTGTGCACAGCACGCGCGGGCGGGCTGAGCCGCCGGTTCGCCGGACGACGAACGAGAACACGTTCTAGTCTCAGGGTATGGATATGCAGGAGAAATCAGTCCTCGTCACCGGCGGCGGCAGCGGAATCGGAGCAGGGATGGCCGAGGAGATGGCTCGCCGCGGAGCGCTCGTGACGATTGTCGGGCGGCGCGCCGACCGCCTGGACGAGGTGGCGGGACGCATCGGCGAGGAGACCGGCCGAGCCGGCACCGTCCACGCACACGTCGCCGACGTCACCGACGAAGACGCGGTGGCCGGGGCGGTCGGGGCCGCCATGGAGCACGGGGGCGGGCTCGACGGCGTGGTCGCCTGCGCCGGAGGAAGTGAGACCATCGGCCCGGTGACGCAGATGGACACCGGGGCATGGAAGCGGACGGTGGATCTCAACGTCAACGGCATGATGTACACGCTCAAGCATTCGGCGAGGGCGCTGGTGGCCGCCGGAGGTGGGTCGTTCGTCGCGATCTCATCGATCGCCGCGAGCACGACGCACCGATGGTTCGGCGCGTACGGGGTGACCAAGTCCGCGGTCGACCACCTCGTACGGCTGGGCGCGGACGAGCTGGGGCCGAGCAACGTGCGCGTCAACGGGATCCGGCCCGGGCTGATAGAGACCGAGCTGGTCGAGCCGGTCCTGGGTGACCCGGCGCTCGCGGAGGACTACCGGGTCAACACGCCCCTGCCCCGGATCGGCAGGGTCGACGACATCACCCGACTCGCCGCATTCCTCCTCGGCGAAGGCTCCACATGGCTGACCGGACAGGTGATCAATGTCGACGGCGGACAGCAGCTGCGGCGGGGCCCCGATTTCTCCCCGATGCTCGAGCCACTGTTCGGCGAGGGGGGCCTGCGCGGGGTGGTGGACTCTCAGGACTGACGCCGGTGCGCCTGCTCGGGCGGGAGTCCGATCGGGCAGGCGGCCGGGTCAGATCGGCAGCGTGGTGTCCGAGATGGCGAAGTCGCGCAGCCAGTACACGAACTCGGCCCACAGGCCCGAGAGCAGCAGCAGGCCCACGATGATCAGCATGACGCCGCCGAAGACCTGGATACGCCGGGTGTTGCGCTGCAGCCAGCCGACCGTCCGCATCGCCCACGTGGAGCCGAACGCCACCAGGACGAACGGCAGGCCGAGCCCGAGGCAGTACGCCACGATCAGCAGGACGCCGCGGGCCGCGTCGACACCGGTACCGGCGGCCACCGAGAGCGCGGCAGCCAGCGTGGGCCCGAGGCACGGTGTCCAGCCGAGGGCGAACACTGCGCCCAACAACGGCGCGCCGACCCAGGTCGACAATGCCTTGGGCTGCATCCGGGTATCCCGCTGCAGGGCGGGGACGAGACCGATGAAGACCAGGCCCATGACAATGGTCACCACGCCGCCCAGCCGTTGGAGGAGCTCCTGCTGGGGCGCGAGGTACTGCACCGTTCCCAGGACCATGGCGCTGAGAAGGACGAACACCACCGTGAAGCCGGCGACGAACAGCAGCGATGCGCCCACCACGCGCAGGCGCGAGCTCCGCCGGGAGCGACGCTCCTCGAGCGTCATGGTCGCCGCCGCGGCGCGCTGACGCTCGGCGGCGACCGCGGTGACCGGCGGCCGCTCGGCGCCCACGACGCCGGCCAGGTACGCGACGTAGCCGGGGACGAGCGGGATCACGCACGGAGAGGCGAACGACACCAGCCCCGCGAGCAGGCAGGCTCCCAGGGCGAGCAGGATCGGCCCGCTGGCCGCCGTCTGCTGGAAGCTCTCCCCCACGCTCTGGGCGAGCACGATCACGTCCGGGCTCACGCCGGGCTGACCTCCTCGGACAGCAGGCGCTCGATGGTGTCGTGGAGCTTGTCGTCGGTGATCTCGACCAGGAACACGGCGGCCACGCGATGCTGCTTGTCCAGCAGCAGAGTCGTGGGCACGACCGAGGTAGGGAACCCGTGCAGCGCAGCGACGGCGGCGTTGCTGGGGTCCCAGATCGACGGGTAGGTGACGCCGTTGTCCTCGATGAAGTCGACGGGCTTCTGCCTGTTGGGGTCCCGCAGGTTGATGCCGAACACGGTGGCGCCCTGCGGGCCGAACTCGTCCTGCAGTCGTTGCAGATCGTCGACCTCGGCCCGGCACGGCCCGCACCACTGGCCCCAGGTGTTGAGGACCACGACCTCCCCCGCGTGGTCCTCCTGCAGGTTGAGCGTGGTGTCGGGGTCGAGTATGTCCGGGCCGGTGATCTGGTCGACCGGCTTACGATCGGCCGGCGGGTCGTAGTAGATCTCGAGCTGGCCGTCGGGGCTGATGAACTCGAATGTCTCGCCCTGCGCCACGGCGTCCGTGCCGGTGGCGCAACCGGCACCGAGGACACCGACCATCAACAGGGCGCCGAGAGTGGACTTGAGGCGCATCGGTCAGGCTCCTGTCTGCGACGGATCGGAGGCACCCGCCGGCTCCGAGTAGACGATGTCGCGGAGCGTGCGTCCCTCGAACACCAACGAGGTGATCGACGCAAGAGAGCACTGACGGGACCGCGGGTCGTGCCACAGCCGCCGGCCCTCGAGGAACCGCCGGGTGGTGTACACGGGCAGCTGGTGGCTCACCAGCACCGCCTCGTGGCCGCGGGCGGCGTCGAGGACGGAGTACACGGACCCGATCATGCGGTGCGCGATCTGCAGGTACGGCTCACCCCACGACGGCCGCAGCGGGTTGACGAGCACGGGCCAGTAGCGGGGATTGCGCAGTGCGCCGTCGCGCCCGCCGACCTTGTTGCCCTCGAAGCGGTTCTCGGCCTCGATGATGTCCTCGTCGATCCCGACCGGCAGACCCAGCGTCTCCGCGAGCGGCGCGGCGGTCTCCTGGGCCCGCTGCAGCGGGGAGGCGACGATCGAGACGATGTCGTGCCCCTGCCCCAGCACCCGGCCCACGGTCTCGGCCTGACTGCGGCCCAGCTCGGACAGTCGGAAGCCGGGCAGGCGACCGTAGAGGACCCCCTCCGGGTTGTGGACCTCGCCGTGCCGCACCAGGTGCACGATGGTCTGCGTCTCGGTGCCGCGGGCGGACGCGTCACGGGGCGCCGACGACGGTGACGACGACGAGCCGGGCTCGCCCGGCGCGGCGATCGTGCCGGGCTCGGCGCCATAGACCTCGGCCCCCTCGGTCGGCCGGCCGGTGGTGTCGACCGCGGGGGCGGCCGGGGCGGCGAGGCCTCCGAGCGCGGGCGGCTCGTCTGCGGGGCCGGGGTGTTCTCCGCGCAGGGGGATGGGCAATGAGGTGGGTCCGGCCTTGGGCACGGAGAGCCGACCGCGCAGGCTCATCGCGCGCCCTCCGGCGGGGTCGCGGCCGCAGCGGCCTCCGCGGCGACCGGCAGGGCGTCCGCGATGTGCTGGAAGTCGTCGTCCGTCAGCGCCGTGGACACGAACCACGTCTCGAACGCGCTCGGCGGCGCGTACACGCCCCGATCGAGCAGCGTGTTGAAGAACGGCGCGTACCGGAACGACTCGGCGGCCGCGGCGCCTGCGTAGTCCGTCACCTGCTGGTCGGTGAAGAACACGCTGAGCATGGTGCCCGCCCGCTGGACGGTGTGCGCGACGCCCGCCGCGTGCAGGGCGTTGCCGAGCAGGTCCTCGAGCCGGTCCGCGTTGGTCTGCAGCGTGTAGTAGCAGGAGTGGTCGGCCAGCTGCAGCGACTTCAGACCCGCGGCCACGGCGACCGGGTTCCCCGCCAGGGTGCCCGCCTGGTAGACGGGGCCCGCGGGCGCGAGGTGGGACATCACGTCGGCACGCCCACCGAACGCGGCGGCCGGGAGGCCACCGGACATGACCTTGCCGAAGGTGGTCAGGTCGCCGGCCACGCCGTCGATCCCCCACCATCCGCGTTCGCCGGCGCGGAAGCCGGTCATGACCTCGTCCACCACCAGCAGGGCGCCGTTGTCGGAGCAGAGGGTGCGCAATTCCTCGTTGAACCCGGGCAGCGGCGGCACGGTGCCCATGTTCCCGGCGGCCGCCTCGGTGATCACGCACGCGATCTCGCTGCCGTGGTTGGCGAAGACGAGTCGGACGGCCTCGATGTCGTTGTAGGGCACGACGATTGTGTCGTTGGCCGTGGCGCCGGTGACGCCGGGCGAATCCGGGAGCGCGAACGTGGCGACTCCCGAGCCGGCGTCCGCGAGCAGTGCGTCCACGTGGCCGTGGTAGCAGCCGGAGAACTTGACCACCTTGGTGCGCCCGGTGAACCCGCGCGCCAGCCGGGCGGCGCTCATGGTGGCCTCCGTGCCCGAGTTCACGAGCCGGACCTCCTCCACGGAGGTGCGGGAGATGATCTCGCGGGCCAGGTCCACCTCGCCGGCGGCGGGCGTGCCGAAGCTCAGCCCGCGGGCGGCGGTCTCGCGGACGGCGTCGACGATCTCGGGGTGCGCGTGGCCGTGGATCATCGGCCCCCACGAGCACACGAGGTCGATGTAGGAGTTGCCGTCGACGTCCGTCATACGGGAACCCCGCGCCTCCTGCATGAAGCGCGGGGTTCCGCCCACGGAGTCGAACGCTCGCACCGGGGAGTTGACCCCGCCGGGGATCAGCTCGCGGGCCTCGGCGAACAGTGCCGCCGATCGTGTGGTGCCGGCCAGGCCGGTCGGGGTCGGGAGGGGCTCACTCGCAGACTTCACGCCCCCAGTGTGTCAAAGGTGTCAGCCCTGGGGCGCCGCGGGCGGGGCCGGCGGGGTGAACAGGGACTTGGCGGCCTCGTCGATCTGGCCCGCCACGTCCTGGACCGCCTGCTCCGCCTGCTGCTGTAGCTCCTGCGGGCTCGGCACCACCGGCGCGGGAGCCGGCGCGGGAGCCGGGGCGGGGGCAGGGGTCGCCTCGGCAGCGGGGGCCGCGACCGAGCCTGCCATCGGCGCCGGGGCCTGCTCCGGTGCCTGGGCCTGCTGCGGCGCGGGCGCCTCACCGGCGTCGCGGTGGATGCCGTACCAGTCGTCCGCGCCGTCGACGGGCTGCGCGGCCATCCCGGCCTGCTCGGCGGCCTCACGCTCGGCCTGGCTCCACTTGGGCAGCGGGTCGGGCGTGGGGTGCCCCTCGACCGTGGTCTGGTCGACGGTGCCGTTCTCCAGGAAGTTCATCACCAGGTCGTCGACGGCCTCGTTGCCGGTCCGGAAGTGACCGTGGTCCCCACCGCTGACGGTCACCAGGTGACCGCCGAGTGCGTCGAGCACCGCCTCGGCACCGGCGATGGGCGTGACGGCGTCCTTCTCGGCGTGCAGGATCAGTGGCTTCTCGTCGAGCTCGTCGCCGTTCGGGGTGATGGTCTCCGCCACCGGCTCCCAGCCCACACAGTCGTCACCGGCGGCCTCGGCGGCGGCGCGGGTCGTGAGCTGGTTGCCGCCCGTGGCCTTGTCGACGGACGCCGCCATCACGCCCAGCTGAGAGGGGGACTCGGCCGTCTCGTTGCACGTGATGATCGAGTTCATCTCGACATCCGTCCGCAGGACCGGTGAGCGGTTCTCCTTGGCGTCGACGATCTTGGCTGCCGTCGGGTAGTCGACCCGGGCGATGGTGCCGCCGTCGTTGTAGTACTTGAGCATGTGGGCCAGCATCGGCCACGCCTGCTCGGAGTACGTGGCACCGACGGTCGAGTCGAACAGGCCGGTCGTGGCGTTGTTGGTCAGCCCCTGCAGCGCGGCTGCGCGGGCGAACCCCTCGACCCGGGCGCGCGTCGGCGCGGTCCCGTTGATCACGTCGATCGCGGGCTGCTCGATCTGCGTGCCGCGGAGCTCGACGGGCAGGTCGCGGGTCTCGGCCGGCGGCGGGGTCAGGTTGGCGGGCCCGCCGACCTCCTGGTCGGTGACCCACTTCCACGAGTGGAACACCTTGAGCGGGGTGTCACCGAGCCCGTAGTAGTCGTCCCGCTCGGCGATCCAGGAGAAGATGTCGTTGATGCGGTCCTCCTGGGCGAGCGCCCCCTGCTCGGCCTGCTCGGACCACCGCCAGTCCGGATGCGTGTTGGAATCCAGCACCATGCGCCCGGTGTGCTCGGGGAACAGGGTGGCGTAGTCGGTGCCGATCGCGGTGCCGTAGGAGACACCCACGTAGTCGATCTCGGCGTGGCCGAGCGCCTCGCGCACCGCGTTCATGTCGCGGGCGGCGTTCTCGGTGGTCATCGACGCCATGTAGTCGGGGTCGGTGCCGTAGCAGGCGTCGTGCAGCTGGTTCTGCGAGGTGGGGCCCACGAAGGAGGCGTCGCACACCATCGGGTCGGAACCGAACAGCCCGCGCGGCTGCACCGCGACCAGATCGTGGTTGTTGTAGAGCCCCGCGGGCTGGGCGCCGTCCGGGCCGGGGTTCCAGAAGTTGAGGGCGTAGACGCCGGGGCCGCCGGGGTTGCCGAACACGGTGGACCGTGACTGGCCGGACGAAGCCTTGATGCGGGTCAGTGCGATCCGGGTCTGTTCGGCGTCCGGCTCCGAATAGTCGACCGGGACCTCCAGGGTGCCGCACTCGAGTCCGTCGGGCGTGTACTCCGCCTCGACCCCGAGCATGTCCGTGCACTCTTCCCACTCGATCGGGGCGGCCGAAGCCATCCCCGTCCCCATGAGTGCGACCGCTCCCACGACCGCGGTGGCGCCAACGAAAGTGCTAGACGGCTGCACCGATCCCCGTTTCCCTGTGGTGTAGATGATTCTCCTGCGGGCCGGACGCCGTGGGATCCCGCTTTCACGACCGCCACACGCGTTCCGAACCGTCACAAATGTAGCCGGTGACCCACCGCACGGGGAACGCACCGGCGGGCCCTCAGGGAACCGTCATCCGATCGTTACCGGACCGGGCGCGCGCCTCCTGAAATGCCCTCGAACAGTTGCTGTATCAGCGAAGATGGGGCGAGCGGGACCTGAGGATCGCGAGCGACGCCGACAGCAGCGCCACCCCCGCCGCCACGGTGGCCGCGACGAGGAACCAGGGGTCGGTGACGGTGCGCTCGATCTGCCCCTCGACCGGCGGGCCACCGGCCGGATCGACCATCGGGGGGTCCACCATCACGACGTCCCGCGCGAGCCACCACAGCACGATCGCGAGGAGCAGGGCGACGACGGCCACCGCGGCGGGGCGCCGGGCACTCATGCGCGGCCCTCCCCCACGGCGGATTCGAGCGCGGCGTGCAGCGCGGGGGCATCGCGGGCCCAGGCGCGGACCTCGCCACCGGTATCCAGTCGCAGCCCCACCGAGCGACGCCGGCGCGGGACCTGTCGCAGCTCACCGAGCGTGCGCGCGGTCTCCCATGACGCCTCGGGGTCACCGTCCGCCGGCAGCGGCAGCACCTCGGCCACGCGGTCGAGCTCCACGTCCTCGGTGCCCTGCGTGTACGTGGTCTCCGTGAGCCGGACATGGCCGTGGACGCGGGTGGCCGCGATCATCACGCCGTGGCAGAGGGCCGAGGCGATCGCGCAGACCGTGAGCATGAGCCAGTGCACCGGGGCGCCGGTGACCACTTCGAACAGTGCGGCGGCCAGGCAGAACAGCGGCGCGGCGAAGATCCACGCCCAGCTCCAGCCGTCCTCGGCGTAGAGAACGCGCTCAGGCGCCGGCACGGGGGCCTCCGCTGGTGAACTGCATGGACTCGGCGGTGTGCTGACGCCACACGGCGGTGGCCGCGCACAGGCCGGCGAGGATCCGGCACGAGAGCGCGACAAAGGTGACCACCTCGCCGCCGGAGGAGGCGATCGCCATGCCTCCGAAGACGCCCACCACCACCGAGACGGCGTCCACCAGGAGGAAGATCGCGGCGAGGTCGAGCAGGGTGCGTGCCCAGCCCTTTCCGGCCCGCATGCGGAAGGCCAGCCACACCGTCAGGGCGGCGACGACGACGGCCAGTCCCGCACCGATGACCATGGCGGCGGTGAACACCCCGTCGATCGACGGCGCGGCATCTCCCGCCTCCGCCGCCGCGTCCTCGACGACCTCCCGGGTGGCCGCGGGCATGTCCTCGAACCGCGAGGTGAGGGCATTGAGGAGCATGCCGACGAGCGCGAAGCCGGCCGCCGCCATCCACAGGACCCACGCCGTGTGGATGTCGTCGGGTGGCGGGGGCGTCGGTTCGGTGTCGTCCCGCTCGGTCTGGGCGGGCGGGCGCCAGGGGCCGTCCTGGGCCGCCATCACACCCGCCAGCCGTCGGCGAGGAGGCGGGCGGCGTGCAGGGCCCAGTAGGTCAGGACGATGTCGGCCCCCGCGCGACGGATGGAGGTCAGTGACTCCATGACGGCCGGGTCGTGGTCGATCCAGCCCCGCTCGACTGCGGCACTGATCATCGCGTACTCCCCGGACACCTGGTAGGCGGCCACCGGCACATCGGAGACCTCCGCGGTCTGCCGCAGGATGTCCAGGTAGGACAGGGCGGGTTTGACCATCACCATGTCCGCCCCCTCCTCGAGGTCCAGCCGGACCTCGCGGAGCGACTCGCGCGCATTGGCCGGGTCCTGTTGGTAGGTGCGGCGGTCGCCGCGGAGCGAGGAGCCCACGGCTTCACGGAAGGGGCCGTAGAAGGCGCTCGAGTACTTGGCGCTGTAGGCGAGGAGCGCCACGTCGTGGTGGCCGGCGGAGTCGAGCGCCTCGCGGATCCGACCGATCTGGCCGTCCATCATCCCGCTCGGGCTAACGACGTGCGCGCCGGCGGCCGCCTGGGCCACCGCCAGCTCGCCGTAGGCGGCGAGCGTGGCGTCATTGTCGATCACCTGCTCGCCCCGGGCGTCCGTGCCGAGGACACCGCAGTGGCCGTGGTCGGTGAACTCGTCGAGGCACGTATCCGCCATCACCAGCAGGTCGTCGCCGACCTCGTCGCGCACGGCGGTGAGCGCCCGGTTGAGGATCCCGTCCGCCGCGGCGCCGCAACTGCCGGTGGCGTCCTTGTCCTCGTCCCGGGGGACGCCGAACAGCATGATCCCGCCGAGCCCGGCCTCCGCGGCGGCGGCGGCCTCTCGGCGCAGCGAGTCGACGGTGTGCTGCGAGACCCCGGGAAGGGAGGAGATCGCCCGCGGCTCGTCGATCCCGTCGGCGACGAACGCCGGGAGGACCAACTGCTGCGCGCGGAGGGAGGTCTCGGACACCAACCTGCGCATCGCGGGGGTCGTACGCAGGCGACGGGGACGGACTACGGGACCGGTCTCAGCACTCACGGGTCCCAGGGTAGTCGTGGCCCCGCGTCAGCGGCGGCGGGCCCGCCGGCGGGGAGGCGGCAGCTCGCCGGCTTCGCGCAGGTGCTCGGCGTGCACTGCCAGGGCGTCGACCAGCTCGAGCACCGAGGCGTTCTCCGGCTGCACGTCCACGCGCAGTCCGAACTCCGCGGCGGTCTCGGCGGTCCGCGGGCCGATACACGCGATGAGCGTGCGGGCGTGCGGCTTGCCCGCGATCCCGACGAGATTGCGGACGGTGGAGGAGCTGGTGAAGAAGACGGCGTCGAACCCGCCGGTCTTGATCATCTCGCGGATCTCGGCGGCCGGGGGCGCGGCGCGCACGGTGCGGTACGCGGTGACGTCCTCGATCTCCCATCCCTGGTTGCTCAGCCCCTCGGCCAGTGTCTCCGTGGCGATGTCCGCACGGGGCAGCAGGACGCGGTTGACGGGGTCCAGCACGTCGTCGTACGGCGGGAACACCTCGAGCAGCCCCAGGCTGGACTGCTCACCCGACGGCAGCAGCTCGGGCTCGATGCCCAGTTCCCGGACGCGGGCGGCGGTCCCCTCCCCCACGCAGGCGATCTTGACGCCGGAGAAGGCACGCGCGTCCAGGCCGAACTCGCAGAACTTCTCCCACACCGCGCGCACGGCGTTGGTGGAGGTGAACACGACCCACTGGTAGCGGCCGTCGACCAGCCCCTTGACCGCCCGCTCCATCTGCGCCGGGCTGCGGGGCGGCTCCACCGCGATCGTGGGGACCTCGACGGGCACGGCACCGTGCTCGGCGATCCGGTCGCTCATCTCGGCGGACTGCGCCTTGGTGCGCGGGACCAGCACGTTCCAGCCGAACATGGCGCGGGACTCCCACCACTGGTGACGGTGGCGCTCGCCGGCGGACTTACCGATCGTCACCACCAGGTCGCCCTCCATCTCGCGGCCGACCTCGGCCATGGTGGCCAGGGTGCCGTCGGCCGACTTCTGGGCGCACAGCGACCCCGAGCCGGTGACGGTGACGGGGGTCCCCGCGGCCAGTCCCTGCTCGGCCATCGCGGAGGCGGCCTCGGCGAGGTACGGGGCGGCGGTGCGCAGCACGATCGGGCCGGGCCCCGCGACCAGCGACGTCCAGTCGATCTTGCCGCGGCCGTCGGCGAAGACGTAGTTGGAGCCGAGCGCGATCCCGGCGAACGCCGGCACGGCGGTGGCCTCGGCGACGCCGGGCACCACCTCGAACGGCACGACCGTGCGGCCGATACCGGCGATCTCGCTGACGGTCGCGTCGGCGGTCATCGGGTCACCGGTGACCAGGCGCACCACGTCGTGGCCCTTCTTGGCCTCCGTGGCGACCTGCTTGGCGACGGCGGCCGGCTCGCCCAGCACGGGCCGGATGTCGGCGGCGGTGGGGGCGGGCAGCGCCTTGAGCCGCTTGACCTCGGCCTTGTTCTCGTCGGCGACGGCGGCGTCCATCTCGGCCTGCCGCTCGTCGAGCAGCTCCTGCGGCACGGGGACCTCGGTGGCGACGAGCGCCAGCACCTCGGCGGAGACGTCGGCGTCCGCGAAGACGATCGCGGTGCCGGCGAGGACCTCGCGGGCCCGGCAGGTGAGCATCCCCGCGTTGCCTGGTCCGCCGCCCACGAAGCGGACGGTTCCGGGGCGGGTGTTACGTGCTCGAGTCATTGTTCGTCTCTCCGTGGTGTGGGTGCCGCGCGCTGGCTGCGCGCGAAAATGGGAGTACCGGGGGTCAGGATTCGCCGACGGTCGGTGGCGCCGTCGTGGATTCTCGCGGTACGAGCGGGTCCCGTTCCTCGGACTGCTCGTTGGCCATGAGGTCGCGCGCCCCCCTGCCGAGCAGGTCCGCCGCGAGGCGGCGTCCCAACTCGTCGGCGGCGGCCACCGGGCCGTCGGGATGCTCTGCCGTACGGCTGGTGCCCTCGGCGCGCAGCACGGTCGACCCGTCGTGGGCGGCCACCACCGCATACAGCGTCAGCTCGCCGTCCCGGAGTTCGGCGCGCGCCCCGACGGGGGCGGTGCAGCCGGCCTCGAGGTCCGCGAGCAGGCGCCGTTCGGCGACGACACGGGTGCGCGAGGGGAGGTGGTCCAGCAGCGCGACGGCGGCCGCCGCCTCGTCGTCGTCGGCGCGGGCCTCGACGGCGAGGGCGCCCTGCGCCGGGGACGGCAGCATCTGGTCGATCCCGAACCGCTGGGTGGCGCGCTCGCCCACCCCCACGCGGTCGAGGCCGGCGGCGGCGAGGACCACCGCGTCGAGCTCCCCGTCCGTGACGTATCCCATGCGCGTGTCGATGTTTCCGCGCAGCGGGCGCAGGTCCAGGTCGGGTCGCACGGCGGCGAGCTGGGAACGACGACGAGGAGCCGACGTCCCCACGCGCGCGCCCTCGGGCAGCGTGTCCAGCGTCAACCCGTCGCGGGCGATGAGCACGTCCGACGGGTCCACGCGCGGCGGCACCGCGATGGGCGCGAAGCGCTCGTCGCGCGCCGTGGGCAGGTCCTTGTACGAGTGGACGGCCACGTCACAGTCGCAGCGTTCGAGCGCCGCCCGCAGTTCCATGGTGAACACGCCCACGCCGATCCGCTCGACCGGCGCCATCACCACGTCGCCCCTGGTCCGCACGATCACCAGCTCGGCCGGGTACCCGGCCGCGATGAGCGCGTCGCGGACGTGCCCCGCCTGGGTGGTGGCGAGGTTGCTCCCCCGCGTGCCCACCTTGAGTGTCCTGCTCATGACGCCTCCTCGTCCACGCTGTCGAGGTCGAACAGGGTGCGGACCACCTCGGCGTAGTTCTCTCCGTCCGGGCGGGCGGCGAGCTCCTTGAACCGCACCGTGGGCGGGTGCAGCAGCTTGTCCACCACCCGGCGCACGGTGTTGGCCACCTCGTCGCGGTCCTTGGGATCCAGGTCCGGCAGCCGGGCCTCCAGCCGACGCATCTCGGCGGCGACCACCTGGCCGCCGCGGCCACGCAGCCGGCCGATGAGCGGACCGACGCCGGCCATCCGCTCGGCCTGCATGTACGCGTCCAGCTCGGCGTCGACGATCGTCCGGGCGGCGTCGGCGTCCGCCGCGGCCGCCGACGTCTCCGGGTCGGCCTTGAGCGCCTCGATGCCCAGCACGGTGACGCCGGGCAGCCCCGCGACCGCCGGGTCGACGTCCCGGGGCATGCCGAGATCGCAGATCACGAGAGGCCGCTCGGCGTCGCGTCGGGACAACGCCGTGTGGACGTCGCCCAGCGTGACCACGGTTCCGACGGCACCGGTGCAGGTGAAGAGGATGTCGGCCCCGGCCACCCTGTCGGCGAGCTCGTCGATCGGGAACGCCTCGGCCTCCGTGCCGGCGTCGCGGGCGATCTCCGACAGTCGCTCGGCGCGCTCCGGGGTGCGGTTGGTGACCTCGATGTGCTCGATCCCGTTACGACTCAGGTGTGCGACGGCGAGTCCGCCCATCGCGCCGGCGCCGAGTACGACCGCCCGTCGCCCGTCCAGGGTGTCGCCGTCGAGGATCTGCGCGGCCCGATCCAGGGCCACCGAGACCACCGAGGCCCCGGCGGAGTCGATACCCGTCTCCGTGTGCACCCGCTTGCCCACGTGCAGCGCCTGCTGCGCGAGCCGGTGCAGGGTGGTGCCCGCGGTGCCGATGTCCGAGGCGGACTGGTACGCGGTGCGGATCTGACCGATGATCTGCTGCTCCCCCACGACCATCGAGTCCAGACCCGATGCCACGGAGAACAGGTGCTCGGCGGCGGACTCGGAGTACCGGACGTAGAGGTGCCGGCTCAGCTCGTCCAACGACAGGCCCGAGTGGCGGGACAGCAGGCCCACCACGTCGTCGAGCGCCGGATGGAAGGCGCCCACGGCCGCGTAGACCTCGACGCGGTTACAGGTGGCGACGATCATCGCCTCGCCGACGTGCGCTCCCGTCGTCAGTTCCTCGGTGAGTGCGTCCCGGTCGGACTCGGCCACCGCCGCCGCCTCGAGAAGGGCGACCGGCGCACTGTGGTGGGACATGCCCACGAGAAGAATGCTCACCTACGACCCCCGGGCGCGGGCGCGAAATCGCCCCGTGCCAGAATTGACGGGAGACCGCCGGACACACACGCGGAACGCTGGTCCACAGTCGGTCGTCTCCTGTCGATGTGCACGGCTGTGTTCAGACGAGAACCGAATGGTCTTCGCCCTCCGGGACGGCCGTGGCCGGAGCCTTCGTTCGACCCGCAACGCGATCCACCGTAACCCGCATGACACCCCGGGACAAAACCGTCCCCGGGGCGGATGCTATGCCCGGCGCCCGGCCCCCGAACCGTAGAATCGGGCCCGTGACTACCCTTTATGACATTCTTGTCCTCCTGCATCTGCTGTTCATGGCCGCACTCATCGGCGGCTATTTCGTCGCCGCCACGCAGCGCAGCGGCATCAACACCGTCATGGTGTGGGGTGCACGGCTCCAGCTGCTCACCGGGCTGGCACTGATGGGCGTGGCCATCGCCGACGATCTGGACGTGAACCACACCAAGCTCGGCATCAAACTGCTCATCGCGCTGGCCGTGGTGGCACTGGCCGAGATCTCGGCGGGCAAGCAGAAGCGCGGCGCGGCCAACCCCACGCTCGTGCACATCGCCGGCGTGCTCGCGTTGGTGAACGTCGTCATCGCCGTCTTCGTCTAGACCCTGCCCGTTCCGGGACGGCCGGGGCGCCTCAGTCTGTGAAGCGCTCCGGCCGGGCCAGGTCCGCGGCGAGCTCGTCGTCGTCGACCTCCCAACACGAGTGTTCGGCACCGTCCACCAGGACGACGGGGAGGCGGTCGCCGTACTCGAGGGCGAGCTCCCGGTCCCCGGCCAGGTCCACGTCCACCACCTCCACGGCCGCGCCCGCCGCCGCGCACAGCGGGGCGATCTGATCGTGGACGCGGACGCAGCTCCCGCAGCCCTCGCGTGTCAGCAGGGTCACCGTGTGCACCATGCCTCGATAGTGCCCGACCGCTACGGGCCTGCCCTAGGATGGGGTGCGACGACCTGAGGAGGTCCATCCCGGTGAACGAGAGTCACGACGAGGACGCGACCGGCTTCCGGTTCCCGGGGAGAGCGGACATCATCGGGGCCGCCAGCCGGCTGATCTGGCGCCGCCGCAATGCCCGTGACCAGCGTGTGGCCGGTGAGGCCTCCGCCAAGAACGCCGTCAAGATCGAGGGCCCGGCGGAGCCGCCGGTCGAGGCGCCGGAGGTCGCCGAGGCGGACGAGGACCACGCGGTCGAGCCCTTTGTGCCCGACCCTCGCGTCGCCGCGTTCTTCGATGTGGACAACACCCTCATCCAGGGCGCCTCGATCCTCCTGCTGGCGCGCGGGCTGGCCAAGCACAAGTTCTTCACCGGTCGCGACGTGGCGGGCATGGCCTGGACGCAGCTCAAGTTCCGGGTCTCGGGCAAGGAGAACGCCGACGACGTGGCGGCGGGCCGGGAGAAAGCACTGAGCTTTGTCGAGGGGCACACGGTCACCGAGCTGACGCAGCTGAGCGAGGAGGTCGTGGACGGCTCGATGCTCGACCGGGTCTGGCCCGGCACCCGGGCCCTCGTGCAGATGCACCTCGACGCCGGCCAGCAGGTGTGGCTGGTGACGGCCACCCCCGTCGAGCTGGCCCGCGTCATCGCGACGCGACTGGGACTGTCCGGCGCGCTCGGCACCGTCGCGGAGAACGAGGGCGGGGTCTACACCGGGCGCCTCGTGGGCGACATCCTGCACGGCCCCGGCAAGGCGCACGCCGTGGCCGCGCTCGCCGACTCCGAGGACTTCGACCTGTCCAGGTGCTACGCCTACTCGGACAGCTTCAACGACATGCCCATGCTGACGCAGGTCGGGAACCCGGTGGCCATCAACCCGGATTCCAAGCTGCGCAAGTACGCGGCCGAGAACGGCTGGGACATCAAGGATTTCCGCACCGTGCGCAAGGCCGCCAAGAAGGCGATGCCCGGTGTGCTCGCGGTCGGCGGTGTGGCCGCGGCGGCCCGCTCCCCCTACGGGATCCGCGCACTGGGCCGGGCCCGACGCCTCTTCTGAGCCGCGCGCTGCCCGCCCGCGCCGACCGGCGACACAGGGGTCTGTGGCCAGTACAGCTAGTCGGGTGGTCTCAGCCGAAGAAGACGCTGCTGCGCCGCGCGAGATTGCGGAACAGGGTGTTCTGGATGGTCTCGCGCACCTGGTCCGTGATCTCGAAGACCACCATCGGGTCGTCGGCGGCGTCGGGGCTGAGATGCCCGGTCTCGATGGGCTCGCCGAACTCCATGGTCCATTTGGTGGGCAACGGGATCCCGCCGAGGCCGCCGAGCAACGGGAACGTGGGCGTAATGGGCATGTACGGCAGGCCCAGCAGCCGGGCGAGGGCGGGGATCTCGCCGAGCTTGGGGTAGATCTCCTCCGAGCCCACGACCGAGCACGGGATGATCGGCGAGCCCGCCGCCAGCGCGGTGGCCACGAACCCGCCGCGGCCGAACCGCTGCAGCCGGTAGCGGTCGGCGAACGGCTTGCCCAGCCCCTTGAAGCCCTCGGGCCACACGGCCACCACATGGCCCGCCTCGAGGAGCCGTTCCGCATCGGCCGCGCAGGCCAGCGTGGCGCCGGCCCGCCGGGCGAACGGGGCGGACACCGGCAGCGTCATCGCGAGGTCCGCGGCGAGCAGCCTCAGGGGGCGGCCGCCGTGGTCGTTGACCGCGACGGTGGTCATGAGCCCGTCCAGCGGGAGCACGCCCGCGTGGTTGGACACGATCAGTCCGGAGTCGGTGGCGGGGATGTTCTCCGCGCCGATCACCTCGACGCGGAACCAGTGCTCGAAGAGCGGGCGCCAGAGGGGCAACCACACGGTGCGGTGGAAGTGCTCGTCGAACCCGAACTCGTCGACCTCGTACCCGCCGGTCACCCGCGCGGCGACGATCTCGCCCGCCGTCTGGATGGAGTCGACCAGACCGGAGAGCATGCTCACGTCGCCGGTGGCCAGCGCGGTGTCGACCGTGCGGGCGATGTCGCGCACGGGGGCCAGGGTCTCGGCGTCGACGGGCAGCGCCTCGAGCACCTGCCCGAGCGCGGCGCGCATCGAGCCCAGGAAGTCGTCGACGATCCGCCCGATCTCGGTCGCGGCGGCATCGCTGCTGGTGGTGGCGCCGAGGAAGCCCTCGCCCACCACGCGGTCGCTGCGGGAATCACGACGTCCCTCGCCCCAGCGTGGGCCACCGAGGGGCTGACTCAGGTCGAATTCGGGGCCCTTCACGCGGGTTCCTCCTCGATCGGGTCGGGCAGTGCGCCCAGTGCCTCCAGCTCGGTCACGGTCCGGTCCAGCGACCGCTTCAGGCGCGCGGCCACGGGCCTCGGGAGCACGGCCGCCACCTTGGCGGTGCTGCGTTCGAGCGAGGCACGCGTCACCAGCGGCTCGGTTCCGGAGTCCACGAGATAGGCCTGCAGCGCCTCCTCGGTGGTGTACTGCGGCGTGAACCCGAACTGCTCCCGCATGCGCGTGGTGTCCACGACGCGGCCGAAGCGCAGGTACCGCAGCTGTGACGGGCCGATGTCGCGCATCCCCTGACTGGACAACATCCGTGCGGCGATCTTGAAGGCGGGAGAGAGCACTGGCAGCGGGACGTGTCCGGCGCGGCGGATGGCCTGCGTGAGCGTGAGGACCCCGTCCGCGGCGATGTTGTAGGTGCCGGGTGGCGCCATACCGGACGCGGCGCGCAGCAGGGCGTCGAGCGCATCCTGCGGGTGCAGCAACTGGATCCGTGGGTCGTAACCCGCCAGCACGGGTGTGATCGAGGGCGCGAGCAGCTCCCCGAACACAGTCGGCTCGGGCAGGCCGAGGATGGCGGGGATGCGCATGATGGTCACGTCGATGTCCGGGCGCTTGCGGGACATCCCACGCACATACCCCTCGACAGACAGGTGATCGAGCGGGATGCCGCCGCTGGGTTGGCGTCGGGCCGCCATGTCCTCGGTGAACATCGCCGGGTCGACCCCGGAGGAGCCGTACACGGTGGTCGAGGAGATGAGCACGAACCGGCTGACCGTGGCCGCCCGACCGCACGCGGCGATCACGTGCATGGAGCCCATGATGTTGGCTTCCTTGACGGCGGCGCGTCCACCGGTCGCGAAGTCGGTGTGGTGCAGCCCGGCGTGGACCACCGTGTCGATCTCGGCGTCGCGCAGGATCCCCTGGAGCCGTGGCGACTGCGGGTCCAGTCGCACGAACTCGGCGTCGCGCATCCGGCGCCGGTGCTGCGGCGAGGGCTTGACCGAATCGATCGCCAGCACCCTCTCCACACCGTCGGTGCGCAGCAACATCCCCACGAGGTGCGCCCCGAGGTAGCGGCTGCCACCCACGACCGCGACGGCGCGTGACGGTCGACGAGTGGGGGCTGCGGAGTTCACCCGCCCCAGTCTAGTCGTGCACCACCCCGCCACGGGGCTTGGTCCCGCGACTGCCCCGAAGACACCGATGCCCGCCACCGATCGACGGTGACGGGCATCCGCTACAGGCGTGAGTCCGGGCGCCTACCGGCGCGCCGCCGGACTCACTTACCGAGTTTACGACGCTGCACGCGGGTCCGACGCAGCATCTTGCGGTGCTTCTTCTTGGACATACGCTTGCGGCGCTTCTTGATCACAGAACCCATAGGGGGTCACCTACCTGTCGACTGCTGGTCGTGGCTTACGGCCCGCCGGCGTCTGCGCCGGCACGGAACCCGTTCAGAATAGCCGCACGGCGGTCCTGCCACGAAAACGGACCCCGGGGGAGACGACCTGACGGTCGGGCGCGGTCAGCCGGCCGAGTAGTACGAGGTGTCGAGATATTCGTGCACGGCCTTGGAGTGCACACGGAACGAGCGTCCCACCCGCACGGCGGGCAGTTCTCCCGAGTGCACGAGACGGTAGACCGTCATCTTGGACACGCGCATCAGCGCAGCGACCTCGGCGACGGTGAGGAACTGGGATCCTCCGCCCGCCTGCGCGCCGCTTTCGTTCTTGTCGGTGCTCGACATTGTCACAACCCTTCGTTGCACGCGTCGTGCCGCAGGCTTCCCCTCCTGCGGTACGGACACGCACGTGCTGGCAATGAGCCTAGCGTGAATGGTGTGGTCAATGCGACGGGAGTGGGCAAATAACTTCTCCGACACGCCGCCCTGTCCGAGCCTCACGCGCCCTGACCTGCGCCTGTGTTATCCGCGCCGTATCAGCACGTGGGTGATCTCTCACATGCTGAACACGGCGACGGGGCGCCCCCGGCCTCACCCGCGACCGCCACGACGTCTCACCCGTCGGCCTCGTCGTCGTCCCGTGTCGACGCAGCCGCCAACAGCGCCGACTTCGACGCCGCCGCCTCCACCGCGTCCGCGACCGCCGAGCGGTACCCACCGGCCTCGAGGCGCCTGATCGCCGCCGCGGTGGTGCCCCCGGGCGAGCTGACCGCGGCCCGCAGGCCCGCGGGCCCGTCCCCGCCGGCGGCGAGCATGGCGCCCGCCCCGTACGCCGTGCCCACCGCCAGCTCCGTCGCGACCTGCCGCGGCAGGCCCTGCTCGACGGCGGCGTCGATCATCGCCTCCGCGAGGAGGAAGAAATAGGCGGGGCCGGAGCCCGACACCGCGGTGACGGCATCCATCTGCGTCTCGGTGACGACGACGACGGCGCCGACACTCTTCATGACGGTGACGACCTGCTCCAGGTGCTCATCACGCGCAAAGCGCCCCTTGCAGACGGCGGAGACGCCACTGCCGACGAGCATGGCCGTGTTGGGCATGACGCGCACCACGGGCGATCCCGCGCTGAGCTTGGTCTCCAACACCTCCGTGGGCACGCCGGCCGCCAGCGACACGACGATCGACTCGTGCACGCTGTCGGAGATGGCGTCGCCGATCCGGTCGACCACTGCGGGCACGTCGCCGGGCTTGACCGCCACGGCGATCACGTCCGCGCCCTCGCAGCCGATCTCGAGTCCGGTCGACAGGATGTTGTACTTGCGGCTCAGTTCGGCGGCGCGGGCCTCGACGGCCTCGATCACCACGATGTCCTGCGGCGGTGTGCCCGCCTCCCGGAGCCCCGAGATGAGGGCCTCACCGATGCGTCCGCCTCCGACAACTGCGATTCTCGTCATGGGCCCAACACTGCCACACGCCCGTGCCGCCCCCTCCCGCTCCGCAGGCCCGGCCCCGGTCCCAGCCCGGCCACTCGGGATGCGCTGGCGGAATGGACCAGACCCGCAGCGTAGACCCCCGCACGTCGGGCACAGCGGCAGCGCATCTGTGGGGACGGGCGCAGCGGCAGCGCATCTGCAGGGGACGGGTGGCCAACGAGCTCCGCCCGCACCATCAGGCGCGGGCGGAGCGGTGTCGTGCTGCGGGAGCGGGCGCTACGTGATGGCTCTCAGGAGCAGCGGCCCACAGGTCACACCCAGGCCGACGATCACGGCGAGCGCGATGCTCACCCAGTCGTTGGACCGGCGCAGGACCCGGACCATGGCGACCAGGCCCACGATCACGACGACCGCCAGCGCCATGGCGACCCACGGCAGGTCGCGCCACAGCAGCTGGAAGCCGATGAACAGTGCAGCGCCGGCCAGCGCCGAGGCGACGACCTGCGCCGCCAGCACCGCCCACTGGGCGACGGGCGAGCGCTCGTCGGAGGCTCCCTCGCGGGTGGCGTCGAGGCTCCGGACGTCGGCGTCCTCGGGTGTGTCCGCACCAGCGGGTGTCTCCGTGGCCGCCGCAGCGCCGGTGCCGGGCGTGCCCGTGGCCGCCGCAGCACCGGTGCCCGGTCCGGCCGCGGTGTCCGGAGTCGTTGCGCCCGACCCGGCCGAGGTGTCGGTCCCCGCAGGAGCGTCCTTGCTTCCGGTGGCGGCCGCGGTCATCCCGGCCACGCCCGCACCCGCGGCCGCTGCGCCACCGACCTTCGCGGCGGTCGACGACGACGCGTCGTCCTCGGTCGCCTCGGGAGCGGAGTGGGAGGTCGATCCCGAGCCGGACGGCAGCCCCCATCCGGTGCCGGGTGTAGTGGGGGCGGCAGCGGCGGGCGCATCGGGGGCGGTCTTCGTCTCGGCGGTAGCGGGTGTGCCGGCGTCCGGGGCGGCATCATCGCCGGGCTCCTCGTCGGAGGACTTGCCCGCGGCGAACGCACCCGCGCCGACAGCTCCGGCCGTCGCGGCGCCTGCTGCCGCAGCCGTGCCCGGGACACCCCTCGACCTGTCCTCGGACGTCTCCCCCGCGGTGGAGCCCGAGGGCGCCGCCTCGTCCTTGCGATTGCGACCGAACAGCCCCCGCAGGCCGCCCTTGCGGCCGGAGCCCGCCGATTCGGTGGGCTCCTCGGTGCTTCCGCCGGCCGGTGCCTCCGGGGCGGCCCCAGCCCGGGACGGCGCGCCGCGCATCGGCGCGGTCGGTGCCCCCTGGGTCGGCGGGGTCGGTGCCCCCTGGCTCGACGGGGTCGGCGCGGTCGGCGCCCCCTGGGCCGACGGGGTCGGCGCGGTCGGCGCTCCGTGGCTCGGCGTGGTGGGTGCAGATGTGGAGGGGGCGGACGGCGCCGCCGGGGGCGCGTCCCGGGGATCCGGCGTCTGCGGGGCGCCGGCGGGGGTCGACCTCGTCGTCGTCTCCCGGGCGCTCGTCCCGGACGGCGCTGACGCGGCCGGCGTCTCGGATGTGCCGTCCGTGGCGCCCTCGCCCGAGTCGGCCTCGACACCCGCGCCCGGGTCGGCCCCGGCGCCCGCGGCGGACGCCTGCTCTCTCTCGGCGGCCTCCTCTGCCTCGCGGGCACGCCGGCGCGCGGCGCGACCACTCAACACCGTGTCGTCGGTGACCTTGGGGAGCTCGCCCGTCAGCTCGGAGACGCTCACACCGTCGCCCTCGCCGGCGCGGCGTCGCCTCCGGCCCGTCGACGCGGCAGGCTGATCAGCGCCCATGCGCTTCAGCAGATCCGCCACGGTGATCTGCTGACCGTCCTGATCCTCGGCCATCGTCAGCTCCCCTTCCCGTCGCTGCCCACGTCCCGGTCGAGACGTTGCAGTATAAGTCCCTCACGCAGGGCCCACGGACAGATTTTCACAGATTCCAGCCCGAGTGCACGCATCGACGACTCCGCCACCAGCGCTCCCGCCACCACTTGGTGTGAACGATCAGAGCTGATTCCCTCCAACTCTGCCCTGTCAGCCGCCGTCATGCGAGAGATGAACGCGATCACCTGCCGCAGACCCGACGCCGTGAGCGTACGTTCCACGCGCGGACCCGCCGACGACGGCGCGGCCCCCGTCAGCCTGGCCAGCATGCGGAACGTCTTGGAGGTGGCGGACGCGAGGTCCGGCTCACCGAGCGCGCGCATCGCCTTGGCGGGGCGCTCGAGCTCCGCGTCGATGTAGTCCCGCAGCTGGTTGATGCGCTTGCGCTCCGGCGGATCGGACTGGAACCAGTCGTGGGTGAGCCGGCTGGCGCCCAGTTGCAGACTCCGCGCCTGCTCGGGCAGCTCGTCCTCGCCGCTCGTCAGCTCGAGTGAGCCCCCACCGATGTCGAGGTTGACGATCCGGCCCGCACTCCAGCCGAACCACCGGCGGGTCGCGAGGAACGTCATCCGTGCCTCGTCCTCTCCCTCGAGCACACGCAACTCGACGCCGGTCTCCTTCTCGACCCGCGCCAGCACCGCATCCGAGTTGGCACAGTCGCGCACCGCCGAGGTGGCCAGCGCCATCACCTCTCCGCACTTGGTGGCCTTGGCCAGATCCGCCGCCTCGTGGACGGCCTCCACCAGTCGGGCGATCCCCGCCTCGGAGATGTTGTCGTGCTCGTCGAGGTACTCGATCAGTCGCAGCCGGGTCTTGGAGTCGTTCATCGGCGTCGGGTGGGCGCCACGGTGCGCGTCGACCACGACGAAATGCACCGTGTTGCTCCCGACGTCCAGGACACCTAATCGCACGCATCCACAGTAAACGGTCTACGGTCGCAGGTTGTGACCGCCACCGAACGCACCAGCATGCCGGGCGCGCCCCTCCCGGAGGTCCCCCTCGACTTCCCGCGCGAGTGGTACACGTTCTCGGACCCCTCCAACGACCAGCACGTCATCTCCGCCGACATGACCTGGCTCCTGTCCCGCTGGACCTGTGTGTTCGGCACCCCCGCCTGTCACGGGATCGACGCGGACCAGCCGGACTCCGGCTGTTGCACCAACGGGGCGTTCCTGAGCGACGACGACGACCGCGCGCGACTGCTGGAGAACGTCGAGCTGTTGGGCGAGGACGAGTGGCAGCACCGGTCCGCCTGCCGGGAGATCGCGGAGGCCGGGGAGAGCGACCTGGAGCCGTGGCTCGAGGTGGATGAGCTGACGGGCGACGACGGCGAGCCCGAGCAGGCGCTACGGACCCGCAGGCACAACGGTCGCTGCGTGTTCTTCAACGACGTCGGCTGGCCGGCCGGCTCCGGCTGCGCCCTGCACCACATGGCGGGCCGGACCGGCCGCTCACTGCCCGATTCCAAGCCGGACGTGTGCTGGCAACTGCCCCTCCGTCAGACCCAGGAGTGGGAGACCCGGGCCGACGAGGGCGAGGTGCTGCACACCCGCATCAGCGAGTACGACCGCCGCGGCTGGGGGCCGGGCGGCCTGGACCTGGATTGGTACTGCACCGGTTCGCCCGAGGCGCACGTGGGCAGCGAGCCCGTCTACGTCTCGATGCGCGACGAGCTGGTGGCCCTCCTGGGCCAGGAGGTCTACGACGTGCTGGCCGCCGCGTGCCGTCGCCGCGCGCAGCTGGGGATCGTCGCGGTCCACCCGGCCTCCGACCACAGCGGCTGAACCCGGCCGCCCCCGGGCCCGCGGGTCCGGGCGAGAGCCTTCAGGTCAGGACTCGAACTTGTAGCCCAGGCCCCGCACCGTCACCAGGTGGACGGGTTTGCCCGGATCTGGCTCGATCTTGGCGCGCAGGCGCTTGACGTGGACGTCCAGGGTCTTGGTGTCGCCGACGTAGTCCGATCCCCACACGCGGTCGATGAGCTGCCCGCGCGTGAGGACGCGGCCGGAGTTACGCAGCAGGTACTCGAGTAGGTCGAATTCCTTGAGCGGCAACGTGGTGCCGTCGCCGCGGACGGTGACGGTGTGCCTCTCCACGTCCATGCGGACGGGGCCGGCCTCGAGTACGCCGAGCTCCTCGGCCTGCTCGGCCTCCACGTCGGCGCCCCGGCGCAGGACGGCGCGGATCCGCGCGATGAGTTCGCGGGCGGAATACGGCTTGGTCACGTAGTCGTCGGCGCCCAACTCCAGTCCGACCACCTTGTCGATCTCACTGTCCCGGGCGGTCACCATGATCACCGGCACGCTGGAGGTCACGCGGAGTCGCTTGCACACGTCGGTGCCGGACATCCCGGGAAGCATGAGGTCCAGCAGGACGATGTCGGCACCCTCCGCGTCGAAGGCCTCCAATGCGGTGGGGCCGTCACCGGCGATGGTGACGTCGAAGCCCTCCTTGCGGAGCAGGAAGGCCAGCGGGTCGGCGAGCGACGCCTCGTCCTCCACGATCAACACCCTGGTCACTGCACGTGATCCTCTCGTTGTATGACGTTCTCGGCGAGCTCGCGCCCGACCGTGTTCGCGGCGGCGGAGGGCGGGGCCTCGCCGTCGCCCGACTCCACGTGAGCCGGAAGTTCGAGCGTGAAGGTCGACCCGGTTCCGGGCCGGCTCCACAGGGTCACCAGGCCGTTGTGGTTCTGGGCGACGTGCTTGACGATCGCCAGGCCCAGCCCGGTCCCCCCGGTGGCACGGGAGCGGGCCTTGTCCACGCGGAAGAAGCGCTCGAAGACGCGGCCCTGGTGCTCGGGGGCGATGCCGATGCCGCGATCGGTGACGCGCAGCGACACGACGTTGCCGTCGATGGCGCGCGTGATGGACACCGGCGTGCGCTCGGGCGAGTAGTTGACGGCGTTGGACACGAGGTTGGACACCGCGGTGACGAGCAGCATCCGGTCACCGCGGACCTCCAGCCCCGACGGCGCGTCCGTGATGATCTCGATGCCGGCCGACTCGGCCACGGAGGCGGAGCGCGTGACGGCCTCGTGCACCAGGTCGTCGACATCCACCGGCTCGGGGTCACGGATCCGCTCGGCGCCCTGGAGACGGGACAACTCGATGAGCTCGGAGACCATGTTGCCCAGCCGATGGGTCTCGTTCACCACGCGGCCGCCGAAGTACTCGACGGATTCCGGATCGTCCTTGGACTCGAGCAGCGCCTCCGCCAGGACCGCCATGGCGCCGACCGGCGTCTTGAGTTCGTGCGAGACGTTGGCGA
Organism: Candidatus Dietzia intestinipullorum; assembly: GCA_019119635.1. Taxonomy (GTDB): domain Bacteria; phylum Actinomycetota; class Actinomycetes; order Mycobacteriales; family Mycobacteriaceae; genus Dietzia; species Dietzia intestinipullorum. Next base: position 30,728 of record DWWP01000027.1, read on the forward strand.
CGAAGTCGCGGCGTGCGGACTCCATGCGTCGGTGCTCGGAGTCGTCGTCGGCGAACACCACCACGAACTGCGCCCCGTGGCCCTCGAGGATCTCGCCGCGCCCGCTCACCGAGGGGATCCGGCGCCGCCCCACGGTCGTCTTGGCCGGCAGGTCGAAGCCCGCCGGACGCCCGTCGGCGAAGATGCCGCGCGCGACGCGCCACACGGGCTCGATGAGCAGCCGGTCGTCGACGATCCCCAGGTCCGCGGCCCGGCGGTTGTAGAGGACGACGTCCTGGTGCCGGTCCACCACGGCCAGCGCGTACGGCGCCTGGTGGTACACCGAGCGCAGGACCTCGAGGCGGCTCGGTCCGGCCTTCTCGGCGAGCCTGCGCTCCCTGCGTGCGGTAAACGCGGGGGCCACGAATCCACCGATCGCGACCCCGATCACGGCGGCGACGATCGCGATGGCGATCCCGAGACTGACCTGCACGCGTCAGATACTACGGGGCGGCCACGCGGAGGCCACAACGGGAAACCCCCGGCCACCTGCGGGAAATTCGCAGGTGGGCGGGGATTCGTGCGGCGTTCACCGACTCGTCACCCGGCGCCCTACTTGGCACCCTGCTCGGCCACCGCCGCCGCGCCGGCCGCCGCCGCCTCGGGGTCCAGGTAGGTGCCGCCCGGGTTGGCCACCGCGCCCGACTCGTCGAACCGGTACACCAGCGGGATCCCGGTGGGGATGTTGAGGCCGGCGATCTCCTCGTCCGAGATGGAGTCGAGGTGCTTGACCAACGCGCGCAGCGAGTTGCCGTGCGCGGCCACCAGCACCGTCTTGCCCTCCGCGATCAGGGGCGCGATCTCGGCCGTGTAGTACGGGATGAACCGGTCCACCACGTCCTTGAGGCACTCGGTGAGCGGCACCTCCGGGAGGTCGGCGTAGCGCGGGTCCGAGGTCTGCGAGTACTTGTCGTCCGCGGAGATCGTCGGCGGCGGGGTGTCGTAGCTGCGGCGCCAGAGCATGAACTGCTCCTCGCCGTACTCCTCCTTGATCTCCGCCTTGTCCAGCCCCTGGAGCCTCCCGTAGTGGCGCTCGTTGAGCTTCCAGTGCCGCACGACCGGGATCCAGTGGCGATCGCACGCGTCCAGCGCGATGTTGGCGGTGGTGATGGCCCGACGCAGCAACGACGTGTACGCGATGTCCGGGAGGAGTCCCTCCTCGGCGAGGAGCTGACCGCCGCGGACCGCCTCCTCGCGACCCTTGTCGGTCAGGTCGACGTCGACCCAGCCGGTGAACTGATTGGACGCGTTCCACAGGGACTGCCCGTGACGCAACAGGACGAGGGTTCCGTAAGCCATGGGCCCATTATGACCCCTGCCCCACGGTCGCCGTGTGGCGAGTGAGGGATGGAGGCCGAAAGCTCACTCGGGCTGCGGGAGGTCCTCGGTGAGATGGCGGAACGCCTGCAGATTGTGGAGGGGCTCCCCGCGGGCCACGCGCCACTCCCACTCCCGACGGATCGACGTGTGGAATCCGGTCTCCAACAGGACGTTGAAGTCGTGGTCGGCCGCCTCGAGCACCTGGCCCAGCACGCGGTCCAGCTCCTCCTCGGTCACCGACACCAGCGGCATCCGGCCCACCAGGTAGATGTCGCCGTTGTTGTCCAGCGTGTAGGCCACCTGGTACAGCCGCCGGTTGCGCCGCAGCATGTACTTGTAGACCTTCTCGTGGTCCTCGTCCGGATTGCGGCACACGAACGCCTCCACGCGCACGCTCTCCCGCGCGACCGTGAGGTGGCACGCCGTCTTGAGCCGCTTCTCGCCCGGCAGCTGCACCACGAAGGTGCGCCCGTCGGCCAGGGTGGACTCGATCTCGCGGTCCACCAGGAAGGCGCGGATCCGCTCGATGGTGGGGGCGTCCGGGCTGTCGTCGCTCATGGTCGTGACTCCTCTCGGATGGCGTGCGTCATGACGCGGTGGCCGACGATCGCCGTGCCCGATACGCGGCCATGGTGCGCGCGTACGAGGCCAGCAGTCCGTCGGCGGTGCTGTCCCAGGAGAACCCCCGGGCGTGGAGCGGGGCGTTCCGCGACATCGACAGGCGCTTCTCGTCGTCGTCGAGGAGCCCGATGAGTGTCCGCGCCCAGTCCCGCGGGTCGTGACCCGCCACCGTGAGCCCCGTCCGTCCGTGCTCGACGGCGGTGGGCAGCCCGCCCACCTCGGCGGCCACGACCGGGGTCCCGCAGGCCTGCGCCTCGAGCGCCACCAGTCCGAACGACTCGGAGTACGAGGGCACCGTCACCACGTCCGCCGCCCGATAGACGTCGACCAGTTCGGACGGCGGGCGCGGGGCGAGGAAGTTCACCCGGTCGGCCACACCCAGCTGCTCGGCCAGCTCCATGAGCGACCGCGGCCGTTCCAGTCCGGAGCCGCTCGGGCCGCCCACCACCACCAGCCGCACGTCGCGCTGGGGCTGCGCCCGCACCATCTCGGCCAGCGCGCGCACGATCACGTCCGGGGCCTTGAGCGGCTGGATCCGCCCGATGAAGGCGATCACCTCGGTCCGTTGGCCCAGGCCCAGCCTGCGCCGGGCGCTCTCCGTGCCGCGCTGCGTGCCGGGCGAGTACTGCTCCAGGTCCGCGCCGGGCGGCACCACGTCGATGTCGCCCGGGTCGGCGTCGTAGTAGCCCACGAGCTCGTCGCGCTCACCGGTCGTGTTGACCACCAGCCGGTCCGCGGAGTCGACGACCTGCTGCTCGCCGATCCGCCGGCTCTCGGGCTCGGGGACGTCCCCCTCGGTGAGGACCGCGTTCTTGACCGCGGCCAGCGTGTGCGCGGTGTGCACGAGCGGGACGCCGAAGTGCTCCGCCGCCACGAGCCCCGCCTGCCCCGACAGCCAGTAGTGGGAGTGGATGAGGTCGTAGTGCCCCGGCGCGTGGCCCGCCTCGGCCCGCATCACGCCCGCCATGAACGGGCACAACTGGGTGGGCAGGTCCTCCCTGCTCAGCCCCTCGAAGGGCCCGGCGACGATGTTGCGCACCAGCACGCCGTCGCCGGCCTGCTCGACCGACGGCTGCGAGGAGTGCGTGGCACGCGTGAAGATCTCCACCTCCACCCCGCGGCGGGCCAGCCTGCACGCCGCCTGCAGGACGTACACGTTCAGCCCGCCGGCGTCCCCCGTGCCGGGCTGCGCGAGCGGCGAGGTGTGGAAGGACAGCACGGCCACGCGCCGCGGGGGTCCGGCGGCGCCGCCGGTGTCGAGATCGGTGACGGTCACGTGCCCGATTGTGCCCCCGACGACGACGACGTGCACACCCGCCGCCGGGTCCGCTCAGAGTCCGTCGGCGAACTCGCCGAGTTCCGCCAGGAACCGCGACGGCTCCTCGAGGAACGGGGCGTGCGCAGACTCCGCGAACTCCACGTAGCGCGCGCCCGGGATCATCTCGGCGTTCGCCCGGCCCGTGTCCGGCGGGATGACGCCGTCGTGGGCCCCGTGGAGCACCAGCGCGGGCACGGTCAGCGCGCGCAGCGTCTCGTCGTTGTCCACGCGCCGCGTGAGCAGCTTCTGCCGGACCGCGGGCGGGGTGGCCAGCGACAGCCCGAAGACCCGCTGGCGGGCGGTCCCGGAGCCGCCGCGCATCATGGCCGTGCCGAAGCCCGCGAACGCCTTGAGCGCGGTCGCCGGGTCCTCGTCGAACGCCCCGCCCGAGGTCACCTCGACCATCGCCGGGCCGATCGCCCCGCCCGCGGACCGGGAGACCGAGGTGACCGCACCGCACAGGACGACACCGGCCACCCGGTCCTCGCCCCGCGATGCGAGGTAGTCGGCGACGACGATCCCGCCGTACGACCACCCCAGCAGGACGGCTCCGTCCCGCACGTCGGCGGCGTCGAGCACCGCGGCCAGGTCGTCGGCCCACTGCTCGGCCGAATCGTAGCCGGACCCGGCGACGCCGGAGTGCCCGTGGCCGCGCAGGTCCACGGCCACCACGCGGTACCGCTCGGCCAGCGGGGCCAGCAGCTCCGGCCCCCAGCACGCGCTCGACTGCGACCAGCCGTGTACCAGCACCAACGGCCGGGCGGCGGGGTCGCCCAGCACGCGGTAGGCGAGGGTCGTGCCGTCGGAGGAGACGGTGGACGACACCGTGGCGGAGGGGTCTGCGGCAGTGGGGTGGGGAGAGCTCATGGCCGCCATCCTGCCACCGCCCGGGCGGCCGGGCGTTACGGTTCGACCATGCGCACCCACATGCTCACCGAGCCCGATGTCGTGGTCCACGAGTTCTTCGACGCACTGGCATCGGGGTCCACCGCGGCCGCCGCGAACCTTCTCGCCGACGACGTCTGGTGGGAGAACGTCGGCCTGCCCGTCGTCCGGGGCAGGCGCGCCGTGGTCAAGGCCATCGGGGCGATGCACCGTCGCGTCCGGTTCGACGTCCGCACCCACCACCTGGCCGTCGGCGCCCCGGCCGATCCCACGGATCCGCGCGTCCCGACCATCGTGCTCACCGAGCGCACCGACACCCTCGCCGTGGGGCCCCTCGCCGTCGACTTCTGGGTCTGCGGCCGACTCGAGGTCCGGGGCGGCGTGATCTGCGGCTGGAAGGACTACTTCTCCACCACCAACGTGGCCATGGGCGTGGCCCTCGGGACCCTGCGGATGCTCACCGGCGGCGGACGCTGACCTCGTCGTCGTCGCCTGTTCTACCCTGATCCCATGAGCACCGACCACACCGCCGCCCACGAGCGGCTCGCCGCCCTGCCCGAGTCGACCAGGGTCGCCGTGGTGACCGGCGCGTCCTCCGGGATCGGCGAGGCCACCGCCCGGGAGCTCGCCGGGCAGGGCTTCCACGTGGTCGTGGGCGCGCGCCGCGTGGACCGGCTCGAGACGCTGGCCTCCGAAATCGACGGCACCGCGCTGCCCCTGGACGTCACCGATGTGGCCTCGTGCGAGGCGTTCTGCGCGGCGGTCCCCCGGCTGCACGTGCTGGTGAACAACGCCGGCGGCGCCAAGGGCTCGACCTCAGTCATGGACGCCGACGAGGACCAGTGGCGCTGGATGTGGGAGACCAACGTCCTCGGCACCCTCCGGATGGTGCGGGGTCTGATGCCGGCCCTGGTGGCCACCGGCGACGGGCTCGTGGTGACCATCACCTCCGTGGCCGCGCTCGAGGCCTACGACAACGGGTCCGGCTACACCTCCGCCAAACACGCCCAGGCCGTCCTGCACCGCACACTGCGCGGCGAGTTCCTCGGCCGGCCCGTGCGGTTCACCGAGATCGCGCCGGGCATGGTCGAGACCGAGTTCTCGTTGGTGCGCTTCGACGGTGACGACGACAAGGCCAGCGCCGTCTACCGCGGCATCACCCCGATGGTCGCCCGCGACGTCGCGGAGATCGTCGGGTTCGCCGCGAGCCGCCCCTCGCACGTGAACCTCGACCAGATCGTGGTGAAGCCGCGCGCCCAGCACTCCGCGATGCGGGCGCACCGCGACTGAATCGGGGCCGAGTCGGCACCGGATCACGACGCTCCGGCGGCACTACAGAAGGTGAGGCTAGGCAACGTCAGGTTAGGCTTCACACCGGCAGGTTAGGCTAACTGACCTGGTACGATGCCGCCGGCAGACCTATTGTGGGACCCCTCGGGAGAAACCCTCCCGGTACGTCTCGGCACTTGTCGAGGCGGTCTCACGAAAGGCGCCCCCATGACCCAGAGCAGCAGCACCTACGCCGAACTCCTCTCCGAGCAGGTCGGCCACGAGTTCGCCGCCAGCCAGCAGTACATCGCGATCGCCGTGTGGGCGGACGCGCAGGACCTGCCCCAGCTGGCCGCCCGCTTCTACCAGCACAGCCTGGGCGAGCGGAACCACGCCATGATGATGGTCCAGTACATGCTCGACCGGGACATCCCCACCGTGATCCCCGCCGTGCCGGCGCCCCGGGCCGAGTTCGACGGGCCCGTGGCCGCGCTCTCGCTCGCGCTTGAGCAGGAGAAGGAGGTCACCCGGCAGATCGAGGCACTGTTCCAGGCCGCGCGCGCCGAGTCCGATCCGCTGGGCGAGCAGTTCATGCTCTGGTTCCTGCGCGAGCAGGTCGAGGAGGTCGCCAACATGAACACGCTGGTGACCATCGCCGAGCGCGCCGACGACGACTGGTTCCGCATCGAGGAATACCTCGCCCGCGAGGCCAACGCCTCCACCAACACGGGCACCCCGCCCTCGGTGGCCGGCGGCGCGGTCTGAGCCTGACCCGCCGGGGCCGTCGAGTGCTCGAGGCCGCCGCGCAGTCGGGCCACTGCGCAGTCGGGCCACCGCGCCATCGAGCCGTCGCGCCGCCGCGCAGTCGGGCCACTGCGCAGTCGGGCCACCGCGCAGTCGAAGCGGCGGCTCACCTAGCGGGCTGCGATACACCTATGGGATCCCATAGGTGGCGTGCGATCCGATAGGTGTCGTCGCGGAGCGCAGAGCGCGGAACGCGGAGCGGGGAGCGCGGATCACGGAGCACGGGCCCCGGCGAGTGGCAGCCGCCTCTCCGGGCGCGGGGCCCGGCCATCGCGACTATGCCGAGCGGGCGTACTCCACATATGTCACGCCGCTCTCGAACGCCCGGCTCATCCGCCGCGTGAACGGTATCGCCGCCGCGCCTGGTTTCGCGGACGTCGCACCCGGCCGCGCGGCGGCAGCGCCGATGAGCGGGATGCCGTCGCCGAGCACGAGCGGGTTGACCTTGAGCCGGAGTTCGTCGATCTCGTCGATCAGCGTCGCCGCGAGTGCGCCGCCACCGCAGAGCCAGATGTCCAGACCCGACTGCTCCGCCTTGAGCCGGCGGACCGCGGCCAGCGGGTCGTCCGAGGTGATGGTCAGCCCCTCCTCTGCGGGCAGGTCATCGGGATGGCTGGTGAACACGTACTGCCGCAGGTGCGGATAGCCGCTGGCCAGCCCCTCGTCCACGGCCACCTGATGCGTGGCCCGCCCCATCAGGACGGTGTCGAACACCCGCGGGGGCGCCTCGGCCAGGCCGAGCTGTCCGCGCAGGTGCCCGGGAACGGACTCGGGATAGTGCTCGACGACCCAGGGCCCGTGGTCCCCCTCGAGCGGGAAGAAATCGAACCTGCCGTCGGGGTCGGCGATGTAGCCGTCAAGGGTCACGGCCACGTAATAGATGAGCTTTCGCATGATGGTTCCTCTGATCGGATTCCGGAGTGGTCGCAGGTCAGGCGAGGATGAGCACGTCGTCCACCCCCACGCGGTCGCAGAACCCGTCATCGTGGCTGACCAGCAGCAGGGCACCCCGCCACAGCGCGAGCGCGTCGGCGAGCACTTCCACCCCGCCGAGGTCGAGGTTGTTGGTCGGCTCGTCGAGGATCAGCAGCTGCGGCACCGGCCGCGCGAACAGCTCCGATGCCAGCGCCGCGCGCAGCCGCTCGCCGCCGGACAGGTCGCCGAGCCGGCGGAACCCGGCGTCGCCGATGAACAGCATCCGCGCCGCGTGGGCGTGGGCCTGCTCCGCCGACGCCGAAGGGCGCACCGCACGTATAGCGTCGACGACCGACCAGCCAGGATGCTCGACACGTAGGTCCTGGGGCAGGAACGCCCACGGGACGCGGGCCGAGTCGCCCCCGACGAGGCGGCGCAGCAGCGTCGTCTTGCCGCTCCCGTTCGGGCCGGCGAGTCGCACCCGGGCCGGGCCCGCGAGGTGGACGCGGCCGGCGACGGGGTCCTCGGCGTCCAGCACCACCCGGCCGGCGGGCAGCCCCGGATCAGGCAGTTCGACGCGCAGCAGCTCCTCGCGCCGGACCTCGGCGTCGGCCTCCCGCATCCGCGCCTGCGCCTGCTCGACGCCGCGCTCGTGGGTGGCCCGGTACTTCGCGGCCGACTCCTGCGCGGCCCGCTTGCGCGCCCCCATGACGATCTTGGGCTCGCGCTTGGTGGCCGACATCTTCCGGCCGTACCGCTCGCGCCGGGCCAGCGCCACCTGAGCCTCGGCCTTGTCCCGCTTCTCGGACCTCAGCTCGTTGCGGGCACCGGTCAGCTCCTGCAGCGCCGCTGACTGCTCGGCGTCCACCACCTCGCGGTGGTGCTCGTAGTTCCCGCCGAACACGCGGGTCCGGCCCGCGCGGAGTTCCACGGTGGTGTCGGCGCGGTCGAGGAGCTCGAGATCGTGGCTCACGACCAGCGCGATGCGGTCCCCGCCGGAGACGAACCGCTCGAGCGCGCCGAACAGCCTGCCGCGCGCCCGGGTGTCGAGGTTGTTGGTGGGCTCGTCCAGCAGCAGCACCCGCGGATGCCCGAGGAGCCGCCCCGCCAGCGCGGCCAGCGTGCGCTCCCCGCCGGACAGCGCGGCCACGGTTCTGTCCAGATCTGTGGGGAGGCCCAGCTCACCGAGCTGCGCGATCGTCCGCTCGGTGACGGACCAGTCGTCGTCGAGGAGCGCGAAGTCGTCATCGTCGCCCTCCCCCGCCTCGATCCGCGCCAACGCGGCCAGTCGGGCGCCCACCCCGAGCTCGTCGGCGAGGGTGCGGTCGGCGGGGGCGTCGGCGAGCAGCTGCGACAGGTAGCCGATCGTCGGGGGCCCGGCGGGCGCACCACCGACACCGATCGATCCACGCGTGGGCCGCAGCTCGCCGGCGATCAGCCGGAGAAGTGTGCTCTTGCCGGCGCCGTTGCGGCCGACCAGAGAGGTCAGGCCGGGACCGATCGCGAGGTCGAGTCCGGTGAACAGTGGGGTGTCGTCGGGAAACGCGTACGCGACGTCCGACAGGACAAGGGAAGACAAGGGTGCTCCAGGGAGGTGGCGGATGGGCCGGGTCTCACCTGATGTCGAGCACTGTCCTGGGATCTCCTCGGTAGCTGTTCTCGGCCTCGCGCCCCTCGCCCGGCGGGTCTCCCCTGCCGGGCGCCGTGCGCTGCCGACGTGTGAGGGAGCACGCTACGCCGGCCCGTCGACTCGCACAAGCCCTCCCGGCCGCACGACCCCGGCGGGCCGGAGCAGGGCCGGGCGGCGGGCGCGCTACATGAACGCGCTCGGCGGGAGGCCTTCCTTACTGGTCATGGGCAGCTCCTTCTCGAGGCGCTCCATGAAGAAGTGCGACTGCACCGCGGTCCAGATGTTGTTGGTGAGCCAGTACAGGCCGATCGCGATGGGGAAGTTCAGGAAGTACGCGCCCACGATCGGGAAGAACGGGAACAGGTACATCATGATCTTCATGGACTGGTTCATCGATTCGCTGATCGACTCCGTGAGCGACGGCAACTCCTGCGGCTTGTCGCCGGGCTTGCCCTCGCCGTCCCCGGTGGTGGCGGGCGTGGGGGCCGCGGGGGCCTGACCGTCCACCTCGAGCACCTCGCCGTCGACCGTGGGTCCGCCGGCCTTGTCGTCGGCGTCGACCTGCGCGAGCGCCTCCTGCTCGGCCGCCTTGGCCGCCTTCTGTCGGCGGAAGGAGTTCCACATGTTGATGAAGGTGGCGATGCCGGCGAGCACGAACAGGGGCACGGCCAGCATGAGGATGTCGCCGCGCTCGAGGCCCGGGTGCAGGGAGTCCATGACCTCCTGCGGCATCCGGATGTACGAGGCCAGCGGGACGCCGAAGATCTCGGCGTTGAGGAACGAGGACACCTGATCCGGGCCGAACGCGCCGTTGGTCAGCTGCTGCGCGTCCTCGATCGAGACGCCGCGCGGCGAGAAGTTGAGCAGCACGTGGTACAGGCCGATGAACACCGGGATCTGCACGAACATCGGCAGGCAGCCGGCCGCGGGATTGACCCCGGCGCCGGAGTACAGGGCCTGCATCTCCTTGGCCTGTTCCTGCTTGTCCTCGGGGGACTTGCGATCCTTATATTTGTTCTGCAGTTCCTTCATCTTGGGCGCCAGTTGCGCCATCTTGCGCATGGAGTACTGCTGCCGCCACATCGAGCGGAGCAGCAGCAGGCGCACGGTCACCACCAGCAGCAGGACCGACCCGACCCAGGCGATGCCGGAGTCGGGATCCACCACGAAGCCGAGTGCCCAGTGCCAGAACTTCATGACGAGCGACACCGGATAGGCGAAAATGTCCACGGAACCAGAGTGCCAGGAACCCACGCCTTCCCGCCGGTCGGGGTCAGATGGCGCACTCCACCCAGACGGGCTCGGGCCGCAGCTCCACGCCGAACGCATCCCGGACGCCGTCACGGACCTCCCGCGCGAGCGCGATCACGTCGTCGGCCGTGGCCGCCCCCCGGTTGGTCAGCGCCAGGGCGTGCTTGGTGGACAGGCGGGCGGGCGACGACGACGAGGGGTGCCCCTTGCCGAAACCGGCCCGTTCGATGAGCCACCCGGCGGACAGTTTGACCCCTCCGGGGGCGTCGAACGCGGGCATGCGTCCGGACTCGGCCTCGCCGAGACGCTCGCCGACGCGTCGCCGGACGTCCGCGACCTGCTCGGCGGGCACCACGGGGTTGGTGAAGAACGATCCGGCGGACCAGGTGTCGTGGTCGTCGTCGTCCAGGACCATCCCCTTTCCGCGGCGCAGACCCAGGACGGTGTCCCGGACGAGGGCCGCGTCCGCGCGCTCCCCCGGTGCCACGCCCAGGCGGGCGGCGAGTTCGGCGTAGCGGATCGGCTCGCTGAGGCCGTCGGCCCGGAGGTCGAACTCCACCTCGAGTACCACCGCGCGGTCCGTGTTCTTGAGCACCGAGGTGCGGTAGGCCAGCCCGAGTTCCGAGGGCGGGACCCACGCGTCGACGCCGGTGGCGCGGTCGTGGAGCCGGACGCGGCGCAGGACCTGCGCCACCTCGACGCCGTACGCGCCCACGTTCTGGACGGGCGTGGCGCCGACGCTGCCCGGGATGCCGGACAGGCACTCGAGCCCACCCCGGCCGCGCGCGACCGTGTCCGCCACGAGCTCGTCCCAGGTCAGTCCCGCCCCGGCGCGGACGGTCGCGGGCTCGTCCCCGTACGCCACGTCGCGGTTGCGGACGGCCACCACGACCATCGGCAGGTCGCCACCGCCCACCACGAGGTTGGAGCCGCCCCCCAGCACCAGCACAGGGACCCCGGCGCCGTCGAGGATCCCCACCGCGCGGGAGACGGCCTCCGGCGTCGCGCACTCCAGCAGCGCGCGCGGACGACCGCCGACGCGCAGGGTGGTGAGCTCGGCGAGCGGGGACCCGGCCGCCACCGTGAGGCCGGGGACCTCGGAGAGAGCTGCGGGCAGGCCGGCGAGTGCGGCGGGCGGTCCGGCCGCTGACGCGCCGGACGGCGGGCCGGAGGGGGACGATCCGGGTGCGGGCGAGTTCACAGCGTCGAGCGTAACCGGCCCTTGTACTGTTCCTGCCATGGCAACTCGCTTCTCGCACTCCACCCGCATCGGCGCCCGGCTCGAGGTCGTCCACGCGACGCTCGCGGACGAGGCGTTCTGGGTCGACCGCCTCCGCACCGTGGGCAGCCCCGCCGACACCCTCGACGATTTCGTCCTGAGCGGGGACTCCATCGACGTCACCGTCACCCAGGTCATCCCGGAGTCCGAGATCCCCGACCTCGCCCGCAAGGTGCTGCCCGGCGAGCTGAGCCTGGTCCGGACCGCGAACTACAGCGCGGTCAGCGGGGACCGCCTCACCGGGTCGTCCCGCGCCGAGGCCGCCGGCGGCCTGGGCGTGATCACCGGTTCGGGCGAGACGGTCGCCGAGGGAGAGGAGTCGGTCGAGACGCTGGAGGGGCAGGTCAAGGTCTCCGTGCCGCTGATGGGCGGCAAGCTCGAGAAGCTGGTCGTGGGGTATCTGGACGAGCTGTTCACCACGGAACACGAGCATCTCGGCCGCTGGATCGCCGCCCGCTGAAGCCCCGCTGAACCCGTGACACTGCAGCGACCCCGCGAATATGTGACAATCGGTCCAATGGAGCCGTCCCATCACACCCAGCGCCTCCCTGCCCAGGACCGGCCGGAGAACCAGTACGCGGTGACCGAACAGATCCCCGCGGCCGACTCCGGCGGGCGCCCCGGCGGGCACACGGGCGCGCGCACCGGATGGGGCACGGGAACGAAGGTCGCCGTCGGCGCGGCGGTCGTGCTGATCCTGCTCGTGGTGGCGGCCATCGGGCTCGAGCTGGGCCTGCGCAAGTCGATCGGCGACCGCCTCGACCGGGAGATCACCACCAGCATGGGCTCCCAGGCCGACGTCGACCTGGGAGCCCGACCCGTCCTGTTGTCGTACTTCTCGGGCTCGCTCGAGACCGTCCACATCACGACCGACGGCACGCCCGCGGAAGGCGTGGCCGGCCCCGTCCCCGCGATCGACATCACCGCGGAGGGAGTGCGCGAGGAGGGCGACGTCACCCACGTGGACTCCCTCAGCGGCACCGTGTTCGTCTCCGACGAGGCCATGGTCGCCGCCGCGCAGTCGGAGACCGACTCCGGCGCGGGCGGCATGCTGGGCGGACTGATGCAGGTCCAGGACATCACCTCGGACCCGGATGCGGGGACGCTGCGCGTGTCCATCAGCGGGCTCGCCGAGGCCGTCGTCACACCCCGGCTGACCGGCGGCGAGCTGGAGCTCGAGCCCGAGACCGCCTCCGTGTTCGGCTTCGAACTGCCGTCCGAGCTGCTCGGTGGCACCCTGTCGATGATGGATTCCGCGATGGCCCAGCTCCCGCCGGGCGTCGAGCTCACCGGCGTCCATGTGGTCCCCGGCGGAATGACCGTGGACCTGGGCGGCCGGGACGTGGTCCTGGAGTCGGACAGCTAGCCGGCTGCCGTCCGCTCGAGGCGGAACGCCAGGCCGTCGAGGACGAGCTGCACCTTCTCGCGCCACCAGTCCTCGGCGCCTCCGGGCGAGCCGAGCGCCTCGTGGAGCACCGTCACGTAGTCCTGCGGCGCCGGTGCGCCGTCCGGATCGAGGGCGTCCAGGGCGCGGTCCCGCTGCGTGCGGTGCGGGTCCGACGTCGACGGCCCCTCCAGTCGCGCGATCGTCAGGAACGAATCGATCACCGTATCGCCGACCGTGTCGGTCACCAGGGCGGCCTGGAACACGTCCAGGCCGAAGCGCTCGCGCAGCGTGGCGACCACCTGCGCCGACCTCGCCATCAGGGCCGGCGGGATGCTCTGCATTCCGCGCAGGTGCACGGCCAGGCCGGGGTGGTCACGGTAGAGCCGCCACAGCGAGTCCGCGATCGCGGTGAGGAAGGCGCGCCAGTCGCCCTCGGCCTCGCTCGGCCACCGGGCCCGGGCCACCGCGGCGTCCGCGGCCACCGCGAGCATGTGGTCCCGACTGTCCACGTGCCCGTAGAGCGTGGACGGGTCCACGCCCAGACGCTCGGCGACGCCGGCGATCGTCGCGCGGTCGATCCCCATCTCCAGGACCGCGTCGACGACCCGCCCGCGCGAGATGCGCGGGGGTCGACCGACCGGTCTGCCGCGACGGCGCCCCTCGTCGTCGTCAGCCTCCAACTTAGGTTCCCCTATCCTTGCCGGCATTCCTACTCTATCGTAGGGGCGGTTTCCCACGGAGGTTGAGTAATGCCGGAGAGCAGTGTCATGAGCACATCACCCGACGAGCGGTCGTCGGCCAAGGAGGCCCGCGCCCGGGAGCAGGCCGCCCATCGCGCGGTGCTCGCCCGGATCCGCCCGCACCTCGCCGTCGCCAATATCCTCGTACTGCTGTCCGCGGTGTGCTCGGTGGTGCCGTTCCTGCTCATCGTCGAGGCCGCGCGCGTGCTTCTCGACGGGCGCGACGAGGTCTGGACCCTGCTCGGCTGGGCGCTCGCGGTCTTCGCCGCCCGGGCACTGCTGTACTCGGGCGCGTTGTTCTGGACCCACCTCGTCGACGCCGACAACCAGCTCCACCTCCGTCGCCTCGTGGCCGACAAGCTCCGGAGCGTGCCGCTGGGGTGGTTCGGTGACCGCCGCTCCGCGGACGTCAAGAAGGTGCTGCAGGACGACGTCGAGGCGATCCACTACCTCGTGGCGCACGCGCAGGTCGAGTTCGTCGCCGCCGTCACCACGCCCGCGCTCACGCTCGGATACCTGTTCTGGGTGGACTGGCGCATCGCCCTCGCCCTGCTGGTGCCGCTGCTGGGCTACAGCGTCGCGCTGGCGGCGATGATGGGGCGCGAGCACGCGCAGAAGATGCAGGCCTACGAGGAACTGGAGAAGCAGACGGAGGCCGCGACCATCGAGTTCGTCGACGGCATCCAGGTCATCCGCACCTTCGGGGCGGCGCCGCACTCTCGGGTGGCGAGCGCCAGCGGGTCTCGGTGGCCCGCGCCCTGCTCAAGGACGCGCCGATCGTGCTGCTCGACGAGGCGACGAGCGCCCTCGACCCGCAGAACGAGGCCGCCGTCGTCAGCGGGATCCGCGAGCTCACGCGCGACAAGACGGTCCTGGTGGTCGCGCATCGGCTGCCGACCATCCGGCACGCCGATCAGATCCTGTTCCTCGACCGGGGCCGGGTCGTCGAGCGGGGCACCCACGAGGAGCTCGTCGACCTCGACGGCCGGTACGCGGACTTCTGGCACCAGCGCAACCGCGCCACGGGCTGGCGGCTCGCCGGGCATGGCGCCTGACCGCCCGGGCTGACACCCTGGGGGCATGAGCAGTGACACCAGCATGCGTGCAGTAGTCCAGCGCTCCCTCGGCGAGCCCGATGTCCTCGAGGTGGTCGACACCCCGCGCCCGAAGCCCCGCACCAACGAGGTGCTGGTGCGGGTCAAGGCCGCCAGCGTCAACCCGACCGATTGGAAGCACCGCGAGAACGGCGGGTTCCTGGGCGAGCCACCGTTCGTCCTCGGCTGGGACCTGTCCGGCGTGGTCGAGGAGGTCGGGATCGGGGTCGCGCGTTTCCGGCCCGGCGACGAGGTGTTCGGCATGCTGTCCTATCCGTTCGGGCACGGTGCCCACGCCGACTACGTGGCCGCGCCCGCGAGCTGGTTCGCCCCCAAGCCGGAATCACTGGACCACGTGCAGGCGGCCGCGCTGCCGCTGGTGTCGCTGACCGCGTGGCAGGCGCTCGTCGAGTACGCCGATGTCCAGCCCGGTCAGCGGGTGCTCGTCCACGCCGCGGCCGGCGGTGTCGGCCACGTGGCCGTCCAGATCGCCAAGGCCCGCGGCGCGTACGTGATCGGCACGGCAAGCGCGGCCAAGCACGACTTCCTGCGGGAGCTGGGCGCCGATGAGGTGGTCGACTACCGCGACCGGGACGTCGAGGAGATCGCCCACGACGTCGACGCGGTGCTCGACACCCTCGGCGGCGACACCTCCACCCGGTCCCTGCATACTCTGCGCCCCGGCGGCATCGTGGTCTCGCTCCTGCCCGTGGGCTCCGGCGACTTCTACCGCGAGGCCGACGAGCTCGGGGTGCGGGCGGTCCGGATGCTCGTCGACTCCTCGCGGCACGAGCTGCTCTCGATCACCGACCTCGTGGAGCAGGGCGCGCTACGCGCCACGATCGCCGAGGTGTTCGGACTCGACCAGGCCGCCGAGGCGCATCGGCGGGGTGAGACCGGCCGGACCACCGGCAAGCTGGTCCTCACCACTGACTGACCGCGCTGCGCTCATCGCTGACCGCGCTCACCACTGCCGGCGCTCGTCACCGCCCTGCCCCGCACAGCGCGCGGGCACCGCGGTCAGGCGTCGAAGCCCTCGAGCACCGCGCGGCTGCCACTGAGCCCCAAGCGGGTGGCGCCGGCGTCGATCATCGCGCGGGCGGTGTCCGCGTCGCGGATCCCGCCGGAGGCCTTGATGCCCAGCCGGCCGCCCACGGCCCGGTGCATCGCCTCGACGGCACGCACGCTCGCCCCGCCGGCGGGGTGGAACCCCGTGGAGGTCTTGACCAGATCGGCGCCGGCCTCGGCGACGGCCCGGCAGACGGCCTCGATCCGCTCATCGCCCGCCTCGTCGCCCAGCGCGCGGTGGATCGCCGCACTCTCGAGGATCACCTTGATCCTGATCGGCGGCGGCACGGCGTCGCGCACGGTCAGCACCTCCGCCATCACCTCGTCGACCAGTCCGGCGATCGCGGCCCCCACATCGATGACCATGTCCACCTCGGTCGCGCCCTGATCCACCGCCAGGCGCCCCTCCATCGCCTTGACCAGCGCATGGTGCTTGCCCGAGGGGAAGCCCGCGACGGTCACCACGGTGAGGCCCGCCGCCCGGACCGGCAGCATGGCCGGACTCACGCAGACGGCCTTGACCCCGAGGTCCTGCGCTTCGGCGACGCACGCCGCCACGTCGTCGCGGGAGGCGTCCGGGGAGAGCAGGGTGTGGTCGATCATCGCGGCGACGCGGTCACGGGTCAGCGGGGTGGATGCCATGCCCGCCAGCCTAGCGGGGCCCGGTCTGCGGCCTGGTGGCAGAATGAGCACCCATGTCACGCCGCTTCGTCCTCTCCCTGGGCTGCCCCGACCGCATCGGCATCGTCGCCCGCATCGCCACGTTCCTCGCCGAGCTCGGCGGCACCATCGTCGAGGCCGCGTACCACGCCGACGAGGACTCGCGGTGGTTCTTCACCCGCCAGTCCGT
The DNA here is from genome assembly GCA_019119635.1 of Candidatus Dietzia intestinipullorum. Lineage (GTDB taxonomy): Bacteria > Actinomycetota > Actinomycetes > Mycobacteriales > Mycobacteriaceae > Dietzia > Dietzia intestinipullorum. The sequence continues at coordinate 47,198 of DWWP01000027.1, forward strand.
GGACGCGGACTCGATCGGTATGGACCTCGACGAGCTTCGCCGCCGCTTCGGACGGGTCGCCGAGGAGCTGGGCCCCGAGACGGACTGGCAGATCGCGGACTCCGCCGAGCCCAAGGACGTGGTGGTCCTGGCCTCCAAGGAGGGGCACTGTCTGCACGACCTGCTCGGCCGGGTGGAGGGCGGCGACTTCCCCGCTCGGATCCGGGCGGTCGTGGGAAACCACGAGAACCTGCGCGCGATGACGGAGGCCCACGGGGTGCCGTTCCACCACGTGCCGTTCCCGTCGGACCCCGCCGAGCGCGGCCCCGCGTTCGAAGAGGTGGCTTCGCTCGTCGACGACATCGATCCGCGGGCGATCGTCCTGGCCCGCTTCATGCAGGTGCTGCCGCAGCACCTGTGCTCGAGGTGGGCGGGGCGGGCGATCAACATCCACCACAGCTTCCTGCCGAGCTTCGTGGGCGCCCGCCCTTACCACCAGGCGCACGCGCGCGGCGTCAAGCTGATCGGCGCCACCTGCCACTACGTGACCGCGGATCTGGACCAGGGGCCGATCATCGAGCAGGACGTCATCCGGGTCAACCACGCGTCGACCGTGCAGGACATGGTGCGCCAGGGCCGCGACGCGGAGAAACTGGTACTCGCCCGGGGGCTCCGGTGGCATCTCGAGGACCGGGTCCTGGTGCACGACGCGCGGACGGTCGTCTTCAACTGAAGACGGCGCGCCTCGTCGTCGTCGATCCGTCGTCGTCCCTCGCCGGCCCGTCGGCCCGTCGACTCAGGTTACCGTGAGCCCGTGGAGATCGATGAGCCGACTGGTCACCGCGGACAGGAAGATCAGCCGGACCGCCCCGCCCGCCCGCGGGAGCAGCGTGTCCACCCGCGCCGCGATCTCGGCCTGATCCGCGCCGGCCGACCGGAGGGCCGCCACCACCACGTCCGATGCCTCGGCAGCCGTGCGTTGCCCCTCGAGGATCAACTCGCCGACGCGCTCGATGCCCTGCCTGTCCACCCCGAGCTCGACGAGTTCCGCGAAGAGTCGGTACATGTGGGCGTCCGCGAAGAAGTCATCCGTGGACCCGCGTCCACCGACGAGGCCGATCTCCTCCCCCAGCCCGACGAGCTGCTCCGGCATGGCGAAGCCCGCGAGCACCTCCGCGTCCGAGCGGGAGTACCGCCTGCGCCCCTTGCCCATCCGGCGCACGGCCGCACCGCTCTCCAGGTCGAGCAGTTCCGTCAACGACATCCCGTGGCGCTCGGCCGCGAAGAGCTCGCCGATCGTCGCGAAGGTGTACCCGCGGTCGAGGAGCCGGAGGACCAGTCGGAGCCGGCGGCGGTGCTCGGGTCCGTAGAGCGCGGAGCGACCCCGCCTGACGGGCGGCGGGAGGAGCCCCTTCTCCTGGTAGAGACGGATGTTGCGCACGGTGGTGCCGGCCTCGGCCGCCAGGTCCTCGATCCGCCGCAGTGGATCCGACCCCGACCGGGTCACCTCCGTCGACCACCCACAGCAGGTCGGACGTCCGCGAAGAACACCCCGACGGCCACCATTCCGACCAGGCTGATCAGGCCGAACGGCAGGACCCAGAAGGCGAGCGCGGAGACCGCGCAGATCCCGATCCACGCCGGCTTGGGCCACTTGCCCTCGATCGAGTAGGCGGAGGCGGGCGGCAGCACGGCCAGCACCACGCCGGCGAGCGCCCACGCGACCAGGGCCAGCCGGGCCACGGTCAGTACCTGGCCCCAGATCCCGGGCAGAGTGTCGATCACGCCCTCATCCTACTGGTCCGGCGGCCGGGCGAAATGCACGGCGCCCCGCCGACACTCCACTCTCGGGGTGTCGGCGGGGCGCCGGAGGGCCTGAGCTCGGAGCGCTCAGGCCCGGTTGATCACTTGTCGTCGGACTTGCCGGTCGACGAGGTGCTCGCCGGCTTCGAGGCCGAGCCCGAGGTCGACGAGGAGGTGCTCGACGACGACGTGCTGGTCGGCTTCGAGGCCGAGGCCGACTTGCCGGACGTGCTCGACCCGGTGGTCGAGGTCGACTTGGTCGCGGTGGAGGACTTGGCCGCCGGCTTGCTGGCGGTCGACTTCGACGCCGTCTTCTTGGCCGGGGTCTTCTTGGCCGGGGCCTTCTTCGCGGGGGCCTTCTTGGCCGGGGCGGTGCGGGCCTCGACCTTGCCGGCGCCGCTCTGGACCTCGTCCGAGACCGCGTAGGCGGCGTCGTCGACCCGGTCCGCGGCCTTGTCGGCGGCGTCGCCGGTCGCCTCGGCCGCCTGGCGGGCGCCCTTGGAGACGCGGCCCGCGGCCTTCACGCCGATGGAGCGCGTCTGGCGGGACACGGTGCCGAGGGTCTCCTCGCCGACCTCGACGCGGTCGTCGACGACGTCGGCGGCGCGGGAGACCTGCTCGTTCACACGGGCGAGGCCGGCCTCCAGCTGCGGGTTCTCCTCACGCAGCCGGGTGACGACGTCCTCGCCGCGGGCGGCGAGCCCACCGTAGATGCCGGCGGCCACCTCGACGTAGGCATCGGCGACCTTGCGCAGCTCGTCCGGGCGGAAGCGGCCGACCAGCTCCTCGACCTCGTTCGGGAACGACTGGACGCGCTCGGGCACCTCGTTCACGCGGTTCTGGACGTCGGACACGCGCTCGGAGACCTTGCTCTGCGCCTCGGTCACGGCCTCCTCCGCCCGGCGACGCAGGTCGCTGACCAGGCCGGTCACGGCCTCGACGGCGAGATCGTTGACGCCAACGTAGGCGTAGACCGGGGTACGGACGGCGGCGAGCGCCTGGCCGAGCGGGCCGTCGAAGCCCGGGTCCTTGGCCACGGACTTGCGCGGCGCGGACTTGCCCGAGCCGGACACCGCCTTGGCGGACTTCGCCTTGCTCGGGGCCTTGTCGGCGGCCTTGGCCGGGGACTTCTTGGACGTGGGCTTCTTGTCTGTCATGTCGACTCCTCGGATTGTCTCGTCGGTTCGTGGTGGTGCGTCTGTGGGGAGTGGCCCGGGCGGGGCCGCCGTCGACTCCGCTATCGGACGTCGACGACCTGGTCGGCGGCGGTCGCGTTGTTGGCCAGGAACGACTCATAGATCTCCACGAGCACTTCCCGCTGCCGTTCGGTCAGGTCGGGGGCCGTGAGGATCGCGTCACGCACCGGGCTCCCCTCCCGTAGTTCGAGGATCCCCGCACGGGAATAGAGCACCTCGGCCGACAGCCTGAGCCCTCGGGCGATCTGCGACAGCACCTCCGCGGAGGGCTTGCGGAGACCACGTTCGATCTGGCTCAGGTACGGGTTCGAGACGCCGGCACGCTCGGCGAGCTGCCGGATGGACACCTCGGCCGCCTCACGCTGGGCGCGGATGAACGGCCCGATGTGCTGCGACTCGGACGAGCGCTTCGCCTCGTCTCCGTCCCGGGGCACCTCGCCCGTGGGCTTGTTGCCCCGGGCCAGCGTCCCCTCGCTCGGTTCGACGGCCGACCCGGTGGCGGATTCGGACCTGGCCTTGCGATCGCGCTGCGCAGCCAACTCATCCACCCCCTCCGGTCGTCGTCTGATGCCGTCGGGTCCAACGCTAGCAACGCGTGCTAACTGCAGCAAGCGCTA
>DWWP01000004.1 GCA_019119635.1 Candidatus Dietzia intestinipullorum
AGCAGTACGGGACCCTGGCCAACATGCACGGGGACCGGATCGACCTGGGTCTGGGACGGGCACCGGGAACGGACATGATGACCGCGCAGGCGCTGAGCCGGTCCTCCGCCGAGCCGCAGGCCTTCGCCCAACACATCTACGACCTGCAGGGCTGGTTCGGCGAGTCCGGCACCGCGCACAGCACCCCGATCTTCTCTTCGGTCTCCCAGGGGATGGAGGTGCCGATCTGGGTGCTCGGCTCGACCATCAACGGTGCCTCCATCGCCGGGCAGCTGGGACTGCCGTTCTCGCTGGCCTCGCACTTCGCGCCCGACCAGATCGATGACGCCGTGCGCGTCTACCGCGAGACGTTCAGCACCGAGGCGCCCACCGCGCGGCGCGACAAGCCGTACGTGATGGCCGGCATCAACGTCATGATCGCCGACACGGACGCGGAAGCGCGGCGGCAGTTCACCACCATCCAGCAGATGTTCCTCGACATCCGTAGCGGGCGGCAGCGCAAGATCCAGCCACCCGTCGACCCGTCCGAGTTCCCGGGCGGCGTGCCGTCGATGCTCGACATCAGCGCCGTGGGGTCGCCGGACACCGTGAAGGCACAGCTGGAGGAGTTCGCCGAGCGCACCGGCGCCGACGAGCTCATCACCGTGACCTACGCCTTTGACCCGGACGTGCGCGACCACTCGCTGAAGCTGCTGGCGGACGTCTGGTTCTAGGCGCGCGTCGAACCCGTGGAATTCCTCACCGTGCTCTTCCTCATCGGCATCACCGCCGAGGCGATGACCGGCGCGCTGGCCGCTGGTCGCGAGCGCATGGACCTGTTCGGGGTGGTGATCGTTGCCTGTGTCACCGCCATCGGCGGTGGCTCGATCCGGGACGTCCTGCTGGGTCACTACCCGCTCATCTGGGTGGAGAATCCCTCCTACCTCGCGCTGGTCGCGCTGGCCGCGGTCGCCACCGTGGTGGTCGCCCCGATCATGCGGCACTTCAGGGTGCTCTTCCTGGGGCTCGACGCACTCGGACTGGCGGTCTTCGCGATCCTCGGCGCCCAGATCGCTCTTGAGATGGGGCACGGCGTGATCATCGCCGTCGCCGCCGCGGTCATCACGGGCGTGTTCGGGGGAGTCATGCGTGACCTGCTGTGCGATCGGGTACCACTGGTGTTCCGGCAGGAGCTGTACGCCAGTGTCGCCATCCTGGCGGCGCTCGTCTACGTGGGCCTCACGGCCGCGGGCGTCCCGGAGAACTGGAGCGCGGCGATCACCCTGGTCGTGGGGTTCGGCCTTCGAGTGGCCGCGATCCGCTTCAAGCTCGGTCTACCGGTGTTCGACTACTACCAGGAGACAGAGCGGCGGCCACGTGGACGTCGTCGGCATCGCTGGAGCATCCGGGGCTCGTCGGAAGACCTGGACTGACGAATCGGGCAGGCGGTCGTGCCGCGGACGGGCTCACCGATTCTGTCGCGTACATTCTCATCGCGGCTAACGCCACGAACCTCCCGGGGGCGCTCACGCGCCGGGGGCGTGGCGGTTCGCGTGCGTCTGACGGCGGTTGAGTGCAATGGTGGGGCCGACAATGTCATTCAAGAGGGCCTACAGTGACATTGTGGACCTGGGAATGTTCGTCAATAACTCGACCGGTGCTCTTGTGGACATTACCGGCACCGACCCGCGGGTCGGCGGCTGGAGTCACAGGGCATTCGTCCCCGCGCGGCTCCCCGAGGGGATGCCGGAACTCACCATGCCCACCGTCCTCGCGGTGGGAAACGCCCGGGCGGCGCTGGCCTCGTTGGACAGCACGGCCCGACGCCTACCAGATCCCACTCTTCTCCGCGTCCCTACTCTTCGGCGTGAGGCTCACTCGACTTCCGCCCTGGAAGGTACGTACGCACCCCTTGCCGAAGTGCTGGGAGCCGACGTCGAGGAACCCGGGTCGCCGGACCTCCGTGAGATCCTCAACTTCGAAGTGATGGCGAGCCTCGGGTTCGCATGGGTCGGGGACGGCCGCCCGCTGTCGACGACGATGCTGTGCGACCTTCAAGGTGTGCTCATGAGGGGTGGGCCCCTTGAGGAAGTCTCAGGCCGGTTACGCGACACCCAGGTTGTCGTCGGACTCAGGTCGGATGTAGACCCGGGCGGGCCGGCGATCAAACGAGCCCGCTTCGTCCCGGCACCCCCGGCCCGCTCCTCGAGGCGGGACTGTCCGACCTCGTCGACTGGATGCGGACCGACCACAGTTCGACGCTCGACCCCGTCGTCGCCGCGGCCATGTCGCACTATCAGTTCGAGACATTGCACCCGTTCCGCGACGGAAACGGTCGCCTCGGGAGGTTCCTCATTGTTCTGCACCTCCTCTCGATGGACATCCTGGGGGAACCGACTCTCACCGTGTCGCCGTGGTTCGAGGCTCGACGTGCCGAGTACTACGACGCACTTCTCGGTGTTAGTACGCGAGGAGACTGGGACAGCTACGTGGCGCTTTTCGCACGGGGCCTCGAGGCAGCCGCGCGCACCACGCACACGCAGATGGTCGAGCTCGTCGGGGTGCAGGACGAACTCAAGGAAATCGTCCGCGGGTCCCACTTGAGGTCTGCAACACCGATCTCCGTCATCGACCTCGCTGTTGCCCATCCGACCTTCACCGTCCGGAACGTCGAACAATTGCTGGGCATTTCCTATGGCCGGGCCAACAAGGTTGTCGGACAGTTGGTGGAGCTCGGTGTTCTGGCCTTTATCGATCCCGACGCCTACAAGCGCCGGGTGTACGCCCCCCGCGTTCACGATGTGATGCTGGGGAGGGGATAGAGGCAGCCTCGAGGCCGCTCAGCCTGCCTGCGTCAACCATCATCCCCGCCTCCCACTTGTGCTTCTCCACCGGCAACGAGTCGTCCGAGGACTTCTGCTGGGGGTGTACGCCCCGGGGAGCACGATGGCCGCGCCCAGTGGCGAGGTGTACCCGGGCGGCGGCAACCCGATCGGCACGTCAGTGCTGTTCAGTCACCTCGCGGCGGAGCACATGGCCGTCTGGGCACGGCGCGCCGTCCGCTTACGCCCACGTGACGGCGGGCACGCCATGGAACCTTGGCGGCGGTGGGGCCGTTGGCCCACCTGAGGATGACATCGGGAGGCATGAGTTGGGCGAGAGAAGTGGGCGCCAAGCGGCGGTCGACGCCGTCACCAGCGGGACGGTGATCGGCGTCTGGTACTCCCTGCCCGACGTCGTCGCGTCGCGTCGGGCGCGTGGGTGGATCAAAGTGGGGTTGCTGCTCGCCAACGGGGTGGTGGTCGCGTGGGCGACGAGGATCAACGACGACGACAACGGCGGCGACATCGGCGCCCACAAATCAGACGCGGCGGTGGACAGCGGGAACGCTCCGGATGCCGAGGTGGGCCTCAGCGGGCTGGCGGAACTGGCGGTGGTCGCCCCGGTCATCGATGCCGAGACGCTGGGGCTGAGCGGCGAGCGGCCGGGCCGCCCCACCGTGGTCTGGGCGGCCGTTGTCGCGTTGGCTGCACTGGGTGCCCTCGGCTCGGTTGCGGCCGAGCGGTCGATCTACCAGTGGGGCGAGCGACGCGCGGCCCGCGGTGCCCGTGGCGCGCACACCCTGATCGGGGTGGGTGCCGGGATCGCGACGGCTGCATCTGTCTGGGCTCTGGAGCGGAGGAGACGGTAGCTCGTCTATCGACGTGTGACGCCGCGGCGGTTGGAAGGGGTCGGAGCGGCAGCGTTAGCCGACCGCTCGGGCAGGCTCGGGTCGCCGGGAAACAGGCGCGGGCCGAGCCACAATGCGACGTAGACCAGCCCGACCAGGACGGGGACCTCGATGAGCGGGCCCACCACGCCGGCCAGGGCCTGGCCCGAGGAAATGCCGAACGTGCCGATGGACACCGCTATCGCGAGTTCGAAGTTGTTGCCAGATGCCGTGAACGCCACGCTCGTCGACTTGGCGTAGTTCAGCCCCACCGCGCGCGAGGTCAGCAGGCTGAAGAAGAACATCAGCACGAAGTACAGCAGCAGTGGCACGGCCATCCGGGCGACGTCGAGCGGCTGCGAGGTGATGGTCTCGCCCTGCATGGCGAACAGCAGGACGATCGTGAACAGTAGGCCGTACATCGCCCACGGGCCGATCCGCGGCAGGAACGTCTCTTCGTACCACTCACGCCCCTTCGCGCGTTCACCGAGCACGCGCGTGAGGAAGCCGGCGAGCAGCGGGATGCCGAGGAACACCAGCACCGAGGAGATGATCGCCCAGAAGGAGAACTGCGCCGAGGTGGTCTCCAGTCCCAGCCACGAGGGCAGCACGTGCAGGTAGAACCAGCCCAGTGCGCCGAAGGCCACCACCTGGAAGACCGAGTTGATGGCCACCAGGATGGCCGCCGCCTCGCGATCGCCGCACGCCAGGTCGTTCCAGATGAACACCATCGCGATGCACCGCGCGAGCCCCACGATGATCAGCCCCGTGCGGAACTCCGGAAGGTCCGGCAGGAACACCCACGCGAGCGTGAACATGAACGCCGGGCCGATGATCCAGTTGAGCAGAAGAGACAGGCTGAGGAGTTTCCGGTCGCCGGTCACCCGGTGGGTCTCGTCGTAGCGGACCTTGGCCAGCACCGGGTACATCATCACCAGCAGGCCGACGGCGATCGGGACCGAGATCCCGGCGATCTGCACCGAATCCAGGGCGCGGTCCAGGCCCGGGATGAAGCGGCCCAGGAGCAGGCCGATCGCCATCGCAGCGAGGATCCAGACGGCCAGGTAGCGGTCGAGGAACGACATCTCCTTGGCAACAGGTGTGACGCTGGGGGTGGGGGTGGGGGTGGGGGTGCTCATCGGCGCGCGACGTCCTCGGGTGTCGGTAGGTGTCTGTGCACAGCGTAGATCTACGCTACGGCGCACCGAACGTCTGAGTCCCGGCTTCGTTCCGTCTGACCCTCGGTGGGCTGGGCCACCTGGAGCCGCGGGGGCACGACCACTGGTGCCGACTCTTCTTCTCGCGCGAGGGATAGAACACGCTGCAGCTGCCGACGCGGGCCAGTGAGATCGGATGGTTCCTGGAGTATCTCGCCACACCCGAGGCGCGGCGCCCGTGGGGCCGGGCGTACACGGCCCGCGACTTCCGTCCTGACATGGGCGAGGTGGACATCGGCTTCGTGATCCACGGAGACGAGGCAGGGGGTCTGGGACCGGCGGCTCGGTTCGCGCTCGATGCCAGCCCTGGTGATCGCCTGGGGTTCCGGGGCCAGGGGATCGCGATCATCGAGGTCCCCACGGCCGGTGACCGGCAGGAGTTCCGGGTGTCGCTCGGGATGGAGGCGCGTTGGGTCACTCGCGACGAGTCGCATGCGGGCACCGACCGGCCAGGGCAGCTCGCACTGGACGCACTGAAAGCGACCGTTCCACTGGACGGCGTCGTCCACGCGCGCCTTATCGGCGAGTCCGGTCTCGCCACGGGGGCTCGCCGTCACCTCGTGCAGGAATGGAGCGTGCCCAGGCGGAACGTCGACTTTGTCGGGCTTTGGCGTCACGGGCGACCTGCGACGATCTGACCGAGCCCTACTCCGACCGGCGGAGCAACTGGAACTAACGATTCCGCGGGCGCCCATATGGAGTGGTGGCACCCGAGGCACGATGCTCTCGCATCGCCCGGAAATGCTCGGTGGCGGTGAGTTCTGATCGGGCCCCCTGAGTGGTGGGGAGGTGGCCGTCGGGGAGTTCGCCGGATGAATACACGGCGTGCCGGAGCTGGTCGGCGAGGTAGTCCGGCCGGTTGTACAGCGACATGTGCCGGGCGGCGTGCGCTGCAGCGGCGTCGACGTCGGCCCAGTCCACGGCCCAGCCCGCGTGGCGGAACATCTGATCGAAGAAGACGCGTTGGCTGCGACTGTTGCCATCGCGGAACGGGTGGACCAGGGTCAGCTCGGACCAGTGCCAGGCGATGGTGTCGGTGGCGGCGTCGCGGTCCGAAGTGCTGGGCAGGTGGGTTGCGACCTGGTCGAAGACCCGGTCGAGCTCGTCGCGCAGGAACTGCGGCCGGGTGTGGGGGAAGCCGAAGGCGCCAGTGTCGGAGGTGCGAAGCTCTCCCGCCCAGTCGTAGACGTCCTGGAGGATGTAGTGGTGAATCGCCTGGAGATGGGCGAAGTCGAAGCGGCCATCGATGGGGTTGAGCTCCAGTTCGACGACACGGCTGGCGGCGAGAAGACGTTCGTAGTGCTGGAGGTCGTCGGGGTCTGTGATGCCGAGCCGATTACGAAGCACCCCTGCGGGGTCTGCGTACGGATCCCGGGGGTTCACGAGGCCTCAGGGGCGGCGGATGCTGGCGAGCAGCTCGGCACGGGCTTGATCGCCGGTCAGTTCGCCATCAGCCTGGCGCCGAAGAACGGCCAGCTCGGTCTCCGAGAGCTCCATCCCAGCCATGCGATGGCCGGCGACGGCGCCGGCGAGGGCCTGCTCGGTGGTGGGGCTGATGCGGGTGGACATGGCGTCCTCCTTGCGTGGTCGTCGGCCCTATTCTACCCGCTCACCGGGTGGTGGTGGGCACGCAAGCGCTGGTGGTGGGCCCGCGAGACGGCAGTGCCGCGTCGAGGGCGCCGTCGACGAACCACCCGGGCGCGCGGCGGACGAACGCGGCCGGCGTCAGCGCCCCGGCCCCCTCGGGCACGCGACCGAGCACCGGCACTCCGTTCAGCCGCGGCAACTCCACTACATTGCAGCGCTCGGCCAGGCCGGGGTCGGCCGGCCACGACCCCACGACGATCCCCGCGCACCACAGTCCCGCCGACTCGATCGCCCGGACAGTCAGTTCGGTATCGGACAGCGTCCCCAGCCCGGCACGCGCGACCACGATCACCGGGGCATCAAGCGCAACTGCCAGATCGAGCACAGTGACGCCGGTGCCCAGGCGCACGAGCAGCCCGCCGGCGCCCTCGATCAGGCCCAGCGGCGGCGCGGTGGCGCTCTCACCAGCGTCGCTGGTCGCGAGCCACCGGCGGATCGGCCGCACGAGGTCGCCGAGCGTGGACTGCGGCAGCCCCGCCACCCGGGCGGCGGTCTCGGGCGCGAGCGGGTCGGGCAGCCGGCGCACCTCGAGTACCCGCCCCACGCCGGACAGTCGCGCCGCCTCGTGCGCGTCCCCCGGCACGCCAGGGGCGAGGCCGGTCTGGACCGGTTTGCAGAGGCCGGCGTCCCGGCCGGTCGACCGCGCGAGCGCTGCCAGGGCTGCGGTGGCCACGGTCTTGCCGACGTCGGTCCCCGTGCCGGTCACGACCACGGGGGCCGCCGTCATGCGTCCACCGTGTGCTCGGCCAGCACCCGGGTGAGCACATCGCAGGCGCGATCGAGGTCGGCATCCGACAGGTCTGCCCGCGCCGTGAGCCGCAGCCGCGCCGTGCCCTCCGGGACCGACGGCGGACGGAAGCAGCCCACACGCAGCCCCAGCTCAGCGCAGTGCTGCGAGGCCGAGTAGGCGCGTTCGGCGTCTCCGAGGATCACCGACACGACCGCCGACGACGGCCGATCGGCGCCCGTCACCGCGCCCAGGTGCTCGGCGACCTCGAGCACGCGCCGGGCCCGCCCGGGTTCACGCCGCAGGACCGACAGCGCCGCCCGGGCCGCCCCCACGCTCGCCGGCGCGAGGCCGGTGTCAAAGACAAAGGTGCGGGCGGTGTCGACGAGGTGATCGCGCACCCGCTCCGAGGAGAGCACCACGCCGCCCTGCGCGCCGAGCGCCTTGGACAGCGTCGCGGTGACCACCACGTTCTCGTACGCGGTCAGTCCGAGCCCGTCCACCAACCCCCGCCCGCCGGTCCCGCGCACGCCCAGCCCGTGGGCCTCGTCCACCAGCAGCACGGCGCCGTGCGCCTGGCACGCGGAGTGCAGGGCGAGCAGGGGAGCGAGGTCGCCATCGGCGCTGTAGACGGAGTCGGTGACGACCAACGCCCGCTCCTCGCTCCGCTCGGCCAGGGCCCGCGCCACGGCGGCGGAATCGCCCCGGTCGACGACGACCACGCGCGCCCGGGACAGCCTGCACGCGTCGACCAGCGAGGCGTGCGAGCCGCCGTCGGAGACGATCAGCGAACCCCGGCCGGACAGCGCCGTCACCGCCCCGAGGTTGGCCGTGTATCCCGAGGAGAAGACGAGCGCGGCGGGCTGCCCGGTGAAGTCGGCCAGCTCGCGTTCGAGGGCCTCGTGGTCGGCGGTGGTGCCGGTGACCAGCCGCGATCCGGTCGCACCGGCGCCCCAGCTCCGGGTGGCCACGACCGCACCGTCGACGACCTCCGGGTGACGCCCCAGTCCCAGGTAGTCGTTGGAGGCCAGGTCGATCGCCGCGTCGGCGGGCGAGCGCGGCACGAGCACCCGGCGCACGTGCCGCCGCTGGCGATCCGCGGCGGCGGCGTCGAGCCAGTCCAGAGCCGGCGTGGGACGGAACTCAGCCATGTCCGGCGACTCCGGCACCGGCGACGGCGGCCGCGCAGATCTGATCGATCTCCGCATCCGTAGAGACCAGTGGCGGCATCGTGTAGATCAGATCGCGGAAGGGGCGGAGCCACACGCCATGCGAGGTGATCGCCGATGTCGTCGTCGTCATCTCCACCGGCTCCGCCATCTGGACCACCCCGATCGCTCCCAGGACCCGCACGTCGACGACGCCGGGCAGCTCCCTCGCCGGGGAGAGTCCCCGGCGCAGTCGGGCCTCGATCGCGGGCACCCGCTCGCGCCACCCGCCGTCCTCGACCAGATCCAGCGACGCGCACGCGACCGCGCAGGCGAGCGGATTGCCCATGAAGGTGGGCCCGTGCGCCAGGCCCCCGACCTCGCCGGCGCTGATCACCCCGGCCACCCGGGGCGTGGTGAGCGTCGCGGCCAGGGTGAGATAGCCGCCGGTCAGGGCCTTGCCCAGGCACAGGATGTCCGGCGCCACGCCGGCGTGATCGGCGGCGAACAGCTCGCCGGTGCGGCCGAAGCCGGTGGCGATCTCGTCAAAGATCAGCAGGGCGCCGGTCTCGTCGGCCAGGCGTCGCAGAACGCGCAGGTAGTCGGGGTGGTGGAAGCGCATCCCGCCGGCGCCCTGGACCACCGGCTCGACGATGATCCCGGCCAGCTCGTCGGCGTGGTCGCGGATCACCCGCTCGAGCTCGGCGACGTACGCGGGATCGTGGTCGGCGGGTGGCGCGGGGGCGAAGACCTGCTCGCGCACCACGCCCCGCCACGCGCGGTGCATGCCACCCTCGGGGTCGCAGACGCTCATCGGGGACAGGGTGTCGCCGTGGTAGCCGCCGCGCCACGTGGCCAGCCGGGTGCGGCCCGTGTGCCCGAGCGAGCGTTGGTACTGGATCGCCATCTTGGCGGCGACCTCCACCGCCACCGACCCCGAGTCGGCGAGGAACACCTTCTCCAGATCGCCCGGCGCCATCCGCGCCAGCCGGGTCGACAGTTCCACCGCCGGGCCGTGGGTGAGCCCGCCGAACATCACGTGACTCATCGTGTCGACCTGGCGGTGGGCGGCCGCGTCCAGGTGCGGGTGGCGGTAGCCGTGGATCGCCGCCCACCACGAGCTCATGCCGTCGATGAGTTCGCGTCCGTCCGCCAGCCGCAGCCGGACGCCCTCCGCGGAGGCCACCGGCAGCGGCGCGGTGGACGCCGGGAAGGCGCCGTACGGGTGCCAGACGTGGCGGGCGTCGGCGGTGAGGAGGTCGGCGGCGTCGGTCGGGCCCGCCGAGCATGCAGGGGTGGTGGTCATCTCAGGCGTTCGCGGGCTCGCTCGTGCCGGCGCCGCGGGTACGGATGGCGACCTTCGCCTCCTGCGCGGCGGGCTCGTCGGGCCGCTCGGCCCCGTCGGCCCGCTCGTCCTGCGGCCGCTGCAGGATCTCGAGGCCGGCGTCGGCGATCATCTGCAGGTCCTCGCCGCCGGGCTGGCCTTCGCTGGTGAGGTAGTCGCCCAGGAACAGGGAGTTGGCCACGTACAGCGCCGTGCCCTGCAGGTGCCCGAGGTGGCGCTCGCGGCCGGCGGCCACGCGCACCTCGGTGTCCGGGTTGACCAGGCGGACCATCGCGAGGATGCGCAGGCAGTCGCGGGGGTTGAGGGTGTCCACGCCGGCGAGCGGGGTGCCGTCGAAGGGCAGCAGGAAGTTCACCGGGATCGAGTCGACGTCCTTGTCGCGCAGGGCCATCGCGAGCTCCACCAGCTGCTCGTGCGTCTCGCCCATGCCGGCGATGAAGCCCGAGCACGCGGACAGGCCGGCGCCGTGAGCCTGGCTCACGGTGTGCTCGCGGTCGGCGTAGGTGTGCGTGGTGCAGATCTCGGGGTAGTGGCTCTCGGCCGTGTTGAGGTTGTGGTTGTAGGCGTCGGCGCCGCTCGCGCAGAGCTTCTCGGCCTGGCCGCCGGACAACGCCCCGAGGCAGGCGCACACCTCGACGCCGGGCGTGGCGGACTTGATCGACGAGATGATCTCGGAGACCCTGCCCACCTCGCGGTTGCTCGGCCCGGTGCCGCTGGCGACCAGGCACACCCGGGACGCACCGGCGTCGATGCCGGCCCGGGCGGCGGTGACGGCCTCGTCGGTGTCCAGCCAGGTGTAGCGCAGGATGCCGGCGTCGGAACCCAGGCGCTGCGAGCAGTAGAAGCAGTCCTCCGGGCACAGGCCGCTCTTGAGGTTGACCAGGTAGTTGACCTTGACCGTGTTGCCGAAGTGGTGGAAGCGCACGCGGGACGCCGCGGCGATGACCTCCATGAGCTCGGCGTCGGACGAGCCGAGGACCGCGAGCGCGTCGTCCGCGCCGAGCGCTCCGCCGTCGAGTACGTGGTCCGCGAGCTCGTGCCAGCGCCGGGCGCCGGTGCTCGGTGGGGTGGCCGCCATGGATCCTCCTGAACGTCGTTCACTGAACGGTGTTCAAGCTAGCGGCTCGGCGACGACTTGTACAGCGTTCAGTCGGGTGCGGGGCGGAGCGGATAGACTCCGCGGTCGTGGCTCTCTCCCAGGTGACCGTCGTCGACACCGCGCTCGACCTCCTCCGCGAGGGCGGCCTGCCCGGCATGTCGATGCGCACGCTGGCCACCCGCCTGGGCGTGCAGCCGAGCGCGCTGTACTGGCATTTCCCGTCCAAGCAGGCGCTGCTGACCGCCGTGGCCGAGCGGGTGCTCTCCGGTGTCGGCGCGGTGGCCGCGGGGGGCCGGGCGGCCGACGAGCTGCGCGGCGTCGGCGGCGCGCTGCGCGGCGCGGTGGCGGGTGTGCCCGACGGCGCAGAGATCGTCGCGCTGGGCCTGGCCGCCGGCGCGCGCAACCCCGTCGCGGAGGCCGTGGGCCAGGTCTGTAGGCGGCACGGCCTGGACGGGCGGGAGGCGGGCCTGACGACCGCGCTCACCGCCTACGTACTCGGGCTGACCATCGAGGAGCAGACCCGCCACAACCTCGCCGTGGCCGATCCGTCGGTACCTCCCGCCGACTTCGACGCGCGCTTCGCCGACGGGCTCGACGCGCTGCTGGCGGGCGTGGCCCCCGACTCTGCGTGACCCGTCATCAAGTCCGCCGCGTCGGTAGCATCCGGGGGAGACGCAGGCGCCGCCCCGACCGCCGACGGCGCCGCCGCGCACACCCCTCATGAGCAAGGAGCTGCATCCCGTTGTCCGTCCCCCTGAGCATTCTCGACCTGGTCTCCATCTCCGAGGGCTCCACCGCGAGTGACGCCATCGCGGCCTCGATGGAGACCGCCGGACTCGCCGAGCGCCTGGGGTATCACCGGATCTGGTTTGCCGAGCACCACAACACCCCCAACCTCGCGGCGAGCGCCACGTCGCTGCTGATCTCGCAGGCGGCCTCGGTCACCGAGCGGATCCGCCTGGGGTCGGGCGGCGTCATGCTGCCCAACCACGCCCCGCTGATGGTGGCCGAGCAGTACGGGACGCTCGCCAACATGCACGGCGACCGGATCGACCTGGGTCTGGGCCGCGCGCCCGGGACCGACGGGATGACCGCCCAGGCGCTCGGCCGGTCCTCGGCCGAGCCGCAGGCGTTCGCCCAGCACATCTTTGACATGCAGGGCTGGTTCGGCGAGACCGGCACGGCGCACAGCAGCCCCATCCAGTCCGCGGTGTCGCTGGGGACGAGGGTCCCCGTCTGGGTGCTCGGCTCCACCGTCAACGGGGCGTCGATCGCCGGCCAGCTGGGTCTGCCGTTCTCGCTGGCCTCGCATTTCGCGCCCGACCAGATCGACGACGCCGTGCAGGTCTACCGCGACTCGTTCACCACCGAGGCACCCACCGCGCAGATCGACAAGCCCTACGTGATGGCCGGCATCAACGTCATGGTGGCCGAGGACGACGACGAGGCCCGCCGCCAGTTCACGACGGTCGAGCAGATGTTCCTCGACATCCGGTCCGGGCAGCGGCGCAAGCTCCAGCCGCCGGTGGACCCGCAGTCGCTCGCCGGGCAGACCGGCGGCGCGTCCGGGATGCTCAGCGTCAGCGCCGTCGGTGCGCCCGACACGGTCACCGCGCAGATGCAGGAGTTCGTCGACCGCACCGACGCCGACGAGCTGATCACGGTCACCTACGCGTACGACCCCGCCGTCCGGAACCGCTCACTCGAGCTGCTGGCCGGGGCCTGGTTCGACGGCTGAGCCGCCCCCGGTCACTCGAAGTCGAGGACGGCGTGGATCCTGCCGTTGTCGGCGGTGGCCGTCCCCACGCCCACCTTGGTGAACTCGCCGTCGAGCATGCGCTCGCGCATCCCGGTGTCGCCCAGGATCTGGGCCAGCACGCTCTGCGGCGAGGCGTCGGCGGGCTGCTCCAGCACGGTGCGGTCGAACTCCGAGGCCTCCGCGGGGACCGTGAGGTCGCCGGTCACGGCGTCGCCCGCGGCCAGCTGCATGGCGCGGGCACCGGCGCGGTCGGACAGCTCCGGATCGGTGACCAGCCGCTCGGCGCCCACGGCCGTGCGGGCCTCGTTGACGCCGGCCACGATCCGGCCGTCGAAGGCGGCCTGCGCCATCTCCGGGGGCATCGCGACGGCCGGCTGGGCCTGCTGCCCGGCGGCGGGGGCCTCGGCCTCGTCGCCGCCGGCGAGCGAGGCCAGGCCGGGGATGTCGATCGGGAACGGCAGCGCGAACTGCAGTGACCCCTGCGCGGAGGCGGTGCCGGCGCCCACGGTCAGGAGCAGCGCGGACGTGCCTGCGACGACTGCGGTACGGATCTGATGACGCACGGGGGTTCCTTTCCTTCGGGCCCGGTGGAGCCCGGGTCCGGCGTGGATCGTTACTTCGCCACACTAGTGCGGCGTAGTCACTCACGCATCTTTCGTCACTCGAGTCACATCCGTTACATTTCGTGACCGTCTGCCTTACCCGTGAGTAAGTTCCGGCCCCGGCAGGGCACACTGAGGGGCATGAGCCAGAGCCACCCCCACCTCCTCAGTCCTCTCGACGTCGGCCACCTCACGCTGCGCAACCGGCTGGTCATGGGGTCCATGCACACCGGGCTCGAGGACCGCGCCCGGCACCTGCCCGAGCTCACCGCCTACTTCACCGAACGCGCGCGGGGTGGCGTCGCCATGATGGTGACCGGCGGCTACTCGCCCGACATCGAGGGCTGGCTGCTGCCCGCCGGCTCGACCATGGCCAGCCGCCGCATGGCCGACAAGCACCGCGGGCTCACCGACGCCGTCCACGCCGAGGGCGCGCACATCCTCCTGCAGGTACTGCACGCCGGGCGGTACGGATACCAGCCGTTCGTGCGCTCGTCGTCGTCGTCAAAATCCCCCATCAGCCCCTTCACGGCGCGCGGCCTGAGCGCCCGCGGTGTGGAGCGCACCATCGGGCACTGGGTGCGTGCCGCGCGGCTGGCCAAACGGGCGGGCTACGACGGGATCGAGATCATGGGCTCGGAGGGGTACCTGATCAACCAGTTCCTCGCCGCGCGCACCAACGAGCGGACCGACGAGTGGGGCGGCACCGCGAGCAAGCGCATGCGCTTCCCCGAGGAGATCGTCCGCCGCGTCCGCGCCGAGGTGGGGCGCGACTTCCTGGTGCAGTACCGGATCAGCCTGCTGGACCTGGTCGACGGCGGGCAGACGTGGGACGAGACGGCCGAACTCGCGCAGCGACTCGAGGCCGCGGGCGTCGACGTGTTCAACACCGGGATCGGCTGGCACGAGGCCCGCATCCCCACCATCGTCACCTCGGTGCCGCGCGGCGCGTTCGCGTCCCTGTCGGCTCGGCTCAAGGACACCGTGGGGGTCCCGGTGATCGCCTCCAACCGGATCAACACGCCGGCGTTGGCGGAGGAGATCCTCGCCGGCGGCGGCGCCGACCTGGTCTCGATGGCGCGCCCCCTGCTGGCCGACCCCGCCTTCGCCGCCAAGGTCGCCGAGGGGCGGTCCGACGAGATCAACATCTGCATCGCCTGCAACCAGGCCTGCCTCGACCACACCTTCGCCAACAAGCGCGCCTCCTGCCTGGTCAACCCGCGCGCCGGCCGCGAGACCGAGCTGACCCTGACCGTCGCGCCCGCCCGACGCCGCGTGGCCGTGGTCGGCGCCGGGCCCGCGGGGCTCGCCTGCGCCGAGGCCGCCGCCTCGCGGGGGCTCGCCGTGGAGGTGTTCGAGGCCGAGCCCGAGCTCGGGGGCCAGTTCCGCTACGCCATGCGTGTGCCCGGCAAGGAGGAGTTCGCCTCGACGTTGGCGTACTTCCGGCGCCGGCTCGAGGTGCTGGGCGTGCCCGTCCACCTGGGTCGGCGTGCTGCCGCCCCCGACCTGGAGGGCTTCGACCACGTGGTCCTGGCCACCGGGGTCCGCCCGCGCGTGCTGGACCTGCCCGGCGCGGACCACCCGATGGTGATGACCTACCCCGAGCTGCTCACCGGCGCGCGCACGCCGGGGCGCCGGGTCGCGGTGATCGGCGCCGGGGGCATCGGCGTGGACGTCTCCGAGTTCCTCCTCGCCGGTGGGCCCGGGCTGGCGGTGGACGGTCGTGACGCCCACGGGCACTCCACGGACGTCGAGGCGTGGAACCGGCACTGGGGCGTGGCCGATCCCGCCGTCGAGCGCGCCGGCCTGGGCACCGCGGTACTGGACGAGCCCGCGCACGAGGTGCACCTGCTGCAGCGCAAGACCTCACGTATCGGCCGCGGCCTGGGCAAGACCACCGGGTGGGTCCACCGCGCCGAGCTGAAAAAGGGTGGCGTGCAGCAGTACACGGGCGTGACCTACCGGGCGATCGACGACGACGGGCTGCACATCACCACCGGGGACGGTGCCTCCCGCGTGGTGGAGGTCGACTCCGTGGTGGTGTGCGCGGGCCAGGAGTCCGTCCGCGACCTGGTGGCCGACCTCGAGGCACGGGGCGCGCGGCTGCATGTGATCGGCGGCGCCGACGTGGCCGCCGAGCTGGACGCCAAGCGGGCCATCAGGCAGGGCGTCGAGCTCGCCGCGCGACTGTGACCTGAGCGGAGAGGGGCGGGCGGCGGCGGTCAGCCGCAGCGGAGCTCGCGACGGCGGTCCACAACGCTCACCGCGAGCGCGACCGAGGCGAGGACGGCGATGATCCCGAGCGCTGCCCGGAAGGCGAGCAGCCAGTCTTCCTGGGCGGCGACGATGCCGAACATGACACCCGGCACGATCGCGGTGCCCACGGCCGTGCCCATGCGCTGGCCCAGCGAGATGATGCTGCCGGCCACCCCGCCGAACGCGGGATCCACCGCACGCAGGGTGAGGGTCTGGTTGGGGGAGATCGTCATGCCCTGGGCGATGCCGACGAACGCCGCCGGGATCATGAAGATCAGATAGGTGACCGCGCCGGAGTCCACCGGGCCCGCCAGCAGGATCATCGACACGAGCGCGGTGACGGTCAGGCAGAAGCCGCCGACCACCATCCGACGCCCCAGTCGCAACACGAACCGGCCGGCGACCTGCGCCGAGATCGCCGCGCAGACCGAGGCCGGCAGGCTGATGAGCGCGGAGTCGATGGGCGCGTACCCCAGGTGGAACTGCAGGAACAGCGGCATGACGATCCACAGGCTGGTGCCGCCCACAAAATAGATGGACACGATCATCATCCCGTTCCGGAAGCCGGCGTCGCGGAAGATGTCCGGGTTGACCAGCGGCGGCCGCCCGATCCGCTCGTACCGGCGCTCCCACCACGCGAAGACGCCGAGGATCGCCAGGCCCGCGGGCACGAGCGCCCACAGTGCTGCGGGGGTGTCCCGGCCGAGGAACGGCAGCATGATCGTCAGGACGGCCACGCCGAGCAGCACGATCCCCACCGGGTCCAGGTCCAGGCGCTGCCGCTTCGGTCGTGAGGCGGGAGCCCGGGCGGCGGTCGACGCGATCGCGCGATCGGTCGCCAGTGCTGCGTCGTCCTCGTCGTCGTCTCGGTCGCTCCCCCGGTCGTCGGGGCGCTCGTCCGACCCGTCCTCGCGGAGCCTGGCCATCGCGCCGGCACGGGCTCTGGAGACGCCGGTGTCCGGGCCGACGTCGGCGGGGGTGGGGATGGCGCGGTCGTCGGGCAGCCACAGCCGGCCGAGCACGAGCGCCAGGATGCCGAGCGGGACGTTGACCAGGAACATCGCCCGCCAGCCGAGGTCGTCGCCGAGTGCCTCGATGAGCAGACCGCCCACCAGCGGCCCCGACGCCGTGGCCACGGAGACGGTGGTGGCCATGGTGGCGAACGCGCGGGCGCGGGCCTCCTTGCGGAAATACTTCTGGATGAGGCCGAACGTCTGTGGGTTGAGCATCCCGGAGCCGACGCCCTGGACGACGCGCGCGAGGTTGAGCATCTCGATGGATTGCGCAAAGCCGGCCACCACCGCGCCGACGATGAATACAGCGACGCCCGCGAGGAAGATCCGCTTGCGACCCGTGGCGTCGCCGAGGCGCCCGGAGGGCACCAGCAGGAGTCCGAACGAGAGCGCGTAGCCGGAGACCACCCACTGCAGACCGCTCGAGTCGGCCTCCAGTGAGGACCCGATGACCGGTAGGGCCACGTTGATCACCGACAGCGCGATCAGCGCCATGAACAGCGGCACCATGAGCGTGGTCAGCACCCGCACGGTGCTCACCGGGGGCGGGTCCGCGGAAGTCACAGGCTGCTCGGTCACGTGCGCGATGCTAGCCGCGACGGGCGGGCCGCGGACCGGTCGCGAGCCCTCGGGCACGTCGGTAGCGTCGGGCCATGGCTGACGCAACCCGTACCGCAGAAGTCGACCGGATCACCACGGCGGACCTCACCGAGCTGGGGACCGCCAGCGGCCCGGCGGTGTCGATCTTCCTGCCCACCGCGCGCGGCGGGGCCGAGGTCCGCGAGAACCCGATCCGCGCCAAGGCCCTGATCAAGGAGGCCGAAGCCCGGCTCCGGGCCAACGGGGTCGCGCAGGAGACGGCGGACGAGATCCTCGCCCCGCTCGTCGCGTTGCTCGAGGACGACATGTACTGGCAGCAGCTCGCCGACGGTCTCGCCCTCTACGCCTGCCAGGGGCTCTGGCGGGCATACCGGGTGACCACGGACTTCCCCGAGGTCGTCCACGTGGGCGAGCGCTTCGCCGTCCGGCCGATCGTGCCCGCGGCCCTCGGCGACGGCGGGTTCCTCCTGCTCGCCCTGAGCCAGAACAAGGTGCGGCTCTTCGAGGCCACGAGCGCGACGATCCGCGAGCGGGCACTCGGGACGATCCCCGCCTCGATGGACGACGCCGACGGCGAATCCCGCCCCCCTGCGCAGCACCAGCAGTCCTTTGCCGCGGGCGGCGGCGGGATGGTGCACAGTCACGGGACGGGCGCCGAGGTCGGCGACGTCCAGCTCGAGAAGTTCCTCCGGCAGGTCGCGGACGGGCTCGACCGGGAGATCGGCCCGACGGAGCGGCGCCCCCTGGTGCTCGCCTCGGTCCGCGAGTACCACTCGGCCCTGCGCGACCACCTGTCCTACGCCCACCTGGTCGACGACGTGGTGGCCGGCAACCCGGACGACTCGGCCCCCGGCGCCCTGCAGGAGGCGGCGTGGCCGGTCGTCGAGCCCGTGCTCCGGGCCAGGGCGGAGGACGCCGCGGAGCGGTTCGGCGACGCGATCGGCGCCGGGCGCTCGATCGCCGGCGGCGGCACCGACCTCCTCCACGCGGCGCGCGAGGGTCGCGTGGACACGCTCCTGCTCACGCGCGGTCGGTGCGCGGCCGACCGCGGCCCCGACGACCTGGACGCCGCGATCGGGCACGCGCTGGACACCTCCGCGTCCGTCGTGGTGGTCGACGCACTGCCGCAGGATGTCTCGGAGGGCGCGGTCCTGCGCTTCTGACCGGCCGGCCTACTTGCTGAGGTTGCGGTACTGCCGCACGGCGAGCGGGAGGAAGACCGCCATGACGACGATCGGCCACGCCACCGCGCCGGCGATCGGGACGCCGTCGATCCAGTAGCTGGTCTGGAAGACCTCGATCCCCGGCGTGTGGAACAGCTCGCGGATCGCGTTGGCCGTGGACGAGACGGGGTTCCACGCCGCCACCGCGCCGAGCCACCCGGGCATCATGTCCGGCGGCGCGAACACCGACGAGATGAAGCCGAGCGGGAACGCCACGGCGAACAGGTTTCCGGCGGCCTCGGTGTTGCGGATCAGCAGGCCCAGGTAGATGCCCACGAAGATCAGCGCGAGCCGCAGCCAGAGCAGCAGTCCCAACGCGAACAGCGTTTCGGCCGGGCTGCCCTCCGGGCGCCAGCCGATCACGAGGGCCAGCGCCACGATCACCAGCAGGTCGATGGAGGCGTGGATGACATCCGCGACACCACGGCCGGTGACGACGGCGGAGGAGGACATGGGCATGGACCGGAAGCGGTCCATGAACCCCTTCTCCTTGTTCTGGGTGACCTCGAAGGCGGTGTTCATGAAGCCGAACGCCATGGTCATGGCGAACATGCCGGGCATCGCGAAGTCGACGTAACCGACGCCGGCGCCCTCGCCCGTGACGTCCATGGCGGAGCCGAAGACGTACACGAACATCAGCACCATGATCACGGGCATGCCGAGCTGCCACGCGAACGTCGAGGGCTGGCGGATGAGGTGGGTGAACTCCTGGACGACGATCGTCCAGCAATCCCGGATGGCCCAGCTCATCCGCTCGAGGGCGGTCTCGTCTTCCGGCGCGTGTGACGCGGGCGGTGAGGCGGTGTTCTCCTGGATCGTCATGATGCACGCTCCTGGCTGGTGAGGTGGAGGAAGGCCTCGTCGAGGGTCGGTCGACGCAGCCCGAGATCGGCGATGTCGAGCCCCTGTCGACGGACCTCGGTGGCGACGGCGGTCAACGCGCCGATGGGGTCGGGCACCGCGACGGAGACCGAGCGCTCGGCCTCCGACAGTGCCGGTTCGGCGCCCGCCACCGAGGCCATGAGGTCGGCGATCGGCCGGAGCGGTTGTTCCTCGGCCGCGACCACGTCGAGGCGCTCGTCGCCGATGCGCCGCTTGAGGCCTGCCGGGGTGTCCTCGATGAGGTTGGTGCCCCGGTCGATCACGGAGATCCGGTCGCAGAGTCGGTCCGCCTCGTCGAGGTAGTGGGTGGTCAGCAGCACGGTGGTGCCGTGTTCTGCGAGATCGCGCACCGCCTGCCAGACCTCCCGTCGCCCGGCCGGGTCGAGGCCGGTGGTCGGCTCGTCCAGGAAGAGTACCGACGGCGCGAGGATCATCGATGCCGCCAGGTCGAGCCGCCGTCGCATGCCGCCCGAGAAGTTCTTGGGCGTCCGGTCGGTGGCGTCGGCCAGGCTGAACACCTCGAGTAGCTCGTCCGCGCGTCGCTGGGCGGCCCGCTTGTCCAGGCGGAACAGGCGCCCGAACATCGTGAGGTTCTGACGTGCCGTCAGAAGGTCGTCGACCGCGGTCTTCTGGCCGGTCAGTCCGATGTTCCGGCGCACCTGGCGGGGCCGGGCGCGGACGTCGTGACCCGCGACCCACGCGTCGCCGGCGTCCAACCGGGTGAGGGTGGCGAGGATCCGGACCGTCGTGGTCTTGCCTGCCCCGTTGGGGCCGAGCAGGCCGTGGACGGTGCCGCTGGGCACCTCCAGGTCCACGCCCTCGAGCGCGACCTTGTCGCGATATCGCTTGGTGAGTCCGACTGTCCGGACCGCGGTGGACGGTGTGGTCACGACGGGGACACCTCCTTATTGGGTACGCTGCACGCAGAACAGTAGCGTACGGCGTACGCACGACGCAATGCTCCGGGTAGCCTGGTCTTATGGCGAGCGACAATCCCCTCACCCGTACGCAGGAACTCTTGTGGCACGGCCTCCCGGAGAGCGCCAAGGGCCCTCGGCCGTCGCTCACCCTCCACCGGATCGTGGATGCGGCTGTGGAGCTTGCCGATGCCGAGGGTGTGGAGGCGCTGTCGATGCGCCGCCTGGCCAGGGAACTCGGCGTGGGGACCATGTCGCTGTACCGGTACGTGCCCGGTAAGACCGAGCTGGTCAACCTCATGCTCGACCGTGTTCTCGGGGCGTCGCAGGACCGCTTTGTCGACCTCTCGGGCGACTGGCGCGCCGTTCTGGACCGCTCGGCCCGGCAGGGTCGGCAGACCTATCTGAGCCATCCGTGGCTGCTGCGGGTCAACCACGCGCGACCCGTGCTGGGCCCCAACAGCGTCGCCGATTTCGACGCGACCATGGCAGGCCTGCGCTCCCTGCCGATGAGCGACCGCGAGAAGGTCGCCGCACTCACCGCTGTCGAGGGCTTCGTGGTGGGCACGGTCCGCGAGGAGCTCCTCTACGAGACCGCCGCGGAGGAGACGGGTGTGGCAGAGGACGAGTTCTGGGAGGCGCAGATGCCCTATCTCGGCGCCGCGATCGAGCGGGGCGACTACCCGGCGCTGGCCGAGCTCAGCGAGGACGCGTTCGGCGGCGAATGGGAGGAGACGTTCGAGATGGGCCTGGCAGCGATGCTCGACGGACTGGAACTGCGGGTCCGCCGGGCGCGCCGGCAGGCAGGGCAGGACTGACGGGGTGCTGTCGCCGTACGTGCGTCGGTGGCGGCCATGCGGCGACACGCACTCCGCCCGCGCGCACAGTTCCCGTTTAAGTCCGGTATGTAGCCTCGGCGGACCGAGCACGCCTATCGAGGACAGTCAGGAGTTCGTGTGCTGAAGAGGAAGTGGCAGATGGTGGCGGTCGCGGCGGGAGCCGTTCTGGTCGCCGCCGGGTGCAACGGCCCGGCCGACGACGGCGACGCCCCGGCCGAGCAGGCCGCCGCCGCCGAGCAGGGGGGCGAGACCGGCCCGGGCTCGGGTCCCGGAGGCGACGACAGCGCCGGCGGAGACCCAGCGCAGGGCGGCGCTGAGGGGCCGGATCTCGACTCCATCCCGGATCCGGTCGCCGAGGTCAACGGCACGTCCATCTCCAAGGACGAGTTCGTCACCGTCTTCGAGGGCCAGTACCAGCAGATGGCCATGCAGGCGCAGATGTCGGGCCAGCCCGTCGACGAGGAGCAGCTCAAGCAGCAGTCCGTCGAAGGCCTGGTGGGCACCGAGCTGCTCGAGCAGGAGGCCGCGGATCGCGGCCTGGAGGCCTCCGAGTCGGAGATCGACGCCGAGCTCGAGGAGTTCGCCGAGACCAACCAGGTCAGCACCGACGAGTTCGTCGCCAAGATGGGCGAACAGGGCATGGACAGCGAGGAGGTGATGGAGCAGATCGAGAGCCAGCTCGTGGTGGAGAAGCTCATCACCGAGGAGTACGGCGAGTTCACGCCCTCCGAGGAGGAGGTGCAGAG
Organism: Candidatus Dietzia intestinipullorum; assembly: GCA_019119635.1. Lineage (GTDB taxonomy): Bacteria > Actinomycetota > Actinomycetes > Mycobacteriales > Mycobacteriaceae > Dietzia > Dietzia intestinipullorum. The sequence continues at coordinate 21,709 of DWWP01000004.1, forward strand.
CGCCTACGACCAGGCCGGGCAGCAGCAGTCCATGATGGGCGCCCAGGGCGGCGGTCAGGAACTGCCTCCGCTCGAGGAGGTCCGCGGCGACGTCGAGGAGCAGCTCAAGTCGGAGAAGCAGGCGCAGGACATGCAGACCCTCTTCGAGGAGCTGCGCGAGGACGCCGACATCACGGTCAACCTCTGATCAGACGGTGACGTCCGTGTAGGGCATCTGCCTCCACGCGGCCCCGGGGGTCGGTAGGAGGTTGAGCGACTCGCCGGCGGGGTGCGCACGATCGTGGTGGGATCGGTCGCATGAGGTCCTCAGGTGGAGTCACCGGACGAGTCCTGGCGGCGACCGCGGTCATGGCGACCGGGCTGACGGTCCTGCACGCGCCCGTGGCCGCAGCGCAGGCGGCCGCCCCGCCGGGGCTCGGGCCCGCCGGGACGGCCACGGTGCACGGGGACGCGGCCGCCACCGACACCCTGCCCGGGCGTGGCCCCGGAGCGGCTCCCGCCGTCGAGGGCTCGGTCACCGGGGCGACCTGCTCCACGGTCTTCGTCGGCTCCGACGGGATGCCGGTGGCGCTCTGCACCGCCTACCTCGGCCCGGACCCGCTCACCCCGCTCGCGCCGACGGTCAAGCTCTTCCACCCCGACACCGCCGATGTCCTGGCCGAGGTGCAGCTGGCCAAGGGGGCCCTGCTCGGTGGCGTCTACGGCTACCTCGACGACCGAGACCGCGTGGTGGTGGCCGACGGCAACCGTCGCCTCCTCGCGGTCGGGCACGAGCGCGGCGGGGACGGGGCCTGGCGGATGACCGTCGAGGTGCTGGCCGACCTCTCCGCCGGAGTTCCCGAGGGCGACGCGGTCACCGGGCTCATGCCGGCCTTCGACGGCCGCGTCTGGTATGCGACGTCGGGCGGGACGGTCGGCACCGTGCGGCCGGGCGACGACTCCTCGCTCCGCACGCTGACCCTGCCGGCGGGGGAGAAGATCACCAACGGGCTCACCGTGCGACCGGGCGGGGCGTCGGTGATCACCACCCGGGCGCTGTACGAGGTGGATGTCGACGACGACGGCGACGGCGACGACGACGGCGACCTGAGCATCCGCTGGCGGCACGGCTACGAGGTGGGGCCCGCACGCAAACCCGGGATGCTCGCACACGGCTCCGGGACCACTCCCAGCTACTTCGGGCCCGGCGACGAGCTGGTGGCGATCACCGACGACGCCGACCGCCCCGATCTCATCGTCCTGCGCCGCTCGGACGGCTCCGAGGTCTGCCGGATGCCGGCCTTCGCCACCACGCTCGACCCGGCCTCGGCCGGCCCGGACGGGCAGCTGATCGAGGGGCCCGCGGCCACCGAGAACTCGATCATCACGGCCGGCAACGCGCTCGTGCTGGTCAACACGTACGGATTCGAGTACCCGCCGTTCGCCGTCGACGGGCCCGCGGTCCCGGCGTCTGCGCAGTACACGGGCGGCATGACCCGCATCGACCTGCGTCCGGACGGTACGTGCGAGCGCGCGTGGACGTCGTCGTCACGTACCGCGTCCCTGCCCAAGCTGACCACCGACGACGGTCTGATCCACGCGATGGCGTACGGGCCGGCCGCCTCGGATTCACCTCCGGGGTCGGCTCCTGGCTCGCCTCCGGGGTCGCTGACCGGCCCGTTGCCCGGCCAGGAGCTGCTCGGCCAGGGCATGCTTGATCAGGGGTCGCTCGACCAGGGGTTGCCACAGAAGTTCGGCCCGGTGTTCGCGACCTCGACGGATGTGGAGACCGGGCGCGAGGTGGCCCGCACGTTCGTGGGCCACGCGCCGCTGGACGAGCCGATGGAGCTCACCGGCACGGTGGCCTCCCGCGGCGACGAGCCCGGCGTGATGTGGCAGCCCACGCTCACGCGGATGCTCCGCATCGGCCCCGGCTGACCGCACGCCGCGTCACCCATCGGATCGCGCGCCACCTATCGGATTGGGCGTCGTGTGGCGAGTTGCGCGCCACGACACCTATCGGATTGCGCGCCACCTATCGGGCCCCGTAGGTGCAGTGCAATGCGATAGGTGTGCTGCGGGACGGCTTCGCAGTCGGTGCAGAGGATCGACCAGCTCGCCGACCAGCCGACCAGCCAGAGCGCGGGATCAGCCGGCGGGGCGGACCACGGCGACCGCGCAGGGGGCGGTCTGGAGCAGGCGCCGACTGACCGAACCGAGCAGGAGGCCCGCGAAGCCGCCGTGGCCGCGCGAGCCGGTGACCAGCAGGCCCGCGCCGTCGGCCTCGCCAGCGATGGTCGCCGCGGGCTCACCCGCCACCAGTACCAGTTCCATGGGGACGTCGGGATGCTGCGACTGATGCGGGGCGAGTGCGTCCGTGACCAGCTTCTCGTCCTCCGCGATCACCGCCTCGGCGAGCGTGTCCAGATCGAAGCGGGACGAGCCGGGGAGCTTGGGCACCTCCACCGAGTGGACCGCGCGCACCGCGACACCGCGACGTCCGGCCTCGGTGAACGCGAAGGCGGCGGCCGGGTCGGCGTTGGGGGAGCCGTCGGCGGCCAGCACGACCGGCCCTCCGGCAGGACGCTCGGGAGTGCGCGGGGTGATGACGATGACCGGGCACGTGGCGTGCTCCACGACGCCGGCGGAGGTCGAGCCCATGGCGAAGTCCTCGCGGGCGGTCAGCCCCCGGCTTCCCACGACGATGGCCGAAGCGCTCCCGCCGGCCTCGATGAGTGCCCGCACGGGGGTGTCGGCGATGACGCGGTAGGTCGTCTGGTCGTCGACGACGAGATCCGACACCTGCTCCCGCATCGCGCCGATGACGTTGGTCCGGGCGGTCTCGTCGAACGCCACCACGCGGCCCACCGCGCGATCGGCCGAGATGACCTCGAGCGTCGTGCCGTGGTCACGGGCCCAGATGGCGGCCCAGGCCACGGCACGGCGTGCGTCGTCGGAGCCGTCGTACCCGCACACGACCGGTCCGGTGGCGGTGGCGGTCATGGCATCCTCCTGCGCTCGGCGACGTACCTCGGGTGCGGCATCCAGCCTAGGCGTGACGGCCGCCGGGAGGTGCGCACATTGTGGTCGTCGTCACAGGAAAGCGTAGCCTCGCCTAACTTTTCGGAATTACTCTGTTTCTGGAACTATTCCGAAAAGCGTGCTACGGTATGAGTCATGACGACGGAGAAGGCAGACCACGGAGCGGTGCTCCGCACGGCCGGGTTGCGGGTCACCTCGCCCCGGCTCGCGGTCCTCGCCGTCGTCGACGGGCGCCCCCATATCGCGGCGGAGGACGTCGCGGCCGAGGTCCGGGAGCGGCTCGGCGCGGTCTCCACGCAGACCGTCTACGACGCACTGCGGGTGTGCACCGAGGTCGGCCTGATGCGTCGCATCGAACCCGCCGGTTCGCCGGCACGGTACGAGCGGCGCACGGGGGACAACCACCACCACCTCGTGTGCCGTCGCTGCGGCCGGATCGAGGACGTCGACTGTGCGGTCGGGCACGCGCCCTGTCTGCACGCCGAGAACGACCACGGCTTCGTCATCGACGAGGCCGAGGTCATGTACTGGGGCGCATGTCCCGAATGTCGGGCGAAGGATGCGGCACTCGTCGCAGACTGAGACCGGAGAGCCCCACACTCCAACCCACCCACCCCTCGAAGAGGAGTCACCTGAGATGAGCAACCATCCCGCTGATCGTGGCGTCCGCGACGTCGCATCGAAGGCCCCCACCACCACCGACGGCGGCGTGCCCGTCCCGCATGACGAGTACAGCGCCCAGATCGGGCGGCAGGGCGCCCAGCCGATCCACGACTTCTACCTGATCGAGAAGCTGGCCCACTTCAACCGCGAGAACGTCCCGGAGCGCATCCCGCACGCCAAGGGCTCCGGCGCCTTCGGTGATTTCGAGACCACCGAGGACATCTCCGACATCACCGAAGCCGGCCTGTTCCAGAAGGGCGTCAAGACCCCGATGCTCGCCCGCTTCTCCACCGTCGCCGGCGAGAAGGGCAGCCCGGACACCTGGCGTGACCCGCGCGGATTCGCCCTGAAGTTCTACACCGACGAGGGCAACTACGACATGGTCGGCAACAACACGCCGATCTTCTTCATCCGCGACGCCATCAAGTTCCCGGACTTCATCCACTCGCAGCGCCGCAAGAACGGCTCCGGCCTGCGTAACCACGCCATGCAGTGGGACTTCTGGACCCTGAGCCCCGAGACCACGCACCAGGTCACCTGGCTCATGGGCGACCGCGGCATCCCGCGTACGTGGCGTCACATGGACGGCTTCGGCTCGCACACGTACCAGATGATCAACGCCGAGGGTAAGCGTCACTGGGTCAAGTTCCACTTCAAGACCAACCAGGGCATCGAGTTCTTCACCCAGGACGAGGCCGAGCGCAAGGACGGCGAGAACGCCGACTTCCACCGCGAGGACCTCTGGGTGAACATCCGCGAGGGCAACTACCCGTCGTGGGACCTGTACCTGCAGGTGATGCCGGTGGATGAGGCGGAGAACTACCGCTTCAACCCGTTCGATCTCACCAAGACCTGGTCGCAGAAGGACTACCCGCTGCGCAAGGTCGGCACGATGACCCTCAACCGCAACCCGCAGAGCCACTTCGCGCAGATCGAGCAGGCCGCGTTCGCGCCGACCAACATCGTGCGCGGCATCGGCTTCTCGCCGGACAAGATGCTGCTCGGCCGCGTGTTCGCGTACCCGGACATCCATCGCTACCGCATCGGTGCCAACTACCAGCAGCTGCCCGTGAACGCGCCGCTGTCACCGGTCAACTCCTACTCCAAGGAGGGCCACATGCAGTACGAGTTCAACCACCCGGCGGTGGCCGAGTACCACCCCAACTCGATCGACGGCCCCACCGCCGACCCGTCCAAGGCGTACGACTTCGGCGCGTGGGACGCCGAGGGCTCGGAGGTCTTCCGCGGCGACGTCAAGCCGCACGCTGAGGACACCGACCAGGCGCAGGCCACGACCCTGTACCGCGAGGTCATGGACGACGCGGCCCGCGAGCGGCTGCAGGACAACGTCGCCGGCCATGTCAGCGCGATCGACCCGTCGGAGACCGAGCTGCTCGAGCGCGTGTACGCCTACTGGACCGCGGTCGATCCGGATCTCGGCGCGGCCGTGAAGTCCAAGGTGGAGGCGTCCGAGCGCGGAAACCACCGCCTGCAGGACTGAATCCCCGGCCGGCGGGCGGGACTGACTCCGGTTCTGTCCCACCCGCCGGCGCCCCGGCCCCCTCGCAGGGGCCGATACACCGGTAGAGTCAATAGATAAGCACCCGAGTCCTCGGGTCAGGAAGGAGGCCATGATGGCCACGGATTCAAAGAACGGTCCCATCACCTCGTTCGTCCCGGCAGAGCACCAGGAGGCGGTGGCGGGCGCCCTCCAGCAGTCGCTCGTCGACCTCATCGACCTGTCGCTGGTCGCCAAGCAGCTGCACTGGTCGGTCGTCGGCCCGCGGTTCCAGAGCGTGCACCTCGCGCTCGACGAGCTGGTCGCTGACGCCCGCGGGTTCACCGACGAGGTGGCCGAGCGCGCCACCGCCGTCGGCGTGAGCCCCGACGGCCGTTCCAAGACGGTCGCCTCGGACTCGGGACTCGACGAGGCCTCCGCGGAGTTCACCTCCGACGACAAGGTCGTGCGCGTCGCGACCGAGGCCCTCGCCGCCACCGTCACCCGCCTGCGCGCCAACATCGGCAACGTCGGCGGCGACCCGGTGACGGAGGACCTGCTCATCGGCATCAGCGCCCGCCTCGAGCAGCTCCACTGGATGTGGGAGGCCAAGGCGGTCTGATGACGACGCCCGCGGCCTGACGCCGCGCCGACCGGGCCCGATCTCGCCACCCGCGAGGTCGGGCCCGAGTCGTGTCCGGCCCCGGGCCGCTGCGTCAGGCCCGGGGGCCCGTCAGGCCGGCAGCCCGGCCCCGGGGTGCGCTGCCGGAATGGACCACAGACGCAGCGTAGGTCGGCGCGCTACGGGCAAAGGGGCAGCGCAAGTCGGGGCCGCGGGCCGCGTAGTCTCGACAATCGTGAACCACGACGAGGCCTCCGTCTGGCGTGGAGCCGTGGTCGTGGCGGTGTCGGTACTCACAGCCACCGCGGCCCACGCCCGCGCCGGAGGCGGCACGCCCGGCCCCGGCGGCCTCGTGGTGCTCGCCCTTCTCCTCGCGCCGGTCGCGCTGATCGTCCGCCACTGGGCCGGGATCGCCGGCCTCCTGGTCGCCGGCGCGGCCGGACAGCTCGTCGGACACGTCGGACTCGGAGTGGTCGCCGGCTCCGGCCACTCCGCCCACGCCGGGCACGCAGTGGCCGATCAGGCGGCCCCGGCCGGCCATCATCACACCGACCCGGACACGCTCGGCGCGGCCGTGGATGCCGCCGGCGGGTGGTCCTCGCTCACCGAACCCCTCGCGCACCTCGCGCACATGGGACCCGCGATGGCGTCCGCGCACGCCGTCGCCGTGATCGCCACCGCGGCGCTGGTCACCGCAGTGACCGCGGGCCTGCGGCGGATCGCACACCGCTTTGTGGTGCTGCTCCGGGCCGTCCTCCTGCCTGACACCGGACCCGAGGCCGCCCGCCCGGCCGAGGCAGACCGTGCCCCCGCCGCCGCGCCGCTCCTGCTCACCCGGCCCCCGCGCGGGCCGCCCCGCGGATCGGACGTATTCTCCCGGCTGCCCGCGCCCGCGCTGCTGTAGCGCCGCGCCCCGCGGCCGGGTCTCCCATGCCGGCCCGCCGGCCCCACGCTGCACCCGCGCATCCGCGCCTGCGCCCGCACCGCGCACCCGCGCACCGCGCACCCGCGCATCCGCGCCTGCGCCGGGGCCCCGGACCGTGCCCGTTCACCCGTGCGGCCCCGCCCGACTGTGGCGCCCGGCCGCGGATCAGGAGTACCCGTGTCCACTTCACTCGCAGATCCGGCCCAGCGCCGTGACCCGCATCCATCCGACCCCGAACACCGGCCCCGACGCGCCTCGGCCGCCGGACCGCTGACCCGACTGCTGCTGCGGATGCATTTCTTCGCCGGCATCCTGGTCGGCCCGTTCCTGCTGATCGCCGCGCTGTCCGGGGCGGCGTACGCGATCGCGCCCACCGCCGAACAGTTGGTCTACCGCGACATGCTCAGCGCGTCATCGCCCGCGCAACTGGTGCCCCTCGCGGACCAGGTCGACACCGCCCGCGACGTGCACCCCGACCTGCAACTGTCGGGGGTCGTCCCCGGCACGGGCGGCGACACCACGCGGGTGCTGTTCGCCGATCCGGCGCTGCCCTCGTCGTCGTACTCCCGGGTCGTCTTCACCGACCCCGCCAGCGGTGAGGTCCGTGGGGACTCGGTCCAGTACGGCAGCGGACAGGCGCTGCCGCTGCGCACGTGGCTCTCCGAACTGCACCGTAGCCTGCACCTGGGCGATCCCGGCCGCGTGTACTCGGAGTTGGCGGCGAGCTGGCTCGCCCCGATCGCGCTCGGCGGGCTGGTGATGTGGTGGATGCGACGACGACGAGCCCGCGCACCGATGCTCCGGGCCGGAGCCCGTCTCGAGGGACGCCCGAAGGCCCGGAGCAAGCATGCGGTGGCCGGGACATGGATCGTGGTGGGGCTGTTCTTCTTCTCCGCGACGGGGCTGACCTGGTCGCAGTTCGCGGGAGGGAACATCGGCGAGCTGCGGACGGCCCTGGGCTGGACGACCCCCGCACTGGACGCCGGCGCCCCCGCTGCCTAGCAGGCTCCGGGCCACGAGGCACACGAGGGCCACGAGGCACACGAGGGCCACGAGGGCCACGAGGGCCACGGCCAGCAAGGCCCAGCCCACGAGGGCCACGGCCCTGCACCCTCCCCGGCCGACACCGACACCGACACCGACACCGCGGCCGCCATCGACATCGGAACCGCGGCCGCGAGCGCGCGGGACGCCGGTCTGCAGGACCCGATGGAGCTGACCCCGCCCGCCGGGGAGGGCGCGCCGTGGCTGGTGTCGGAGACGCGCCGGTCGTGGACGCCGGGCCCCGATTCGGTGAGCATCGACGCCGCCTCGGGCGAGCCGGTGGAGCAGATCCGCTTTGCCGACTACCCGCTGGCCGCCAAGCTCACCGACTGGGGGATCCGGGCGCACATGGGATTCCTGTTCGGCGCCGCCAACCAGCTGCTGTTGGCGGCGGTGGCGCTCACGCTGGTCGGGGTGATCGTGCGCGGCTACGCCCTGTGGTGGTCCCGCAGGCCGGGGCCGGGGCGTCCGCCGACCCGGGGCGCGCTGCTCGAGCTGGTGCGCCGCCGGCCGGTGCTCACGATCGGCGGGCTGCTGGTGGTAGCGGTGATCGGCTGGGCCGTGCCGCTGCTGGGCGCGAGCCTGGTGGCGTTCCTCGTGATCGACGCCGTCCTCGGGCGGTGGGGTCAGAGGCCGAGCACGGCGCGGGCGATGAAGAAGTAGACGACCAGTCCGGTGGCGTCGACGAATGTCGAGATGAACGGGTTGGAAAACACGGCCGGGTCGGCGCGCACGGTCTTGGCCAGCAGCGGCATGATGCCGCCGACGGACGCCGCGATCGTGCACAGTGACAGCAGAGTCAGGCCGATCACGAGGCCGAAGTCCGTCCCGTATACCAGCCCCGCCACCACGAACGCGGTGAGACCGAGGATCAGGCCGAGCGTGAACCCGGTGCGCGCCTCCTGCCACAGCACCCGCACGACGTCCCGGGGGCGGACGTCACCGAGCGCGATCGCGCGGGTGACCGTCGTGGCGGCCTGGTTACCGGTGTTCCCGCCGGTTCCGATGATCAGCGGCACGAACAGGGAGAGCGCCACCACCTGCTCGAGGGTCGACTCGAACACCTCCAGCACCTGCACCGTGAGCGTGGCGCCCACGGCCAGCACGAGCAGCCACAGCACGCGCGAGCGGACGAGCGAGCGCATGGGGGTGGAGAGGTACGGACGGCGCAGGGGCTCGGCACCACCCTGGCGGGCGGCGTCCTCGGACTCGGCGTCCTCGAGGATCCGCAGGGCGTCGTCGAAGGTGAGGATGCCGACGAGGCGGCCCTCCTGGTCGACCACGGGGAGCACGATGAGGCGTTCGTCGGCTGTCCGGCGGGCGGCCTTCTCCGCGGAGTCGCGGGCCCGGGCAGACACGGCGTCGTTCATCAGCTCGTGGATCGGCGTGTCGGGGTCGGCCTTCATCACGGCCCGCAGGCCGACGACCCCCACGAGCCGGCGCTGCCCGTCCGTCACGGGCAGCGCGTAGATGGTCTCGACCTCGTCGATCCGGTGCCGGACCCGCTCGAGGGTCTGGCCGGCGGTCGTGTCGGGATGGGTGGAGACGAACTCGGGCGTCATCCGGCGGCCCACCGAGCCGACCGGGTAGCCGAGGACCGCCGAGGTGAGCGCGTGCTCGTCCTTGGACAGGCCCCGCATGAGGCGCGTGGCCACCTCGGCGGGGAGCTCGTCGACGAGCCCCGCGCGGTCGTCGGGGTCGAGTTCGGCGAAGATCTGGCTGACCCGGTCGGCCTTGAGGTCGCGGATCAGCTCCGACTGCAGTGGCGGGTCGAGGGACTGGAACGCGGCGTGCGCGTTGTCCTTGGACAGCAGCCGGAACAGGACCGCGCGGTCCTTGGCGCTGCTGCGCTCCAGGACCTCCACCACGGTCCACGGCGGCAACGCGGCCACGAGCTCGGCGGCCGAGCGCAGGTCGCCGTCGTCGATGAGCGAGTCGATACGCCGGGCGGCCTCCGCCGGGCCGGACGGGGCGACGGCCTGCACATCGGTGTCGAGATCGTCGACTCCGGCACCGTCGGCGGCACCGCGGTCTGGTTCTGTCACATCAACCCTCCTCTGCGAGGTCGTCGTACCCGGTCCGGGGATCGAGCGGGGCCCCGGAGCGGTACGTGGCGCGAGCCAGCGTAATCGAGGCGACGGAGATCACCACCACGGTGGCGGCGAACGCCACGACGGCCATGATGAGGGAGAACCACCGGAAGCCCGAGGTCAGATCGTTGATGTAGGCGCTGACGATGAACAGCATCATCCCGAGCCCGGTGGCCACCGAGAGCATGTTGATCCGCGTGAGCGCGTCGCCGGCCCGGGACATGGACACCGCGGCCACGAGGAAGCAGAGGCCGCCGAGCAGCGCGGGGACGCCGATGAGCAGGTCGGTCACGAGAGTGGGCATGCCGGTCACCTCCGTCCCCGGGTGAGGATCCGCGCCAGCGCGACGGTGGACAGGATGCCGAGCAGGGAACCCAGCATCACCACCTCGAGCGCGACGGCGGAGGCACCGCGGATCACGAACATCACGAACAGGGCGATGGCGCAGAAGTAGACGAGGTCGGCCATGACGGCGCGGGTCGCGTCGTCGGGCCCCCGCATCGCGCGCAGGGCCGCGACGATCATGCTGGCGGCCACGATCACGGTCGACACCGCCAACAGGACGGTGAGCAGGGGGCTCATGACGGATCACCTCGCAGTACCGACAGCACCCGGTCCTCGGTCTCGCGGAGCATGTCGATCATCTCCTCGCGCGGGCCGCCGAGCACCACGTGCACCCACAGGTCGGTCTCGCCGATCACCGTGACCAGCGTCCCGGGGGTCACGGTGATGGCCCAGGACAGCGCGGTCACCTCGACGTTCGTGCGGCACCGCATGGGGTAGCGGACCAGGACGGGCGAGCCGACGGGCCCCGGGGTGAGCGCGGTGCGGGCCAGGTCCCACGAGGACACGAGCACGTTCCACAGCAGCCAGAGCAGGACGAGCGGGGCGCGCAGGACACGTCTGATCACGGGGTGCCCCCGATCGTCGTGGCGGTGAGGGCGTCCTCGCCGTCGAGCACGGTGTCCACGTAGCCGGTCGTGTCCACGAGCCCGCCGACCGCGCGGTCGACCTGGGGCGCGACGGCCCCGTAGCCGAGGAACAGCGCGACGGAGACGGCGACGAGCGCACCGCCGGGCACGAGGAGACGGGCCGGGACCCGGGCGGGGAGGTCGGGTTCCGTGGCGGTCCGGGTCTGCTCCATGTCCTCGCCCCACAGGGCCCCGCGCCAGAGCCGGAGCATGGCGACGAGGCCGATGACGGAGGCGAGGAGGACGACGACGAGGGTCACGATCCCCCACGCCCCGCCGGGGGTGAGTGATGCGGCCACGACCTCGAGCTTGCCGATCAGCCCCGAGGTCGGGGGCAGGCCGACGAGTGCGGCGATCGCCACCACCGCGAGGACCGCCAGTGGGCGGTCGCGGTGCCACAGTCCGGAGAGCCGGTCGAGCCGGTCGGAACCGTAGGCGTGCTCGGCGGCACCGAAGAGCATGATGAGGGCGCCGATGGTGATCATGTGGTGGATCAGGTAGACGATCGACCCGCCGGGCTCCGAGGCCACGGCCAGCGCCGCGAGGATGACGCCGATGCCGGAGACCATCTGCCAGGCCAGGATCTCCCGGATCCCCAGGGGGGCGGCGGAGGCGATCGCGCCCCACAGGGTGGTGACGAGGGCGACCACCAGCAGGACCCGGCCCCACGCGGGGTCGAGGTCGAAGGCGGTGGCCCAGATGCGGATGACCGCGTACAGCGCGACCTTGGTGTGCAGCGCGGAGAACAGGGCCATGACGCCGGAGGAGGTGCCGGGGTACGAGCGGGGCAGCCAGCCGTGGACGGGCACCGCGCCGGCCTTGATGCACAGCGCCATCAGCACGATGCCGAGTGCGGCGGCGACGCGGCCGTCCTCGGTGGCCGCCCCGGCGAGGACGGCGAGGTTGACGCTGCCGGCCGTGGCGTAGACGAACCCGACGCCGGCCAGCAGCAGGGTGGACGTGATGAGGTTGATCACCACGAAGAGCCGGCCGATCCCGAGCCGGCGCCACGTGCCCGTCATGGCGATGAGCGCGTAGGACGGCAGCAGCATGACCTCGACAAAGACGAAGAGGTTGAACAGGTCCCCGGTGAGCAGCGCCCCGTTGGCACCGGCGAGCAGGAGCAGTGCCAGTGGCGCGAAGTAGCGACTGCGCGCGAACTCGCCGGTGAGCAGGCAGAAGAGCAGCGCCAGGGCGGCCACGAGGCCTGTCGCGACCAGCATCAGCGCGGTGAACCCGTCGGAGACGAACGGGATCGCGACGCCCGGGATGAAGCCGCCCACGTGCGACACGGCGACGGGCGTCGTGTGGTGGAAGACGAGCAGCCCGAGCCCGGCGACGGCCGTGGCGGTGGGCACGGCCAGCGCCAGCGCCCGGCCGACGGCGCGCCAGGGCAGGATCGCGGCGACGGCGGCGGCCATCACCGGGACCGCGGCCAACAGCGGCAGGAGCAGCGCGGTCACCGGTCGGCCTCCTCTCCGGTCGCGGGGATCTCGTGGGTGTCGTCGTCGCGCCCGACCACGGCCAGCGAGAGCATGTAGACGGTCACCGCGAGCGTGATGACGATCGCGGTGAGCACGAAGGCCTGCGGCAGCGGGTCTGCCGAGACGCCCGGGTCGTTGATGTGGCCCAGGGGCTCGGCGCGCCACCCGGGCACACCGCTGGCCAGCAACAGCAGGTTGACGGCGTGGCTGACCAGGGCGAGCCCGAACACGACGCGCACCATGCCCCGCTGGACGATGAGGTAGACGCCACCGCCGACGAGGACGCCGATCGTGAGCGCGAGGATCATCGGGTCGCCTCCTCGTGCTCGGGGCTGTCCGGTTCACCGTCGGGCACCAGTTCGGCGCCCCGGCCCGCGCCGAGGGTGTTGAACGCGGTCATCACCAGGCCGAGCACCCCGGCGAAGACGCCGAGGTCGAACAGCAGCGCACTGGTGAGGTGCTGGCCGAGGAGGTACCCGTGGGCGGGCTCGAGGAAGTGCCCGAGCGCGTAGCCGCCGACGCCGGTGAGGCCGGCGAGCAGCAGCCCGCCGCCGATGAGGGTGACCGGGGTCGACGGTTTGCTCACCGGGGAGTCGGACTCGCGGGCCAGGTAGATGAGCGCGAACGCGCACGAGGCGACCAGCGCGGCGATGAACCCGCCGCCGGGCTCGTTGTGGCCGCGCCACAGCAGGATGACCGAGAGCGCCGCCAGCACCGGGGCGACGCCGAGCGCGAGCAGGCGCAGGGGCGCGGTGTTGCGGGTGGAGTCGGCGAGGGCCTCCGCGGCGGCGCTTCCCGCCGGCGCCCTGCCGGGGGCCGGTCGCGGAGGCTCCGCGGGCGCGGCCCGGACCGACCCGAGCACGGCGAGGATCGCAATGCCGGCCACGCCGAGAACCGAGACCTCGCCGAAGGTGTCGAGCGCACGGAACTCCACGAGGATGGTGTTGACGACGTTGCTGCCGCCGGTGATCTCGGGCCCCTGCTCGAGGAGGTACATGCCGATCGGGGAGCGTTCCCGACGGCCCGCGAAGACCAGGACGGCGGCGGTGGCCGCGATCCCGGAGGCCAGTCCGAGCGCGATGCCGGCGGTGCGCCGGGTCCGCGACGGCGCGATGAAGTCGCGGGGCAGGTGACGCAGGACCAGCATGAACACGATGATCGTGAGCGCCTCGACCAGCAGCTGCGTGAGCCCCACGTCGGGTGCGCCGAGGGCGAAGATCTGGATGGTCACGGCGATGCCCGCCGCCGAGAGCAACACGACCGCGGCGATGCGCGACCGCGCGGTGCACAGGCCGATGACCGCCACCACGACGACCAGGAGCAGCACCACGTCCACGGTGCGGGTCTGATCGCCGACCATGTCCGGCAGGACCGTCCCGGACGCGGCGGCCCAGGCGCCCACGCCGAGGCCGTACGCGCACACGGTGCCCATCAGCGCCCCCGCGTGGCGGGCCGGGGAATCGGAGGCGGTGGGGCGGACCAGGGCCCGGCCGGCACGGGTCGTGGACTCCACGAGGGACTCGAGCACGGTGGCACCGGAGAACGGCAGCAGCTCGCGGCCGAGTGCGCGGTTCACCGTGCGGTGACGCCAGACGAGGAGCGCGCCGATCACGAGGATCGCCGCCGTGAGCCCCAGCTCGAGGGTGAGGCCGTGCCACAGCATCAGGTGGGTCTCGTGGCCCGGGCCGTCGACCGGCGCGGCGGTCTGCCCGATCGCCGTCATCGGGGCGTCGAGGACCCCGACCACCAGGGCGAGCGGGAGGCCGATCACCGCGGGCAGGGCGGCCGGCAGCCACAGCGGGACCGGCGCCTCGTGGACTCCGGCGGTGCCGCGGTCTCGGGAGTACACGCCGAGGAATCCGCCCATGACGATGCGCGCGCAGTACAGGACGGTGAGGATCGCGCCCACGACGGCCGCGGCGAGCAGGGCCGTGACCGCCACCGCGTGACCCCCGGCGACCGCGCCGAACGCGGTGAGCATCGACTCCTTGGACACGAACCCGAGCGTGGGCGGGACCCCGGCCATCGCCGCCGCGCCGAGCACGGTCGCGCCGAAGCTCCACGGCATCGACCGCCACACGGAGCCGATGCTGCGGATGTCCCGGGAACCGGCCTCGTGGTCGATCACGCCGACCAGCATGAACAGGCCCGACTTGAACAGGGCGTGCGCGAGCGTGTGCAGCGCGGCCGCGGCGAGCGCGGCCTGCGTGCCCACGCCGATCGCGGCGATGATCCAGCCGAGCTGGCTCACCGTCGAGTACGCCATGAGCTGCTTGAGGTCGGTCTTCTGCAGCGCGAACAGGGCCGCCATGACGGCGGTGCCCATACCCACGGAGACGAGGAGCGCGTTCCACACCGGCACCTCGTGGAAGGCCGGGGAGAACCGCATGAGCAGGAAGATCCCGGCCTTGACCACCGCCGCGGCGTGGAGGTAGGCGCTCACCGGGGTGATCGCGGCCATGGCGTCCGGCAGCCAGAAGTGGAAGGGGAACTGGGCGGACTTGGTGAACGCGGCCACCGCCACGAGCACGGCCACGGTCACGGTGAAGCCCGTGTCGGTGGCCCACACCTCGTGGCCCAGCGCCTCCGAGATCGACGTGGTGCCGGTGCGCAGCCACACGGCGACGACGGCGGCCAGCAGCACCAGGCCGCCGACGAAGGTCAGCAGGAGGGTCCGCAGGGCGGCCGGGTACGCGGGCCGGCCGGAGTTGGCGATGAGCGCGAACGACGCCAGCGACGTGAGCTCCCAGCACACGAACAGCAGCAGGAGCGAGTCGGTGAGCACCAGTCCCAGCATCGAGACCGTGAACAGGGTCATGAGCTGGAAGAAGCCGTAGTGCTGGGCCCGCTTCCCCGAGGCGGCGTCGTCCCGGTCGAGGTACGCCGTGGAGTAGATGAGCACCACCGCCCCGATCACCAGCGCGAGCACGGCGAAGAGCAGCCCGGTCGCGTCAGGGCGGAGATCGAGGGTCCAGTCGCGGGCCGGCACCCACGGGAGTCGTACGACCTCGGCGGGCGTGCCCGCCGCAGCGGAACCGACCGCCGGGACCAGTGCCGCCGCGCCGAGCAGGTACAGCGCCGCGAGGGGCCACCCCGCCGCGCGTCCGGTGGCCCGGGTCAGCGGCCACGCCACCACGGTTGCCAGGCCGGCAGAGGCGAGCGCGAGGAGGGGGCTCATGGCTCCTTCCTGCGGAGGTCGGGAACGGGCTGGCAGGCGCGGTGTGCTCGCGGGTGGGGAGAGTTTATCAACCGGCTCCGACGGCAATCCCGAGGCGTGCCGGGTGACCTGCGGGAACGGCGGCGACGTGCGATTAGCATCCCCGGCATGAACCCCTCGGACACCGGTGACGACACGGAATCCGACCCGCCCACGGACGTCCTGCCGGTCAGCGAGCCGGCCACGCGGCGCCCGGGGCCCGGCCTCGCGCGACGGCTCGTCGGGCTGGCGCTCATCGTGCTGCCGCTGGTGCTCGCCGCGCTCTGGGCGGTCGTGGGGCCGGCGCCGCAGCCCGAGGAGGCGGGACCCACGACAGGGGGCCCGCTCCGCTCTGCGCTGTCGGACGCCTCCGCGAACTCGTCGTTCACCGCGGCCGGCACCGAGCGGCTCCGTGAGGGCTCGGCCGAGCTGGCCGACGGCGCGGAGGAGATGCGCACGGGCGGTCAGCAGCTCGCCACCGGGATGGATCAGCTCCAGGCCGGGATGGGCGAGGCCGGATCCGGGGCGCAGGAGGTCGCCGGCGGGGTCCGCGAGGTGGTCGGCGCCGTCCGGGGCGTCGCCGTGATCCAGGGCCAGGTGTCGACGGCGATCGACGACGCACTGGGGCGACTGGAGGGCGACGAGCCCGGGACCGTCCGCGCCCGCGAGGCGCTCACCGGGCTCCGCGACCAGCTCGCGGTGCAGGGGATGGACCAGGCCACGCTCAGCGACCTCGACCGGCTCGAGGGCGGCGCCGACGAGCTCGCCCGTCAGCTCTCCGCGCCCGGCGCCGAACTGCGCGACGGTATCTACGAGGCGACCCGCGGCTCCCACGAACTGCGCGACGGGGCGGCCGCGCTCGCGGACGGCGCCGCCGAACTGCGTGACGGGGCGGTCGGGGTGGACGACTCCGCGACCCGCACCCAGGATGCGGTCGGCCGGGCCGGCAGCGCGCTCGCCGTCGAGCAGGGCGATGCCGGCGCCGCCGCCGCGGATGCCGCCGAGGACACCCAACGCCGCACCTCCGCCGGGGTCCTCGGGGTGGCTGCCGCCGCCGTGCTCGGCGCCCTGCTCGTGCAGCTGGTCCGCCGGCCCGGATCGCCGGTCGCCGAGTCGGCGCTCGCGCTGGCGCTGCTCACCGCCGGCCTGTCGGCCTGGGCGCTGGCCACGGCGGAGGCGCCGTCCGTGCTGCGGTCCGCCGCGGTGGTGGGGGTGGTCGGCCTCGTCGTCGTCGCCTCCACGGCCCTGTGGCGCGCCCTTATCGCCGTGGCCGGCCCCTGGCCCGGGAGGATCGTGTCCGCGGCCGTGGCGGCCGCGTCGATCGGGGCGGCGTGGTGGGTGTGGGTCGCCGGCAGCGCCCCGTCGGCGGTCACGACGGCGACCTCGGGCAGCACCACCGGCCAGGGCACGGCGGCGCTCGACTCACTCCTGCTGGCCGGCCCGGATCCCGTGGTGTGGGCCGGGGCCGCCGTCCTGCTCGCCGTCGCGGTGTTCTCGACGCTCGCCGCCCGCGTGGCCGGGCCCCGGCCCTGAGCACGGACGACCCTGACCACCGCCCGGGCGAGTGCCTACTCGAGCCCGCGCTTGGTCCAGCCCTCCACGCCGGCGGCGGCCTCGACGGGATCGTCCACGCCGCCGTCGGTGAGCATGGGGATGTCGAAGACGAACTCGGGGATCGCAAAGGCGTCCACCAGCGTCCGGGCCCGGCCCGCGAGCTTGGTGCACAGCCGGTTGCGCGCGGCCGTGGCCGCCTTGGTGCGCTCCGTGGTCAGGCGGTTGTGCTCGAGGAACCAGCCCTTGTCGTGCTCCACGATGTCCAGGACGTAGAGGTCGCAGAGCATGCCCAGCACCTCCTTGGCCTCCGGGTCCTCGCACGCGTCCACCGCCTCGGCGAAGCGGGCGAACACCCAGCTGTCCATGTGCGCGCGGCCGGTGTGCAGCAGGTGGTCCTGCGCCGAGTTGAACACCTTGAAGGCCGCTGAGCCGTCGTCGCTGTCCTGCGCCTTGCGCAGGCGCCGGGCGACCGTCTCCAGCAGGTGTTCCTCGCGGTCCACCAGCAGCTCCAGCTGGTTGCCGCGATCCAGGATGTCGGTGTGCTCGCGGTCGGTCACCGAGTCGATGAGCTTCTGCCACAGGGTCGACGCGCGGGTCTTCTCCTGCACGACCTCCGCGACCGTGTTGAGGGCGAACGACACGGTCTCGCGCTGGTCCATGTCGCCGAACTCGGCGGCGTAGGCGCCCAGGAGCTCCTTGCCGACGAGCTGCGTGAGCACCACGTTGTCGCCCTCGAAGGTCGAGAAGACGTCGCAGTCCTTGCGCATCTCGGTGAGCCGGTTCTCCGACATGTAGCCGGCGCCGCCGCAGGCCAGGCGGGCCTCGGAGATGGCGTCGTTGGCGAACCCGGACACCGTGGCCTTGATCCCGGCGGCGTGCGCCTCCATCTCGCGACGGCGGACGGTGTCGAACGCGTCGGGATCCCTCTCGAACTCGTCGAGCTCGGCGATGATCGCGTTCTGCGCGCACGCGTACGCGTACGCCCGCGCCACCCGCGGCATCAGCCGCCGCTGGTGCTCGCGGTACTCGAGCAGCGGGATCCCCTTACCGGTGTCCGGGTGGTCGAACTGCCGGCGCACCAGCCCGTACCGCACGGCCGTGGCCAGCGCGGTGCGGGCCGTCGCGCCCGAGGCCGCGCCCACGGACACCCGGCCGCGGATCAGCGTGCCGAGCATGGTGAAGAACCGGGCGCCGACGGAGTCGATGGGCGAGGAGTAGTTTCCCTCCGCGTCGACCGCGCCGAACCGGTCCAGGAGCGCCTGGCGGGGGACCCGCACGTGGTCGAAGAGGATGCGGCCGTTGTCCACCCCGAGCAGGCCGCCCTTGTGGCCGTGGTCGGTGAGCGTGACCCCGGGCATCGCCTCCCCGGACGCGTCACGG
This sequence comes from Candidatus Dietzia intestinipullorum, assembly GCA_019119635.1. GTDB lineage: Bacteria > Actinomycetota > Actinomycetes > Mycobacteriales > Mycobacteriaceae > Dietzia > Dietzia intestinipullorum. The sequence continues at coordinate 40,157 of DWWP01000004.1, forward strand.
ATCGGCACGAGCAGGCAGTGGACGCCGTGGCCCACGTCCTCGCCGTCCTCCCCGGGCGTGATGAGCTGGGCGAACACCGCGGCCAGCCGGCCGTCGCGACCGGCGTTGCCGATGTAGGCCTTCTCCGAGCTCGGTGTGGGGGAGTGGACCACGAACTCCCCGGTCTCCGGGTCGAAGGTCGCCGTGGTCTCGAGGTTCTGGACATCCGAGCCCTGGCCGAGCTCGGTCATGGCGAAGCAGCCCAGCAGGTCGAGGGACATCACGTCCGGCAGGTACTTCGCCCGGGTCTCGGCGTTGCCGAGGTTGGCGATCGCCCCGCCGAACAGGCCCCACTGCACGCCGGCCTTGACCATGACGGACAGGTCCAGGTGGCCGAGCATCTCGAACGAGGTGAGCACGCCACCCGTGTCGCCCTGCCCGCCGTCCTCGACCGGGAATCCGCGATCGGGCATCCCGGACTCGGCGAGTCGCTTGAGCTGGGCCAGGACGTGCTCCCGGTGCTCCTCCATGCTCAGCCCGATGGGGTTGAGCATGTCGGGCGTCATGGCAGCGCGGGTGTGCTCGCGCGCCTGCGCCCAGTGGCCGTCGAGGACCTTCTGCAGGCCCGCGGCGAGTGCGGTGTCCCCGGGGCCGGCGGGGCCGGTGACCCGGCCGTAGTCCGGCCGGCCGGCGGGGGACGCGCCCGGTGCGCTCGAGGCGTCGGCGGAGGTGGTGGAGCTCGGGGCGTCGGTCTCAGAGATCATACCCCGACTCTACGGAGCGTCGACGGGTGTGTGTACCGCCTCGCGCGTTCTGCGCGGGCGAGCGCTTCCGGTGAAACGTGTGAGGTCCCGGACCACCTGGTGATCCGGGACCTCGATTTGTCGGGGTGGCGGGATTTGAACCCACGGCCTCTTCGTCCCGAACGAAGCGCGCTACCAAGCTGCGCCACACCCCGGGGGACAACGAGGGATACTCTAACGCCCCGCCCGGCGATTCGCGAAACCGGGTCAGGCCGGGACGGGCACGAGCTCCTGCAGCGGCTCGGCGGGGACGCGCGAGCCGTCGTCCCCGCCGCCGGGGGCGGCCACCAGCTCGAGCAGCGTCGCCTCGGGGCGACAGAAGGTGCGCACCGGGACGAACGGGGAGGTGCCGAGGCCCGCGGACACGTGCAGCACCAGGTTGCGGCCCCATGCGGAGGGGCCCTTGACCCGCGACCGGTCGATCCCGCAGTTGGTGACGATCGCGCCCGTGGGCAGACACAGTTGCCCCCCGTGCGTGTGGCCGGCCACCGCGAGGTCGTAACCATCGGCGTCGAACCGGTCCAGGACCCGCGGCTCGGGCGCGTGCACCATGCCGACCCGCAGATCGAACGCCGGGCCGGCCGGGCCGGAGATCTCCGAGTACCGATCGCGTCCGATGTGCGGGTCGTCCACGCCCGCCACCAGGACGCTGCGCCCGTCCACGGCGATCTCCGTGCGGCGGTGGGTGGCGTCCACCCAGCCGCGCTCGGAGAACGCGGCCCGCAGGTCCCGCCACGGCAGGGGCTCTGTCGAGTGCTTCTTGGTCCCCAGGCCGAGGTAGGGCAGGGGGTTCCTGGGGGCGGGCGCGTAGTAGTCGTTGGAGCCGAAGACGAAGGCCCCCGGCAGGCCCAGCAGAGGGTCGAGTGCCTGGACGACGGACGGCACGGCGCGGTCGCTCGAGAGGTTGTCCCCCGTGTTGAGCACGAGGTCCGGCTCGAGGCGGGCGAGCGCGGAGACGAACCGCTGCTTGAGCCGCTGCCCCGGCATCATGTGCAGGTCGGAGACATGCAGGAGGGTCAGCGGCTGCGCTCCGGGCGCGAGCAGCGGGAGCGTGTGCCGGCGCACGGTGAAGGCGTTGCGCTCCCAGCCGGTGGCGTAGACGGTCCCGGCCACGGCGGCCCCGGCGAGGACTGCCGCCGCGCGGGCGGGGGAGGTCAGGGCGCTGGTGCGGGGTCGACGGTCCATCCGGTCAGTCTACCGGCGGCGGAATCGGTCAGCGGGGCGGAGCGATGGTGATGGGGGCCAGGCCGGGGACCTCGAGGACCACCGGCTCGTCGCCGATCGCGGCGGGCGGACCGGACGTGCCGCCGCCACCGCCACCGTCCCCGCCGCCGGCGCCCGTGCCGTCGGAGACCCGGAGTGTGACCTGCGAGCCCGGGACGCCGGTCCCGCCGGAGGTCCCGACGACCGTGCCGTACGGGCGGTCGGAGTCCGACACGAACTGCGAGTCCACCGCGAACCCGGCGTTGGTGAGCAGCGAGGTGGCCGCGGACTGGCTCATCCCCTCCACGTCCGGTGTGCCGGATCCCCCGGTGCCCCGCTGGTAGGCGGGGTCCGGCTCCGGGAGGCCCACCGGGCCGTAGATGTCGGAGATGGGGTTCATCGCCGAGAACCAGGTCATGGCCGGCTCGTCGCCGCCGAAGAGGTTGCCGTTGCCGCACTGGCGCAGTGGGCCGGAGCAGAGTTCGGAGGTGTTGGTCCCGTCGTTGAAGGCGTAGACGGCGGCCGCGTACTTGTCGGTGAACCCGAGGAACGACGACGACCTGTTGGCCTCACTGGTGCCGGTCTTGCCGGACACCGGCTGCCCCCAGCCGGTGGCCCCCGCGGCGTCGGCGGCGGTGCCCGCGCCCACCGAGTCCTTGGACATGGCGACGGACAGGGTGTCCGCGAGGCCGGGGTCGATCACCTGCTCGCATTCCGGCTCGGCCAGTTCGACGGGCTTGCCGGTACGGTCGGTGATGGACTCGATGGGGCTCGGCGGGCACCACACGCCGCCGGAGGCGATGGTCGCGCCGACGTTGGACAGCTCCATCGGGTTGACCGAGGTGGGGCCGAGGGTGAACGACCCGAGGTTGTTCTTCTTGATGAACCCGGCGATCGAGTCGTCCTCGGGGCCGGTGCCCTTGCGGTCGTAGGAACGCAGGCCCAGGCGCACCGCCATGTCGACGGTCGGCGCCACCCCGACGTCCTTGATGAGGTTGACGAAGGTCGTGTTGGGCGACTGGGCGAGCGCGTCCGTGACGGACAGGGAGCCGGGGTACGAGCCCGCGTTCTCCACGCAGTACTGGCCGGGTGGGCAGCCGCTCGCGCCGCCGTCGCCGAGGCCCGCGATCTGGACGCGGTTGGGCACGGACAGGGTGGTGTTGGTGCCCATGCCCATCTCCATGGCGGCGGCCACGGTGAAGATCTTGAACACGGAGCCGGCGCCGTCGCCGACGAGCGAGTAGGGCTGTGGCTGGACGGTCTGGTGATCTCCCAGTTCCAGCCCGTACTGGCGGCTCGAGGCCACGGCGACGACCTTGTGGGAGTCCTCGCCGGGGCGGATCACGTTCATGACCTCGGCCACGCCCGGGCTCGTCGGGTTGCCGTAGGTGTCCAGGGACCGCTGGACGTTGGCCTGGACGGTCTCGTCCAGTGTCGTCCGGATGGTGTACCCGCCCTGTTCGACCATCTCGCGGCTCAGGCCGTTCTGGTCGAGGTAGTCGAGGACGTAGTCGCAGAAGAAGCCGCGGCTGCCGGCGGTGATGCAGCCGCGGGGCAGTGGCTGGGGACGTTCGAGTACGCCGAGGTCCTCCGCCGCGTACTGCTCGCCCTCCGCCGCGGAGAGCGCCCCCGTGTCGACCATGCTGGCGATGACCGTGTCGCGACGGTTCCTGGTCTCCTCGGGGTTGGTGTACGGGTCCAGGCCACTGGTCGACTGGACCATCCCGGCGAGCATCGCGCCCTGGGGGACGGTGAGGTCGGCGGCGTCGACGCCGAAGTAGGTCTGGGCGGCGGTCTGGACGCCGTAGGTGCCGTTGCCGAAGGAGACCAGGTTGAGGTACTTGGACAGGATCTCGTCCTTGCTCAGCTCCTTGTCCAGGGTGAGCGCCATCCGGATCTCTTTGATCTTGCGCGCGGGGGTGGTCTCGATGGCGGCCCGCCGCTCCGCGTCGTTCTCCGCCGAGACGAGGAACTGATAGTTCTTGACCAGCTGCTGGTCGATGGTGGAGGCGCCCTGTTGGACGTCGCCCGACGTGAAGTTGGTCAGGGCCGCGCGGACGGTGCCCCGCCAGTCCACGCCGTTGTGGTCGCCGAACCGGCGGTCCTCGATCGCGATGATCGCCAGCTTCATGGCCTGCGAGATGTCCTCGCTCGGGACGATCTCGCGCTGCTGGTCGTACAGCCAGGCGATGGGCTCACCGCCGGAGTCGGTGACCGTGGAGATGGCCGGCAGGTCCCCCTTGATGAGGTCCGCCGACGTCCCGGCGAGGGAGTCCGCCATCTTGTTGGACGCGAGCCCGGCGGTACCCGAGACGGGGAACAGCGCCCCGGCCGCGACGACACCCGCCGCCGCACAGGCCGCGACCAGCTTTCCCAGCGAACTCATACCCGACACCTGACCAAGGATACGTGACCACCCCCGGTCGGCGTGCCCGTGCGGTCGGAGCGCCACCCGACTCTTTACTTCTGTTGTGTGACTGCGGTAACAATGTGGGGGAACGCGGGACAGAACGAGCCGAGCTCCGGTCTCCCCCGGGCGACCACTCGGCGAGTGGTCCCGCTGACATGGTGGGTCCGCCACGCCGAGCGGGCCCAGAAGGCCGGAGACGTTCGCGGTCCGGCCGCGTCCGGCTCCACACAGACAGGGGTTTTTCGATGACGGCCACCCTTCCCGGAACCACACGTTCTGACGTAGCCGGGGTCCGCCCCGGGTCCAGCAACCCTCTCGGCTCGGAGGAGACGGTCCTCGGGGAGGGCCGCCAGGAGTGGGTGTCCCAGGCCCGCTGTAGAGACATCGACCCCGACGAGCTCTTCGTCCGCGGTGCCGCCCAGCGCAAGGCGGCCTCGATCTGCCGTCACTGCCCGGTCCTGCTCCAGTGCCGGGCGGACGCACTGGACAACCGCGTCGAGTTCGGTGTGTGGGGCGGCATGACCGAGCGCCAGCGTCGGGCCCTGCTCAAGCAGCATCCCGAGGTGCGCTCCTGGGCCGACTTCTTCGCCCAGCAGCTCGAGCGGCACTCCTCGGCGCGGTAGACCGCACGAGCGGCCGCCGGCCCCTCACCCGGTGAGCTGATCGCCCACCGAACGCAGGGCCTCGAGGTTCGAGATCTCGAACGGCAGCGACGGCACCCCCACGATCCGCACGTCGGGGTGCGTGCTGGTGAACGATTCCAGGAGCCGCACCTCGCGGGAGGCGGTCCGTGCCCGATCGGCGTGGATGCGCAGGACGGCCTCCGCCTCCGGGTTGGTGCCGTCCAGCCGGTCCGCGGCCGCCGTCGCCTGCTCGGTGGTCAGGTCGGACAGCCGCGGGTGGGTGCGGTTGACCACGACCCCGGCCAGCGGCATCTTCTCGGCCGCGAGTCGTTCGACGAAGAACGCCGCCTCGCGTAGTGCGGGCCGCTCCGCGGAGGAGACCACCAGGAACTCGGTGCCCTTGCGTCGCAGGATCGCCTGCGTGCGCGCCGCCCGGGTGGTGAAGCCGCCGAACGTGGTGTCCAGGGCCACGACCACCTCGGAGGCGTCCCGGAGCATGGACGAGCCCACGACGGTCGAGACGCCCCGGAGCGCCGTGCTCATCGCCCCGGACACGAGCCGGCCCACGCCGCGGCCGGGCGTGGCGAGCAGTCGCATGAGCCGGCTGTCGAGGAACGAGCCCAGCCGCTTGGGGGCGTCGAGGAAGTCGAGGGCGTTGCGGGACGGCGGCGTGTCCACCACCACCAGGTCCCACGACGAGTCGTCGAGCAACTGCCCCAGCTTCTCCATGGCCATGTACTCCTGCGTCCCTGCGAAGGACGTCACGAGGGTCTGATAGAAGCGGTTCTCCATGATCGACCGCGCCCTGGCGGCCGAGGTGTTGGCGGCCACCAGCTCGTCGAAGGTGCGGCGCATGTCGAGCATCATCGCGTGCAGTGCCCCGGCCCCGGCCGGCGCGTCGGGGCCCAGCTCCACCGGGGACGGCTCGTTGGAGAGCAGGTCGACGCCGAGGGCCTGCGCGAGCCGGCGGGCGGGGTCGATGGTCAGCACCACCGTGTCGCGGCCGAGCTCGGCGGCGCGCAGGGCCACGGCCGCGGCGGTCGTGGTCTTGCCCACGCCGCCGGCGCCCGTGCACACCACCACCCGGGTGGCGGGATCGGCGAGCAGGTCGGCGATGTCGAGGCGACGGGCCATGTCAGCGCACCCCCTGGTCGACGAGCACGGAGGCGAGGTCGTAGAGGTCGGCCACGTCCACCCCGTCGGGCAGGGCGGGCAACACCACGGTCGGGCAGCCCGCCTCGGTGAGCGAGTCGCCGGCGGCGAGCTGACCGCGGGCGACGCGCGCGTGCTCGATCGCCTCCACCAGGAGCCCCTGCAGGTCCTCGTCGTCGTCGGGCTCGTACCCGGTCTCCCGGAGCCCGGTGAGGACGGCCTCGGCGTCGATCTCCTCGGCGGCGATCCGCTCCAGAGCGTCGTCGTCGAGGTGCCGGGTCTCCGCCCGGTTGATCATCACCTGTCCCACGCGCAGCCCGTGGCCACCCAGTTCCTCGATCGCCTCCAGCGTCTCCTGCACCGGCAGCGACTCCAGCATGGTCACCAGGTGGACCACGGTGCGCGGCGAGTGGACCAACTCGGCCACCGCCTCGGCCTGCCGCCGGATCGGCCCGCCGGAGGCCAGGTCCGCCATCGCCGTGGTCACGTCGAGGAACTTGCCGATCCTGCCGGTCGGCGGGGCGTCCACCACCACCGCGTCGTAGACGACCTCGCGCTTGGCGTGCTCGCGCGTGGCCACCTCGTAGACCTTGCCGGTGAGCAGGACGTCGCGCAGCCCCGGGGCGATGGTGGTGGCGAACTCGATCGCGCCCACCGACCTCATGGCCCGGCCCACGACCCCCAGGTGATAGAAGGTGTCCAGGTAGTCGAGCATCGCGGCCTCGATGTCGATCGCCAGTGCGGAGACCGTGCCGCCGCCGTCCACGCGGGCCACCGGCTCCTCGCGGTACGGCAGCGGTGGGCGGTCGAAGGCACGCGCGATGCCCTGCCGCTCCTCCACCTCCACCACCAGCACGCTCTTACCGGAGGACGCGAGCGCCAAGGCGAGCGAGACCGCGGCAGTGGTCTTGCCCGTGCCCCCCTTCCCGGACACGTAGTGCAGCTCGGCCTCGGCGGAGCTGTCGGACCACCCCGTGGACAGGGCGTCGGCGATGGTCGCCCGGGGCGCGGTGTCCCCGGGACCGGTAGTGGTGGGCATGCGCTCCAGCCTATGCGCCGGAACCCACCGAGCGGGCGGCTCCCGGGTTACCTAGAGTGGGGGCATGAGTGAGTCCACTTCCGCAGCCCGGTTCGAGTACGTCACGGTCCCGCTGCTCACCCACGCCACCAAGCAGATCCTCGACCAGTGGGGAGGGGACGGCTGGGAGCTCGTCTCGGTCCTGCCCGGGCCGACGGGCGAGCAGCATGTCGCCTACATGAAACGCCGGCTCTGATGGCGGAGCCCGAGCCCGGCTACTGGGGCCGCAAGATCGAGCAGCTCGGATTCGAGCTGCCCACCGTGGTCCCGCCCGTGGCCAACTACGTGCCTGCCGTCCGCGCGGGTGACTTCGTCTACACCTCCGGGCAGTTGCCCATGAGCGACGGAGCCCTGGTCGCGACCGGCAAGGTCGGCGCCGAGGTCAGCCCGGAGCAGGCCACCGAACTCGCGCGCGTGTGCGCTCTCAACGCGCTCGCCGCCGTCGACGGGCTGGTGGGGATCGACGCCGTCGTGCGGATCGTCAAGGTCGTCGGCTACGTCGCCTCCGCCCCGGGGTTCGGCGGGCAGCCCGCCGTGATCAACGGGGCCTCCGACGTCCTCGGCGAGATCTTCGGCGACTACGGCGTGCACGCCCGCTCCGCCGTCGGCGTCTTCGAGCTGCCGCTCGACTCGCCGCTCGAGCTCGAGCTGCTCGTCGAGGTCGAGGGCTGACGCATGTCCGACGCGGCCCCGGCCGGGTTCCCGGCCTACGAGACACTGCGGCCGGTCACGGAGACGGCCGGGGTGATCCTCTGCGACAACCCCTCGGAGATGACGTTCGAGGGCACCAACACGGTCGTGCTGCGGGCCCCGGGGTCGGCCACCTCCGTGGTGGTGGACCCGGGGCCCGACGACCCGGCGCACGCCGAGCGGATCGCCGCACTCGCGGGACGGATCGAGCTCGTCGTCGTCACCCATCGCCACCCCGACCACACCGACGGCATCGACCACCTGCGTGACCTCGTGGCGGCCCCGGTCAGGGCGCCACTGGAAGAGTTCTGCCGCGACGCCACCGAGTTGGACGACGACGAGGTGATCCACGCCGCCGGCCTCGGGATCCGGGTGCTGGCGACCCCGGGCCACACCGCGGACTCGGTGAGCTTCGAGGTCCGGATCGCCGGTCGCGGGCCGGACACCACGCCGGACTGCGTGGTGCTGGGCGACACGATCCTGGGGCGGGACTCGACGGTCCTCGACTCGACCGACGGCGACCTGGGCGACTACCTGACCAGCATGGACCGGCTCGCCGCGCGGGCGGACGGCGTCACGGGCGTCCCGGGGCACGGGCCGGACGTCGAGGACACCGGGCGGTTCGCGCGCGAGCTCGGGCGGCACCGCCGGGACCGGCTGGAGCAGATCATCGCAGCCCGCGCAGAACTGGGCGCTGACGCCGACGCGGCCGCGATCACGCAGCACATCTACCGGGACGTCTCACCGTTCCTGCTCACGGTGGCCGAGCAGTCGACCGCCGTGGCGCTGAAGTACCTGGACCGCCGCCGCTGACGGAGCCCGCCCCGCAGGAGCCCGCCCGCAGGAATGGTCGTGCGTACTGCGGTGATCCGACGCTGCGCCCGCAGTGGGCACGACCTTCTGCGCGGTGGGGACGACCAGACCGCTCCGGGACGGCGCGGGACGCGGCGATCAGCGAAGAGAGGGGAGGTCAGCGCAGGTAGCGGCGATCGATCAGCGCAGAGAGGGGCGGTCAGCGGGCGCGGCGGGCCAGACGCTCGGTGTCCGAGATGATCACGCTCTTGCCCTCGAGCCGCAGCCAGCCGCGGTGCGCGAACTCGGCCAGTGCCTTGTTGACCGTCTCGCGGGAGGCGCCGACGAGCTGGGCGATCTCCTCCTGCGTGAGGTCGTGCGTCACGCGGATGTGGCTGCTCTCCTGCGTGCCGAACCGCTGGGCCAGCTGCAGCAGGGCCTTGGCCACGCGCCCGGGGACGTCGGTGAAGATGAGGTCCGCCAGGTTGTTGTTGGTGCGGCGGAGGCGGCGGGCCAGGACCCGGAGCAGCTGGTCGGCGATCTCGGGGCGCTCCGCGATCCACCGCTTGAGCGCGGTGCGGTCCATGGCCTGGACCGTGACGTCGGTGACGCACACGGCGGACGAGGTGCGCGGGCCCGGGTCGAAGATGGAGAGCTCACCGAACATGTCGGACGCGCCGAGGATCGACAGGAGGTTCTCGCGACCGTCGGGCGCCTTGCGGGAGAGCTTCACCTTGCCGGAGGTGACGATGTAGAGGCTGTCGCCCTGCTCGCCCTCGCGGATGATCGTCTCGCCCTTGGCGTACTCCTCGCGGGTGAGGTCGGAGCGCAACGCGGCGACGGCCGACGGCTCGACACCCTGGAAAATCCCGGCGCGGGTGAGGACGTCCTCGGCGGACTGGTCCGTGCGGCGATCGATCGTCACGGCTGGTGACCCTCCGTTCGGGCGTGGACGACTCGGGTCCACGCCAAGGCGTGCGTGTGGCCAGTGCCACTGTAGCGGGTAGCGCGCGACATCGTGGAGTCAACGCGCGGGCTCCGGGGCGGGGTGACCGGCGCCTCAGGCGTCGATCTGCTCCGGCTCGGCGAGGATCGCTGACTCGAACCGGTCCATGAGCAGCGCGAAACCGGCGAGGAGGACGGGGACGAGAACAACGAGGAATCCCTGCATACCCACGAGTAAACACGCCTGCGCCGCGACGTGCACATCGACCCGTACGGGGCGGCACCGTCCTCCGGCTCCGCGGGGGCCGTAATGTGGACGCCATGCCAGACTCTGCTCCCGCTTCCACCAGGCGCCGCCGGCGAGGGGCGGCCGCGAGGGGAGTGGAGACCGACCTCGGGCGCACCCGCCGGGCCCGGCGCATGCTGCGCACACTCGAGAGGGCGTTCCCCCGGGTCTGGTGCGAACTCGACTTCCGCGACCCCCTCGAGCTGAGCGTGGCGACCATCCTGTCCGCCCAGTGCACGGACAAGCGGGTCAACGAGGTGACGCCGGCCCTGTTCGCGCGGTATCGGACGGCGGCGGACTACGCGGGCGCGGACCGCGAGGAGCTGGAGGGGCTCATCCGGCCGACCGGCTTCTACCGCAACAAGGCCCGCAGTATCCAGGGGCTGGGCGCCGCGCTGGTGGAGAGATACGACGGCGAGGTCCCGGGGCGGCTCGAGGACCTGGTCACACTGCCCGGCTTCGGCAGGAAGACGGCCAACGTGGTGTTGGGCAACGCGTTCGGCGTGCCCGGGCTGACGGTGGACACCCACTTCATGCGGCTGGTGCACCGGTGGCGGTGGACCGACGCCACCGACCCGGTGCGCGTCGAGCGCGAGGTCGCGAGGCTGCTGCCGCGGGCCGGATGGACGGACGCGAGCCACCGCATCATCTTCCACGGGCGCCGCGTCTGCCACGCCCGGACGGCGGCGTGCGGCGCCTGCGTCCTGGCCGACGACTGCCCCTCGGCGGGGGAGGCCGGGCCGCTGGATCCGGCGGCCGCCGCGCGCCTGGTGGCGGGCCCCGAGCGGGATGACCTGCTGGAACTGGTCGGATTGGGGGAGTTGGTGTGAGCGCGTCGGTGCGGTGGTCGATCGTGGCGCTGGTGGCGGTCGTGGGCGTCGTCGTCGCACTTCTCTCCACGATGGGCGGGGACGACGATTCCGGACAGACCGCGGGATCCACCGATCCCGCCGCCGCGCCGCCGGTGGGGGCCCCGATGGAGGACGAGCCCCACACGGTCGTGGACCCGGACACCCGCGCGGCGGCCGAGCTGCCGCAGTGCCGGGACAGCGCCGAGCCCGCCACCACGGGCGGCCCGGTCTCCGGGCTGATGGTCCGGTGCATGGACGACGGGTCCACCACCACGCTCGGCAAGGTGCAGTCCGGCAAGCCGATGATGGTCAACATGTGGGCCTACTGGTGCGAGCCGTGCCGGCGGGAGCTCCCGGCCATCCAGGAGGCGCAGGAGGAGCTCGGGGACAGTGTGCAGGTGGTGATCTCGCACACCGATCCGTCGGAGACCAAGGGACTGGACACGCTGCAGGCGCTGGGCATCGAGGACATGATCTCGGTCTCCGATCACGACGAGGAGCTCCCGGGGATCCTCGGGGCGCCACCGGTGCTGCCGCTGACGGTGTTCGTGCACCCCGACGGCACCGTGGAGCACGTCCTCATCGAGCCGATGTACAGCGAGCAGGACGTGCTCGACGCAGTCTCCGAGCACCTGGGGGTCTCGCCGTGAGCGGCGGGGCCGGGGTGCCGCGACCGGGGGACGTGACGGGCGTGCCGCACCCGGGCTGGATGGACCCGCTCATGGCGGCGTGCACCGACGGCCGCTTCGACGGCCTGCTGCCCAGACGCCGCCCTCCCGAGCAGCCCGAGGAGGGCGGCCGTCCACACCGGGACGCCGCCGTGTTGGTGCTGTTCTCCGGCGATCCCGCGGCGCCGGGCCCGCACCCGCCGGGGGACGCACGGGTCCTGCTGACCCACCGCGCGCCGACACTGCGCAACCATTCGGGCCAGATCTCCTTCCCCGGCGGCGGCGTCGACCCCGAGGACAGCGGCCCCGTGGAGGCGGCCCTGCGTGAGGCCTGGGAGGAGACCGGGCTCGAGCGGCACGGCGTGGACGTCCTCGCGGTGCTGCCGGAGCTGTTCATCCCGGTGTCCAACTACACGGTCGCCCCGGTCCTGGCGTACTGGCGCGAGCCGATGGAGGTCTCCGCGGTGGACCCCGCCGAGACCTCCCGGGTGATGACGGTGCCGGTGCGGGACCTGCTCGACCCGGCCAGCCGGTTCCTGCTGCGGCATTCCACGGGGTGGACCGGGCCGGCGTTCCAGCACGAGGACCTGGTGGTGTGGGGCTTCACCGCCGGGATCCTGGCGGCGATGTTCCACTCGGCCGGCTGGGACCTCGACTGGGACACCGGCGACATCCGCGACCTGGTGGAGACACTCGCCGCGTCCGCCAACGGTGAGCAGCACCGGATGTCGGCCGAGGAGGCGCGGCGCGAATCCGATGACCCGCTCGCCGACCGCACGGTCGCCGGGGTGCCCGGTGTGCGATCCGGGCACCCCGACGGGACCGGCGGCGCCGAGGAGCCACTCGACCTGCCCGCGGACGACCCGCGGAGGGGATACCGGTGACGGGCTCCCAGTGGCTCGACGTGGCGCTGTTCGGGCTGGCTGCCGCGGCGGCGATCTCGGGGTGGCTCAACGGGGCCGCGGCCTCGGGGTTCGCCCTGCTCGGCGTGGGCATCGGCGCGACGTCCGGCCTGCTGGTGGCGCCGCACCTCGTGCGGGAGATCGACGACCCGCTGGGCCGGCTCATGGGCGGTCTCGCGGTGATCGCGGTGATGGTGATCATCGGGCAGGTGGCCGGCGTGACCATCGGTCGTGCCGCCCGCCGCTACATCTCGGGCACCGCGGCCCGGTTGGTCGACAGCACCATCGGCGCGGTCTTCCAGGCGGCGGCGGTGCTCCTGGTGGCGTGGCTGGTGGCGATCCCGATCGCGGCCCAGGAGGGGACCACGCCCGGCAAGGCGGTGCGCGGCTCCTCGGTGCTGTCCGAGATCGACAACGTGGCGCCGGAGCAACTGCAGCGGATCCCCTCGGCGTTCACCTCCGTGCTCGGCACCACCGGCTTCCCCGACATCCTGGGACCCTTCGGCAGCACACCGATGCAGGAGGTCTCGCCGCCGGACCCGGTGCTCGACGGCGCACAGGTCGTGGCGGACGTGGAGCCGTCGGTGCTCAAGATCATCGGACGCGCCGAGTCGTGCAGTCGCGCGCTCGAGGGGACCGGGTTCGTCGCCGCGCCCGAACTGGTGATGACCAACGCGCACGTCGTCGCCGGGACGGGGTCGGTCACGGTGACGGTCGGCGGCGAGGAGGTCGACGCCGAGGTGGTCACCTACGACCCGGGCGTCGACATCGCGGTGCTGCGCGTGCCCGGGCTGGAGGCGCCGGCGCTGCCGTTCGCCGACGAGCGGGCGCGGACCGGGGACGACGCGATCGTCGTGGGATACCCGGGCAACGGCCCGTACCGGCCCGATCCGGCGCGGATCCGCGAGCGGGTCACACTGCGCGGGCCGGACATCTACCGCGAGGCCACGGTCGAGCGCGAGGTGTACATCCTGCGGGGCACCGTCCGCGAGGGCAATTCGGGTGGCCCGCTCATCACCCCGGACGGTCGCGTCACGGGTGTGGTCTTCGGCGCCGCGATGGACGCCCCCGACACCGGCTACGCGCTCACCGTGGAGCAGGTGATGCCGCAGCTGCAGGCCGCGGTGGATTCGTACGGCCCGGTGTCCACGGGCAGCTGCGTCCGCACCGGGTAGCGCCTCGCGGGGGCCGGGCGGGCGGCGTCCTGTCAGTTCAGCGGCCGCTGACGCCGCGGGCGAACCGCACGATGAGCTCGGACGTCGCCCCCGGGGCCTCCATGGCGGGGTAGTGCCCGGCCCCGGGCACGTGGGCGGTGCGCAGGTCCCGTGCCCAGGCCGCCGAGGCGGCGACGGTGGCGGGATGGATGTAGCGGTCCTCGGCGCCGCTGATGCCCAGCACGGGCTGGTCGAGGACCCGCGAGACCGCGCGGCGGAAATCCCGGCCGTCCGGGCGGAACTGGCTGCGCACCATCCACCGTCGCGACTCCAGCGACAGGTGCGCGACCTTGGGGATGAGCATGGCGCGCCGGAGCAGCTCGGCGCTGGCGGCGAAGTCGTCGGTCTCCGGCCAGCCGGGCCCGGAGCGCTCGCGGAGCATGTCCTCCACGGCGGCGGCCCCGTCGCGGGTCAGCCGCCGTTCGGGCAGGCGGGGGGCCTGGTCGGCGAGGAGCCCGGGGACGAGTGCCCGGCGCTGGCGACGGTCACGCAGCGCGGCCCGCCGGGTGGCCAGGGGGTGGGGTGATCCGACGACGACGAGGCCCCGGACGGCCCGGGGGCGACGGTACGCGGCGGTCCACGCCACGAACCCGCCCTCGCCCTGCCCGACGATCACGGCGGACGAGTGGCCGAGCGCGCGGATCAGGTTGGTGACGTCGGTGGCGAGCGTCCACGCGTCGTAGCCGCGGGGTGGCTTGTCGGAATCGCCGTGCCCGCGCAGGTCCACGGCCACGGCGTGGAATCCGGCCTCGGCGAGCGCGAGCATGGGCGCGCGCAGGGTCCACCAGATGCCGCCCACCCCGTGGACGAGGAGCGCCAGTGGGGGTCGTGCACCCGGCGCGGAGTCGGGCGGGAGGGCCTCGGCCACGTGCAGGCGGATGCCGTTGGCGGAGACGTCACGGTGCCGCCAGGGCCCGTCGACCCTGACTATCGACGGGTCCGGCGGCCGGTGGGCCGGCGACCTCAGCTGGTCGCCGACCGCTGCGGGGTCTCGGTGGTGCGGGCCGTGCCCGCCTTGAGGTCCTCACCCGAGGGCATGGCCAGCTTGAGGTCGTTCACCGAGTCGATGGTGCGCTGGGGTTTGCGGATCTTCTTGATCTTGAGGTAGCCCAGCAGGCCGAACAGTGCGGCCAGGAGGATCAGGACCACAAAGACGATGAGGAAGCCCATCCAGTCCCACGTCTTGGTGCCGAACCACATCGAGATGAGCTTGGCCCACATGAAGACGAACGGGAAGAAGGACATCAGCACAAAGACGAGGGCGGCCACGAAGAAGCCGGAGCCGGTGGCGGCCCGCTTGACCTGCTCGGTGACCTCGGTCTTGGCCAGCTCGATCTCCGAGCGCATGAGCGTGGAGACGTGCGTCGAGGCGTTCTTGACCAGGGTCCCGATGCTGGCGTCACCGCGCGCGATCGAGTCTGCGTCGTGCAGGGGGATCGAGGCCTCGTTCGGCGTGTGGTTTCCCTGGGCGTGGCTCACGATTGCTCCTCCATTGTCAGGTGACGGGTGCACCATCGTCCATCGTGCCACGACGGACCCGCTCGTTCACGCAGTACCCGGCGTGCGGCCCGAGGTCGTGGACACAACCCCGGGCCGCACACCGGTGTGGGGCGACCTATCCCTTGACGCCCTTGGACTTGATCTGGTCGATGATCGTCGGGTCGGACAGGGTCGAGGTGTCCCCGCCCTCGCGGCCCTCGGCCATGTCCTTGAGCAGGCGACGCATGATCTTGCCGGACCGCGTCTTGGGCAGCTCGGGCACCACCGTGATGTCGCGCGGCTTGGCGATCGGCGAGATGTCCCGGGAGACCGCGGCGCGGAGCTCGTCGATGAGCGCGCGGTGCCGCTCCTCGGAGTCGTCGGCGCTCTCGCGCAGGATCACGTAGGCGACGATCGCCTGCCCCGTGGTGTCGTCGGCAGCGCCCACGACCGCGGCCTCGGCCACGGCGTCGTGACCCACGAGGGCCGACTCGACCTCGGATGTGGAGATCCGGTGGCCGGAGATGTTCATGACGTCGTCGACCCGGCCGAGGACCCACAGGTCGCCGTCGGCGTCCCACTTGGCGCCGTCGCCGGCGAAGTAGTAGCCCTCCTCGGCGAAGCGGGACCAGTAGGTGTCGCGGTAGCGCTCCATATCGCCCCAGATGCCGCGGAGCATGGCGGGCCACGGCTCGGTGATCACCAGGTAGCCCTGGTCCTCCGCCGCGACCTCCCTGGCGTCGCCGTCGACGATCGAGACGTCGATGCCCGGCAGCGGGCGCATGGCGGAGCCGGGCTTGGCCGCGGTGACCCCGGGCAGCGGGGAGATCATGATGGCGCCGGTCTCCGTCTGCCACCAGGTGTCCACGACGGGGACGGCCGAACCGCCGACGTGATCGCGGTACCAGCGCCACGCCTCGGGGTTGATGGGCTCGCCGACGGAGCCGAGCAGCCGGATCGAGGACAGGTCGTGCCCGGCCGGGATCTGCCGGCCCCACTTCATGAACGTCCGGATGAGCGTGGGCGCGGCGTAGTAGATGCTCACGCCGTACTTCTCGATGATCTGGAAGTGGCGGTGCTCGTCCGGGGAGTTGGGGGTGCCCTCGTAGACCATGCAGGTGGCGCCGTTGGAGAGCGGGCCGTACACGCCATAGGTGTGGCCGGTGACCCAGCCGACGTCGGCGGTGCACCAGTAGACGTCCTCGCCGGGCTTGTGGTCGAACACGACGTGGTGCGTGTAGGACGCCTGCGTGAGGTAGCCGCCCGTGGTGTGGATGATGCCCTTGGGCTTGCCGGTGGTGCCGGAGGTGTAGAGGACGAACAGGGGGTGCTCGGAGTCGAACGCCTCCGGTGTGTGGTCGGCGGACTGCTCGGGGATGACCTCGTCCCACCAGACGTCGCGGTCGGACTGCCAGTCGACGTCGATCCCGGTGCGGCGCACCACGAGGACCTTCTGGACCGACTCGGCGGGGCCGGAGACGCTGTCGAGGGAGTCGCCGAGCGCCTCGTCGACGCCGTCCTTGAGGGGGGCGGGCTTGCCGCGGCGGAACTGGCCGTCGGCGGTGATGACGACCTTGGCCTCGGCGTCATCGACGCGCGAGCGCAGCGCCTGGGCGGAGAAGCCGGCGAACACCACGGAGTGCGTCAGGCCCAGGCGGGCGCACGCGAGCATCGCGATGTACGTCTCGGGCAGCAGGGGCATGTATATGGCCACCCGGTCGCCGGCGACCAGGCCGAGGGAGCTGAGGTAGTTGGCGGTCCGGCTGACCTCGTCCTTGAGCTGGGCGTAGGTGATGTCGCGGGCGTCGTCGGTGGGCTCACCCACCCAGTGGAGGGCCACCCGGTCGCCGTTGCCCGCCTCCACGTGGCGGTCGACGCAGTTGTAGGCGGTGTTGAGCGTGCCGCCGACGTACCACTTGGCCACCGGCGCGTCGGACCAGTCCAGGACCTCGGACCACTCGGTGGACCAGTCCAGCCTCCTGGCCTGCTCGTCCCAGAAGGCGAGTCGGTCGGCCGAGGCGCGCTCGTAGTCTTCTGCCCGGGCGTTTGCCTGCGCGGCGAAGTCCGGGTCGGGGGCGAACGTCTCGACGGTCTCGTGCGTGCTCATCAGCAGTTATCTCCTCGCGTGTGGGCGGAACCGACCGGCCGGGGTCGACGCGGCCTCTCCCGCCGGACCGGTGCGTGTGAGCGTAGTCACACACCTGGCGGCGTGTCAGTGATCACACCCGGAAGGGGGAGTGCGGGGTGGGAGCGCGGGGGTGAAGCCGTGTCAGGAGCGGTCGTCCGGGGCGGTCGGGGTCGACTCCGACGCCCCGGCGCGGCCGTTCGACGGACCGTCGGCGCCGGTCGCGCCCGTCGACGACTTCTCGGCGGGCCCGCGCCCGGCGGGTTTCTCGGTGTCCGAGGCCTTGTCGGCTTTGTCTGCCTTCCCCGTCTTCCCCGGCTTTCCGGCCTTATCGGGCTTGTCGACCTTGTCGGTCTCACCCTCGCCGGTGCCGTCGGACTTCCCGGGTGCCGGCGTCGCGGGCGCGCGTCCGCGGGAGGGGGCCTCGACCTCGTAGTACTCGAGGAGTCGGAACTCCTGGTCGGGGGTCAGCCCGTCCTCGGTGCGGTCCGGTCGCGGCGAGTCCCGCACCTCGGAGCGTGTGTGGTCCAGGTGCAGCTCGTCGTCGAGCAGGCGGGCGCCGTGCAGCGGCACGATCGCGTCGGCGGAGAAGATGCCGGTCGCGACGGTCGCGAAGGTCATCTTCCCGGACGTGTCGTCGACGTACACCTGCCGCACCGCGCCGATCTTGGTCCCCGTGGAGTCGAACGCGGTCGCGTCGAGGAGGGCATCCAGCTGGTCCTTGAGGTTCACGTCGTCTCCGGGGGTCGGGGATGTGTGGGCGCGGCCGGGTCGGCGACCGTTGCCTGTGATTACACCAGCTCCACACCTGCTGAGGCGGTTGTTCGGCTGACGTGTCCGCGTATCGGTCGGGCCCGGACCTTCCCGCGGGCGCGGGTCGGTAACCTCGACCGCGTGAACTCCACACCCGCAGATCCGCTCGCCCCGTTGGTCGACCTGCCCGGGGTGTCCGAGGCGTCCGAGGCCGCGCGGTCGGCCCTGGCGACCGTGCACCGGCACCCCGCCAACCGTCGGGGGTGGGCCACCACCGCAGCCGAATCCGTGCTGCGGGGGGCCCGCGCCTCGGCCGGCGTCGAGGGGGGATCGGTGCGCCTCGACGACGACGGGGGGCACGACGACGTGCTGGCCAGCGCCCTGCGCGTCGCCGGCGAGCTCACCGGCGAGTCACTGGACCGGGCGGTGGCGGTGTGGACCCGCTCGCCGCTGCAGGAGCTGGCGCACCTGCACCTGCTGGCGGCGTCCGGCCCCGGCGTCGAGGAGGGCACCCTCGGCCGCCCGCGCCCGGACCAGGGGATCGCGGAGCGGCTCCAGGGGCTCGCCGAGCTGATCACCGGCGGCACCCGTGTGCCCGCGCCGATCCTCGCCTCGGTCGTGCTCGGCGAGCTGACGGCGCTCGAGCCCTTCGGGTCGGCGGACGGGATCGTCGCCCGCGCGGCGTTCCGCCTGGTCTGCGTGTCCACCGGCCTGGACCCGCGGTGCCTGGGCGTGCCCGAGGTGACGTTCTACCGCGACCCGGCCGCGCACCTGGAGGCCGCCGAGGGGTTCGTCTCCGGCACCGAGGAGGGGGTGACCGCCTGGCTCCTCCACTGCTGTCGAGCCCTCGAGGCGGGGGCCCGCGAGGCCACCTCGATCGCGGACGCCGCCGGCGCCTGACACGCGAACGGTGGGTCGGCACGGAGGCCGACCCACCGACTCACGTTCCGTCGAGGGATCCGGGTACCAAGCGTCCTGTGGTCCGCCGTGCTGCGGTGCCGGGACGACCGTCGGTGACGGCCGGCGCGGCCCCACGGCTTGTTCGCCTCTCGGGCATCATCCGTCGCGTGGGTTCCGGAATGTCGACGACGACGGCGGGGGCGGGGGATCGCACCTTCTCTCCCGCTGCGATCCTGGCGTCCCTGTCATCGTGCCCCGAGCATGCCGCCCGGCCGCGCCCCGGCGCGATGGGCAGTTCCCACAACTAACGCGGGGGTTCGTGGTGGGGTCCGGCTATCGTCTCCCGGGCGTCCGGCGACGGACGATGAACAGTTGGGCTCAGCGGCCGGCCCGGGCGAACGCCACGACGGCGGCGCCCATCGCGAGGGCGATCGACCCCACGCCGAAGATCGGTCCCGTCACGCGCTCGAGCGTCGGCAGCAGTGGCGTGGGGTTGGAGAAGGTGAGGATGGGCCAGCCCCGCTCGAGCGCCTCTTTGCGCAGCGCCCGGTCCGGGTTGATCGCGGTCGGGTGCCCGACCTCCTCGAGCATCGGCAGGTCGGTCGCGGAGTCCGAGTACGCGTAGGAGGAGTCGAGGTCCCAGCCGTACCTCTGCGCGAACGCGCGGATCGCCTCGGCCTTGCCCGTGCCCTGGCAGTAGAACTCGATCGAGCCGCCGTACCGCCCGTCGGCGTCGCGGCTCATCCGGGTGGCGGCGTAGTGGTCCACCCCGAGCATCCGGGCGATGGGGGCCACCAGTTCCTCTCCGGAGGCGGAGACGATCACCAGGTCGTGGCCAAGTGCGCGGTGCTCGGACAGCAGCTCCTGGGCCTCGACGAACACCGTGGGGCTGACCCTCTCGGTGAGCGCCTCGGTGACGATCCGCTCCACCTGCGCGGGCTCCCAGCCCTTGGTGGCGGTGGCCATGGCCTGGCGGACCTTGGCCATCTGCTCGTCGTCGGCCCCGGACAGGCTGAAGGCCAGCTGCGTGTAGGCGAGGTCGATCACCGAACGGCGGGAGAGCAGGCCCTCGTCGAGGAAGGACCTGTTGAAGGCGAACACCGAGGAGGTGGCGATGATCGTCTTGTCCAGGTCGAAGAACGCGGCGACCCGGCGGGGCCGGTGCGACGACCTGGGACCCTGGTGGCGTGGGGCGGACACGACCCCAGCCTACGGCCCTTGCGGACGTCGGCGCAATGGGTGACAATGGTTATGCCCGAATAGGGCAACCTCCCCACAGGTGCTCAGTTCTTCCCCCGAGAACTGGGACTTGAAGAGAAACCGCGGCGCCCCCTTGCCGCGGTTTCTCCCTATTTGGCAGGTCGTGACCTCGCGGCCGGCCCGCATCCTCCACAGGCGCGTCTCTCTCCACAGGGCCCGCGCCACGGAGGCCGTGGACCGGTCCTGCCGTCGCCCCGGTGGGCGACGCTGTGGCCGTGAACACGACCGGAGCACCCAGCCAGCCGCGCACCGTGGCCGTCGACGTCGTCGACCCCGACCTCGACGCCGACGTGCGCGCCGTGCTGGCCGCCCTCGCGCTGGACCCCCGGCCCCGGGACGGCGGGCCCGTGGAGGTCCTCGTCACCGACAGGCCGGCGGACACGGCCGCGGCGGGCCCGACGCGCCTCGTGCGGGTGGCGGGTGACGGGACGAGTGACGACGACGAGGTCGTGCTCCTGCCCTCCGGCACCGCGCGCCTCGTGGGCCTGCTCTCCACGCCTGTCGAGAGCTCCGGCTCGTTGGTGGCCGTGGTCGGCGCGGTCGGCGGGTGCGGCACCAGCACCGTGGCCGCCGCGCTCGCGGTCCGCGCCTCCGGCCGCGGCAGGACACTGCTGGTCGAGGCGGACCCGCGCGGGCCGGGCATCGATCTTCTGCTGGGCTCGGAAGCGGAACCCGGCTTGCGGGTGGGCGACGTCCGGTCCGATCTCGGCGGTCCCGACCCGGAGGCGCTGTGGGCCGCCGTGCCCCGGGCCGTCGAGGGCTGTGGCGTGCTGGCACGCGCCCGCCACGTCTCCGCCCGGGCCGCGGGGAGCGCCTCGGGCGAGGCCCCGACGGAGGCGCAGGTGACGCCGTCCGGAGCAGCGCTCGGGGCGGCGCTGGCGCACCGGGGTGCGGGCGGACTCGTGGTCTGCGACGGGGGCCGGGCCGAGCGTGGGGACCCGTTGCCGGGGCGCGCGGACCTCGTCGTCGTCGTCACCGGCTCCGACCTCCAGGGGGCGGTCGCGGCGGCGGAGGTCGCGCGGACGGTCGCCGGCGATGTGACGCGACGACACCTGCTGGTGCGCGCGCACCGCGGCGACCCGGTCCACCCGGCCGACGTGGCCGCGTCCGTCGGCGTCGAGCGGTGGGACGTGCTCCCCGAGATCCCGGCGGTGCGCTCGGTGTCCGGTTCGGGCGGGCTGGCCGCCGCACTGTCGCGCGGCGGGGGTGGCCGCCTCCGGCGCCTGGCCGGGATCGCCGACGCGGTGCTCGACGAGGGCGGGCTGCGATGACGGTGGGCGACGAGTCCACGGCAGAGGTGCCCGCGGACCTCGTGGACAGGGTCCGCGCGCGCCTCGCCGGGTTGGGCGTGGAGCCGGAACCCGATGAGGTGGTGCGGGCGGTGCGCGCCGAGTCGGGGGCCCTGCACGGGCACCTGGACCTGCTGCGGACGGCCCGACTGGTGCGCGAACACCTGGCCGGGGCGGGGCCGCTCGAGGCGCTGCTCGCCAGCCCGGGTGTCACGGACGTGGTGGTGGACGGTCCCGGGCCGGCACTCGTGGACCGGGGCGCCGGCCTCGAGACCACGGACGTGGAGGTGTCGGACGAACGCGAGCTGCGGGCCCTGGCGGTGCGGCTCGCGGGCCGGGCGGGGCAGCGGCTCGATGACGCCAGGCCGTGGGCCGACGGCGTCGTGCGCTCGCGGGACGGGATGGCGTGGCGGCTGCACGCCGTGCTGCCCCCGGTCGCGGTCGACGGCACGTGCCTGTCATTACGGGTGTCGAGGCCCGCCCGGGCGACGTTCGACCACCTGGTGGCCTCCGGTGGCGTCCCGGACGGGGCGGAGCCGCTGCTCCGCGCGATGGTGTCGGCCCGGGTGGGCTACCTCGTGGTGGGCGGGACCGGATCGGGGAAGACCACCATGCTCTCCGCCCTGCTGGGGCTGGTCCCGCCGGGGGAGCGGGTGCTGTGCGTCGAGGACTCGCCGGAGCTGCGACCCGCGCACCCGCACGTGGTGCGGCTCGTGGTGCGGCACGGCAACGTCGAGGGCGCGGGCGCGGTGGTGATGTCCGACCTCGTGCGGCAGGCGCTGCGGATGCGTCCGGACCGGATCGCCGTGGGGGAGGTGCGCGGCGGGGAGGTCGCGGACCTGCTGGCCGCGCTCAACACCGGGCACGACGGCAGTGCGGGCACGGTCCACGCCAATTCCCCCACCGACCTCCCCGCCCGGCTGGAGGCGCTGGGCGCGCTCGGCGGGCTCGACCGCGCGGCGCTGTCCGCGCAGGTCGCGGCGTCGCTGCGGGTGGTCGTGGGGATGCGCCGGTGCCCCGACGGGC
Source organism: Candidatus Dietzia intestinipullorum (assembly GCA_019119635.1). Classification (GTDB taxonomy): domain Bacteria; phylum Actinomycetota; class Actinomycetes; order Mycobacteriales; family Mycobacteriaceae; genus Dietzia; species Dietzia intestinipullorum. Next base: position 62,585 of record DWWP01000004.1, read on the forward strand.
GGCGGACCGTGGACTCGATGGGGGTCGTGTGCCGTCGCACCGACGGGATCGTGGTGGATCCGGCCTGGCGGGCCGACGGTGGGGCGACCCCGGGCCGCGCCGCGCTGGAGGCGCTCCTCGACGGGAGGCGGACGCCGTGACCGCCGCGCTGCTGCTGGCCGGGGCGGTGCTCGCGTGGCCCGGGAACGCCGCTGTGGCGCGACTGCGTCTCCTGCACGAGCCGGGCGACCGACCGGCCGGGCTGCGCCGGTGGCTGGACGGCGTCCCGGTGTCCGTCCTGGCCCCCGCGGCGGCCGGGGTCGCGGCACTGCTCGTGGCGGGCCCGCTCCAGGCCGCGGCGGCCGCCCTGCTGGCGCTGACCGTCGCGGACCTACGCCGGCGCGCGGCCGTGCGGCGAGGCCGCCTGGTGCGGCTCGGCGCCTGGGAGCGGGCGCTCGATGACGCGATCTCCGCCCTGACCTCCGGCGCCGGCCCGGAGCAGGCACTGGCGAGGGCCTCGGCGGCGGCGGTCGGGGACCGGCGCGTGGCGTCCATCCTGCACACGGCGCGGTCGCATGCCCGCCTCGGCGGGGACGTCACGGCGGCACTGCGGGCGCAGGGGGATCCGGCGGCGACGGACCTCGCCTCGGCCTGGCAGCTCGCGACGCGGCACGGGGTCGTCCTGGCGGACGTGGTGGACGGGCTGCGGGCCGACGTGGCCGCGCGCCGGGAGCGGGCGGTGCGGGTGGACGCCACCCTCGCCGGGCCCCGCGCGACCGCGGTCATCCTCACCGCCCTGCCCGCGCTGGGGGCGTTGCTCGGGTCCGGCTTCGGCGCCGACCCGCTGGCAGTGCTGCGGGGCGGCCCGGTCGGCGGGGTGCTGTGTCTGGTGGGGGCCGGATTCCTGTGCGCGGGCCTGGCGTGGACCGACCGGATCGTGGAGGGGGCGTCGCGATGAGTGCGGCCCTCCTGCTGCTCGCCGCCGCCCTGTGTGCCGTCCCGTGGCGCAGCGCCGGCACCGACCGGCTCCTCGCGCTCGACGGGGCGCCCGGCTCGCGGGGGCGCTCCGCAGCTCGGGGCGTGTCCGGGTCGTCCGGGCCCGTCGCGGGCGCCGCTCGGCGACTCTCCCGGTTCGCCGGCACGGTCCGGCCCGCGGCCGCGACGTCGGCGGGCCCGGAGGCCCTGGCACGGATGCTCGATCTCCTCGCGGTGGCGCTGACCGCCGGGCTGCCCACGCACACCGCCCTGGCCGCCGTCAGCGATGCCGTGGCCCCCGCCGACCCGGAGGTGGCGGCACCGTTGCGCGCGGCAGCCGCCCGGGTGCGGCTGGGAGCCACCCCGGCGCAGGCGTGGCGCGACGTCCCCGGGGCCGGGGCCGTGGCCCCCGCCGCCCCCGTGTTGGCCCGGGCGACCGACGGGGGCGGGTCCGTCCGCGCGGCACTCGGCCACGCCGCGCAGCGGATGCGTTCCGATGCCGACGCCGCCGCCGTGTCCCGCGCCGAGCGTGCCGCCGTGCTCGTGGCCGGCCCGCTCGGACTGTGCTTCCTCCCGGCCTTCGTGTGCCTGGGGATCGTCCCCGTCGTGATCGGACTCGCCGACGGGATGCTGCCGGGGGCATGGCCGTGAGGCGCCCGCCCGGCCCCACTGATTCCGGGGCGGAGACGCCACCCCGGTCACCAAGAAGGAGAGTGCACGATGAACACGAGGATCACCCGACCCGCCCGCCGCCTCCGCACCGCGCTGCTGCGGAGGTTCCAGGCGATCGCCGCTACGGATGCCGGGATGTCGACGGTGGAGTACGCCGTCGGCACCATCGCCGCGGCCGCGTTCGGCGCCGTGCTCTACACAGTCGTCAGCGGCGACT
>DWWP01000028.1 GCA_019119635.1 Candidatus Dietzia intestinipullorum
TGGACAGTAGAAGTCTCCCCACGCCAGCACCGGCCCTGGCAGCATCGGCGCCTTCTGGTCGCGGATCTCCTCTGTTGGCCACACAGACGGGAGAATGAAGGTGGTGCGGGCTCCCGCTTGTCTTCCTGACTTCGGGTAGCGATGGATGCGATCGATTCGGCGGCTCATCAGGAAGTTCGCCAACTCCGGCTTGGCGCGATAGCCCATATCGACTCCCAGCAGGCGGTTCCTCTGGCGAGATCTGGGTTTCGGTGTCTGTGGCCAGCCGTCGATTCGCTCGAGACATCGCATCAGTGCCGCCGCATCCCCTGCGGTGGGTCCGCCGATCTCCACGGCCAGGATGGTGCGGGGCACAGCCCCTGGTTCGCGAATGGGCCCAACAGCCATGACAGCGGTCACGCCAATGCCGAAGGCAACCTTGCGGGTTCGCTTGCCCGAGTCGCCATCAGAGCGGACATCGTTATTGTCCTGACGAACGTAGAAGCGTGCGCGTGAGACCGCTGACTTAATTTTGTCGGGTTTGGATCCCATGCCTTCGCCTACGGCGGCCAGGTCGAGGATCGTCTCGTCGGCGACCATGTCCCCGCGCCACTTCGCCAGTCCAGTCCAGTCGATTGATGCTGCGATCAGGCAGTTGACGATCTCAGCGGCGCGGAGATTACGTCTGTCCGCCAGCGCACGATCTTCGTCGGTTCGGCTTGCGATGGCGGTGGCGAACTCGCCGTTGGTCATGGTTCGTGCTGGCAGATCCGAGAACGCGTCGAGACAGACCATTTGCGCATGAAGCCAGACCCGAAACCTGGCTTCCTCGCGCTTCTTCGGATCGTCATCGAACGCCGCGCGCGCCTCGCTGTTGATCGTCATCCCTACCCAGTCCAACTGGTGGTCGGTCAGGGAGTAGATCGTTCGGAGGATCTCCCGCACGGTCGTGGTTACCCCAATCTCTGGAATCAGGACCATGGCGACCAGAACCGCCTGGAGGGTGAACTGAGGGTGGCGGTGTGCCGGTCGTTGTGCGATCCCGTCCTCTCGTTGCCAGGCGGTGATCATCTCCACTGCGTGAGACCGAGATACCAGATCTACTGCAGCTTTGACCTGCCGGTTGCGATAGCGTCCGCCGTCAGTGTCCATGATCGTGTTCATTTGAGGTCCCCTTGCTTGGAATAATCGATCAGTCGGAGGGTGTCTTGGATGCTGTAGGCGCGGAGCGAGCGTTCGACGTCGATGAACACCTCGGTGTTCCACGTGTCGGCCATGCGTAGAGACACCGCGAGGGGAAGAGCGAGTTCTGCCAAACGCACCAGCCAGAGGTAGCGAAGTGCGCGAACCGAAAATCGAATGTTGACGCCACGCCTCCGCATATGCTCCTGAGCTCGGTTCAAGGCATTCTTGTCGGCGCGCCCGATCAGTAAGTCGCTTCCTACGGCCTGGGCGCGCGTGAATAGATACTCGGCGGCATCGATGTCCAACGCCGGGACGATCCGCTGCCGACCCTCACGATTGACCAGCCGCACGACGATGCGCTCTTCGCCGTCAACAGTCTCGCTGTAGACGTCATGCCCTCGCAGCGCTCGCAGTTCGCTTTCTCGACCGCCGACAGCGAGACCGAAGGCGATGCACAGTTGTGCCTTGTTCCTGATCCCCTCTGGTGCCACAGACAGGACGTGTCGTGCCGCCGCAAGGTCTCCTTCCGCCAGAGGGGAAAACCGTGGTTGTCGTGGCACCGGGCCGGGCCCGCGAGGCGGTCCGAACTCGAGAGGGTGCAGGTGCCGCGCGGCTTCAACGAGGCGACCGCGACGACTGCGAATGCTCCCAGCAGGGCTGCCGGCCGCAATCTCACGTGCGGCCCAGCGATCGATCTCCGCAGCGCGCAACGCGGCCCCAGGGTCCAGATACCCGCGCCCATCGGCCCACGAGGCCAGATACCGAGCCAACTCGCCCAACGCCGTCACGTCATTGCGGTCCATCAACGGCGGCGGCGCCGCCAACCGTAGTCGCAGTGCGTGCTTGTGCGCCTCCACCGCCCACGGCCCCTCCACCTTCACCGCGGCCTGAGAAAGTCGCGTTCGTCTATCCGGGGTCGCGTGTGGTGAATCGGCGGCATCGAGACGCTCCGCGACAGGAGACCCTGTCGCGCACGCCGGCACCCCAGTCGTGGGTTGTCGAGGCCACCTACCCATGCCACCCGCCCCCTTGGGCAGCGGCGACACGCCGAGAGGGAACATTGACGGCGAGAATTGGGTACGCCAACATAGGCATAGCTCCTCCTAATGGAGTCGTGAACTGAAAGCGGTGCACTCGCATCGCATCCGGAGGCCGGGAGTTGCACCTCCCGGCTTCTGCGATTTACGAGCGCCCGTATTGCCCTACGGGCCGCTCGGGGTACCACGCGCCCCGTCGCTCTCGCGTGCTATCTCCTGATGCCCGTCCTCCCCGGCGTCAACGCACCGTGTCGTAGATCACTGATAGACCGACCGTAGAACTGACTCTTCCCAGCGTCAGATCGACACGCAGGAGTGACCTGAAATAATGATCAACACGAACAGCAACCATCGAACATCCGCTGCACCTAGCAGGTATCCTGGCCTCATCGGAGCTTCGAAACTGTCAATGCTGAGCTAGATCTCAGTCACGCAAGGATCACCATGCCTGCCATTCAGCCGGCGCGCGGCGACTCTGTCGCTGACCTACGGGCCAGTCGCGCCAAGTACCCGACCGCCACCCCGTGCCGCAACCCCACGTGCACTTCCCTCGTCGCCTACGACGAAACGTCCCGAGGTGCACCGGCCAGGTTCTGCTCCGACCGCTGCCGGACAGAGTTCAACCGCACCAAGCGTGCCCTCAAGTCAGACCTCAGCCAAGTGGACGCTCACCTCAGCGGACAGCCTCCACAGGGGAAGATCGCGCGAGAACTCAAGGGGCAGTCCACGCACCTCAGGTGGTTGCTGGACTGGTACGGCGGCGACAGCTGACGCACCACACAACGACTGGAATCCGTGGAACGGACACGGCTCACACTAACCGCGCAACAACTGCGGCAAGTCTGGTTCCATCGACATGACGAGAGACATCGTGGAGGAGGGATCGATGATGAGGGTTCAGCCAACCAGCGATCCACTCGGCGCAGCCGCCAACGTCACAATTCCTCTACCGGAACCCGAAAGTGATCACTTCGCACCGTGCGACGAACTCACCGCGCTGCACCAAGTGGGCCTGGGTTTCGCCTCGGCGGTGTTCATCGACGAGCCCACTAGTGACATACGCCGGTGGCCGAGCGCCGATGCTGCGTTCCTTCAGGCGATCGTCGACAGTGATCCGGAGTCGATACTGACGCCCCTGGTGTGGGCGAGAATCCGCACGGCACCCCGATACCCGTCGGTCCGTCAGGTGAACGACGAGTGGCTTCCCGCTCTGACTGAGCGGCAGGTTCCGCGCGACCCAGAATGGCCAGCTGATTTCAGCGGCGTCCCCACCGGGTCGCTAACGACCTCGCTGGAAGAACACCCCGGGTCGCGACTTGTGCTGCACATCCCGCCGGGTGATGGTTGGCATCGCGTCGCCTGGGTCCAGCAGGATGTCGAGGGGATCAGCATGTGGTCCCTGATGTGCGAATGCTCTCTACAACACGTGGTCACCTCTGGAGGCGGGATCAGGAGTTTTTCCGGCCCTTCCGATTGTGCGTACCGCCCAGTGGCGGCCTATCTTCGGGCCCTGTCCTTTCAGGGGCGCTTTCCCGAGGCCACGCCTCACACGCTGCGGGAGATGGTTGATGTAGCCCTGGCCGGCACTTGGCTCGGGCAACGCAATGGTGATCAACTGTGGGGATCACACCTCTACCTGCAAACGGTGTCGGCGGTGCTCGATGTGCCGATGCCGTGGGAACTGGCTTCCGAAGCCGTCGAAGCAGGGCTGGTCAGTCTTGATGGTGCCGTCGTCGGCCCGCCACGCCCTGCCCGGACTGCCCCGCCCGGGCCGGTCATGAACTGGGATAGCACCGACGAAACCGACGGTGATTGGGTCGTGTGGTGGGCCCGCCTTAACGGCCGCTACCAGGTCGAAGTCACCCGCGACCCCAAGGACACCAGCCACGCGACCCTGACCATCTACGACCACACCAACAACGACACTATGGTCCACAACGAACACGTCGGACTCGCGTACGGCGCCGTATTCGGCCCCGACGCCAGCGACGTGGGCACGTGGCAAGAGCGTGCAGCGCAAATCGTCGAAGAACCCCACTGAGTGCCGTGCCTGTAACGCTGATATAGCCGATGCGGTGCCCTTCCTCGTACCGATCGAACCGTCGCAGGACGAGCGCGCCCCGCTTCCCCACCCTCATCAGCCGCCGGGCGGGCGTCCTGGGTCGAGCGCGCCGAGTAGAACCGTCGCTCGCGTCAATCGAGGCGCTCGCATCATAGCTGGGCGTGACGCCGCGACTGGTGCTGGACGAGGCGACGGTCACCGCCAACTGACCGGCGCTCCGCCGTATTCTTGAGACGTGTTCTATCCACTCTCTTCCGGCGACGAGTCCTACCGCACCTGCTCTGAGTGCGGGCGCGACTGTGAGCCCGACCCGAGCGCCGGAAGCGATGTCCTCGGTGCACGGATCGCCTTCGTCTGCCCCGACCACGGCCTACACGGCATCATCGACCCGTTCGAGGACACGCGGTGACGCCGGGGTTAGAACAAGTGCGAGCCGTGACGCGGCGCACCATCGAAACCGGGCATAATATGCGGGACGAGCGCGTTAGACTGTAACGAGATCGGTGACATCACTTGGACGTGCGATACAAGGACAACAAGCTAGAGAAGCTGTGCACCAACCAGCGTGAGATGCAGCGGAAGCGCCCCGACATACAGAAAAAGCTGAGACTGAGGATCAACGCGCTCCGTGCCGCCGAGACACTTGGCGACCTTGTCGAGGACGACCCTGGAGGAGCGTGGCATGACCTCAAGGGCAAACGCTCTGGGACCTGGGCCGGCGAGCTAAGCGGCAACTGGCGGCTCCTCGTGGAGCCGATGCCGAACGCTCTGAGCGCAGTCGACGCGACCGTCGTCGACTTCGAGGACTACCATTGAGGAAGGAGAGACCATGACCGCCACCAACTACGCCGTCGCTCCCGGGGAGTACCTGGAGGAGTGGATCGACGGTCATGGCCTGTCCCAGCAGCGGGTGGCCGAGCAGCTCGGAAGCAGCCGCAAGCAGGTCAACGAAATCGTCAACGGGCGCGCCCCGATCACGAGCGACACGGCCATGCGCCTCGAGCGCGTCACCGGGATCCCCGCGAAGGCGTGGCTGAAGTACGAGGCGCTGTACCGGGCCGATCTGGCGCGCATCTCCGACGAGGAGGAGCTCGCCGACCACGCCGACGAGATCGCTCCCTCAGCGATCACCTACCTGCGCAGCATCGGCGCGACGACGGCCACCAAGCGGTCGCCGGGCAGGCTCGTTTCCGACTTCCTCTCGTTCCACCGCTGCGGGACCTGGGAGGCGTATGTCCACCTGCACGAGGAGGCATCCAAGGGCGACTACGCGCTGGCCGCGCTGAAGGACTCGGGCACGACGCTCGACCGGACGCTCCTGACCACGTGGCTGCGGGCCGCCGAGCTGGCGGAGCCCTTCGAGCGCGGCCGCGGCTACGACTACGACCCCGAGCGGCTCCGCGCAGCCCTGCCCGGGCTCCGTGCCCGCGCCGCGACGCCCGACTCCACGATGCTGCGAGACATCGCGAATATGCTGGCCGACGTCGGCGTCGTCTTTATGGTGGTCGAGCCGCCGAAGAAGCTCCCGCTGCTGGGCATGACGCGCTGGATCGATAAGCGCGTGCCCGTGATCCAGCAGACCGGCCGCTGGGGCAAGGACGGGTTCGTGATCTGGACGCTCTTCCACGAGCTCGGCCATGTCCTAGGCGACCCCCGGGGCGAGATGCACGTGGAGTACACCACGGAGAAGAAGCGCAACTCCGCAGCCGAGAAGGGCGCGAACAAGTTCGCGCTCGACACGCTGTTCGGCGACGCCGGGGTCACGCCGTTCCGCGGCCTGACCTACGACCGCGAGATCGCCGCGAAGGCGCGCGAGATCGGCATCGCGCCGGGTCTCGCGGTCCACCAGATGCACCGGCGCAGGATGCTCGACTACCGCTTCGGCAACCGGCTCTACGTGGACCTCGCGGGGACGTTCACCGAATAGGGCCGCACCGTCAGTCCTGACCCTTCAGCTCGAGCCTCAGGCCCAGTACCTGCGCGATCTTGGCGATGGTCGCGGTAGTGACGTCGTTGTTGCCCTCGATCCTCGCGATGGTCGGGCGTGACAGGCCGGACTTCTCCCCGAGCTCCGCCTGCGACCACCCCTTTTTCTTGCGGGCCTCGCGGATGACGTCGCCGAAGCCGGCCGTTTCCGGCTCATCCATCACTCCGACGCCCCTGCCTCGGGCGGCGGATCGGGTTCCCCATGAACCTCTGCGTGGAGGGCATCCGCCGCGATGTCTGCGATCTGCTCGACGAACGCCGGATCAGTCATGTACGACTGGATCTCCTTCGACTCCTGGAACGTCTTGAACACCGCCAGGCCGACCGCGTTGCTGAATCCGTCGGACGCCTTCAGCTGCGCGACGGTGTTGTTCTTCGCCATCGCCACGGCCTCTTCGTTCGCGTCGAGGAACCCCCAGAACGTCGTGATGAAACCCGCGACGCTCTCCGGCCGGACGTCGACGCCCTTGGCCTGGAACATCTCGTTCACCTTGTCGATGGCCTCGTCCAGCGGACCGCGCGGCGGAGTGCTGGACGACTTGTGCTCGCCGTCGAACCCGGGGAGCTTGATCCCCTCGCCGGTGCCCTCGCTCAGGGAGTGGTCGTCCTCGATCGAGGACGGCACCAGCTTCACGCCCGTGAGCTGCACGCCCTCGAGATAGCTGTCGTCGTAGTCGTTCCCGTCGGTGTGGAGGTTGCGTGCCAGGAGCGTCGCGAGGATCGCACGGCGGTGCAGCTCGGGGTCCTGGTAGTCGACGATCTGGCTGAGGAACTGCCAGGCGTTGCGATAGGCGAGGACATCGGCGCGGAAGCTCTCCAGAGCTTCCTTCTGGTCCTTGTCCTTGGACAGCGTCGCCTGTCGCCGTTGACCAACCCACCGGCTCTTGATCGGCGACAGCGCCTGGGCGATCGCCTCACCGCCGGCTTCAGCGAGGAAGGCGTCGGCTACGGCCTCCATCTCCTCGCGCGTGTAGAAGTCCGCGGTGTCCAGACGCTCTCCGATCGTATACAGCGCGTTGGGGTCGACGTCGCCTTCGACGTGGGCATCGGAGTAGTAGAGCTTGAAGTCGTCCTGGACGCTCGCTGGCGTGTTCCGGAAGTCGACGACCATCGGGGCGGTCTTCGCCGGATAGATGCGGTTCAACCTCGACAGCGTCTGGACGGTCGCGACCCCCGAGAGCTTCTTGTCGACGTACATCGCGACGAGGCGCGGCTCGTCGAAGCCGGTCTGGAACTTGTTGGCGACGATGAGCACCCGGAAGATGCCCTCCTCTCGGAAGGCCTTGGCGACATCACTCCTGTCGTTCTCGGAGACCTCCGTGACGCTCTCGCCGGACTCGTCGGTGAGCGAGCCGGAGAACGCGACCAGCGTGCTCATGTCGGTGTAGCCCTGGTCCTCGATGTAGGCGTTCATCTTCCGCGACCAGCTCAGCGCCTCGATCCGCGAGCTCGTGACGACCATGGCCCGCGCCTCGCCGCCGAGCATGTCCATGACGTTGCGGCGGAAGTGCTCGACGACGACCCGCACCTTCTGCGCGATGGACGTCGGATGGAGCTGGGCGTACCGGACGATGTTGCTCACGGCCTCGCCGGTGTTGACCTGGATCTCGGTCTCGTCGTCCTCGAGCGTGTTCTTCACTCGGAGGAACATGTCGTAGGTCGAGTAGTTGGAGAGCACGTCGAGGATGAAGCCCTCCTCGATCGCCTGCGCCATCGTGTACGTGTCGAACGCTTCCCACCGGCCGTCGCGCTCGGTCCCGAACAGGCGCAGCGTCTTCGCCTTCGGAGTGGCCGTGAGGGCGACGAACGTGATGTTGCTCGACGCGGCGATGGCGGAGTCCTTCGCCTGCAGCAGATCGTCTGTCGTCGGCTCCTCGCCCTCGAGGTCGACGTCAAGATCCGCGAGCAGCTCCTTGAGCACGCGCGCCGACGATCCGGACTGCGACGAGTGCGCCTCGTCGGCGACGACCGCCCAGCGCCTGCCCCGAAGCTCCTCGGTGTCCTCGATGAGCTTCATGACCTCGGGGAACGTCTGCAGGGTGCAGGTGATGATGTGGTCGCCCTCGAGGAGCGCCCTCCTCAGTTGCGGCGACTTCGCGCCGGACTTCTCGCCGACGGCGACGACGAGTCCCTTGCTCGACTGGACGAGGTTCATGTCGTCGCGGATGTTCTCGTCAAGGACGGTGCGGTCTGTGACGACGATGACGGAGTCGAACGTCGATTTCGAGTCGGCGTTCATGTGGCGGATGAGACGGTGACTGAGCCACGCGATCGTCTTCGTCTTGCCCGAGCCGGCCGAGTGCCAGATCAGGTAGCGCTTGCCCGTGCCGTTCGCCTCGATGTCGGCCACGACGCGCTCTACGGCGCGGAGCTGGTGGAATCGGGGGAAGATCAGGCGACCGTCCTTGCTTCCCGACTTGCCCGGCTCGAACAGCGCGAAGTCCTTGAGGATGCGCATGAAGGTCGGCCGGGCGAGGATCTCTCGCCACAGGTAGTTCGTCGACGAGCCGCTGCTCGACGGCAGGTTGCCCTCGTGGCCGTCGTTGCCCTGGTTAAAAGGTAGGAAGACGGTGTCCTCGCCCTGCAGCTTCGTCGCCATGTAGACGAGGTCGTTGGACACGGCGAAGTGGACCAGCGCTCGGCCAGGCGCGAGCAGCGGCCTGGTCTTCCCGGGCCGGCGGTCCTCCTTGTATTGCCGGATCGCATGGTTGACCGTCTGCGTGTTGTCGGTCTTCAGCTCGAGCGTGACGACCGGGAGGCCGTTGGCCAGGAGCACGACGTCGATACTCTCGTTCGTCTTCGTGTCGAAGCGCACCTGGCGTAGGACGCGCAGACGGACCGAGTCGGCGGCCTCGACGACCTCAGTCAGGTTCGGATTTGCCGGCGGGAACGCCATCATCGGGCCGAACTTCGCCGTGGGACGGCCGATCTGGGCGTAGGAGAAGCCCTTGCGCAGGACGCCGAGCAGACCGCCGACCGGGTGCCCGGTCGTCGGGTCCATCCGCGTCGCCTTGGCGAGCTCCCGGGTGACGTGCTCGAGGAGCTTCCGCTCGGCGTCGTCCTTCTGCTCGCCAACCAAGTCTTCGGGGACGGCCTTCTCGTACTCGTCCGGGTGCTGTGTGGCCAGCCAGTACAGCGCGTCGGCTTGCACCATCGCGAGCCCGACGTCCCAGCCAGTCGGCTTCCCGTCGTCCTCGTACAGCCAGCCGCGCTCGGCCAGCTCGGCGCAGAGGTTCTCCTCGAACTCTCGTTCCATCAGCTGCGCGTGGCTCATGCGACTTCCTTCCTGCCTGTAACTACGTCGGTGATGAGCGCTGCGCGACGCTCAAGGAGCAGGGACTTGAGGTCGGTGACCTTCGCAAGCATGGCGTCGACGCGCGCGGTCGCCTCGTCGAGCTCGTCCGCGATCCTGATCTGCTCGTCGAGGGGCGGCAGCGGGACCGGGGTCGCGTCCAGCACCGTCTTGGTCACACGCTGGGCGTTCGGGCGGACCCCGTTCGCGATGGCGGCGAAGTAGTCGATGTACCGCGAGCTCCTGAAGAGGTGATGGACATAGCGGGGCTCGAAGCGGTCCGAGATCCAGAACGCCTTGTAGTCCGGGCTGATGTACCCGGTCAGTGGCGACACCCCGAGGCCACCGTGGTTCAGCCACATCATGTTGGCGGCGAGCTGGCCCGGTCGCACGACCCGGTATTTCGAGACGTCGAGCGACGCCTGCTGGCCCTCGGTGCGGGTGTTCAGCTCTACGCCCCGGTACTCGGAGATCGAGAGCAGCGGCCCCGGCGGGTCGTCGCCGTTCCGCTCGGTGCTCTCGGTGAAGTCGTAGCCGAATTTGGTGCGCTCCCAGTGCTCAGGGATCCCGGACAGCGGCGAGTGGGCATCGGCAGCGCTGTAGACGTGTTCATCGGACAGACCGAAGACTGACCTCGTGGTCAGCTCAGTCGCGCGATACCGGAAGGTCTCAGACAGTTCGTCCAGCTTGCCGATCGTCGCGTCAATCTCGCCCGTCTCGACATCGAGGTAGTCCGCGATTGCACGCTGCGCCGAGCCCGTGTGGTTAGGGATCCGAAATCGTCCAACCTTCTCGGCAGTGAAGTGGGCGATCGAGACGGCGGTGCAGATTGCCTCGATCTCCCCGCCGTACACGGCCGACTGCAGGCAGTAGTCGATGAATCGCCCGTCTGCGTCGCCCCGGGCACGGAGTCGCAAGAGCGCGTTTTGAAAGCCCCAGCCGGGCATGTCTTCGGCCAGATAGGCGCTTCGACCGACCGCGCCGCCCTCGACTACAACGACATCGCCGGCTCGAAGGTCAAGCGCGGCTTGGTCCTGGTCACTGAACCACATCTCGTTGGTCTCGATGGTGAGGTCCAGCCGACCGTGAGACTGCACGTGGGCCGCGCGCAGGTACGGCAGCGCACGCTCGTCATCGGTCTTCCTCGTGGGCTGGAGCATTTTGCCCAGCGTCACGTCTGCGACTACGGCAATCGGGACCTTCACTCGTTACTCACCGCCTTGAATGCCGCCGCCAGCTCACCCATGAGTCGCTCCACGTCCGCATCGATTTCGGACAGGGCGCGCGGTTCTTCGGGCACGTAGAAGATTCGAGTGAACGGGATATCTGTGCCGTGCCTGGCCTTGCTCTCGTCCCATTGCGCGCCGGGCGCGTACGGCAGCACCTCGCGCTCCATGTGTTCGGTCAGGTCCTCGCTCAGGGGAACGCGCTCCGTCAGCTTCCAGCCCGACACGATCACGGGCTTGCCCTTCCGGTCGACGGCCAGCGGCGCGGCGTTATCAGGCGCGGCCATCGCCTTCATGACCGCATCGATCAGGCCCATCGGGGCTTTTAGCCCAGCGGCCTTCGCAGCGAGAAGGAACGCCTTCGGCAGGTCGTTCCACGCGGTGCCGTCCAGGGAACGCATGACCGCCTCGTGCCCTTCGGTGAAGTCGCGCCGGCCACGGACGGCCTCGACAGCTTCATCGCTGAAGCGCGTCGCGAACCGCGCCTGCTTGTACACGGGCACGTCTCGGAACATGAAGTCCTCGGGTGTCATCACGCGCGAGACCGCAGGATCGGCGTACTCGAACGCCTTGTAGGCCTCCAGCAGCTTGGCCCGATGGTCCTTGCCTACCTCGCGGCGCTTGTCACCCATGGGCTTTCGGAGCGAATCCCACTGTCCGGAGCCATCGATGAGCTGGATCTTCCTCTCGCGCTCCGAGTCCTTGTTCGCGTCGAGGATCCAGACGTAGGTCGCGATGCCGGTGCCGTAGAACATGCTCGTGGGCAGGGCGATGATCGCATCGATGAGGTCTTCCTCGAGCAGCCACTGGCGGATCGAGTTCGGCCCGTTGTCGCTGTTGAACAGCGGCGACTGGTTCGAGACCACAGCGGCCCGCCCGCCCTGGCCGTTCTTGCCTGCTGGGCTGAGCTTGGAGGCGCAATGGGCCAGGAACAGCATCTGTCCGTCGGAGGTGCTGGGCAGACCGTGGCTAAAGCGCGAACCCTTGGTCGTGGCCTGCTTACGCACTGCCTCTTCCTCGACCTCCCAGTCGACGCCGAACGGAGGATTCGAGAGCACGTAGTCGAATGTCTGCCCCTCGTAGAGGTCCTCGACGAGGGTGTTTCCCTTCTTGATCGCGTCGGGGCGGCCGCCCTGGATGAGCAGGTCAGCCTTGCCGAGCGCGAACGCCGACGGCATGAGCTCCTGGCCGTAGAGCGTGACGTCGACCTTGTCATTGGTTCGCTTCAGCGCTTCCTGGGCGATCAGCAGCATGCCGCCGGAGCCGGCTGTCGGGTCGTAGACCGAGCGTGCGGCGTGATCGGAGGCGATGGTGTCATCGTCGTTGCTGATGAGCACGTCGACCATCAGCCTGATCGCGTCGCGCGGCGTGTAGAAGTTGCCGGCCGCCTTTCCCTTCTTGTTGAACGCCCGGTACATGACATCCTCGAACACGTCGCCCATGCTCGTGTCGCTGAGACTGCCGGGACTGAGGTCGAGCGTGGAGAAGTGCTTGACAACGGCGTGCAGGCGGTTCGCGTCCGCGAGAACCTTCGCGCGCCGGTTGAAGTCGAACGAGACCCAGATGTCGGCGATGTTGGCCGAGAACCCGTCGATGTAGCTCTTGAGGGACTTGTCCACGTTGTCGTCGACCGACGCGATCGTCGCGAGGTCCAGCTTCGAGACGTTGTAGAACCCCAGACCGAACTTGTCCTTGACCGCGATGTCGATCAAGTGCGGCGGCATGTTTCCGAGGGACGCAACGAACTCGGTGACCTCGGCCTTTGTGTCGGCGAGCATGCACTCCAGCCGGCGGAGCACGGTGAACGGCAGGATGTAGTCGCCGTAGTCCTCCTCGTCGACGATGTTGCGAAGGTACTTGTCCGCCGTGTCCCAGACGATCCTCGCCGTGGTCTTCCTGGATGTCGTTGCCGACTCGGCCATGCGTGCTCGTTCCTGCTCGTCTCGATAGTCTCCTGTATCAAGGACTTTACATGGATCGATGTATCAGGAACGTAACATTCCGCCTCGTGTCCGAGGCGACCTCGACGATCCGCATGGGGGTACATGCGACGTGCCAGCTCGAGGCTCAGACCACGCAGAGCGTGTGGATGAAGCCGATCGCCGACTCGACACGGATGCGCAGAGCGCTCAACTGAGTGATCGTGAACCGCCCGGCGTGCCCGTGGGTCCCGTTGTTGAACTCGCGGAAGAGCCCCAGGACGTTGTCCATGTCCTCCTCGACGAGATCCTCGATGGAACCCTCGTCGATACCCTTGCGCCGCAGGAGGAAGCCGACCTTGGCCCGACGGGTCGGCACACCCTTGTCGGTCCGGTCGCAGGAAGGGTCGGCCTCGGCAACGCTTGAGTCCGGTGCCGCACCGTCGATCATCGCGATGAGCACCTCGCGGGCGCTGGTGCAGAAGTGTCGTGCGGCGTCGGGGTTTCTGGGGCTGAGGGAGAACAGCGCTCCCGTCCATCGGTCGACGAGGTCCTGGCCGAACGCCGCGAGTTCGGTCTGCATGCTTGGGCCGCGCAGCTCGTCCTCCGTGGGGTCGTCTTCAGGTGCGCCGTCGCCGTCCATGGCGTTGAGCAGGTAGGCGCTGTTCGCGGCCTCCTCGCTGCCGCGGTCGACGAGCTCCCGGCTCACCGGCGTGACCGTCCGCCCGGCCAGCCGTTCCTCGGCCGCCGTGTACGTCCGCGCCAGCGTCTCGACGGAGGAGCGGTAGGTGACGAAGGTCGTAGCCGCAGGACGGGAGTTGAGCCTCCGGACCTCCTGTTCGAGCCTGCGTCGCTGGTTCTCCACCTTGGCGTTGTGGGCACGGGCCCTGGAGTTGTATGCCCGCACTTCGCGGTTGTAGTCGTTCACCGCCTTCTTGGCCGCCGCGTTGTACCGCCGAGCCTCGCGGTTGTACTTGTCAATCGCCTGCTTCTGCTGGCGCTGCGCCTTGTTCACTGCAGCCTTGAACTGCGCGGGCGTCATCTTCCGGACCATGATCGAAGTATGCCGTTGGGCACTGACACTTCCGGCGTTCGACGGGGCGCACCGGGCGCACACGGTCGGAGCAGGGGTCTCGCCCTGCGTGATTCCGCTGGTCGCGAGGGCGCACAGGGCGCACGCGACCCAACACGAATCACTACCGTTCTTCACCATGTCGCTACCACCAGAGTAGGCGGCCAGATGCCTCCGGAGACAGACCAGAGGCCCTCTCCCGAGTCGGGAAAGGGCCTCTGACCAGCGAAACCGTGGAGCGTAGCGGGTTCGAACCGCTGACCTTCTGGTTGCAAACCAGATGCTCTACCAACTGAGCTAAGCCCCCCATGTTCAGTTATATAGACCCTGCTTGCAAAGCATGCTGACCGCATCGTCGTGACTGATCGATTCGTTCAGGTTCGCCCGCAGGCCGTCGGCGAAGTCGTCGAAGCCCCGACTCAGATCCGGGCGGCGGAGGCGAAGGCGATATTGATACGGGTGATCTGTGCGGCGGCGATGTCGGCGGCCCAGTCTTCCCAATAGGTGCGTGTCTACCACCAGGGGCTATTCTCGATCGTCAACTGCGACACATGAAGTCTGCTCGATTGGTGCTGTTTCCTCGCTGCCGGACGGCTCCCCGCCGCCATACCGGTCGGAAGGCCGATCCTCGCCAACCGCGGAGAATGTGCCGCGCTTGGAAACACAAGTAACAGGTAACGATCTACGTTTCCCGACACTGTGCACGAACCGAAGGGGCCAGCTTGACGCCGGGCGATATACCCGAGGTCCCCACCCTGTCGTAGTCCATGTCGGCGATGGCGCAGTCAGTGTGGACTGCGGCGTCGAAGCGCGCTGCCGAACAGCCCGACGAGGCCACCGCCGCCGCGCTCGACACAGCGAGCTGGTGAACCACGCACACGGACGTTCACCGGCATTACACGGGATTTCTTCCCTCAGGTCCCGAATGGGGCACCGGGAGCCTAAACCCTTCAGATCCCGACCCATAAATGCACGAAAACCGGCCTTTCGGCCGGCTTCGCTCACAGCCGGAGTAGGCTCCAACTGCTCATGGTGGGCGAAGGGGGACTTGAACCCCCACGTCCCGAAGGACACTGGCACCTGAAGCCAGCGCGTCTGCCATTCCGCCACTCGCCCGAGTAACGCTGAAATACGGTAACACGCACCAAACGGGCCACACTAATCCGCTGGTGGACGCGGTCTCGAGGCGCCACGCCGGGTGGAAGCGAAGCCTGACTGAGCGGTGACTCCTGCCACACCGGAGTGGTTCCGTGGCCTCCGACACGTGCTTCCGTCGGACTTCGCCTCTATGATCGACCGGATGCCGTGCGACCGTCACGGCTACCGTCGGCGTGCACAGCCGCGGGCGACCGTGAACAGACCCGAGCACTTCAGGAGAGGAGGCATCCGTGGGAATCGTCGGCAAGTTCGAACGCACCCTTCAGGGTGCCGTGGGCGACGCGTTCGCCCGACTCTTCGGCGGCAAGGTCGTGGCGGCGGAGGTCGAGGCCCAGCTGCGCAAACAGGCCGAGGCCTCACTCAAGGTCGTGGACGGCCATCTGCTGGTGTCCAACAGCTACACCATCACCCTCGCCCGCTCGGACTACGCATCGTTCACCGAGGACGAGGCCCTGGCCGTCAAGACCTTCTCCCGCCACCTCTCCGATCACATCACGGAGCAACAGTGGGAGACGTACGGTCCGGTCACGGTCACCTTTGTCGAACGCGACGACCTCCACACGGGACAGATGCGCATCGACGGCGTCGTGGACCCGGACGCCGTCCCGTTCCATATCTCAGCCGCCGCACCGGCGCCGGCGCCGGGCCACCCGGATCCGTCGCCCCCGAGCGCACCCCAGGAGAAGCCACCCATGCAGGCACCCGCCTCCAACTACCCCGTCGACTCCCGCCCCTCGGCCGGCTGGGGCGGCCCCTCGGATGCCCCCACGCAGATCACCCAGGGCCGGACCTCACTGACGGTGATGCTCCATCTCGAGGACGGATCCGGGCGCACCTTCCGTCTCCAGCGGGGCTCCAATCTGCTCGGCCGCGGCCAGGACGCCGCGTTCCGACTCCCGGACACGGGGGTCTCCCGGCAGCACGCGGACGTGCGATTCGACGGCCGCGAGGCGCTGTTGTCGGATCTGGGCTCGACCAACGGGACCACGGTCAACGGCGGCCCGATCCAGGACTGGCAGCTCGCGGACGGCGACGTCATCCGCGTCGGACACTCGGAGATCACGGTCAGGTTCGACTAGCCTCGACGGGGTCAGACCCGCGGAACCGCCGTGGGCCACCAGACGTTGAACGAGGTGGCGGGCCGCATCCGACCCGCCACCGCCACCCGCACGAGGGAGGAGATGAGCAATGCAGGGACTCGTACTGCAGCTCTCACGCGGCCTCCTGCTGGTCCTGTTGTGGCTGTTCATCTATCTGGTGCTCCGCGCGCTCAAGACGGACGTGTTCGGCAACGTGGGCATGCGCTCGTCGTCCCGCGGCGCCAGACGGGGCGGTTTCCTCGGTCGCGGCGGGGGCACGATCCGCCACCTCGTCGTCACCCAGGGCGCCCTCGCGGGCACCCGGATCACCCTCTCCGAACAGCCGGTCCTCCTCGGCCGGGCGGACAACTGCACGCTCGTGATCGACGACGACTACGCCTCTAACCAGCACGCCAAACTCTCCCCGCACGGTCCCGACTGGTTCCTCGAGGACCTCGGGTCGACCAACGGCACCTATCTGGACAGATCGAGGGTCACGACCCCGGTCAAGGTGGCCGAGGGGACGCCGATCCGCATCGGCAAGACAGTGATCGAGCTGCGCGCGTGACCCCCGCCCTCGTCTACACGGCGCGCTCCCACCTGGGGATGGTGCGGCAGAACAACGAGGACTCGGCCTACGCCGGTCCGCGGTTGCTCGCGCTGGCGGACGGGATGGGCGGTCACGCCGCCGGGGAGATCGCCAGCCAGTTCGTGGTGGCCTCGCTGGCCAGGCTCGACGAGGACGAGTCCGGTCAGGACCTCACCGGCGCCCTGACCCGCTCGCTCGTCGAGGGAAACGAGGCGATCGCCGCGCACGTCAGCGCCCACCCCGAGACCGAGGGCATGGGCTGCACGGCCACGGCCCTGCTCTTCGACGGTCGCCGGATGGGCCTCATCCACGTCGGTGACTCCCGCGCCTACCTCCTGCGGGACGGGTCGCTCACCCAGATCACCAAGGACGACACGTTCGTGCAATCGCTGGTGGACCGCGGTGAGCTCTCCGCCGACGAGGCCCACAACCACCCCCGGCGCTCCCTCATCCTCAAGGCCCTCACCGGCGAACCCGTCGAGCCGACGGTCGTCATCCGGGAGGCCCGCCCCGGCGACCGCTACCTGCTGTGCTCGGACGGGCTCTCGGATCCGGTGAGCACGGAGACCATCGCAGAGACGCTGGAGACCGGCACGGTCGACAGCGCCGCGGACCGGCTGGTGCAGCTGGCGCTCCGCTCCGGCGGCCCCGACAACATCACCGTCGTCGTGGCGGACGTCCTCGACTCCCCCCGCGACGCCCCGTCCGTGCCCGTGGTGGTGGGCGCGGCGTCCACCGACGAGGGCGAGGCGGGCCCCGACGCCGACTCCGCCGCCGGACGGGCGGCCGCCTTCTCCCGCGCCCAGGAGGCCGCCCGCGAGCCGGAGACCGACCAGGGCGACGAGACACCCGACGACGACGAGGTGGACGACGAGCCGCCCCGGGGCAGTCGCTGGCGGTTCGCCCTGAGCGTGGTCGGGGTGGTGGCGCTGCTGGGCGTGATCGTGGGCGTGTCCACGCTGCTCATCCGCAGCAACTACTTCGTCACCGATCAGGACAGTCAGGTGGTGGTCAAGCGCGGGATCCCGGGCGAGGTGTTCGGGGTCGCGCTGGCGTCGGTGAGCCAGATGGCCTGCCTGTCCGCCGAGGGCTCCCTGACCATGCACGACCAGGACGCCCTGCCCGCCGGCTGCAACGTCTTCACGCTCGGCGATCTCCGCGAGCCCGCCCGCGAGTCCGTGCGGGCCGGCATGCCCTCGGGCAGCCTCGCCGAGACCAGCGCCCAGGTGTCCCGCCTCGCGCAGGACAACCTCCTGCCCCTGTGCGAGGAGGTCGAGGCCGAGAGCCGCGAGGCCGCCGAGGACCGGGCCGAGCGTGACGCCGAGGCCGACCGGCCGGGAGCGGAGCCCGAACCCGGTGCCGAGCGCGAACCCGGGGCGGAACCCGGCGCTGATCGTGAGCCCGGCGCAGGGGCCGGGGACGACCCCGAGGCAGAGCAGGCCCCCGACCCCGTGCCGGGAGAGAACTGCCGGGCGGTGAGCTGACCAGATGAGTGCTCCCGCATCCGAGAGCGGACGGTCGGCGATCCCGTCGCGTCCACGCCGCGGCAAAGAACTGGTCCTGCTGGTCGCCGCCACCGTCATCGTCGGCTTCGCCCTCCTGCTGGTCCAGCTGGCGCAGGAACAGGAACTGAGCCTGTCGCTGCTGTGGATCACGCTGGCCTTCCTCGGACTCTGCGGCGCCGCGCACGGGCTGATCCGCTGGCTGGCCCCGTACTCCGACCCGGTGCTGTTGCCCTGCGTGGCACTGCTCAACGGGCTCGGCCTGGTGGTGATCTACCGCCTCGACCTCGCGTACGCGGCGAGCGCCGAGGCCACCGGCAACGACCCGCCCCCGATGGACGTCACCAAGCAGCTGCTGTGGACCCTGATCGGCGTGGGGGTCATGGCCGCGGTCCTGTACTTCCTGCGCAACCACCGCGTCCTCGCACGCTACGGCTACACGCTCGGCTTCACGGGCCTGGCGCTGCTCGCACTGCCCGCCGTGCTGCCCGCGCGGTTCTCCGAGATCAACGGCGCCAAGAACTGGATCATCCTGCCCGGGTTCACCATCCAGCCCGGCGAGTTCGCCAAGATCCTGCTCATCATCTTCTTCGCCTCGATCCTCGTGGAGAAGCGGGAACTGTTCACCACCGCGGGCCGCCGGATCCTCGGCGTGGATCTCCCCCGCGGACGCGACCTGGGCCCGATCATCGTGGCGTGGTTCCTGTCGCTCGGCGTGCTGGTGTTCAACACCGACCTCGGTATGGCGCTGCTGATCTTCGCCACCGTGCTGACGATGCTGTACGTCGCCACGGAACGGGTGAGCTGGCTGCTCATCGGCGTCGTCCTGGTCGGGGCCGGCGGCGTGCTCGCCTACTTCCTGTTCAGCCACGTCCGGGTACGGTTCCAGATCTGGCAGGACCCCTTCGCCTTCTTCGACACCGGTGGCTACCAGAGCTCCCAGGCCCTCTTCGGGCTCGCCTCCGGCGGCATGGCCGGCACCGGGCTGGGCAACGGCCGACCCGACCAGGTGCCGTTCGCCAACACCGACTTCATCACCTCCACCATCGGTGAGGAACTGGGCCTCATCGGACTGACCGCCGTGTTGCTGGTCTACGCGGTGCTCGTCCTGCGGGGGATCCGGGTGGGACTGACCATCCGCGACAGCTTCGGCAAGCTCGTCGCCGTGGGGCTGGCCTTCACGGTGGGCATCCAGATGTTCGTCGTGGTCGGCGGCGTCTCCACCCTGATCCCGCTCACCGGCCTCACGCTGCCGTTCATGGCCTACGGCGGTTCCAGCCTGCTGGCCAACTACGCACTGCTGGCCGTCCTCATCCGCCTGTCCCACGACGCCCGTCGGCCGATGCCGACCCCGCGCCAGGCGCCCGCACTCGCCGACGCCCAGACCGGCATGATGCGGCAGGGGCGGTGATCGCACCGTGAACACCGCCATCCGCAGGGTCGCCGTCGCCGCCATGGTCATGGTGGTGGCGCTGCTCCTCCAGCTCACCTGGGTGCAGGTCTTCCGGGCCGACGAGCTGCGCTCCGACCCCCGCAACACGCGCATGCTCCTCGACGAGTACTCGCGCCAGCGCGGGCAGATCACCGCCGGCGAACGCGTCCTGGCGATGTCGCAGCCCTCCGACGGCCGGTACGACTTCGCGCGCACCTACCCGACCGACCCGCGGGTGTTCGGCCCGACGGTCGGGTACTACTCGCTCGAGTACGCCACCGCCGGCGTCGAGAACTCGCAGGACGCCTTCCTCAGCGGCTCGGACTCGCGCCTGCTCTCCGAACGCATCACCGGCCTCATCTCCGGCCGGACCCCGCAGGGCGGCTCGGTCGAGCTCACGCTGGACCCCGACGCCCAGACCGTCGCCTACAACGCCCTGCAGCGGGGCGCCGGCCAGGGCCCCGTCGTCGGCTCCGTGGCCGCGGTCCGGCCCTCCACGGGCGAGGTGCTCACCCTGGCCTCCAGCCCGTCCTTCGACCCCAACGCCCTGTCGAGCCAGGACCAGGACGTGCGGTCGCAGGAGATGCAGCAGATCGAGCAGAGCCCCGACCGCCCCCTGCTCAACCACGCCACCCAGCAGGCCCTGCCCCCCGGCTCCACGTTCAAGGTCATCACCACCGCGGCCGCACTCGAGGCCGGGATGGGGCCCGAGACGCCCGTCAGCGGCGCCGACCGCACCCTCCTGCCCGGCACGTCGACCTACCTGCAGAACTACGCCGGGCAGACCTGCGGGGGCAGCACCGTCTCCCTGCGCACCGCCTTCGAGCTCTCCTGCAACGTGCCGTTCGTGGAGATGAGCCAGGACATCGGCCCCGACGCGTTCACCGACATGGCGGAGCGGTTCGGGATCGACGGCACCAGACCCGAGGACCTCGGCGTGCCCGTCGCGCCGTCCGGTCTCGGGCAGATGGACGACCAGGCCCAGCTCGCCATGAGCGCGATCGGGCAGAGCGATGTCCGCATGACCACGCTGCAGAACGCCATGGTGGCCGCCACCGTCTCCAACGGCGGTGTGCGCATGGAGCCGCAGCTGGTCCGCTCACTCCTCGCGCCCGATCTCTCCGTCGTCGAGGGGTTCAGCCCGGACGACGCCGGCCGCGCCCTCACCGACGAGCAGGCCGGGACCCTCACCGAGCTCATGGTGGGCGCGGAGAACCACGCCGCGGGCTCGGCCGGCGGGCCGGTCCCGGGACTGACCATCGCCTCCAAGACCGGCACCGCCGAGCACGGCTCCGGGGAGGACGGCACCGCCCCCTACACGTGGTACATCGCGTTCGTCCCGGGCCAGGACCTCGCCGTGTCCGTGGCCATCGAGTCCGGCCCGGGGATCACCTCGGACACCGTCGGCGCCACCTACGCCGGGCCCATCGGGCGTGAGGTCCTGGCCGCCCTCGCGGACGGTGAGCGATGAGCCTGAACTCCGGCGCACTGCTCTCCGAGCGCTACCGACTGCTCCGACTCATCGCCACCGGCGGCATGGGCCAGGTGTGGGAGGCCGACGACGCGGTGCTGGACCGCCACGTGGCAGTCAAGGTGCTCAAGGCCGAATACTCCTCCGACGTCGAGTTCGTCGAACGGTTCCGGTCCGAGGCCAAGGTCACCGCCCGGATCTCCCACCCCGGGATCGCCACCGTCTACGACTACGGGCAGATCACCGACCCGTCCTCCGGCAGCCCGCTGTCCTACCTCGTCATGGAGCTCGTGGTGGGCGAGCCCCTGTCCGACGTGCTCGCGCGCGAGGGCACCCTGCCGATGCGGCACACGCTGGACATGCTCGAGCAGACCGGACGCGCCCTCAACGCCGCGCACGCGATCGGGCTCGTCCACCGGGACGTCAAGCCGGGCAACATCCTCATCACGCCCACCGGGCAGGTCAAGCTCACCGACTTCGGGATCGCCAAGTCGATGGGCGCCTCCGCCATGACGCAGACCGGCATGGTCGTGGGCACGGCGCAGTACATCTCGCCCGAGCAGGCCATGGGCAACGACACCACCCCGGCCGGCGACGTCTACTCGCTCGGGGTGGTGGGTTACGAGTGCCTGGCCGGCCGGCGACCGTTCGTGGCCGACTCGCCGGTGACCATCGCGATGATGCACGTGCGGGACGCGCCTCCCCCGCTGCCCGACGCGATCCCGGCGCCGGTGCGGGGGCTCCTCGCCCACGCCATGGCCAAGGACCCCCACCACCGCTACCCGGACGGTGAGGCCTTCGCCGACGCGGTCGCCGACGTGCGCGCCGGCCGCTCCCCCCGGGTCCCCGCGGGGGCAGCGGGCGCCGCCGGAGCCGCCGCGGGGCTCGCCGCCGGTGCCGCGGCCGCGACCACGGTGTTGCCCGAGGACACGGCGGCCGGGAACGCGGGCCGGCCGGATCCCACCCGGGCGTACACCCGGGTCCAGCCCGCGCCGGGTCCCCGCGAGCACGGCGGCCGGCAGCGCGCACCGCAGGCGCCCGCTCCCGCGCATCGTCCCCCGGCGCCGCCGGTGACGTCCCGGCCGCCCCGCCGGAGACGTGGCGGCTGCGGCGCCTGGTTCCTCGTCGCGTTCATCCTGGTGGCGCTGCTGGCCGTGGCCGGGGCGATCGCCCTGTCCAACGCGGGCGTCTTCGGCCCCAACGGGCTGTTCGGCCGGAGCACCCCGTCGACGCCGTCCACCACCACGTCGCTGGTGACCACCACCACCGCTCCGGAGCCCGCGCCCAGCCCGACCCCGTCACCGCAGCCGCCTCCGCAGCCGACTCCCACGAGTCAGCCCGACCCCGGGCCGACGACGGACCTGCAGGACATGCTCGACTCCCTCACCTCGGAGTTCAGTAGCGTCCTGCCCGCACCCGGCGACGACGGGGGCGGTGGTAACGCCCCGGGCGGGGCGGGCAATAACGGCAACGGACCCGGTAACGACGGCAGAGGAGGGAACGGCGGATGACCACACCTCAACTGCTGGCGGGCCGATACGAGATCGGCGAGACGCTGGGCTTCGGCGGTATGTCGGAGGTCCACCGTGCGCGCGACACCACCCTGGGCCGCGACGTGGCCGTCAAGATCATGCGCGCCGAGCTGGCGCGCGATGAGACCTTCTACCAGCGCTTCCGTCGCGAGGCCCAGAACTCGGCCTCGCTCAACCACCCCTCGATCGTGGCGATCTACGACACGGGCGAGGAGCACACCGACGAGGGCGCCCTGCCCTACATCGTCATGGAGCTGGTCGAGGGCGACACGATCCGCGACATCGTCCGCATGGACGGGCCGATGGAGGTCGACCGGGCGCTGGGCGTGATGGCCGACGTGTGCGGGGCGATCGACTTCTCGCACAAGAAGGGCATCATCCACCGCGACGTCAAGCCCGCCAACGTCATGATCTCGCGCGACGGCGCGGTCAAGGTCATGGACTTCGGCATCGCCCGCGCGGTCAGCGACTCCACCTCGACGCTCACCAAGACGTCGTCGGTGATGGGCACCGCCCAGTACCTGAGCCCCGAGCAGGCGCGTGGCGAGTCCGTCGACGCCCGCTCGGACCTCTATTCCGCCGGCTGCGTGCTCTACGAGATGCTCACCGGCGCGCCCCCGTTCACCGGCGAGTCACCGGTGGCCGTGGCGTACCAGCACGTCCGCGAGACGCCCGCGCCCCCGTCGTCGCTCGACCCGGGGATCGACCGGTACGTCGACGCCGTGGTGATGCAGTCCATGGCCAAGAACCCCGAGAACCGGTACGACTCCGCCGGGGACATGCGCTCCGACCTGCTCACGGTCCTGACCGGGGGGCGCCCCGCCGCACCGCTGGTGCTCTCTGACGACGACCTCGACGACGAGCTCCGGCCCGACGCCCCCCACGGCTTCACCGGCGCCGGGTTCGGGACCGGGCTCGCCGCGGGCGCCGCCGGCGTGGCCGGGGCCCGCTCCTCCGACTGGGGACCGCCCTCCGACGCCCCCACGGAGGCGCACGACCTGCCCGGGCTGTCCTCCGGCGCCGGCACCGCCACCCGGCACAGCGCCGACTCCTCCCGGCGGCGCCGGGAGGGCGGCCGCAAGGCGCGGCCCGTCGCGATCGCCGTCGCCGTCCTCGCCGTGCTGGGCGTGATCGCCGCCGTCTCGATCTGGGCGACCTCCGACAACGGGACCAGCCAGCAGCAGGTCCAGGAAGTGACCATCCCGGAGGTCGCGCAGCGTCCCGTCGACGAGGTGGTGGCCGAACTCGAGGCCCTGGGCCTGGTGCCCGTCGAGCACCCGGAACCCGACCCGCAGATCCCGGCCGGCCACGTGATCTCCTCCGACCCGATCGCCGGAAAGCGACTGGCACTGCAGTCCGAGATCCACCTGGTCGTCTCCACCGGCGTCCCGGTGCTCCAGGTGCCCAACGTGATGGGGATGTCGGCCGCCGACGCCCGCAGCACCCTCGAGGAGGCCGGCTTCCGGGTGGAGCCGGAGAACGAGACGCGACCGTCGACCGAGGACGACGCCGGCAAGGTCGTCGACACGAGCCCCGCACCCGGGACGCAGACCCCGTCCGACCGCCCCGTCCGGCTGGTCGTCGGCTCCGGCCCCGAGCAGGTGCAGGTCCCCGGCGTGGTCGGGCAGTCCGTGGAGTCGGCCCGCGCCGCGCTCGAGGACGCGGGCTTCCGCGTGGACACCCAGCGGGTCGACGACACCGCACCCGAGGGCCGCGTGCTGGAGCAGTCCAGTTCCGCCGGTCAGACCCAGATCAAGGGCGCCACCATCACGCTGCAGGTCTCCTCCGGGAATCTGTTCATGATGCCCAACGTCGTCGGGTCGACCGTCCCGGAGGCGCTCGAGGCCCTCGAAGGCGCGGGCTGGCAGGGCGGCCGCGAACAGCTCATCGAGCTGCCACAGAACGATCCCGACCTCAGCCGCGTGGGGCAGGTCTTCTCGCAGCAGCCGCCGGTCGGCGAGGCCGGCGTCAACGACCAGGTGGTCCTGCGCGTGATCCGCTTCGGCCTGGTCCCCGGCCCGGGCTGAGCAGGCCGCGGGCCCGGGGCGGCAGGCGCCGCAGCGGCTCAGGCCAGGGCGGCGCCGCGGGCCGAGTCGAGTTCGGCCTCCAGCCGCGTCACCAGCGTCTCCGAGGGACTCTCGCCGCAGATGCCCAGCCAGTTGGCCAGCATGCGGTGGCCGCCGTCGCTCATCACGGACTCCGGATGGAACTGGACGCCGTGGACCGGCTGCTCCCGGTGCCGCATGCCCATGACCACGCCTGACCCGGTCCATGCGGTGGGCACGAGCTCGTCCGGGATCGTCTCCGCGAGCACCGTGAGCGAGTGGTAGCGGGTCGCGGTGAACGGGCTCGGGATGCCGGCCAGCACGCCCGAGTCGTCGTGGGTGACCTCGCTGGTCTTGCCGTGCATCAGCTCCTCGGCGCGGTCCACGGTCGCGCCGAAGGCCTCGCCGATCGCCTGGTGGCCCAGGCACACGCCCAACACGGGGATGCCCTGACGGCCGCACACACGGATGAGCGGGATGGTCGCCCCCGCCCGGTCGGGCGTGCCGGGGCCCGGGCTGAGCAGGACGCCGTCGTAGTCGGCGGTCGCCGCGCGGAGTGTGTCCTCGCCGAACGCGCCGTCGGGCCCGGAGAGTCTCTCGTCGTCGTTACGCCACACGTCGCACGCCGCGCCGAGCTGACCCAGATACTGGACCAGGTTGTAGACAAAGCTGTCGTAGTTGTCGACGACGAGAATGCGCATGCCGGCAGCGTACTGCGGCGCGCCCGGGCGTTCGTCGGCGGTGGACACGGTTGATAGAATGCGGCCATGCCCAAGTCGAAGGTCCGGTCGAAGAGCGAGTACACGGACGCCGCCGTCAGCCGCACCCCCGTCAAGGTCAAGGGGGCGCCCACGGCGCGCTGGTACATCGTGGTGATGCTCGGCCTGATGCTCCTCGGCCTCGCCTGGCTCGTCCTCTACTACATCGCCGGCGAGAAGATCCCGTTCATGATGGCGCTCGAGACCTGGCAGAATTTCGCGATCGGCTTCGGCATCGCCGTCATCGGTCTCCTCATGACCATGAACTGGCGGTAGTCGCGCCGCGGATTCGTCAATCCACAACCTCTTCCACAGGTCACCCCCCGCCACTGGCGGGGGGTGACCTGCATTTATGGGTTCCGGCCCGCATCGCTGCAGGTCACCATTGTTTTATGTGCTAAGTGAGTCGTGTTGACCGGGGCGTGCACACCCGCTCACACGCTGTGGATAACTCGGTCCACACTGGGGATAAACGCCCGACGACGACGACGAGGACTCCGCCGCAGGTAGGAACCGCCACCCCTCGAACGGCAATCGAACTCCAGCCGTGTCATTCATTCACAGTGTGGAGAACGCTTGTGGATAACTATCGGCGCGTGCCGGCGGCGCGGACATCGCACGAACATCACACGGACATCGCGGAGTCGGGGCCGTGGCGAGATGAGGGAGGATGAGGGCATGAGCGATGCCGAGGTTCCAGCGGCCGTACCGAGCGCACACTCGTGGTCCCCCGGGACGCTGTGGCCCGGTCTCCGGATCGCGGGCGGGTTCGGCGCCGTGGCGATCGGGGTGCTCGGCGACGACCCGTTGGCGCTGGTGATCACCGGGATGCTGGCGCTGTTCCTCATCCCGTCGGGCGTGCTCCAGCTGCTGCGGCGCCCGCTGATCGAGGTGGTGGACTCAGACCTCGCGCTGCGCCGGATCAGCAGAGTGGAATTCATCCCCCGCTCCGCGGTGGAGGAGGTGCGCGCGCTCGACTTCTCCCGGTGGGGCATGCGACACCATCAGATGCGGCTCGAGTACGTGGACGACAGCGGTCTCGAGCAGCTGGAGGTGTTCACCCGCATGGACCTGGGCGTCGACCCCAGGGATGTGGTGGACGCGCTCGGGCGGCTGGGGTTCCCGACCCGGTAGAGGTAGCGGCCCCGGGCAGCACGACGTCCGTTGTCGGGACAGCTAGGCGCCGAGGATCGACGCGAGGGTCATCGACTCCGCGGCGTACACGCCGGCCACGGCCGCCAGGACCACCACGACGGTGTAACCGGCCCAGGACGCGGTCTCGCGCCCGGCCCGCCCGACGCGGCCGGGCAGCCTGCGGGGCAGGACCACCAGGGCGACGGCCGCGATCGCGCCCACCACGAGGCCGCCGAGGTGGGCGGCCAGCGAGATGCCGGGGACCACGAAGCTCACGCCGATGTTGAGCGCGAGGAGGACCGCGATCCCCTTGATGTCCAGGCGCAGCGCCGCGGCGACGATCGCGTAGGCCCCCATCAGACCGAAGATCGCACCCGACGCGCCCGCCGTCAGCGAGTTCTGCCCGTAGAACATCACCGCGACGGAACCGCCGAGGGCGGACACCAGATAGAGCGCGAGGAAGCGGGCGTGCCCGATGCTGCGTTCGATCGCCAGCCCGAGGATCCACAACATGTACATGTTGAGCAGCAGGTGCAGCGGCCCGAAGTGCTGGAACGCGGAGGTGAGCAGGCGCCACCACTCGTCGCGGACCGCCACCACGGGCGGGAACAACGCGGTCGCCTCGAACAGCGGGGACAGGTGATTGCTCATCACACTGCGCGCCTGCAGGGCCGTCGCGGCGTACACGGCGAGGGAGGCCGTGATCAGCCACGCCGTCACCGGCTGCAGGCGGAAGAATCGGGCGACGGCGCCGCCCCCACCACGGGTCTGGGTGCTCAACTGGTCCGCCTCACTACACGCGCGACGCGGGGCCGGATGTCCGGTTCCCGCGTCGCGCGCGATCGGTCGACACTGTGCGAGGTCGACGAGGATGTTTCTCAGGCGATCTCGATCGACTCGATGACGATGTCCTCGGTCGGACGGTCCATCGCACCGGTGCTGGTGGCGGCGATGGCGTCCACGACCTTCCGCGAGTCGTCGTCGGCGACCTTGCCGAAGATCGTGTGCCGGTTGTTCAGGTGCGGGGTCTGCCCGACGGTGATGAAGAACTGCGAGCCGTTGGTGCCCGGGCCCGCGTTGGCCATGGCCAGCAGGTACGGCTCGGTGAACTGCAGCTCGGGGTGGAACTCGTCTTTGAACTGGTAGCCCGGGCCGCCGCGGCCGGTGCCCGTGGGGTCGCCGCCCTGGACCATGAAGCCCGAGATGACGCGGTGGAAGATCGAGCCGTCGTAGAACGGGCCCGACTTCTCGCCCTTGGCGTTGGGCTGCGAGTAGTCCTTGGAACCGTCGGCCAGGCCCACGAAGTTCGAGACCGTCTCGGGCGCGTGGTTGCCGTACAGCTCGACCGCGATGTCGCCCTTGTTGGTGTGGATGGTTGCCTTCTGCGTTGCGATGCTCACGGCCTCCATCCTGCCACGGCCCCACCTGCGGCGTCGGCGCGGAGGTGGTCGGTGTCCGAGTGCTGTGCAACCATCGACACATGAGCAGACGAAGCGAGCGCAAGGCCGCCCACAAGGCGGCGAAGAACGCACAGAAGCAGGCGGAGAAGGACCTCCGGACCGCGCGGGACTCCGCACGCAAGGCGTTCGATCTCAAGGACCCCCGCTTCCTCGGCGAGGCCGCGGTGGCCGCGACCCGCGGGCCGGCAGGGCTGGCGCTCTTCGGCGCGAGCCGGGGACTGCAGGTCGCCCGCGACAAGCGTGCCGAGAGGGCCGAGCTCCTCGACTCGCTCACCACGGACGCCAAGCAGCACGCCGCGACCGTGCGCGAGCACGCCTCCGAGCTGGTGGAGCCCTCGGCGCCCCCGGCCAAGCGTCGTGGTGTCCTGCGCCGCTTCGCGCCCCTGTGGATCATCGGACTGACCGGGGGCGCGGCCCTCGCGGGCGCCACCGCCTACTTCCTGCGCGATCCGCAGTCCGGCTCGTCGTCGTCCCCGGCACGGCCGTCCACCTCCACGCCGTCTCCCTCGACCACCGGGCCGGCTCCCATGGACACCGCCGACCCGGAGGGGCCGGCGGACCAGCCCGTCGCTCCCACACCCGCGGCGTCGGAGCCCTCCGCCGCCGAGGACGACACCACGGGCACCGCCCCCGCCGCCGACAGCGCGGCCCCGGGCCCGGCCGCCGGTTCCGCCCCGCAGCCCGAGGACTCCGACGAGAAATGACCCCCGGGGGCGGGCCGGCGCCGCTACCGGGTTGGTGACCGGAGCCCCGCCGGCGCCCGTGACCTCCTAGGATGAGACGTCGTCCCGTCCCTCCGAGAGTTCCCGAGGTCCCCGCATGACGTCTGACGCCCCCGCTTCCGATCTGGTCAAGGCACTGCTCCCCGAGAGCGAGATGCCCACCCACTGGTACAACATCCAGGCCGATCTGCCGGAGCCGATGGCGCCGCACCTGCACCCGGGGACCAAGGAACCCCTCGGGCCGGACGACCTGGCGCCCCTGTTCCCCGCGGGGCTCATCGAGCAGGAGGTCACCCCGGACCGGTACGTGGAGATCCCCGAGCCGGTCCGTGAGGTGTACCGCCTGTGGCGTCCGTCCCCGCTGAACCGCGCCCGCCGGCTCGAGAAGGCCCTGGGCACCTCGGCACGCCTCTTCTACAAGTACGAGGGCACGAGCCCCGTGGGCTCGCACAAGCCCAACACCGCGGTCGCGCAGGCCTACTACAACGCGGCCGAGGGCATCACCAAGCTCACCACCGAGACGGGTGCCGGCCAGTGGGGCGCGTCGCTGGCGTTCGCCGGCCAGTCCTTCGGCGTGGACGTCGAGGTGTGGCAGGTCAAGGCCTCGTTCGAGTCCAAGCCGTACCGGCGGATGCTCATGGAGACGTTCGGCGCCTCCGTGCACCCGAGCCCGTCCACTCTCACCGAAGCGGGCCGGAGCTTCCTCGCCAAGGACCCCGACACCCCCGGCTCGCTGGGCATGGCGGTGTCCGAGGCCGTCGAGGTGGCCGCGGCGGACGCCGGGACCCGGTACTCGCTGGGCTCGGTGCTCAACCACGTGTGCCTGCACCAGACCATCATCGGCGAGGAGACGCTCAAGCAGCTCGAGATGTTCGGCGAGGAGGCCCCCGAGTTCGTCTTCGGCTGCGCGGGCGGCGGCTCCAACCTGGCCGGGCTCGCGTTTCCGTTCATCCGACAGAACCTCGCCGGAGCCGACACCAGGATCGTGGCCGTCGAACCCACCGCGTGCCCGTCCCTGACCGAGGGCGAGTTCCGGTACGACCACGGCGACGTCGCCGGGCTCACGCCACTGATGAAGATGTACACGCTCGGCCAAGGGTTCGTCCCGGACCCCATCCACTCCGGCGGCCTGCGGTACCACGGCATGGCGCCGCTGGTCAGCCACACCAAGCACCTCGGCCTGCTCGACTCGATGGCGGTGGAGCAGAACGTGGCGTTCGCCGCCGGTGTCGAGTTCGCCAAGGCCGAGGGCATCGTCCCCGCGCCCGAGTCCACGCACGCCCTCGCCGGCGCCTTCGCCGAGGCCCGGCGGCACACCGGGGAGCCGGGCACCGGTCCGGCGATCGTGATCGGCCTGTCGGGCCACGGCTTCCTCGACCTGCCGGCGTTCGAGTCCTACGTCCGGGGCGAGCTGGGCTGAGGACCATCGGGCCGCGGAGGCGGTGCGCTTAGTATCGGGAGCGGACCCCCTCCCCCGACATCAGGAGCCCCCATGGCCAACGCAATCGATTTCACCGACCGCGTCGCGATCATCACCGGATCGGGCGGCGGACTCGGCCGCGCCTACGCCCTCGCACTGGCCGAGCGTGGCGCCAGGGTCGTCGTCAACGATCTCGGCGGCGACGTGCACGGCCAGGGCGGCACCGCCTCCCCCGCCCAGCAGGTCGTCGACGAGATCACCGCGGCCGGCGGCGAGGCGATCGTCGACGGGCACGACATCACCGACCGGTCCGCGGTCGATTCCCTGGTGAGCTCCGTGATCGACACGTGGGGCCGGATCGACATCCTCATCAACAACGCCGGCATCCTGCGCGACAAGTCGTTCGCCAAGATGAGCGACGAGGACTTCCGCAAGGTCCTCGAGGTCCACCTCATGGGCTCGGTCAACTGCACCAAGGCGGTCTGGCCGCACATGGCCGAGGCCGGCTACGGCCGCATCCTCATGACCAGCTCGTCGTCGGGCATCTACGGAAACTTCGGGCAGACCAACTACGGCGCCGCCAAATCCGGGCTCGTGGGCCTGATGAACTCGCTCGCGATCGAGGGCGCCAAGAAGAACATCAAGGTCAACGCCATCGCGCCGACCGCCGCCACCCGCATGACCGAGGACCTGCTCCCCCAGCAGGTGCTCGACATCATGGGCCCGGAGACCATCGCCTCCGGCGCGCTGTTCATGGTGAGCGACGACGCGCCCACCAAGACCATCCTCGGCGCCGGCGCCGGCGTCTTCGCCGTCTCCCAGATGGTCGAGAGCCGGGGTGTGTTCCTGCCGGAGGAGGCCCGCAACCCCGAGGTCGTGGCCGAGCGGTGGGCGGAGATCTCCGACCTCACCGACGCCCAGCCGCTGGAGTCCGCCTTCGAGCAGACCTCCAAGTACGCCGCCCTGGCCGCTCGCGAGCTGGGCCTGTACCTCGAGAGCTGACCCCGGGAGTCATTCCTGGTCGGCGAACTGGGTGCTGTAGAGCTCCGCGTAGCGGCCGCCGGCGGTGAGGAGCTCAGCGTGGCTCCCGGACTCCACCACGTCGCCCTCCTCCAGCACGAGGATCCGGTCGGCGGCCCGGACGGTGGACAGGCGGTGCGCGATCACCAGCGACGTCCGGTCCACCATGGCCTCCGTCAACGCCTCCTGCACCGCGGATTCGTTGGTCGAGTCGAGGGCGCTGGTGGCCTCGTCGAGGACCACCACCGGCGGCTCGGCGATGAGCAGCCGGGCGATCGTCAGGCGCTGACGCTCCCCTCCCGACAGGCGGTAGCCCCGGTCGCCGATCACCGTGTCCAGCCCGTCCGGCAGCGTGTGGACCAGCCCGTCGAGCCGCGCACGCCGCAGCGCGTCCCACACCTGGTCGTCGGACACGTCGGGCCGGGCGAAGCCCAGGTTGGCACGCACCGTGTCATGGAACAGGTGCCCGTCCTGGGTGACCATCCCGACGGTCCGGCGCAGGGACGACGAGGTCACGTCGCGCACGTCGAGTCCGCCCACCCGTACCGCGCCGGAGTCCACGTCGTAGAGCCGGGGCAGCAGCGACGCGATGGTGGACTTGCCCGCGCCCGACGAGCCGACCAGCGCGATGATCTGCCCCGGCTCGGCACGGAAGCTCACCCCGTGCAGGACCTCCTGACCACCGCGGGAATCGAGGACGGCGACCTCCTCGAGCGAGGCCAGCGAGACCTTGTCCGCCGACGGGTAGGAGAAGCGGACGTCGTCGAACTCGACGGCCACCGGGCCCTCCGGGACGTCGACGGCGTCGGGAGCGTCGGAGATCAGGGGTTCCAGGTCGAGGACCTCGAAGACGCGCTCGAAGCTCACGATCGCCGCGACGACGTCGACGGGCGCGTTGGCCAGCGAGGTCAGCGGGCCGTAGAGGCGGGTGAGCAGCAGCGCGAGCGCCACCACCGAGCCGGCGTCCATCGTGCCGTTGAGGGCGAACCAGCCGCCGAGTCCGTAGACCAGCGCCAGCGCGAGCGTCGAGACCAGGGTGAGCGAGTTCATGAACACGCTCATGAGCAGGGCCGTCCGCACGCCGATGTCGCGCACGCGACCCGCGCGGGTGCGGAACTCCGTCGACTCCGCGTCGGGCCGCCCGAAGAGCTTGACCAGGGTGGCGCCGCCGGCGTTGAACCGTTCGGTCATCTGGTCGTTCATGGACGCGTTGAGGTCCGAGGCCTCCCGGCGCAGCCGCGCCAGGCGGCGACCCACGTAGCGCGCGGGGAACAGGAAGATGGGCAGCAGGACGACCGACAGCACGGTGAGCTGCCAGTTTAGACCCGCCATCACCACGAGGGTGAGGATGAGCTGGACGGCGTTGGACACCACTCCGGACAGGGTGTCCGAGAAGGCGCGCTGCGCCCCGATCACGTCGTTGTTGAGCCGGCTCACCAGCGCGCCCGTCCGGGTCCGCGTGAAGAACGCGATCGGCATGGTCTGGACGTGGTCGAACACCGAGCGCCGCAGATCCAGCGTCAGTCCCTCGCCGATGCGCGCCGACCAGAGGCGGGTGACCACCGCGGTGACGGCCTCCGCGATCCCGATGGCGGCGATCGCCAGCGCGAGCAGGAACACGATCCGGAACTGTGACTGCTCGACGATCGCGGTGACCACGCGCCCCGCCAGCAGCGGTGTGGCCACGGCGAGGACGGCGCCGAGCACGGACAGGACGAGGAAGACGACGATGAGCGCGGTGTGCGGCCCGGCGAAGACGCCGATCCTGCGGAAGTTCTCGCGGGTGAACACCGCGCGGTCGAGCCGGACGTCGCCGCTCTCGGATCGCATCATCGCCCGCATCGCGGACTGCTGCATCGTCACCATCTCCACTCCCCTCGTCGGGGAGGGGGCCCGACGGCTGGTCACTACAACGATGCGGACGTCCGACCTATTCCGCGGGCTGCCCCACCTCGTCGTACTCGACGGCGGCCGGCCGGGTCTCACTTTGGACAAATTCCGGGGCCGTGTCTAGACATCTGCCGCCAGTTTGTCTAACCTCGGGGCAAGGCAGTGGCATTTGCCACACTTGAACCGTTCGGAGGTCTTCACGATGTCCAGCACCGAGTACATCCGCCACGGTGGTGACGAGGCGGCGCACGAGCACCACCACCACGACCCGGCGGTGGAGCCGTACCCGTGGAGCGATGCCAAGCGCTACCTGTGGCTGCTCGGCCTCATCCCGGCCGCCGGGCTGTTCCTCTCGATGCCCTTCGTCATCGGGTTCAACGCCCTCGGCTGGGGGCCCGCGGCCACCGCGGCGTGGTTCCTGCTGCCGATCCTCGTCTACGTCGCCATCCCGCTCGCCGACCTCAAGGTCGGCGCCGACGGCCAGAACCCGCCGGACGAGGTGATGGACAAGCTCGAGGCGGACCCGTTCTACCGGTGGTGCACCTACCTGTACATCCCGCTGCAGTACGCCTCGCTCATCGTCGCCTGCTACCTGTGGACCGCGAACGATCTGTCGTGGCTCGGCTACGACGGCGGGCTCGGGATCGCCGGCTCGATCGGCGTGGCCTGGACCGTATCCGTCACCGGCGGCATCGGCATCAACACCGCGCACGAGCTGGGCCACAAGATCGCGGGAAGTGAGAAGTGGCTGTCCAAGATCGCGCTCGCCACCACCGGCTACGGCCACTTCTTCATCGAGCACAACCGCGGCCACCACGCCCGCGTGGCCACCCCCGAGGATCCCGCGAGCGCACGCTTCGGCGAGTCGTTCTGGTCGTTCCTCCCGCGCAGTGTGTTCGGTTCGCTGCGCTCGGCGTGGCAGCTGGAGAAGGAGCGTCTCGGGCGCCTCGGCAAGGGACCGTGGACGCTGCGCAACGACAACCTCAACGCCTGGCTCATGACCGTCGTGCTCTTCGGCGCCCTCATCGCGGTGTTCGGCTGGCAGGTGGCACCCTGGCTGATCGCCCAGGCGATCCTCGGCTTCGCCCTGCTGGAGGTGGTCAACTACCTCGAGCACTACGGCCTGCTGCGGCAGAAGACCTCGTCCGGTCGCTACCAGCGCTGCCGCCCCGCGCACTCGTGGAACTCCGACCACCTGGTCACCAACATCTTCCTGTACCACCTGCAGCGCCACTCGGACCACCACGCCAACCCGATGCGCCGCTACCAGGTTCTGCGCAGCTTCGAGGAGGCCCCGCAGCTCCCGTCCGGCTACGCCGCCATGATCGGTGTCGCCTACTTCCCGCCGCTGTGGCGCAAGGTCATGGACAAGCGGGTCCTGGCGCACTACGACGGCGACATCACCCGCGCCAACATCCAGCCCGCCAAGCGCGAGAAGGTCCTCGCCCGGTACGGCGCGGGGGCGACCGCGGTGGCGGAGCCCGAGGTGCTCGTCGACACCGACATCGCGCCGGACCAGCACTCGCCGACCGGCGAGTACGTGTGCCCCAACTGCGGCCACCACTACAGCGAGAAGGCCGGGGAGCCGCGCGAGGGATTCCCCCCGGGCACCCCCTGGGCGGACATCCCCGCCACCTGGAGCTGCTCCGCCTGTGGCGTCCGGGACAAGATCGACTTCCGCCCCGTCACCTAGCCACCGACCACGTGGCGCGGCCGATCAGCCACAATGGTCCCCATGGCGCCGCGCAGATCGAAGAGAGACCGCTCCCGACCCGCTGGACGGGGGGAGCGGTCCTCTCTGCGTAGGACCGTGTTCAACTCCATGCACGAGTTGCTGGAGTCGCAGGACTGGTCGGCCGTGACCATGTCCGACGTGGCCAAGGCCGCCGGCCTCTCCCGGCAGACCCTGTACAGCACGTTCGGCAACCGGCAGGGCCTCGCGCAGGCGTACGCGCTCCAGCTGTCCGAGACGTTCGCCGGGGAGATCCGCGACTCCATCGAGCGCCACCCGGGTCAGATCGAACTGGCGCTGCAGGAGGGCATCAACGGCTTCCTGCGCTCCAGCAGCCGTGACCCGCTGGTGCGTGCGCTGGTCACCGGCGAGATCAAGCCCGAGCTCCTCCGACTGGTCACCACCGAGGCCGGCCCACTCATCGAGCGCGCCACCGAGGTGCTCACCCCGGCGCTGTCCCAGAGCTGGATGGGCATCCAGGAGAAGCAGGCCAAGTTGGCCGCCTCGATCATCGCCCGGGTGGGCATCAGCTTCATCTCCCTGCCGCCGGAGGACCCGGACGACCTCGCCTCCGGGCTCACCGAGGTCGTGGTGCCGTACCTCAGGGGAGTCGTCCAGGGCGAGCTGCAGAGCTGAGCCCGGGCGTGGCGGCGCCGCAGCGCGCAGGCCCCCGGACCGCGCTCAGCCCACGTCGCCTTTGATCGACTTCTTCCCGGGCTGACCCGGCACCGGGACGCTCGCCTCCAGGAACAGCCCCGTCGCCTCCACGCACAGTCGGTCACCCGCGTGGATCGTCGCCTTGGTCCACGTCTTGCGGCCGTCCACCTCGTACACCCACGACCGGAAGCCGAGCGGCTCCAGCAGTGGCGTGGGCGACCGGTAGTCGATCTCGTAGTGCGCGGTCATCCCGTAGCGGCCGCCCCAGTGGTTGGCCAACCCCATCATGTGGTCGATGATCAGCGCGCTGACGCCGCCGTGCACGCAACCGGGCGGGCCCTGGTAGACGGGGCCGAGCGTCACCTCGGCCCGCACCGAGCCGTCGTCGCACGCCATGAAGTCGACCGGCGGGGCGAGCGGGTTCTCCGGCCCGCCGACCGGGTTGGACCGTCGGGTGCCCCAGCCCCGCCACACGTTCTCCAGCCGCGTGGCCGGGTCCGGCACCCGCGGCTCCAGCATGTCCGCGACCTCCCCCAGCCGATCCGCGACGTCCCCGAGTTCGACCTCGGAGTTCGCCAGTGCGCCCACCGCGTCGCGCAGTCTGCGCAGTTCGGCGACCGTCCGGTCGAGGTCCGGGTCCGACGGCGGGAGCTCCGGGACCGGCTGCGGTTCGAACGTGTCCCCCAGCTTCCGTCGCACACTCTCGAAGTCGAAATCGTCCGCACTGTCGATCCGGGGAATCGGACCTCTCCCGATTCCGGGACTATTGCTGTGTTTGGCCATACCCTGGAGTTTATGTCGACACCCGTCAATCCGAAGCCGTTCGATCCAGCCACCTACGGTCCGTGGGCTCTCGTCGTGGGCGGAAGCGAGGGCGTGGGCGCCGAGATCGCGCTGCTCCTCGCCGAGGCCGGCGTCTCGTCGGTCCTCATCGCCCGCAAATCCGGCCCGCTCGAGGAGACCGCCGGGGCCGTGCGCGCCAAGGGCGTGGAGTGCCGAACCCTGTCCGTGGACCTCACCGACCCTGGCGCCACCGAGGGCATCGCCGCCACCTGCGCCGACCTGGACATCGGCCTGGTCATCCTCAACGCCGGCGCCAACACCTACGGCGCCGAGTTCGCCCGGTCCGACATGGAGCAGGTGAACAAGGTCATCGACCTCAACATCACCTCTCCGATGGAGATCATTCGGAACTTCGCCCCCGGCCTCTGCGAGCGGGGCCGCGGCGGTGTCGTGGTCATGGGCTCGATGGCCGGCTACCTCGGCCACGCGGACATGAGCATCTACTCCGCCGCCAAGGCGTTCAGCCGTGTCTTTGTCGAGGGGCTGTGGCTCGAGATGCGCGAGCACGGCGTGGACGTCGTCGAGGTGATCCTCGGCGTGACCCGCACCCCCGCCATGGTCCGGGCCGGGCTGGACATGGACCTGCCGGGCATGACCGTGAGCGAGCCCGCCGACGTGGCCCGCGAGGTCCTCGAATCCCTCACGCTCGGGCCCGTGCACGTGGTCGGCGGAGAGCAGAACCAGAAGCAGGTGGCGTGGTCCTCGGGCACCGACCGGGGCCGGATCGTCGCCGGGGCCGCCAAGCGGATGAAGGCCCTGCGCGGGGACGCCTGAGCGGCTCAGCCCTCGAGCGGACGGCTCTGGTCGGCGTCTACCAACCACCGGGGCGTGATGAACAGGCCCTCCGCCGAGGCGCACAGTGTCTCGCCGGCATACAGCGTCCCGGCGCACCAGATCTTGCGGCCGTCGATCTCCCCCTGCCGGGCCTCGAAGCGCAGTGGGACGTCGAGCGGCGTGGGCGCCGAGTAGGTGATCTGCAGGTCGGCCGTCATCCCGATATGCTCGGCCGCGGCATTGGCCAGGCCGAGCATCTCGTCAAACAGCAGCGCCACGATCCCACCGTGGACGCAACCGGGCGGGCCCTGGAACGCCACGGACAGCGTCACGTCCGCGCGGACGGTCCCGTCCGGGAAGACCACCGGCTCCAGGGGCGGCGCGGCCGGGTTGCGCGCGCCGTTGGCCGGATTGGACCCCAGGTGCTCGGGGATGCCCCAGGACTCGTACTCGGCCGGCGGGAACGGGGTGGCCGCGGCCTCGATGCGGTCGGCCAGCTCGCGGGCCGCCTCCACCTCCGCCGACAGGTCGGTGAAGCGCGCCCCGGAGACGAGCCCCCGGATCCGCCGGAGCTGGCGCGCGAGCTCGGTGGCCCCCGCCGGGTCGTCCGGCTGGACGAGGAAGGGGCGGCCGGCGGTGTCGTCGATGTTCGCTGGATCGGTCACGCGCCCTGACGCTACTCGGCGCCCCCACCGGCCAGACGACGGCGGTTGTCCGTGAGGAGCTCACCGGGTTCCACGAAGAAGCCCTCGGCCGTCGCGCAGAGGCGCCCGCCTGTGTGGATCGCCCCCTGCGACCAGATCTTGCGGCCCTCGACGTGAACCTGTCGCCCCGTGATCACGAGCGGCTCCAGGACGGGCGTGGGCGAGTGGTAGTCCACGTCCAGGCACACGGTCATCCCGGAGGCCCCCGCATGGAAGTTGGCGCGTCCCAGCACCACGTCGAACACCAGGGCCACGATGCCGCCGTGCACACAGCCGGGTGGCCCTTGGTATTCCAGGCCGAGCGTCGTCTCCCCCCGGAACGTGCCGTCGGGCAGCAGCTCGAATTCCACGTGCGGGGCCACCGCGTTGGCGCGCCCCATCACCGGGCAGTTGGCCACGTAGTCCGAGCGGGCCCAGGTCCGCGCCTGCCTGCGCTCGACGCCCGCCGATGCGGCCTCCAGCTCGTCGGCCACCCCGCGCAGCCGCTCGGTGAGCGGGCCCAGGTCGGTGTCGAACACCCCGCCCGTGGTGAGCGCGCGGATCCTCCGCAGCTGCTCGACCAGGGCGAAGACGCCCTCGTCGTCGTCGTCGATCCTGTCCACCGGTGTCCCGGGGCCGCGGGCGGGGTCCAGCGGGCCCCGGTCGACGACGGGCCTCTCGCGCCGCGCCGGCACCGACCCCGGCACTGTCGAGCGCTCCCCGGTCACGCCCGTGCGGCGCCCCGGCCGGCGCGACGACCGTAGAACGACCCGTCGCCCAGCGAGGTGCCCGAGATGTAGCCCTCGCCGTGCAGGCCGTGCGTACAGCGGCCGGCGGCGAACAGTCCCGGGATCGGCGCCCCGGCACGGTCGAGGACCCTCGAATCGGTGTCGGTGTGCAGGCCGCCGAGCGTGAAGCCCTGCGGCTTGAGCGGAAGCCCGTTGAACGTCTCCGGTCCGCCCGCGCCCGTCGGGTAGGCGCCGAACGGGGGCCGGAGCGGCCGGAGCCACTCGGCGTTCTTACCGCACTGGGGATCGTCGCCGACCCCGGCCCCCGCGTTGTAACGGCGGAGCGTGTCGGCCAGGGCGTCGGCGGGCAGCCCGCAGTCCTCGGCGAGCTCCTCGATGGTCTCGGCGGCGTGCATCGGCCGCATCCCCCACAGTTCGGACTCGGGCACCTCGTCGATGCCCTGTTCGTCGACGATCACCCACACCGGCCCGGGCCGGTGGTGCACCGCGGCGTGGCAGTACAGGCCCGGGTAGACCTCCTCGTTGATGAAGCGCTGGCCGTCGCCGTCGACCAGCATCCCGCCCACCACCAGCCGCGGGATGATGAGCATCGCGGTCTCGGTCAGGTGCATGCGCCGCACCGCGCCGCCCACGTCCATGCCCATCTCGATGCCCGTACCGTCGTCCCGGCCGTCGGAGACCTTGTCCTTGCCCAGCTGCTGCGGGGCCCACTGCTCGAGCATCCGCTCGTTGTCCACGAAGCCGCCGGTGGCCAGGACGACCCCCCGGCCGGCGCGGTACTCGCGCTCGGCGCCGAACTCGGTCGCGCGGACCCCGGCGATCCGGCCGCCCTCGACGATCAACGACCGCACCTTGATGTCGCAGTGCAGGGTGACGCCCGCCTTCTCCGCGGTGGCCACGAGCGCGTCCATGAGGAGGTTCCCGGCGAAGTTCGGGCCCGGGGGCCGGTGCCCGCGGGCAGCGGGCCGCGCACGGGAGGCGAACGGCTGCGCCCGCTCACCCATCCACATGAGCCCGGAGTCGTCGCCCGGCATCCAGGTGGGGGTGTCCCAGAGCTTGTGGTTGAACACCGCACCGTGGTCGAGCAGCCAGTCGTGGTGCTCGACGGCGCCCGCGCAGTAGTCGGCGATCTTGTCCTCGTCGGCGTTCGGTCCCAGCGCGGCCGTGAGGAAGGCCCGCATGTCCTCCTCGGTGTCCTCGACCCCCAGCGCCTGCTGCGTGCTGGTGCCGCCGCCGAGGTAGACCTCGCCGCCGGACTGCGCCGAGGAGCCGCCGGGCCCCGAGGCGCCCTCGAGGACGATGACCTGCGCCCCGGCCTCAGCGGCCTCGATCGCCGCGCAGGCTCCTGCGATGCCCATCCCCACCACCACGACGTCGGCCGTGACGAGCGAGGGACGGGTCTGCGTACCGGTGTCCGTCATGAACAAAACTATAACGTGTTCACCCGGTGAGGCGGCGCATTAATATGGATCGCATGACTTCCTCCCCCGGCCCCTCCTCCCCCGACGCGCTCGATGCGCGCCTCGCCGCCGTCGAGGCCCGGATCGCCGAGACCGAAGGCCGCCTGGCCACCGCCGAGGACGAGCTCGCGATCCTGCGCATCCTCGGCGCGTACTCCCCACGCGTGGACTCAGGCGACGCCGACGGGGTCGCCGCACTGTGGACCTCCGACGGCGTCTATGACGTCGACACCGGCCGCCTCGACGGCCACGACGGGCTGGTCGAGATGGTGCGCAGCGACGACCACCAGGGGCTCATCGCCCACGGCTGCGGGCACGTCCCGAGCCTTCCCGTGGTGCTCGTGGACGGCGACCGCGCCGTGGCCACCGGGTACACACAGTTGGTGGTCCGCTCCTCGAGGCCGGGGCGGTTCACCGTGCTGCGGGTGACGGCCAGCCGGTGGGAGCTCGAACGCCGCGGACCGCGGGAGGCCGCGGACCGCGGGTGGCGGGTCGTCCTGCGCACCGCGCGCGTCATGGGTGACGACGGCGAGGGCCGGGCCGTACTCGGGAGGTCCGGCGAGCGGTAGCGTGGCGGGCATGAAGCGCCGACGCCCTGCGGGACCCGACCCGACCCTGCGCGCGGGGCGCCTGGCCCTGCTCACCGCCTCCGCGGTGCATCTGGGCCTGCAGTCCGCGGTCACCTCCGACGTCTACCCGCAGCTGTTCGACGGCCCCTCCCACGACCTGTCCGAGCGTCAGGCCGAGCACGCGCGGCGCATCACCCCGGCCGCGATCGCCGTCTACACCTCGTCCCTCGGTGCGGCGGGCTGGACGGCCTACGGGGCGATCCGCTCCCGCGAGCAGCGCGGGAGGGTCGCCACGGCGATCGCGTGTGCGTCGGCGGCCGCCGTCCCGGCGCTGACCGCCGCCGTGGCCGTGCCCCTGCACGTCGGTGTGGCCAACGGCCGGATCACCGGTGCGGGGATCCGCGCGCTCATCCTGTCGGACCGCGTCCGCACGGGCCTCGCCGCACTCGGCGTGGCCGCCGCCGCGCAGTCGCTCAGCGACTGACCGAGCGCTTCACGGTGATCAGTGCGCCGACCGCGGTGAGGCCGACCGCCGCGGCGAGCAGGTGGTACGCGGCGCCCAGGCCGATGATCTCGGCCAGGAAGGCCGCCAGGACAGCGGGGATGCCGAGCGCCACGTAGGCCACCACGAAGAAGGCCGAGATGACCTCGCCGCGCACCCCGTCGGGGACGTCCCGCGCCGCCAGCACCGAGCCCATGAGGAACAGCAGGCCCATGCCGATCCCCACGACGGCCGCGGCGGCGGTCAGTCCGACGATCGAGCCCGCCTCCACGGCGAGCGAGGCCGCCACCAGCCCCGCGATGAGCGTCACGACACCGACCGTCACGCCGCTGCGCCAGGACCAGGACCCGGCCCGCAGATTCCACCCGAGCTGGGCGAGCGCCGCAGCACCCTGGAGGAACGCCACCACCAGGCCGGTGAGGAGGTAGTCCGACCGGCCGACCATCTCGCGCGTGAGCGCGCCACCGAGCCCCAGGAA
Organism: Candidatus Dietzia intestinipullorum; assembly: GCA_019119635.1. Lineage (GTDB taxonomy): Bacteria > Actinomycetota > Actinomycetes > Mycobacteriales > Mycobacteriaceae > Dietzia > Dietzia intestinipullorum. The sequence continues at coordinate 41,418 of DWWP01000028.1, forward strand.
CACGCCGCCGACGGACCAGGAGACGAGCACGCACACCGAGGCCAGCGCGAAGGTGGGGCGGATGCTCGGCGGGACCGAGATGCGTTGGGGGCGCACGGCGTCCCGCAGGCCTGCGGGCCCGAAGCCGGCCGTCTCCGGCACCACCACGGGCACCGCCACCAGGAGCACTGCCGACGCGACGGCGATCACCAGGTACGGGTGGACCAGCGGGGCGGGCGACCAGGTGGCCACCGCCCCCGCGAGCAGGACGCCGGCGGCGATCCCGAAGTTGAGCGTGGAGCTGTTGACCAGGGCCCCGACCCTCGCGTCCCGGCGGGGGTGCAGCTCCACCAGCGCGGCACCCGCCGAGCTCGTGACCAGCCCGACGCCGATCCCCCGCACGATCCGGGCGACGATCAGCCAGGCCACGTCGGGCGCCACCACGAGCAGCCCCATACTGGCCCCGACGAGCGCGAGGCCGGCCATGACCACGGGGCGTCGACCGATCGCGTCGGAGAGCCGACCGAGGAACAGCAGGGGGATGAGGACCGCGAGGGCGTACACGGCGTAGACGACCGTGATCATGGTCCCGCTGGTGCCCCAGGACTCCTGGTAGTCGACGTAGAGGGGCGAGGGGGTGGCGCTCGACATGAGCGCGACCCCGACCACCACCGCCACCAGGACGAAGGGGGTCCACGAACGGTATGCCGACCCCGTGGCCCCGGACCGCACCACGGCGCTCAGCTCCCTCCGGCCACCGTCGCCCCTGGGGGCGGTGCCCGACGTCGTACACGTGTGGACCTCCGTAGCAGCTTCTCAAACCCCCGGAAGCCGCTCGGATCGCTGATTTCCCGTGTGCTACGGGGTTCTCGGGCTCGTCGGCCGCGCGCTCGGGATGCTCGGATGACCGATGAGCGCGGTCCCGTGCGTGGGAAATCGCGTCAGTCTCAAACCCGTTTAAGCGTCTCGAATCGAGCCGAGCTGATCGCCGGGTACGCCGATGGTGTGCCCGTGCGGGAGCTGGCGGCGCGGTTCAACGTGCACCGCGGCACTGTGCGGGAGATAGCTCGGCAGGCGGGCTTGGCAGCGCGTCGACCGGAGTTGCCGGACGCGATCCGACAGGACGCCGCTCATCTCTATGCGGGTGGGATGACGCTCGCTCAGGTCGCCGCGCGACACGCAGTCAGCAACGAGGCCGTGCGGTCGGCGGTGATCGCGTGCGGTGGGACGATCCGTGCTGGCGGTCGTCGCCGGCCAGGTGCCTGAGTTCTCACACCTCACCGGATACCTATCGCGTTCACCACGGCACGCTCTTCGGCGTCGTCTGCTTCGGCGGGCGAGTTGGCGCGCTCGCGACGGGCGGTGACGGACTCGCGGACACGGGCGCGGATTAGGAGCACAGCGCTGACCGGCCCGATCCAGAGCATCTTGAGCATGTTCCAGATTGCCCACAGCACTATGAGGTGGAACCATCCGGGGGCGCCGTCCTCGATGAGTTGGACACAGACGTTCGCAATCAGGACGTACGGGATCGCCAGAAGCATCGCGGGGATACCCCACTTCAAACCACGGCGGGTGCGGATCGCATCCAGCAGGATGTTGGTGGGCATGTAGCGTCGCAGGAAGTAGCGGGTGTGGACGCTGACGGCCCAGATCAGACGGATCATGGTCTTTCCTCTCCATCGCACAGTGCATCTGGTGAGGCAGTGCGTTGAAGAGTGACCCAGGGGTCTGCCGCGAGCGGCGCGCTACAGAGGAGAAATCCGCCTCAACGCCGAGTCTACGCCCGGGCCGGACAGGACGGAAGGGACGGGCGAACTCGCTCCGAGCACGGGTCGATCGCCGGTAGCTGGATCGCGGTTATCGGTAGGAGCTGGGTGTGTTGGCCCATTTGGCGCGAGCGCGTTCCATGACCTTGCGAGCGCCGCTGTGATTCATCCTCCAGCGGGCGACGGCGAAGCTGACGTCGTAGGCATCTGCTGCCTCCTCGTCGGTGGCGTTCGCTCGGGCGAGCCGGAATGCTCCGTCGTTGGGAATCAACATCTCCCCTGAGAGCCAGTCGGCTTCGGCTTCTTGGTCGCCGCCGAGCCCGCACTTCCGCTCGTCGGAAAGAGAGACGCCGAACTTGTGCTCCAGGACGACGTGGGCGAGTTCGTGGCACATGGTGGTGCGACGACGGGTCAGGGGCTGAGCGTCGTTCTCCAGGATGACCACGCCACTCCCGTTCGGGATCAGCGCCCCGGACAGTGCGCTTCCGTCCGCTCGCAGGAAGTGGTCGCGCGCCACACCATCGAGGTCGCTGAGTTGGACGACGGGGATGCCGTACTCAGACGCGAAGGCGTAGGGGTCGAACGGCGCATGGGCGTCGAGGCCGATCTCGGCCCGTAGCTCCAGCGCGAGACTCTTCGCCTCGGTCTTGAATCCTCGACGCACGAGTCATCCCTGGGCCCGTGCACGTTCGATGGTCGCGCCGATGACTTGTTGCAGGTACTTGACGTCGGTCTCGCTGAGGTCCTTCCGGGCGCGCAGGAGCGGTGCGAGCTGGGCCATGAGGTCGGGTTCGCGGTCGTCGTTGGCGTCACGTTCTCCCTCGTGCTCGAAGAAGTCCTCGGCCGGAAGGCGGAGCCAGGCGATGATCGTGGCGAAGCCGTCGGTGTCCGGCTTGAGGCCGTTGCCGAGCCGGGAGAGCAAAGAAGGGCTCACGCCGATCTCGCCAGCTAGCGCTCGCCAGGAGAGTTGGCGCTCTTGACGCGCGGCGTCTAGGGCGGAGTAGAGCGCGGCCGTGTTGATCGTGGTCTTGGCCATGCAACCAGTGTGTCACATCTGCGACAGCACGTCGCGTCCGACACGGAGTGTGTTAGAATTGAAACGCAGCATCGAGTCTAGAACGCTGAGGAGGTGAGGAGCATGGCAGGCAAGCGAGGGCGCAGCGCGGTCACGGGTCGGTTCGTGAAGCAGTCCACGGTGAGGCGTCACCCGAAGACCACGACCAACGAGACCACCGGCAAGCGCGGCAAGAAGAAGTAGCAACGAGCCGCACCCTGCTCGACGCAGCAATGTCGGTGGCAGTAACTACGGTGATCGAACAGACGAACCAACCAGGAGAACGACTATGAGCGTGACGGACGCCTTCAGGACCTTTCAGAACGTCGTGAACGCTGACATCACACACGTCCGCGAAGCGCGCGCTCGCCGCGATCTCTTCAAGGGCGCCTTCGGCACCGAGGACGATGTGGAGGAAGTCCTAGCGTCCGGATCGCTCGCGCGAGGGACACACAAGGACCCGATCCATGACGTCGATGTGATCGTCGTCTTCGATCAGGACGAACATCCTGAGTGGGGATCACTGGGAGGCTCCGCTGCGGACGCTCTCGATCACACCCGCGAGCGTGTCAACACTTTGCTCGGAGCGACTAACGGCACACACGACCAGGCGGTCCGACTGGCCCGGTGGCGCAACCATGCCGTCAAGTGCTTCCTGGATGACCCCGATGATCCTGACGCTTTCACGGTTGATGCCATGCCAGCACTTCGCCGCGATGGGCGGCTCCTCATTCCTGAAGCGCTCTCAGAAGACTGGGTCGCTTGCGACCCCGAGTTCCTAATCGCCGAGGTCGCGGATAGGCACGCACAGTGGAACAAGTTCGCTGGCACTGTTCGGATGCTCAAGTGGTGGGCTGCCGAGCAAGACACCAAGATCAAGTCTCTCGTCATGGAGGTCCTCGCGCTCGACTTCCTGCCGACGGACGTCAACCAGCCCGCTGCGATCAAGCAGTTCTTCGTGAGCGCCTGCTACCACATTGAGGGCGGGAACGAAGTCGCCGATCCTGCTGGGCTCTGTGGACCGATTCAGCCTGATATCGACTACGGCGAGTTCGCCGACGCTCTGCGGTCCGCACGAGACAACGCCATCAAGGCGTTCCAGGCACAGGCGAACAATGACACTGCGGCTGCGATCAAGCACTGGGGTGAGGTGTTTGGGGACGACTTCCCGAAGCCTCCTGCCCCCACTGGCAACCCGGCGCCTGCGGTCGTGCCCGCTGCGCCCCGGCCGGTGAAGGACACTCCGCAGGGATGACTCACGCAACAGTGCCGGATCGCGGCACGGGCATCACGGCGCTCAACCCCGTGCTCTGGACTGAGCGTGAACCTGTGCGATTGGCGCGCGATCAGAATGAGGTCCAGGCGTTCGCGCCGTTGCTCGAATACCAGAGTCCAGCAGACGACGGCTTGCCGCACGGCGGATGGCTCGGCGTCCTCCCCCGCTGGCCTTTCGAGCGGCCACAGCCCGAAGCTCTCGATGAGCTGCTTGGGGACCAGGAACTGCGAGTGCTCGTCATCTACTCCGCGGCCCACCCGATGGTTCCGCCGACCATCTACTCCCTTGATCCGGAGCCGTCGATCTGGGAACAGACACAGTCGGCATGGCACGTAGCTCCAGGAGGATCGCTCTGTCTGCTCCAGAGCGATGGCGGCTGGCAGCCCGAGGCCAGCCTCACCGAGCTTCTGGCGAAGGCGGCGGGCTGGCGGATCGAGTACGCCCTCATGAAGGCTGGAGTCATCAATGAGATGTCGGTCAATGGCATCGTCTCTGACCCCTCGCACGACCACCTGATTGACCGAGCGATTCAGCGAGCAGCTCCAACACCGGACCCGACCGGGGCGGGAGACACAAATGTCTCCTCGTAACCCCTACATCGTGATGCCCAGAGACGCGGTCACCAAGATCGCAGGCTCCGACCTGTCGGGCGGATCGCTGGTGCTCCGCCGCGTTCCCGCGGACGATATGTACGTCGTCCAGACCGTGGAAACCGGCAAAGACATCCGTCTTCCAGCCGAAGTCCCACGCGAGTACGCCGCGCTTCGTTCAGGTGACCCCCACCATGCGGCTCAGTGGATCAGGGTGGCACCGAACGACGCCCATCTTCACCATCTCTTCTTGTCCAGACGCCCCGATATCTCCATAGGGTTCAAAGAATTCAGGGAGCTGGTGCCGGGCGTTGCCGACCCCGGCAACAACCTTGGCGTGGTCGTCACTCACGACTCCGATCTTCCACCGGAGCTGGTGGAGGCCGGTGCCTCGGAGTTTGCGGGCTGGGCTGTCCGGCGCAGCGGTGTGGAACCGCTCGCTATCGAGATCGAGCCAGAAGTTCTTGGCCTGGCACAGTTGGCTGGCAAGTGGCCGATCGAGCAGCTCGCCGCCAACAGCATCATGGTCGTGGGCTGCGGCAGCATCGGGAGCGCCGCAGCAGAGGCGCTCGCAGGATACGGACTCGGACATGTGGAACTTGTCGACCCGGACCGATTCCTCTGGCACAACATGCTCCGCCACACTCTCGGCGCCGAAAGCGTCGGTCGGTTCAAGGTGGCGGCCATGAAAGATCACCTCGCCCAGCACTGGCCGCAACAGACAGTGGTTGCCCACCGACGCGACGTGGTTGCCGAGGCCCACTACATCCGGCCCATCGTCGACCGCGTCGATCTGGTGCTCTGTGCCGCAGACGGTATTGCTCCCAGGCGTGTCGTCAGCCACCTCTCCAGGCGCGCACGGAAGCCGGCGATCTTGGCGTGCGTGCTCGACAATGGCTCGATCGGAGAAGTCATCAGGCTGCGACCAACACCCCGGTTCGGATGTCTCCTCTGTCTACGGCAGCAGCTTGCAGATCAGGGAGCGATGGACGCTGAGGCGGATCAGGAGTTGGATTACGGCACCGGGCGCATCCACCAGCCGATGACGGCTGTGCCACCTGATCTCCGATACGTCGGCACGTTCGCCGCAAAAGTAGCGATCGCGACACTGCTGGAGTCGCTTCACGGTGACCACACCCAGCAGGTTCCCGGGGAACACGCCATCATCGGTCTCCGACCAGCAGGTGACCTCGCAGCCCCTTTCGACCTCAGCCAAGCCGGCGATGTTCAGTGGTCGTCCATCCCCAGACCCCGTGCATCGTGCCCGACCTGCTCGCCAGGATGACAGGTCGAAGGGAGCTGCCTCCGGTGACGATCACTGACGTCGCACTCAGCGCGATCGCGCGCGAGGCGTTGCGGTCCGCCGATGGACTCGAAACTGGCGGCATCCTGCTCGGGAAGGACGCGACTGAAGGGATCGACATCCGACATGCCGGCGGACCTGGACCCAACGCCACCCGCGGCGAACGCACCTTCATGCGAGACCTCGACCATGCCCGGCGTCTCGCGGACTACGCCTGGTCGGAGGACCGTAGCCAGTGGATTGGCGAATGGCACACCCACCCGAGCGGAGGACTCTCCCCGAGCGAGGTTGATCTCCACTCCTACATGCGCCATCTGCACGACCCCGAACTGGGGTTCGACAAGTTCGTCGCGATCATCGCTGGATTCGATTCATCGGCACGAGTGGTTGTTGCAATTTGGCTCGTAGAACGGGACCGCATCTTGCCAGTGGTACCCGAGAGGCTTCCTACGGCGCCTGCTGTAAACAGCCCGCACGCCAGTGACGCGGTGAGGCACGCCACCTTCGTAACTGAAGAACACAAGGAGACGCCATGACATCCGATTCCGCCGCCCCTGACCCGGCAGACCCCGTCTTCATCTCGTACCGCCAGAAAGACGGTACTGGTGTTGCTGGGGAGCTCGCCTGGCTCCTCCGGGCCGCCGGCATCCCTGTCTGGCGGGACCGAGACGATCTGCCGCCAGGCGACACCGAGGCCCGACTCAAGCAAGCGATAGCGGCCGGCATCTCCGGCGGCGTTCTCGTGACGACACCGGACGTGGTGAACAGCAGAGTCGTGAAGACGCTGGAAGCACCCCGACTCCTTGAGCTACACCGCGACCACGAAGTGTTTGCACTCGGCATCATCAACTCGGTGAAAAAAGACGACGGCGGAACAGATTACGACGCTCCTGACCGGCTCCTAGAGATTCGTCCCGGCACCTTGAGCGGTGTAGATCAGCAATCCGCCGAGCGCGATGGCCTGCTGGCATTGATCCGCGGTTTGGTCTGGCACCGGATCGCGTCTCTTCGCAAGCGAATCGAGGCAACCGACCAGACGTTCCACCTGAGCCTCCAGACCAGGAATACCCCACAGGTCTATGACCGAACCGGTGACGAACTGGACATCCGGCTCAGGCCCTCCGCTCACGAACGGCTTCCGAGCGCCGATGGGCTCCGAGATCTCAAGCACACCATCGGTCTCCTCCCCGATGCCGTGACCCGTTCCGGGGCACATCGCCTACGTGTTGCTGGAGGGGCTCATCTCTCAGTGGCCTTCGCGGTCGGGGCGGGCTTACCTTCGTCTCGAATCGGACACATGGACGTGATCGACCAACAGGGCACCACCTGGGCGAGCGATGGCGAAGCGCGGTTCATCACGCAACCGCAAGTGCAAATCGCAGATCAAGGCGGCGATCCATCTGCAATCACGACCGGCCGCCCCTCCGTAGCCGTGTATGTCGATCTCCTGCCCCAACGCAGCGACACCGCCTTCACCCGCTATATCGAAGATCATAGGCCGATTCTCGCGGCCTGGCGTCATATCACAAGTGCGAGCGGCACACTCCTCGACCCCGCTGATGCAGGCCTGATCGCCGCTGATGTCGCCGCGCACATCCGTGCCCTGTCGAACGACAACTCCAACGCCGAGGTGCATCTCCTGCTGCGGTGCCCGTTCCCACTTGCGCTTCTCATTGGGCGATTGACGAACACCTTGCGCGTAGTAGTCCATGAATGGGACGACTCCGACCCCATCGACGGTGACGACTACCGCGCAAGGTACGTGCCCACCCTGCGCGTACGTACATCTGCAAGCTCAGGTGTCATCGAAGACGTGCTCCTCCCGGACGCGTCTTGACTGCGCCAGCCGACCTTGCGGTCGCCCGTAACACCATGTTGAGCGTCACTCTCGCGTGGAGGATTCGCTCGAGGTTTAGACAACGGCGTTCCGAAGGGCACGGGCGTCTGTGAGCTTCTCGCGCGACCCGGGCTTGCCCTACTCGGCATTCACTCAAGCGTGCCGCACCTTCAAACCCAGCGAGCTGATCCCGGCGATCGCGCGGGCCTCGGCAGCGCTTGGCGAACCGCCGTACTCAGATGCTGTGAAACATCGGATGCCGCCGTGGGGATTGGCTGCGGCCGCGCGAGATTCGCTTCTATACGGCAATGAGTATCGCTCGAAGCCCGTCGATGAGACGGCGCTGCAGAAGCTGATGCACAAGTTCCAGATCGCGATGGACATCGACGATGCCGATGTCGGGTCCGCGGACTTTCTCGTCAGACTGATGACTCGGGTCACGTACGAGCAGTTCCCCTACCAGGAGTCGATGTTCGAGGAACTTGCTCGCTCACACGCCTGGATGGTCGAGGGCCTGCCCGACGTCGAGACCCGAGTGATCACGGAGGACTCGCTGGCGGACATGCTCGACGGAGTTCCGTTCCGCGAGGCGATGGGCGCGACGTTCTTCCTCCAAGTGGGTGCCTTCCAGAACGGTGGAGCATACAAGCCTGGCTGGCTGGATCAGCCAAACTTCACTGAAGTGCTCAAGCTCTATCCGCGGACGAACATAGAGAAGATCGCCTCTCGACTTACCACGACACCCGCAGGGTTTCGGACTGCTTTCAACGACCACTCGGTCGGAACAGCCACAGCGGCCCGGTTCGATTACAACCCGTTGATGGCGACGCCGTTCGTGGACATGGGCGACGGAGAGCCGGTTGCCCCAGCGACCCGTCTGATCATGCGGACGGTCACGCCGGGAGGCTTGTACTACGCCGGGATGACCAAGCACGGCAAGGCTTTCGCGGATGATCTCGGAGGTCTGTTCGAGCACTACATTGGTCGACAACTCAGACTGATCGAGGACGCGGAGGTCGAACCCGAGATTGTCTTCGGCAAGGGTGGCGGTCATAAGAGCGTTGACTGGTTTGTGATCCTGCCCAATCTGGTCATCTTGGTTGAGGTCAAGTCTCGCCGCCTCGGCCCGGCAGCACGGGCCGGCGATGCGACGCTGATGAACTCGCTCAGCGAGACCCTAGGCGGCGCACGGCGGCAGTTGACCCGTACGGTCAGCCATCTCGCTGACAATCACTCAGCGTTCACGAACATCCCAACCGACCGCCCCATGTTGGGGTTGATCGTCACGGCGGAGCCGTTCTATACCGGAGCCGCCTACCTTCTCGACCATGACGTTGCGGCCATCCCTGGCGGGAGGCTCCCAGATGTTCCTGTAGCCGCAGCGAGCGCGCGTGAAGTCGAGTGGCTCGTGACGCACGGCAAAGACGTTGAGCCGCTGCTCCTCGCAGAGATCGCGAAGAGTGCAGGAGGTGTCGTCAGCCTGCGTGACATCGGTAAGAAGGCTGATACCGAGAATCCGATCCTGTCGAGCGCTTGGAATGCGTATCCTTGGCCGACCGGCAAAGGACGCGGCGACGGAGAATCATCAGCGACGCCGTCCGGCAACGGCTGACCCTCACAGTCGGATCAAGTCGACTGCGAGCTTCGGAAGTGCCGAATCGCGCCACACTTACAACGAGCGCTCGACATCCTCGCGTCCCGGTGAATGCTGCGGTACATCGGTCGCTTGGTTGATGAAACCACGTACTCGATCGAGAGCAGCTCGTGCACGGGCGGCGTCGATGCTCTGCGCCGTGGACTGCGGCGGCGGCCCCAACGGTCGGTCATCCGTGACGCCGTACCTGTCGCGGTAGGCCGCGACGGCGCGCCCGTAACGTCGCCACGCAGCGGCCTGGCGCTGATCGCGGAGCGGCTCGCCAAGATGCTGCACCCACGACTCGCCCGTCTCGCGTGCGGTGTCGAGCACGGCATCAGCGCGAGCTTCGATCATCAGGCGCCGCTCATCAAGGGCGTGACGCATGTCGCGGGTCATTGGCCCGTCCGCGGACGGGAGCAGTCCGACGATCAGCCGTGGCATCTTGCGGGTGCGGCCCGAGCCGGCCGGGCGTGCGGTGGCGCGCGCGACCCGGTAGTGCAGGACTGAGGCGATGTCGTCAGCATCGGCGAACCCGCGCGCGGCGACCAGCCGCGGGAACAGCCGGTCGAGGTCGTGATGGTTGGCTTCGGCGCGGCGCAGTTCGGCGGTGAGTGCCCCGAACGCCTCCGACTCGATCGCGGCGTCGGCCTGTTCGGCGGTGAGCCCGGAGTCGCGGATGAGGGTGGCCCAGCGGTCTCGTTGGGCTGCGGCGGCGATGGTCTCGTACTCGGCGGCGAGCTGGGCGATCGAGCCCCAATGCTCGTGTTCGGCGGTGATGGTCTCGTGCGCGGACAGCTCGGCGCCGACGTGTTGCAGGACTCCGTAGAGGACGGACCGGCCAGTGGCGTCGGGGTTGTCGCCCGGATGCGGGTGGGCGTGCTCGTCGGGCCGGTCGAGGATCACGTAGGCGTGGTTGGCGTGCTTGCCGCGGGTCATCGCGACGTAGAAGTTCTCCCGCGTGGTTGTGGGCTCGACCAGGGCGTGTGAGGTGTCGACGGTGACCCCTTGCGCCCTGTGAGCGGTGACCGCGTAACCCAGATCGACGTGATCGGCCACGTAGGCGGTGGGGAGGACGATGGAGCCGCCGAACCGGCGGCCGGTCTTGCGGATCGTGATCGAGCCGTCGTCGCGAACGCCGGTGATGGTCCAGGTGTCTCCGTTGCGCACCCAGGTCTTCCCGTTGCGGAGGCGTCGGTCGTTGCGGCGGGTGATGATCGTGTCCCCGACCCCAGCAGCGGTCCCGTCTGTGAGTTCTACCTCCCGGCCGGGCTTCAACGTGCCGTCGAGAATCAGATCGGCACGTGCGCGCTGGTTGAGGGCGCTCACGTCGTCGCGGGTCTCGGCCACCAGCACCGACACCAAGCCTTGGTTTCGGTCGGCGCGCCATGCGGTGTAGGAGGCGTCGGTCATCGCCTCGGCGTCGCCGTCGTGGATGCGGTCGTGGTCGAGGTAGGTGTCGATCACCTCGGTGCGGCCGTGGCGCAGGGCGAGGGAGGCGGTCTTCTCCCACTCGTTGGTGAACCGGTGCACGTCGACCAGCTCGGGTGCATGGTCTCGGTCACCCACGAGGAGCCCGAAGGCGCCGCCGGCGTCCACGGACTGGAGCTGGGCGAAGTCGCCCACCAGCAGCACCTTCGCCCCGGCTCGTTCGGCCAGGTGCGCGATGCGATCCAACGAGAGGGTGCCGGCAAGGGAGGCTTCGTCGATGATGACGAGCTGACCCGCCTGGAAGTCCTCGCCGTGGACGAGGTGGTTCTGCCACCACTTCGCGGTGTTCTCCGTCGCGATCCCGAGGTCCTCGGCGAGGACCTGCGCGGCCACCGCGGACGGTGCGAGCCCGACCACGGACCCGGCGCCGTGCGCCTTCTCCCATGCCCGGCGCAGCGCGGACATTGCCGTCGTCTTGCCGGCCCCGGCCGGTCCGACCAGCACATCGAGGACACGGCCGGAGACCGCGATCTTCATGAGAGCGTCGGCCTGGTCCTCGCCAAGCATCCGACCCTCCGCATCGGGACGAGCGGTGATCTTCTCGACCGTCGCCAGCGGCACCGTCGGGCCGGTCGTGGTGCGGGAGCGGTCGAGTAGCCGGTCCTCGGCGGCCAGCAGTAGCTCGGAGGAGAACACGGTGGAGTGCTTGGGCCGGAACACGCTCGTGCCGTCCACCCGCCAGAAGGCGGCGGGGCTCGTGGCGAGGTCGGGCGGCGTCAGCCGCAACGATGCCTGTTCGGCGGCCTCGGCGATCATGCCGACGATTGCTTCGCGGTCTTGCATGGTGGCGAAGCGCCAACCCATCGTCTGCCGGGACGCCTCGGCCATCAGGTTCCACCTGCGCCACGTGGAGCGCTTCTCACCCACCACCTCGACCACCGACTGACCGAGGTCGACGATCGCATCCAGTGGCACGTCATCGGCTCGCAGCAGCAGCGTCTTGTCGTTGTCGGTGATCGTGCGTGCCCATCCGGCGGCGTCGTGGCCGAGCACGCCGGTGGCGCGGGTGCGCCACTCGGCAGTCAGGTCGGCCAGCGACCGCACCTTCTTCTCCGGGCGCGTGGCGAGGGTAGCTTGGGCGCGGAGCTTGATGATCGTGGCTGTGGAGGGTTGGCGGCCGTACTTGGCGACGTACTCGGCGATGAGTCTGTTCTTCTCGGCGTCGATGTGCCGGGAACGGGTGGAAAACTCCTGGACCAGCTCCTCCGGGACGGTGCTGACTGCCCACGCCGGGTTGCGGTCTCGCCCCATGTCGCGGGCTTCCCATTCGACGCCGAAGGTGCGGGTCATGTGGTCGGCGAACACCGCCTCGTGCAGCTCCGACAGGGCGACCACGGCAGCATGCATCGGCCGACCATCCAAGCTCCGCGACTTGCCGTCGAACGCGGTCTGCACCTTGTTGGAGATGACGACGTGAGTGTGCAAGTGCGGGTCGCCGGCGCGCGAGTCGAAGTGATCGAACGCCGTCGCCACCAACCCCGTGACGTCGACCTGCGCAACAGCACCGTTACCGGCGGTTGCACCCGAGCGGGTGGCTGCGACCTCGCGCTCCATGAACGCAACCACCTCCGCAACCGCCGCATGATGCGCCTCACCGATGAGCGCCTTCGTCCCCGCGTCGGCGACCGCCCACAACACCGAGGCGGACTTCGGGACCGAGAAGGTGAAGTCGAACCCGGCCACCGCGCGCCGTCTGCCGCGCTCGGTCTCCTCAGCCTCGATCCGCGCGACCGCCTCACCCTTCGCACCCGGACTCAGGCCCGGGTCGAGATCGGCGATCCGGGCCTCGATTCGTTCCGGCACGGACTTGTAGGCGGGGAACGCGTGCCCGAGTGAGTCGCCGGTGATCGGGTCACGGCCCATGCCCATCAAGAGCTGGAGCTGGGCCTCCGAAACCCGATCACCAACCGCGAGCTGCCCCTTGCCGAGTGAGACGACGCCGGACCCGAGCCACTGGCCCGGCGGTGTACCCGCCTCCACGTAATACCTCGTCAAAGGCGTGGACAACTCGCGGTCGCCGTCCACGGCCGCGATCGTGCGCAGCAGGTACTTGTAGCCATCGCCCGCCGACATCACGCGCATCGAGACCGTCACCATGCCACCGCCTTTCGACGATCAGGTGAGCGGGCGTTGACCGCGCGAACGCGCCGTCAACTTTGGTTGACAAACCTCGACCTGCAAGACGCGTGGCAGCTCCGACGACGGGCGGAACGCGAGGCGGATCGGTCTCGGCCCGACGGCCGGGAGTGGGCGTGCCTTGTCGTGTCGTCAGCGAGGCGTCGGCGGCGGTTGAGCGGAGTCGTGCACCTGCCAGGTGATCAGCCCGGCGAAGGGCTCCGTGAGGGGTTCGGGTCCGGGGTCACCGAGCTGCCGGAGCCCACATGCACGACCACAACCCTTCTGATGGGCATCGTCTGCGGGTCGGTCGCTGTTCTCCGGGCACGGCGGGCTCGACCTCGCCGTCGAGCACGTCTTCAACGCCGAGACCGTCTGGTTCTCGGAACTCAATGAACCCGTCGCCCGCGTCTTCGCCGACCACTGGCCCGAGCCTCCGAACCTCGGGGACATCACCACCATCGACTGGCATGCGGTCAAGCCGGTGGACATCCTCTGCGGCGGGTTCCCCTGCCAGTCCGTATCGACGGTCGGCAAGCGCGCCGGTCTCACTCCTGGCGCGGCCGCTGGGCTCCGGTCCCACATGGCCGCCGCGATCGAGGCATTGCAACCCCGGCTCGTGGTGATCGAGAACGTCCGCGGGTTGCTGTCCACCCCAGCCCAGCGCATCACCTCGGAAGGCACCGACCATGAACAACGCAACTCTGGTAACGCAACCCCCGAGCAGGATGCGGCCGCAACCCTTCGCTATCTGGAACCCGACCCGCGGCATCTGGGAGACGATGCAACCCGACCTCTGAGGGCTCTTGGCGCCGTTCTCGGCGATCTGGTCGACCTGCGGCGAGACGCACGATGGGTCGGCCTACCGGCTTCGCTTGTCGGCGCTTCTCACCACCGGTTTCGCATCTTCATCCTCGCCCATCCCCAAGACCCTGTTCCGCACTCCGTTGGCCCCGGACTCCTCCCGCGGTGGGGAGGCCCTGGACCGGGTGCGTGCCAGACGGGGCACGATCGCGCTGTCACACCAGGTCATCGACCTGGCTCTGCACGGACCCGATGGCTTACCGAACAAGAACGACGAGTCAGAGACGCTGTGGTCGCTGATCGAGCACAGCTTCGACAATGGGGACGCTACGCCGACGCCATCGCCCGATGGGAACACATCACCGGCCGAACAGCCCCGGCACCAGTCCTCCTGAACGACGACATTGGACCACGGCCAGCATCGGAGTTCGCGGAGTGGCTCATGGGCCTCCCCGCAGGCTGGGTCACCGACTCTGGACACAGGCTCGCCCCGAATCAGCAGATCGCGGCGCTCGGCAATGGAGTGCTGCCGTTGCAGGCAGCGGCGGCGCTCACCTCTAGCAGGTGACACTCCTGGCGAACGGTGCTGCCAGTCGGCCGTCACCACCGGTAGGTAGCCGCCCGCACAGAGGTTGGCGATTGGTTGCGATGCAAAATCCGCCGTCTGTGGCCTGGTACGCTTGCTTCGTGAGTTCTCCCGAAGCAAGCAGAGTGGGGCTATCGGTCCGCCGGTAGCCCGAGATGCTGTAGTTCCTTCCTGATTCCCAGCGCACGCCCTGTCGGGCGGCGCTGTCTTTGTGAATCCTCACGCATACGAAGCGCCTGCGGTGCCGACCGCGTCGTTCACTTTCGTCATCTCTTGCTTCGGAAGGCATTTTCATGCCCATTGTGTTGTACATCCTTGCCCTCGCCGTGTTCGCGCAGGGCACCTCTGAGTTCGTCCTGGCCGGTCTGCTGCACGGCATCGCCGGCGACCTCGATATCTCGCTCGCGCAGGCCGGTCTGCTGACCTCAGCCTTCGCGGTCGGCATGGCGCTGGGAGCACCTGTCATGGCCGCGGTCGGTCGTGGGCTCTCGCCTCGCTGGACCATGAGCGGGTTCCTTGCCCTGTTCATCCTCGCGCACGTCGTCGGCGCCGCGGCGGAGAGCTTCGGGCTCCTGTTCGCCACCCGGGTCGTGGCGGCGCTGGCGAACGCGGGCTTCCTCGCGGTCGCCCTGTCCACGGTTACGCACCTCGTCCCGGCTCACTCCCGCGCCCGCGCACTGGCGGTCATCCTCGGCGGCACAACGCTGGCCCTGATCGCCGGTGTCCCGGCGGGAGCGTTCGTCGGGAACGCCCTCGGCTGGCGGGCCACCTTGTGGGCGATCGCCCTCGTCTCGGTGCCCGCGCTGATCGCGGTGCTCATCGCCACCCCGACACGTGCCGTGCAGACGGACCACGCTGTCGCACGACGGTCTCTGACCGGTGAGTTGCGGACGTTGCGGCTGCGGCCGGTCCAGCTGAACATCGTCATGGGGGTCCTGGTCAACGCGGCCACGTTCTGCTCCTTCACCTACCTCGCCGTCATCGCCGGCACACGAGCCGGGGTCAGCGAAACCCTGGTGCCTCTGTTGCTGGGGGTGTTCGGTCTCGGCGCGTTCTGCGGTGTGACCGCGGCGGGTCGGCTCGCGGACCGGAGCTGGCGCGAGGTGATCCTGGTGACCGGACCGCTGCTGGTGCTCGGCTGGGCGCTGCTGACGGTGATGGTCGATAGCCAGCCGGTGGTGTGGGTGCTGGCGCTGCTCCTCGGGGCGCTCTCCTTCGCGCTGGGCAGCACGCTGATCGGTCGGATCATGGCAACCGCGGGCGAGGCGCCGTCCATGAGCGGCTCCTTCGCCACGGTCGCGATGAACCTCGGCGCGGTCATCGGGCCGATCGCCGGCGGGGTGGCGATCGAGCTGGTCGGCGTGCGCGGTCCGCTCGCGGTCAGCGCGCTCCTGGTGCTTGGCACCGTCGGCCTCGGGTGGGCCACGAGACGCGCCCGTGCAGATCGGCCGCGGACGACAGTACCCGTGGCCTGAGCGGACACGCTGGTTGCGGCCCGACCTGAAATGTGCATCCGGCGGTGGGTCTGACAAGGCTCGGACCCACCGCCGGGGCCAGCTCGTCGCTGTCGTGGACGACGCGTGTCCGCGGGCGGCAAGCACCTATGCGGTAGCACCGGCCGGGCGTCGCGTGCTAACGTGGACGTCATGTCGACCCCGATCGCAGACAGAGCCTAGCCACCGGAAGGATTCGGTGGCTAGACCTCGCTGACCGCCACGTCTTCGGCGCGAACGGGTCTTCCGCAGGCACATCGTGCCAGTTCGACGGAACATTCTGGACGCTCTTCCCGTGGTCCAATTCCGCTCTTGAACTGAATTTCATCGGCTGCTGCCACGCTGCTTTGTCCTTCCGCTGAGTCGATCGCGTCCACCGCGCGATCTACCTCACTACCCGAAAGGTTCTCCCTCGTGGTCACTCCCAGCTATCCCACCAATCTCGCTGCCGGCATCCCTGCACGGCGACCGGGAAGCCCGGCACTGCCGATTCCTCCGCCCAACAGCCATCTAGAGCGCATTCGCCGCGTGC
>DWWP01000029.1 GCA_019119635.1 Candidatus Dietzia intestinipullorum
GCGGAAGTGGAGGGATTTGAACCCCCGGAGGTATTACCCTCGCTCGCTTTCAAGGCGAGTGCATTCGGCCGCTCTGCCACACTTCCCCGTCGTCCCGCTGCGACACGCGCGAGCGCGTGTTCCACGTGAAACCGCAGGGACGACGCCGCCCATCGTAATGGACCGAGGCGGATGCCCGGGCGCGCGGCCGCGACTACCGTCGGGTTCATGAGGGCAATCCAGTACGACGACGGTCCCGAATCGATCCACGTCGCCGAGGTCGCCGACCCGACCCCCGGGCCGGGCGAGGTCCTGATCGAGGTCGCGGCCACGGCGGTCAACCGCGCGGACCTGCTCCAATCCCGGGGCCTGTACCCGCCCCCACCCGGGGCATCCGAGGTGCTCGGGCTCGAGTGCTCCGGCCGGATCGCCTCGGTGGGCGACGGTGTCGAGGGCCATGCCGTCGGCGACGAGGTCTGCGCCCTCCTCGCGGGCGGCGGGTACGCGGAGAAGGTCGTCGTCCCGGCGGGGCAGGTCATGCCGGTGCCGTCCGGGGTCTCCCTGCACGAGGCCGCCACCCTGCCGGAGGTGGCGTGCACCGTCTGGTCCAACCTCGCGATGGTCGGAGGGCTCGGCCGGGGCTCCCTCGCCGCCGATGCGCGGTGGGGCGGCACCGGGCTGGGCGCGCCGCGCATCCTGATCCACGGGGGCACGGGCGGGATCGGCTCCCACGCGGTCCAGGTCTCCCGCGCGCTCGGCGCGCGGGTCGCGACGACCGCCGGCGGCCCGGAGAAGGTCGAGATGTGCCGCGAGCTGGGCGCCGAGCTGGCGATCGACTACCGCGACCAGGACTTCGTCGACGAGGTCAAGGCCTGGACCGACGGCGACACCCGCGGCCGGGGCGTGGATCTCATCCTCGATGTGATGGGCGCCAAGTACCTCGAGCGCAACGTCGCCTCCCTCGCGCCGGACGGCCGGCTGATCGTGGTCGGCATGCAGGGCGGCATGACGGGCGAGCTCAACCTGGGCGCGCTCCTGTCCCGCCGCGCCGGGGTGATGGCCACCAACCTGAGGCAGCGCCCCGTGGACGGCCCCGGCGGCAAGGCCGGGATCTGCACGGAGGTGATCGAGAACGTGTGGCCGATGGTCGCGGCGGGAGACGTGACCACCCGGGTCTCGCGCGAGTTCCCGCTCGAGCGGGCGGCCGAGGCCCTCGCCCACCTCGAGTCGGGCGAGGCCCACGGCAAGCTACTGCTCACGACGCACTGAGCAGCGCGAGCGTCTCGTCGCACCAGCCCACCCACGCCTGCTCCACCTGGATCCCGAGCTTGAGGATCTGGTGCTGCAGCGCGTGCAGGGTGTCGGACGGATCGACGTCGGCGAAGTCGCGCTCCTCGATCTGGCGGTACCGGTCCAGGTTCGCCCGCCGCTGTTCGCGCTCGCTCTCCAGGGAGTGTCGGACCTCGTGCGCCGTGCCCGTGGCCGCGGCCGCGCGGAGCCGGACCGCCATGGCGGACTTCACCGGCTCGGGCGTGCCGAGCTCCCGCGCCCACTCCTCGAGTCTCACCCGCCCCTCCGGCGTGACCCCGAACCGCCGGGGATTGCCCCGGGAGGGCGTCGCGCCCTCGAGCGGCAGTTCGCGGATGAGGCCCGCGGTGCCGAGGTGATCGAGCTCACGGTAGATCTGCTGATGCGTGGCAGGCCAGAAGTAGCCGATCGATTTGTCGAACCGGCGGGCGAGTTCGATGCCGCTGCCCTCCCGCTCGGTGAGCGAGGTGAGGATCGCGAACTTCAGCGACACCGGGTCAGTGTGCGGCGGGCGCGAACTCGCCGAGCGCGGCCCCGGCGTCCGCGTACTCCGTGCGCAGGCGCGCCACCAGGTCACGGGCGGGGCCGGTGGAGGTGACCGCGCCGACGCCCTGGCCCGCGCCCCAGATGTCACGCCAGGCCTTGGAGTCGGTGGCGCCGCCCGAGCCGAAGTCCATCGCGGAGGGATCCGACTCCGGCAGGTCGTCCGGGTCCAGGCCCGCCGCCTCGATGCTTCCCCGCAGGTAGTTGCCGTGGATCCCGGTGAAGAGGTTGCTGTAGACGATGTCGCCGGCGGAGCTGTCCACGATCATCTGCTTGTAGTCCTCGGGAGCGCGGGACTCCTCGGCCGCGAGGAACGCGGAGCCCACGTAGGCGAGATCGGCGCCGGCCGCGCGGGCCGCGAGAATCGAGCGTCCGTGCGCGATCGCCCCGGACAGGATCAGGGGTCCGTCGAACCACGCGCGGATCTCCTGCATCAGCGCGAACGGCGACTGCGTACCCGCGTGACCGCCTGCTCCGGCCGCCACCGCGATGAGCCCGTCGGCACCCTTGGCGATGGCCTTGCGGGCGAAGACGTCGTTGATCACGTCGTGCAGCACGATCCCGCCGTACGAGTGGACCGCCTCGTAGACGTCCTCCCGCGCGCCGAGGGAGGTGATGACGATCGGCACCTCGTACTCGACGACCGTCGCCAGGTCCTCGGAGAGCCGGTCGTTGGAGCGGTGGACGATCAGATTGACGGCGAAGGGGGCCACGTACTCGTCCGGGTTCGCCTCGGCGTAGGCGGCGTTGCTCTCGGTGATCTGCTCGAGCCACTCGGCCAGCGCCGACTGCGGCCGGGCGTTGAGGGACGGGAACGCACCGATCACGCCGGCCTGACACTGCGCCGCCACCAGCTCGGGGCCGGAGTAGATGAACATCGGCGACGCGAGCACCGGGACCGCCAGCGGGCCGGCGAGAACAGAGGGAAGAGCCACGGGAGTTCCTTTCGCGGGAGGGGACGCACGCTGAGCGCGACAGGATCGACCGTACGTCCGTCCGAGGCTTTGTGCAACAAGTTGCATAAAGCTCGTCGGGCGCTTCCGTCGACGGCCGGTTACTCTGCCGACATGGTGCGAGCATCGTGGTGGGCCCTCGCGGCGATCGCCACGGCCTTCAGCCTCTGGTTCGGTGCCACCGCGACGATGGCCGACGTCGACATGGGGTGCGCGAAGGTCGCCGAGAGCGGCGCCGACTTCCGATGCGACCACCGGGTCGGCGACGTCATGGGGGCCTGGCCCCTGCTCGGACTGGGATTCCTGCTGGCGACGCCGCCCGTGGTGGCCGCGGTGGCGGGACGGATGTGGGTGTCCTGCGTGGCGGTCGTGGTGCTGATCGCGGTGACGGCGGTCGGGCTCGCCAACTGGACACATTTCTGGGGCACGTTGTTCTTCGCCTTCCAGCCTCGCGCTCCTCGGGGGCGTCGTGACCGCGCTCCAGCAGGCGCGTCGGCGACCGCGCGGAACGTAGCTCCGGCACCCCGGCCTGGCCGAATAGCGGCTCGGACTCCGCAGCGCACAGATCCGGCAGCGCAAGTTCTTCGACTGACCCA
Organism: Candidatus Dietzia intestinipullorum; assembly: GCA_019119635.1. Taxonomy (GTDB): domain Bacteria; phylum Actinomycetota; class Actinomycetes; order Mycobacteriales; family Mycobacteriaceae; genus Dietzia; species Dietzia intestinipullorum. The sequence goes on from DWWP01000029.1 coordinate 3,380, forward strand.
CCTCGGGCTGCCCCAGCGCCCGACCCAACTTGTGCACTCTCGCGGTCGACCGTGCGCCGCTTAGGGTCCGCACGGTCGACCGCGAGCTTGCACAACCTCTCGGGGTGACCGATGTGCCGCATATGCGTCCAGTAGGCCGGCAGGGGCCCGGGGGTCAGCGCGGGTAGATCTCGGCAGCCAGGGTCTCGGCGTCCGCGATCAGCGCCGCCACCGCCGCCGGGTCGAATCCGCCCGCGGTGGGCGGATCGGGGACGACGACGACCTGCGGGTCCAGCAGGTGCCACCGGGACCCGGCCTGCGCCAGCGACCCGTGCTTGACGTCGTAGTACTCGGAGCCGAGACGCAACACCACGCCGGACGCACCGCGGGCCGCCGCGAACAGGTGCGCGTGGAACCGCGTGGTCAGCCACGTCTGCCCGGGACGCGCGGGCAGCCCGGTCGCCCACAGTTGCTGAAACGGCACGAAACGCGCGCGGGGCAGAGCGAGAGCCTTCAGCGCGGCGGCCACCTCGTCGTCGTCCCCCTCGCCCGCGTCGCCCTCGCCCGCGGGCCCCACGCCCTCGGGCCCCACGCCCGCGGGCCCGGATCCGGCGCCCTCGGCGCGAGCGCAGACCCTGTCCCAGACCACGCGGTCACCTCCGGGGATGGATTCGACCACCGTCATCCGCTCCCCCGGCACGCCCCAGTCCGCGAGGACGCGCGCGACGGCGTCGGCGAGGGCGTCGGGGTCGCCGAGGTCGGACTGAACGCACAGGACCAGGTCGCGGCGGGTGTCCGCGTCGTCCGAATAAACGGGGTGGTCGCAGGCCCCCGACGGCGCGATCCCGGACAGCGCCAGCCACCCGTCGTCGCCCACGCGCCGGGCCGGGACGCCGGTGCCGGTCAGCAGGTCGTACGAGAGGGCATCGCGGACGCTGACCAGGTCGAACCCGCGCAGTGCGTCCGCGAGCAGGCCGGCGTCCCCGCACGGTAGGAAACCCTGGCCCGTGGCCACCACGCGCGCGCCGGAGATCCCGCCCGCCTCGCCGGCCGCGGCCGCCACCCCGAGGTGATGCGGCCACTGGTCGTTGACGTACCCGCCGCCGATCAGGTGCACCACCGAGGCGCTGAGCAGCATCTCCACCCCGGTGGCGACCGCCGGGCGCACCCCGGGGTCGGCGACCGCGCGGCGGCAGAACTCGATCGCCCCCTCGGCGTCGGTGTGCTCGCAGGCCAGCCGCCACAGCGTGTCGGTGAACAGCACGTCCGGATGCTCGGCGTGGTGCAGCACCGCCGCCTGGCCCGGGGTGTGGCAGTCGACCACGACGGGCGTGCCGGGCAGCCGGTGCCGCAGGTAGCGCAGCCACCCGGCCAGCAGCTGCTCGTCGCCGTGGTTCGGGTGCCCGGCGGGCGCGACCAGGTAGACGGGCCGGTCGACACCCCGGGGCCGCCCCCAGCGGGCGTCGGCCGCAGCCCGGGCCGCGTCGACCCGGCCGCGGGCCCGGCGTCGGAGGTCAGACACGAACGACCATCTTGCCGACGTTCGCGCCCCGCATCATGTCGAGGAAGGCGTCGACCGCGTTGTCGATGCCCTCCACCACGGTCTCGTCGTAGACCAGCTCCCCGGACGCCACCCACGGGCCGACCTTCGCGGCGAACTCCTTGAAGTAGCCCATGTGCTTGTTGATGGTGAAGCCCTGCAACGTGAGCCCGCGGGAGATCGCGTGCCACAGGTTGTCGGGCCCCGGGGAGCGCTCGGTGGCGTTGTACGAGCTGATCGCGCCACACAGGGGCAGCCGGCCCCCGTCGTTCATCAGGTCGAGCGCGGCCTCCAGGTGGTCGCCGCCGACGTTGTCGAAGTACACGTCGATGCCCTCGCCGTCCTCGGCACCGAAGTGCTCGCGCAGGAGCTCACGGACCGGACCGTCCTTGTAGTTGAGCGCGGCGTCGAACCCGTACCGGCCGGTGACCGTCTCCACCTTCTCGGCGCTGCCGGCCGAGCCGACGACCTTGGAGGCCCCCTCGAGCCGCGCGATCTGGCCGACCGCCGAGCCGACCGAGCCGGCGGCCCCGGAGACGAACACCGAGTCCCCCGCCCGGAAGCCGCCGATGTGCATGAGCCCCACGTACGCCGTGAGCCCGGTGGTCCCCAGCACGCCGAGGAAGGCCGAGATCGGCACGCCGTCGATCTCCTCGACCACCCGGAACTGCCGGCCGTCGCCCTGGGCCACGTCGCGCCAGCCCAGGTCGTGCAGTACCACCGCCCCGACCGGGTGGGCCTCGGACCGGGACTCGACGACCCGCCCGACGGCGCCGCCGGTCATGGTCTGGTCCAGCTCGAACGGCGGGATGTAGGAGCGGCCCTCGTTCATCCGTCCCCGCATGTACGGATCCACCGAGACGAACTCGTTGGCCACCCGGATCTGGCCCTCGGCCAGGTCGTCGAGCTCGACCTCCACCGTGCGGAAGTTCTCGTGCGTGGGCCAGCCCTCGGGGCGGGCCGCGAGCTGGATCTGCTTACTCGTCGTCATCCCTCATGTGTACCCGCCCTCGCGGCGGGGCGGCCGACGATCATTCCTCTAGTAGGCTTCGCCCTCGTGCAGGACCAGCCCCTTCCCGACACCTCCGCCGTGGCGCTCCCGGACGAGCGTGTGCGAGACGAGATCGTCAACGACTCGCACACGTTCCGCCGGGCCGTGGCCGACCTCCGCCAGGGCCTGCAGCAGCGGGAACTGTGGCTCTCCCTGGGCTGGCAGGACATCAAGCAGCGCTATCGCCGCTCCACACTCGGCCCGCTGTGGATCACCATCGCCACCGGCGTCATGGCCGGCGCACTCGGCCTGCTCTACTCGGTCCTGTTCCAGCTCTCGCTGGCCGACTTCCTCCCGCACGTCACCGTGGGCCTCATCATGTGGGGCTTCATCTCGGGCTGCATCAAGGAGGGCTCGGAGGTCTTCATCTCCAACGAGGGCCTGATCAAGCAGCTGCCCAGCGCGCTGAGCGTCCACGTCTACCGACTGGTGTGGCGCCAGTTCCTGTTCCTGTGCCACAACATGGTGATCTGGGTGGGGCTCATGCTGATCTTCCCGCGGCCCCTGGGCTGGGAGCTCCTGCTCTCCGTCCTGGGCCTGGCCGTGCTGCTGGTCAACGGCGTGTGGGTGACCATGCTCTTCGGCATCCTGGCCACCCGCTTCCGTGACATCGCCCCGCTGCTCGAGTCGATGGTGCAGCTGCTGTTCTACATGACCCCCATCGTGTGGACCACGCAGACGCTGTACGAGCAGGGTGGGGAGATCGCCGAACGCGCACGGATCGCCGAGATCAACCCGCTGTACCACTACCTGGAGATCGTGCGCGCCCCCATGATCGGCCAGCCCGTCGACGCCTACCACTGGTGGATCGTCCTGGCGTGCACGGCCGGCGGCATACTGCTGGCCTTCCTCGTCCTGCGCCGGTTCCGCGCCCGAGTCCCCTACTGGGTGTAGGAGGTAACCCCATGAGCCCCGCGAGCCCCACCCCCGGAGGCGTCTCCGTCGACTGCGTCGACGCGTGCGTGGACTTCCCGATCTTCGACGCCAAGTCGCGCTCCCTCAAGAAGGCGGTCCTCGGTTCCGCCGGGGGCGCGATCGGGCGCAACGCGTCCAACGTCGTCGTCGTCGAAGCCCTCAAGGACATCTCCCTGTCCCTCAAGGAGGGGGACCGCATCGGCCTCGTCGGGCACAACGGAGCCGGCAAGTCCACGCTGCTGCGGCTACTGTCCGGCATCTACGAGCCCACCCGCGGCGCCACCCGGATCCGCGGCCGCGTGGCGCCCGTGTTCGACCTCGGCGTGGGCATGGACCCCGAGATCTCGGGCTACGAGAACATCATCATCCGCGGCCTGTTCCTCGGGCAGACGCGCAAGCAGATGAAGGCCAAGGTCGAGGAGATCGCCGACTTCACCGAGCTCGGGGACTACCTCGACATGCCGCTGCGCACCTACTCCACCGGCATGCGCGTCCGCCTGGCGATGGGCGTGGTGACCTCGATCGACCCCGAGATCCTGCTGCTCGACGAGGGCATCGGCGCCGTCGACGCGGAGTTCATGAAGAAGGCGCGGGTCAAGCTCGCCGAGCTGGTCTCCCGCTCCGGCATCCTCGTGTTCGCCTCGCACTCCAACGAGTTCCTCGCGCAGCTGTGCGACTCGGCGATGTGGGTCGACCACGGCCGCATCCGCCAACGCGGCGGGATCGAGGAGATCGTCACCGCGTACGAGGGGCCCGAGGCCGGGCGGTCGATCGCCAAGTACATGGAGCGGATGAAGCGTGAGGGCTGACGGCAGCGGCGCGGGCGGTGAGGGGGACTTGCGCTGCGAGTCCGGACCAAAGACGCAGCATAACCCCGATCGGAGCGAGCAGACACGCAGCGTAAACCCCGGGGCGGGGGACGGGCGGGATGCCCGGCGGGTGGTGGCCGTGGTGGTGACACACCGGCGGCTGGACCCGCTGCGCGCGTCGCTGGACGTGGTGTGCGGCCAGACGCGCCCGGTCGACCACCTGGTGGTGATCGACAACGCCGACGAGCAGTCCGTGCGCGAGCTGGTCGAGTCGCAGCCCGTCGAGACCACCTACATCGGGTCGCGGCACAATCTCGGCGGCGCGGGCGGCTTCGCGCTGGGGATGCTGCACGCGCTCGCGGCCGGCGCGGACCTGGTCTGGTGCGCGGACGACGACGGGCGCCCCGAGGGCCCCGAGGTGCTGGCGACGCTGCTCGACTGCCTCGACCGGCACGGGCTCGCGGAGGTCTCGCCGGTGGTGTGTGATCTCGCCGATCCCGACCGGCTGGCCTTCCCCCTGCGCCGCGGCCTCGTGTGGCGCCGGCTGCGCTCGGAGCTGTCCGCGGAGGGCGACGGCGGCGACGCGGCGAAGACAGACCTGCTGCCCGGCATCGCGTCGCTGTTCAACGGCGCGCTGTTCACCGCCGAGTGCCTCGACCGCGTGGGCGTGCCGGACCTGCGCCTGTTCATCCGCGGCGACGAGGTCGAGGTCCACCGCCGGCTCGTGCGTTCCGGACTGGCATTCGGCACCTGCCTGACCACCGCGTACCTGCACCCGCAGGGCTCGGACGAGTTCAAGCCGATCCTCGGCGGTCGGATGCACACGCAGTTCCCCGACGACCCGGTCAAGCGCCACTTCACCTTCCGCAACCGCGGTTACCTGCTCTCGCAGCCGGGGATGCGGCGGCTGATCCCGCAGGAGATCGTGCGCTTCACCTGGTATTTCCTGGTCTCGCGGCGCGACCCGGCGGGCCTGCGCGAGTGGCTGCGACTGCAGCGCCTGGGCTCCGGCGAGCACTTCGACAAGCCCTGAGGCCCGCATCCGCCCGGTGGCACCCCCTGCCGGCGCGGATGTTCGCGGGTCCGACCGGTCGACCCGTCCCGGGCACAGGAGCACCATGGGGGCATGACCGACTGGAGAGCACTACAGTCCGATGCCGCCGACCTGTACGACGAGGTCCTGCCCGCCGTCACCGACTGGGCGGCCCCCACACCGTGCAGCAGCTGGACCGCGCGCGATGTCCTGGCCCACGTGGTGGACGAGCAGATGTGGATCCCCGGGCTGCTCGCCGGCGGGTCCACGGAGGAGGTGGGCGACGACCTCGAGGACCGGCTCCGTCGCCTGCGGGAGAAGTCCTCCGGGCCGGAGCTCATCGAGGAGTGGCGCACGGCCCGGGACTCGGTGGCCGCGGCGTGGCGGGGAACATCCGACGACGACGAGGTGTCGCTCTCGTACGGGCAGGCCCGTGTGGGGCACTACCTGGCCCAGCAGACCTTCGACCTGGCCGTCCACGCGTGGGACCTGGCCTCCTCGCAGGGGATCGACCTGCAGTGGCCGGACGAGCTCGAGGAGGCGGTGCTGGGGTTCGTGCGCACCGACCTGGCCGAGAACCCCGCCCCCGAGCTGTTCGAACCGCCGGTGCCGGGACACGACGGCCCTGGCTCGTCGGCGCGCGACACCGCGCTCGCCCTCACCGGTCGCGACCCCGCCGCCTGGCCCCGCTCGTAGCGCTTTCCCGCATCGCGCCGCGTTCGTGGCGCGTTCGTGGCGTCTGCCCCGGATCTACGACGCGATCTCGCGCAGTGCCGCCATCGGGCACTTGTCCACGGCCTTGCGGGCGCGTTTCTCCAGCTCGGGCGGGACCTCGTCGACGAGGAGGCGCACGTACTCGTCGTCGTCGTCCAGGGCGAACACCGCGGGCGCGAGGCCCACACACACGGCTTGGCCCTCGCAGCGGTCAGCGTCGACTTCGATCTTCACGGTCAGCTCCCTGGTCGAGTGTCGGATGTCACCAATCTAGACAAACTAACGCCTTTTGTCCAGTCATCGAGAGCCCGATTGTCCACGTTGCGGAACTGACTCGCGAGTAAGTTATGCTTCAGTGATGCCCAGGACGATGCTCCACCGTTACGCCTCGAGCCCACGGGCCTTCACCGTGCTCGCCTCCCTCTACCCTCCCCTGATGGGCTCGGGGATCCGGGTCCGCGAGATCGCTCCGGACTGGACCAGCGGTGAGCTCAGCATGCGCGTGGCCCCGTGGACGGCCAACACCAACGGCACCGCGTTCGGCGGCTCGCTCTTCGCCGCGACCGACGTCCTCTACGGTGCCCTCCTGTCCGGCCAGCTCGGCGGCAAATACCAGGTGTGGACCAAGACGGCGACGATCGACTTCCAGCGGCCCGGCCGCGGCCGCCTGCACTGCTCGGTTGAGGTTCCCCACACGGAGGCCGACGCCGTCCGGGAGGAGCTCGTGTCGCGGTCCAGCACCAGCGTCGTCCACACGGCCGAGATCATCGACGGCCGCGGCGACGTGGTCGTCCGCGCCGACCACACCATGTTCATTCGCCGCCGCGGCTGACCCCGCGCCGCCTGCCGCCTGCCGCCTGCCGCCTGCCGCCAGGAATGGTCGTGTCCACTGCGGCGAGAACGCGCCGGGGCCGCGCTGGGCACGACAAGAACCGCAGGGAACACGACCAAACGGGGATGGGGCGGGACGGGCAGGCGGGCGAGGTAAGGCTGGCGGGCCAGGCTGGCGGGCCAGGCGGGCGAGGCCAGGCGGGCGGGGTCAGGCGGTCCACATGCCGTGCGGGTCCGCGGCCGAGACCGCATCGACCGGCTCCAGGACCGCGGTCGCCGGCCACCGTGAACGCAGGACCGACGCCACCCCGTCGCCGGGAGGCGCCGTCGCACGGGTGGGTAGGGCCGCGCCCTTGACGACGACGAGGGCCCACCCCGCCAGCCGGAGCTCGTCCGCCGCGCGCTCGTCCCACGGCCGCTCCGCGTGCGGTGAGCCGTCGGTCCGCACGAACACCGCGCACCGGGCGGCGGGATCGGCGAGCGACAGGGTCAGCTGCCGGCTCCTGAGACGGACCTCGTGGCCGCGTGAGAAACGGCCGACCCCGGCCGTGGCGAGCAGCACCCGGGCCCGGCTCTCGTCCGCGGAACCGGAACACGGGTCGACCAGCGCCACCATCTCGGCGAATCGCCGCGCGGCGCCCCGCCCCGCCGGGTGCTCCGCCGCGCTCCCCAGCAGCGCGACCAACTCCGGCCGGACCGCGCACATCCGCTCCACCGCCACCACCGCGTCCTCGACCGCCAGGTCCGCGGCCAGGTCCCGGCAGGTCCGCAGGGGCGTGGTCACGCGGAGTCCGTCGACCTCCGTGGTCGCCTCGCGCGGCAGCTTCCCGTAGCGGTACACGCGGCCGGGCGTGGAGCGTCGGGTCGCCGGGAGCCAGATCTCCGGTGGCGCGTCGGCCGGGGCCGTGTCGTCGCCCCAGAGCAGCGCGGCGCTCCGACCACGCAGGACACCGTCGGGCCAGGCGCACGCCAGGGCGGCGGTCCGCAACGCGAGGTCGTCGACCTGGTCCTCGCGGCGGTACATGCCGTGCCAGATCCGGCGATACCGCCGGCGATCGCGCGCGTCGGGGACCGCGGCGGCGAGCTCCGCCGACGTCACCGGCCCCGGCGGCAGCCCGATGGTGCCTGTGGAGCCCGTGAGGCCGGTGGCGCCGGGGTCGTCAGCCGGCGGAAACTGCCCGGCCCGGACCTCGGCGCGGGTCTCGAGGAGGAAGGGGACTCGGGTCGACGTGGATGGGTTCATGCCGCCCACTCTGCGGGAGGCTCGCCCCGTCGCCGGCCCGGAACGCGCTCCTCCACGCCCGGCCTGTGGACGGGCCACGCCTGTGGAATCGCGCCCCGGCCCGGCTCACACCCCGTACAGCCGCGCCCAGTTCTCCCGCGTGGTCAGCTCGTCCTGCGCGGCCCGCCACCGCTCCTGGGCGGCCGGGGCGTCCCGGACGAACCTGGCGAGCAGCGCCGCGAGGCTTTTCTGCAGCTCGGCGGCGCGGGCCGAGTCCCTCCGGCGGTGGCGCACGCCGCTCTGGGACGCGTCGGTCACGTACGCCTCGTCGAACAGTGAGACGTGCCACCAGTCGGAGTCCTCGTACGGGACGGCCACCGCTCCCGGGCGCTGCCGGCCGAGCTTCTGGACGAGCAGCCTCTTGGCCAGCACCTGGTCCTCGCGGTCCTCGCGGGGGGTGCCCGCCTTGCGCGCGACGTCGACCCCGGGCGGCAGGGCGTCCACTCCCAGCTTGACGGTCTCCGGATACCCGGACCGCTCGGAGCGGACCGCGGCGAGCGCGGCCTGCCCGCCGTCGCCCACGCCCCGCGCGCCGTCGGGGCCGTCGAGGAAGGCCTCGATCCCCCGCATCCGCGTGACCGCCAGGCCGTACTGCATCCCCGCGATCGGACGGAGCACGGCGCGGCCGAGCGTGGCCGCCATGGAGCGCGGCGAGATGCCCTGGCGGAGCGCCACGGTCACCAGGGCGTTGCGGTGGGAGAAGAACTGCCCGAAGTCGTCGGCGTCCTTCCAGTAGAAGTCTGCGTGCCACACGGCCGCGCCCTGCAGGGTGCAGGTGGGCATGCCGGCCTGCCGACAGCGCAGCCCGTACTCGATGTCGTCCCACTGGAAGAAGTACGGCATCGGCAGCCCCACCTCCTCGACGGCCTCGCCGGGCACCACGCACGACCACCAGGCGTTGTACTCGGCGTCGATCCGCCGCTCCTGCCGCTCGGTGACCACCGACTGGTCGCGCAGCGCGAACTCGTCGGCGTCGAGCCCGCCCTCGAGCCGGTCGAGCTGCGTGCGCTCGGCGGAGACCAACAGGTAATCGGGGTTGTACAGGTAGAGCATCTGCGCGCCGACGAGCACGGGCTCGCGGGTGACGGCGGCGAACGCGAACAGGCGCAGAACGGTCTCCGGCTCGACCCGCACGTCGTCGTCCATCAGCAGTACGTCCACCGGGCCCGGCGCCCCGGGGGCGGTGGCCTCGTACAGCCCGCGGCTGAACCCGCCGGCGCCGCCGAGGTTGGGCTGGCGCAGGTAGTGGAGTCGGTCCCCGAACTCCTCGACCGCGTGGTGGAACTGCTCGCGGGTCTCCACGAGATCAGTGCCCTGGTCGGTCACGTACAGGTCGTCGATGAGGTCCGCGACCAACGGGTCGGAGGCCAGTGAGTCGACGGTGGCGGCGCAGTCGTCCGCCCGGTTGAAGGTGCAGATGGCCACGGCCGCGCGACGGACCGGCCTCGTCGTCGTCGTACTCCACGTCACCTCGGACACCGTCGCCGCGGAGTCCACCGCGTGGAACTCCAGCCACATGGCGCCACCGTCGGTGAACATGTCCACCGGCACACCGAGCACCGCCATCCCGTCGCCGGAGTGGCGGGCCACGTCGACGGTCCGCACGTGCGAGCCGATGTCGGACGCGCGCACGAGCACGTCCACGGCGCCGTCGGTCTCGATCGACACCCGGACCGTGAGGTCGGTGACGGCGGTCCACCGCTGCCAGTACGAGGCCTCGAACCGGCCGAAGTAGGTGTTGGTGTCCACCGAGGCTCCGGGCTCCAGCCGGAGCTCGCCGCGGGTGCGCCGCACGAGTCCGCCCGAGATCCGCGAGTACAGGTCGTCGTTGACCCACGAGCGCTCGCCCGCGAACAGGGTGCGCTGCAGCAGCAGTTCACGCTCGACGTCGGCGGCCTCGTCCCCGGCGGAGCGGGCGTCGCCGTCGGGGGCTGTCACAGTGGGGGCGTCCATGTCGCGGGTGCACTCCTATGGCGTCGGTGGATCGGGCCGGCTCAGGGCCCGGCCACGCCGTCCAGGCTAGCCCCCGGCGAGGGCGGCGCCGCGTCGACCAGCGGCGAGTCGGTGTTGGGCGGCGGCACGGGCGGGACGGCCGGCGGGATCCCCGGCGGGGGCGGCGCCGGCGGGTGGTCGGGGGCGACCGGCAGCACCTCGTACAGGCGGGCGTCGGGGTTCTCCGCCACCAGCTGCAGGTTCGGGTTGAACCGGAGCCCGATGAACCCGGGCGGCCGGCCCGGACCGCCCACCACGCCCGTGCCGACGACCACCCACCGCACCTCCAGCTCGTCCACGAGGCGGGCGACCTCGGGGTCGAAGCCGTACCGGTTCATCGAGGTGTAGAGGTACATGCGGTCGGGTCCGAGCTGCGCGTCCGGGTCGTCGGCCAACGGCGCCGGGAACACCATCGGCACGCCGTGCAGCGCGTACGCCCAGGCGGAGCCGTCGAAGGGGTCGCCCAGCGCGCTCCCGCCCTGGTACCGGCGGCCCAGCTCGTCCAGGATCGCGCGCTCGCCGGAGGTCACGCTCGGCCCGTCCGCGAACACGCCGGCCCGCAGATCGCGCACCACCACCGCCTGGCCGGACGCGACGAGCAGCCCGAGCACCGCCACCGTCACCACCGCGGCCCGGGCGGACGGGCGCCGCCACGACCCGCGCGGCACCAGGGCCCGCACCCCCGCCCCCGCGAGCACGACCGTCGGGATCGCGAGGAGCGCGGCGAAGCGGTTCACGTCGTCCCACCAGAGGCCGGTCAGCAGCCGCACCCGGTCGCCGTGCACCGCCGCCGCCAGCACGTACAGGGCTCCGAACCCGATCAACGCCGCCACGGGCGCGGCGAGCGGCCGGCGCCGGCCCGGGACCGCGACCGCCGCCACCAGGCCCAGCAGCACCGCGACGGACAACGCCACCGAGGCGGGCGCCGTGGGGCCGGCGTCGAGCACTCCCGCCACCGCCTGCGGGAGCGTCCGGTGCCTGGTCCACGAGAAGTCGGCGAGTGCGCTCGCGGTGCCCGAGGAGAGCATCGTGGTGGTCCACAGCGCGTAGAGCCCCGCCGGCACTGCGGCGAGCGCGAAGGCCCCGACGACCGCGAGCCGCGACCACAGCCCCGCCCGGTCCGCGGAGGCCGAGCCCCGGCCGGTGTCGCCGCCCGTGATCACGCCCGCGAGGGCCTGGGCCGCCATCGGCAGTCCAGCCGCGAGCGCCACCGACGGGTGCACGGCCCAGGCGCCGCCCATGCCGGCCCCCAGCATGAGCGCGTGAGCCACCGCGCGAGGCCGCCGGGCCGCGAGGTGGTCGCCCAGCACCAGCAGTCCCGGGATCAGCGCGACCCCCAGGGCGAAGGGCAGCAGCGGCCCCCAGTCGACCATCGCGTAGGGGAACGTCCAGGTCCCTGCCGCGGCCACGGCGGCCGCCACCGCCGCGAGCCGGGAGCCCCGGCACACCCGACCGGCCAGGACCGCCGAGCCCAGGACGAACACCGCGCCGGTCGCCGCCGACATCGCGTTGAGGACGTCCGGCAGCCCCGCGCCCGGCACGTCCATCAGCAGCGAGGTGAGCGCGTGGTAGGCGTCCGGGTAGAAGAAGTCCGGGTTGGCGGGCTGGCTCACCGGGGCCAGGTCGGTGGGCCCGGCCCGTCCCGTCTCGGCGATGAACCGCGTGGCCGCGCCGTGGAAGATCGCGTCCCACAACTGCGGGATCGCGGAGAGGCCCCGCGAGGCCACCGCCACCTGGAGGGCCGGGACCGCCGCGACGACGACGACGGCGAGGTCCGCGCGATGCGGACGACCCGAGCGGCGGCGGGGCTCGTCATCGGCCGCGGTCGTCCCCGCCCGCCGTCGCACCGCCCGGCCGGTCAGGCGGTGGGCGATCCCCACGCCGGCCGCGCACCCGACCGCGACCAGCGCGGCGACCCCCGCGGAGGTGGGCCCCCAGCGCACGTCCGCGGCCGCGGTGGCGGCGGTGCCCACGGCGACCACGGCGAGGGTGAGGGCGGGGCCCGCGGCCACCGCGTCCCGCCACCGCGCACCCGCGGCGACCCCGATCGCCGCCCCGGGGACCATGAGCGCCGCGAGCGCGGCGACGATCAGGAGGACGACGGCCACGGCGGTCAGCGCACCCGGAAGATCACGGTCCGCTGCACGATGAAGTTGGTCACGGTGGCCACGCCCTGCGCGATGACGTAGCCGATCGTGGTGGCCCAGAAGGTGGCCCAGCCGAGGTCATGGAACCAGGGCACCAGCAGCATGAACAGCCCCCACTGCACGCCGAACATCAGCGCGTACAGGCACATCGTGGCCACGAACCTGGCGCGGGAGGGCTCCGCCTGGAACGTCCACCGTCGGTTGAGCGCGTACGCCGTGAGTGTGCCGGCCACAAACGAGACCGCCTTCGCGGGGCCGTACCCCATGCCCAGCGCCATCAACAGTTGCAGCAGGCCGTAGTCCACGACCGCCGAGAGGACGCCGGTGAGGAAGAAGCGCGTCACCTGGGTCTTGAAGTCCGTCGCCCGGGCGGGGTCCGATTCGTGCCGGGACTCGAGCGGGTCGACGGCCCCGCGCAGGGAGTCGAGGACCGAGTCGTCGGGAAGATCGGAACCGGTGGAGGAAGAGCTCACCCTGACAGGGTAGGCCCCCGTCGCGGGCGGCGAGCCGACCGCGACGCCCGTGACACCCGACACTCCGGTCTTGCCCTGCCGCCCCGGACGTGCCATCCTCTTTCCATCGCACGCACACCAGCGTGTTTCTGGTCGAACCGGTAACCGGCACATCCGCCGGGTGCGTTCGATTCACGGGAGCGACCGTTCCCGGCCACCCCATCACCACCGTGCGCCCACACCACAAGGTCCGCGCCATCCCCAGGTGAGCCGGCGTCCGCCTCCACAGCCGCATCCGAGCCGGATCGCGACGCACCCCGTCGGTGCCTCGTCGTCCCGCTCCCACCGACCAGGAGGGCCTGTCATGTCCCAGTACCGCAATGCCGCGCTCACCACCGCGCCCACCACGTTCTCGTACACGCCGACGGGCCGGGCCATCCCGCCGTCGTCGCCGATGCGCACGCCCGCCCAGCGCCCGTCCGCGCCGTCGTGCACGCCCACCGGGCGCGTCATCCTCTCGACGCCGGCCGACCGCGGCCTCGCCTGAGCGGTCGGGCCCGCCCCTCAGGCCACGCAGCCGTCCGGGGCGGGCTCGCCCGCGGCGTGCAGGGCGAAGCGGTGGTCGATCCAGTCCAGGACCGGACCGGGCGCGCTGAACATCGCGCTCACGTGCTCGCCCGGCACGCCGAGGTAGTCGGCGTTCACGCCCTCCTCGCACCAGTCGGTCCGCAGCTGCTTGGCCGTCTCCGCGGGGAAGAACTGGTCGCCCGTCCCCGGAAAATGTGCCGGATCCGCGTGGAAGAGCAGGACCGGGTGATCCGGGAGTTCCTCCGGTCGGTCGTCCCGGGGCCCCAGGCGCGTGTCCGTGACCATGTGCTGCACGCGCGGGTCGGACAGCGGGTCCGGCGTGGTGGTGAACAGGTTGAACGGCGGCAGGACCGCCCCCGAGGCAGTGTTGAACTCCGCGCACGTGTCGCGCAGCTCCCGGGCGGCGACGTCCCCGGCCCGGTTGAGCAGCCCGTACAGGTCCGGGTACTCGCGGGCCACGCCGAAGATCGCGGCGCGGAGCAGTCCCGCACCCACCGTGCCGTCCATGTTCCGGTAGGCCTCGCCCAGGTCCACCGGGGCCCCGCCGATCGCGTTGGCCACCAGGTACTCGCTCATCTCCGGTGCGTACGTGTTCTGCACCTGCGCCGCGCCGCCGGTCGCGATGCCACCACCGCTGTAGCCGAACAGGGCCGCCGGGCTGTCCTGGAGTCCGGCGGGTTCGAAGCTGCGGGCGGCACGGATCCCGTCGAGCAGCGCGTGCCCGTGCATCCGGCTGGCCCCGTACGCGCCGCGCGGCCCGTGGTGGTCGGTGGCGACGATCCCGTACCCGCGGTCGATCAGCTCCTGCAGCACCGGCGGGACCTCCACGGACACCTTCTGCGTGAGCGCCCACGAGGGCTGGCAGGTGTTGCCGAGACCGTCGATCGCCGCCGCGAACGACAGGATGGGCCGCGGCCCGGGGCCGGGCCACTCGCGCTCGGGGATGATCACGGTCGACGGCACCGCCACCGGGCGCCCCTCGGAATCGCGGGACTGGACTAGCAGCTGCCAGGTCGGCCCCGTCCGCAGCGCGTTGAACCAGGGGATGGTGGCCGGGCGGGAATCGAGGATCGTGCCGTCGGGCGTCGACCCGTCGAGCTCCGGCGGGTCCGAGTACCAGGGATCCGGCGAGGGACTGGGCAGATACTCGGCCGGGTCGACGGTCTCGAGCGGTTCGGAGAGCGTCGCGGGATCGGCCGACCCGGCCGGTGCCGCGGGCTGCGCCGCCGCGCTCGGGACGACCGCCGTCACCAGCGCGGCACAGATCGTCGTCGTCACCGTTGTCCGCGCCGCACGGCGCCACCCACCCGCCATGTGTCGCAGCCTAAGGGACTACACAGGAAGACACGTCGAACCAGGCCGGGCGGGGGTATTGTGACTCAGGTCACTCTCTATCTTCCCGAGGAGAAGTCATGCAACGTCCCTCCCTCCGCGTCCTCGCCGGTTCGGCCGGCCTCGCCCTGGCCGCCGGTCTCTCCGTCGGGGCTCCAGCCCAAGCCGAGCAGGAGCCTCCGGTCGACCCCTGCACGCACACCAACTACTTCCCCGACGAACAGATGTGGGAGATCGGCTGGGGCGCGCAGTTCTACCAGCAGGACAACTACTTCGACAAGGACTCCTACGGCGGCATCGTCTCCGTCAACGGTGGCGACGTCCCCGCGTACATGGCCGACGCCGACCAGTGGCATTGGTGGTATCTCACGCGGGACCAGCTGGGTCAGCCCGGCGGAGCGCAGGTGGACCTCGGCTTCGACGACGGTACGCACTGGCGCGGGGAGGCTCTCCCCGACATCAACGGCTGCCCCGCCGTCAGGTGGACCCTCGACCCCGAGGACGAGCCCGACCCGGACCCCTCGCCCACGGGATCACTGGGCTCCGTGGTCCCGGATACCCTCGTCGGCTCCATCGACGTATTCGGCAGCCTCGGCACCGTTCCGGACCCCGAGGACGGCTGACGCCCGCGTGGCGCGGTCACGTCGCCGCGCCACGCCGCGCCGTGGGCGGTAGCCTCCCCCTGTGAGCACCACGCAGAACACGCCGTCGGACCCGACCTCGCTCGACACCGAGTTGAGGCGTCTCACCGGGTGGGGGCGCACCGCCCCGGCCCTGAGCCACGTCCTCACCCCGCGCTCGGTGGAGGAGATCTCCGCCGCCGTCGCGGCGGTCAACGACGCCAACGCCTCGGGACCGGACCACCTGCGCCGCGGCGTGGTGGCGCGCGGTCTGGGGCGCTCGTACGGCGACAGCGCCCAGAACTCGGGCGGGCTCGTGCTGGACATGAGCCGCTTCAACCGGATCCACGAGCTCAACGCCGAGACGGCCCTCGCGGTGGTGGACGGCGGCGTCAACCTGGACCAGCTGATGCGCGCGGCGCTGCCGTTCGGCCTGTGGGTCCCGGTCCTGCCGGGCACGCGCCAGGTGACCGTGGGCGGCGCGATCGGGCACGACATCCACGGCAAGAACCACCACTCGGCGGGCTCGTTCGGCAACCACGTCACGCGGATGGAACTGCTCGTGGCGGACGGGCGCATCCTCACGATCGAGCCGGGCGGCACCTCCGACGATCCGGAGGGTCAGCTGTTCTGGGCGACGGTCGGCGGCAACGGTCTCACCGGCGTGATCCTCAAGGCGTGGATCGCCATGACCCGCACCGAGACCGCGTTCTTCCTCGCCGACGACGACCAGACGTCCTCCCTCGACGAGACGATCGCCCTGCACACCGACGGCTCCGAGGACCGCTACACGTACTCCTCGGCGTGGTTCGACGCGATCAGCGCCCCGCCCAAGCTCGGGCGGGCGGCCGTCTCCCGCGGCAGCCTGGCGACGCTGGCGCAGCTCGAGGAGTACGCGCCGAAGCTCGCCAGGGACCCACTGGCCATGAACACCAAGCCGCTCTTCACGTTCCCCGACGTGTTCCCCAACGGGCTGGCCAACAAGTTCACGTTCATGCCGATCGGTGAGATCTACTACCGCATGGGCGGGACCAGCAGGAACAAGATCAAGACGTTGCCGCAGTTCTACCACATCCTCGACCTGTTCTCGGAGTGGAACAGGGCCTACGGATCCAACGGTTTCCTGCAGTACCAGTTCAACGTCCCGCGCAGCGAGGTCGACGCCTTCAAGGAGATCCTCCGCGACATCCAGCGCTCCGGCCACTACTCGTTCCTCAACGTGTTCAAACTGTTCGGGCCGGGCAACCAGGCGCCGCTGTCGTTCCCCATGGAGGGGTGGAACATCACCGTCGACTTCCCCATCAACGACCGCCTGAACGAGTTCGTCAACTACCTCGACCGGCAGATCATGGCGATCGGCGGCCGCCTCTACACCGCCAAGGACTCGCGGGTCCCGGCCGATCGCTTCCACGCGATGTACCCGGAGATCGACTCGTGGATCGCCACCCGGCGCCGGGTCGACCCGAACGGCGTCTTCGTCTCGGACATGGGCCGCCGGCTCGAGCTCCTCTGACCCCCTGACGCCGGCCCGTCGCCGCACCCGCGCCCGCACCCTCCGTGAGTCCAGCCGCGTTGAGTCGTTCCGTGCAGCGTTTCCCCAGGCGGGTTCAGCCCGGCAGCTGACGCAGCGACTCAACACCCGGCCGATGCTCGAGGGCGGGTCTTCGCGACGCACGAGACACAGGCGGGGCGGTGTCACGGCCCGTCGGTAGACTCTCCGCCATGATCAATGCCGTCGGCGTGCCCCAGACCCTGCTGTTGCTCGGCGGGACTTCCGAGATCGGCCTCGCGATCTGCGAGGAATACCTCCAGCAGGGCCCGATGCGCGTGGTCCTGGCCTGCCTCCCGGGAGACCCCGGCATCGAGGACGCGCGCGCCCAGATGACGGCATCCGGCGCGACCGCCGTCGACGTGGTGGACTTCGACGCCACCGCCACCGACACCCACCCGGACGCGGTGGACTCCTGCTTCAGCGGTGGGGACGTCGACGTGGCGATCGTCGCGTTCGGGCTCCTCGGCGAGAACGAGCAGCTCTGGACCGACCAGGCCAAGGCCGTCCAGATCGCCCAGATTAACTACACCGGCGCCGTCTCGGTGGGCGTGCTGCTCGGGGAGAAGATGAAGAAGCAGGGCTACGGCCGGATCATCGCCATGAGCTCGGCCGCCGGCCTGCGGGCGCGCCGCTCGAACTTCGTCTACGGCTCCACCAAGGCCGGCCTCGACTCCTTCTACACCGGCCTGGGCTACGCGCTCTCCGAGCACGGCGTGGACGTCCTGCTCATCCGTCCCGGACAGGTCCGCACCCGGATGTCGGCGCACGTCGACGAGGCCCCGCTGACCATCAACAAGGACGAGGTGGCCCGCATCGCGGTCAAGAACTCCGGACGCGACAAGGGTGCGGTCTTCGCGCCCGCCGCGTTCGGCGGGGTCATGGCCGTGCTCACCCACGTGCCGCGGCCGATCTTCCGCAAGCTCCCCTTCTGAGCCCGGCGGTGGCGCTCCGGGGGATCGGGCTGGCGGGCGCGGCGGCAGTGCTCGCCGCGGTCGTCACCGCCGTCGTGCTGGGGGCGTTCTCGCTCGTCACCTTCCCCGCCTACGGCAACTCCAACGTGCTGCTGGCGCTCACCGTGGCGGGCCAGGCCGCCGCGCTCGCCCTCGTCGCCGCCGGCGTGCTCTGCGCGCGGGCCGGCGAGCGGGCACCGGGGCGGGCCGCGCTGGTCCGTGTGGGCACGCTCGCCGCGCCCACGGGCTCGGCGCTCCTCGTGGCCACGACCCTCGGCATCCCGCTGGCCGCCACCCGCCTCTACCTGCACGGCGTGAGCGTGGACCAGGAGTTCCGCACCCAGTTCCTCACCCGCTCGACCACCTCACTCGGCCTGCCGGACATGGCCTACGCCGACCTGCCGTCGTTCTATCCCTCCGGCTGGTTCTGGCTCGGCGGCCGCTTCGCCGACCTCGCGGGGCTCGAGGGCTGGGCCGCCTACAAACCGTGGTCGATCCTGTCCCTCGCGGTGGCCGCGGCGCTGGTCACCGTCCTGTGGACCCGCCTGCTGCGCACGGACCTCGGCGCGGTGGTCGCGGCGGCGTCGGTCTCGGTGATGCTCGCGCACGGCAGCCCGGAACCGTACGGGGCCGTGGTGGCGCTCTTCATCCCGCCGGTGCTGCTCCTGGCCTGGCACGCCGTCTCCCCCACCGATCGACGTGGCGGTCGCGGGGCCACCCTCGCCACGCTGCTCTTCCTGGGCGCCTCCGCGTGCATGTACACCCTCTACACCGGTCTGGCCGCCGCGACGGTCGTGCTCATGGCGCTGGTGGCCACCGTCCTCGCGTGGTGGCGGAGCCGTCCGTACCCGGTGTGGCTGCCGGCCGCTCGACTGGCCGTGATCGGTGTGGGCTCGCTCCTGCTCGCCCTGATCGTGTGGGCGCCCTACCTCCTCGCCGCGCTGCGCGGCGCCCCGGCCGACTCGGGCACCGCGATGCACTACCTGCCCGACGCGGGCGCCCGCCTGCCGCTGCCCATGACCGCGGGCGGCCTCACCGGCTGGGTGTGCCTGGCGGGCCTGGTGTGGATCGTCGCGCGGGCGTGGACCTCGCGCCGGGCCCAGGCTCTCGGCCTGGGCGTGGCGGCCGTGTACCTGTGGTGCCTGGCCTCCCTGGCGGCGACGGCCGTCGGCACCACCATGCTGGGCTTCCGCACGGAGCCGGTCCTCATCCTGCTCCTGGTGGCGGCCGGCGTGTTCGCCCTCGCCGACCTCGCGGGCCTGGTCGTCCGGGCCGCGGGGCGTCAGGGTGGGCACGAACGTCCCGCCGCGGAGGCCGGGCGACGACGACGAGGAGCCGTCGCTGTCGTCGGGGTGCTCGCCGCCCTCGCCGGCCTCGCCCACGCCCAGGGCGTCCCGGACCACCTCCACGAAGAGATCCGGCTCGCCTACACGGACACCGACGGGGACGGCGTGCGGGCCGACCAGCGCCCGCCCGGGCCCGAGTCCCACTACGCCGAGGTCGACCGCGTGATCCGCGAGGCGTTCCCGGACCGGGACAGGACCGACATCGTCGTCGTCAGTACCGCCGACGCGTTCCTGTCCTACCACCCGTACCTGGCCTATCAGGCCGTGACCTCCCACTACGCCAACCCGCTCGGGCGGTACGCCGACCGCAACGACGCCATGATCGAGTGGGAGGAGGCCACCGGCCCCGACGAGTTCCTCGCCATGCTCTCCGACACGCCGTGGCGCGCGCCCGACGCGATCGTCGCCCGGCCCGGCGGCTCCGGCTACACACTGCGACTGTCGGAGGACACCTATCCCAACGACCCCAACGTCCGCCGGTTCAGCGTGACCATCCCCGCCGAGGCGGTCGAGGGCGGCCCGTTCGAGGTCCACGAGGTGGGCCCGTTCTCGGTGATCACGGTGAACTGACATGACCCTCGGACTGCACCCGTACCCGGGAATGGCGCGCGATCGACGCATGGCCGTGATCACCGGCTTCCTCGGCGCCTTCCTCGCGATCCTCGCCGGCTTCCTGCCCGTCCACCAGGACACCACCGAGATCGACTGGTCCCCGGGCTCCGACTACCAGTCCGTGACCTCCCCGCTCGTCTCCGGCAGGCCGCTGGACCTGACCATCACCGCACCGTGCGAGGCACTGGCGGAGGTCCCGGAGAACACCGTCGTCTTCTCGACGCTCCCGGCCGACGCCCCGGGCCGGATCTCCGACGGTCTCGTGGTGCAGCGGTCCGTCTCCGCAGCCGGCGACCCCGCCATCGAGGTGGCCGTCCGCAACCTCACGCTGCTCTCCGTGCCGTTGGACGACCTGCGCGATTCCGCGTGCGGGGAGCTGCACGTGCGAGCCGAGACGGGGGTGATGGTCGCCGAGTTCACCGGCATCGACGACGACCCGGACAACCCCACCCGCGCGGCCGTCCCCGGCTCCATGCGGCCCCAGGTCACCGGCATCTTCACGGATCTGACCCCGGCCACCGCGCCCGACGGCCTGGAATCGTCGTCCGTCCACGTCACCGTCGACTCGCGCTACTCGTCCAGCCCGACGGCGATCAAGCTCGTCCTCATGGTCGTTGGCGTCCTCGCGACCCTCGCCTCGCTCCTCTACCTCCACCGGCTCGACGGGGTCGACGGACGCTCCGACCGCCGGTTCGTGCCCCGCAGCTGGACCCGGCCGTCCGGTCTCGACGGCATCGTGGTCACGGTCCTCACGTTCTGGCACTTCGTGGGCGCCAACACCTCCGACGACGGCTACCTGCTCACCATGGCCAGATCGGCCGGCCCCAGCGGATACATGGCCAACTACTACCGCTGGCTCGGTTCTCCCGAGTCCCCGGTGGGCTGGTACTACGAGATCCTCCGCCTGTTCGCTGAAATTTCCACCGCCAGCCCGTGGATGAGACTGCCCACCCTCCTGTGCGGCATCCTGTCGTGGCTCATCATCAGCCGCGAGGTGGTGCCGCGCCTGGGCCGGCTCGCGCGCACGTGGCACCGACCCCGGTGGACCGGCGCGGCGCTCTTCCTGGGCTTCTGGATGGCCTTCAACAACGGCCTGCGCCCCGAGCCGGTGATCGCCCTCGGCGCACTGCTCACCTGGTCGCTCGTCGAACGGTCCATCGCCACCCGCAGACTGGTCCCGCTGGTCGCGGCGATCGGCGTGGCCGCGTTCTCCCTCGGCGCCGGGCCGACCGGGCTCATGTGCGTGGCCGCCCTCGCCGCGGGCGCCCGCGAGGCCGTCCGGATGATCCGGTGGCGTGCCCGGGTGGTCGGCTGGGCCCCCATCCTGGGACCGCTCCTCGCCGTCGGGTTGGCGCTGCTCTACACGGTGTTCGCCGACCAGACCCTCGCCACCGTCCTCGAGGCCACCCGCATCCGCACCGAACTCGGGCCGAGCCTGCCCTGGTACGGCGAGAAGGACCGCTGGGAGGCCCTGTTCGGGGTCTCCGCCGACGGGGGTGTCGCGCGCCGGTTCCCCGTCCTGCTCATGCTGATGTGCATCGCGGTGGTCACCGCCGTGATGCTGCGCCGCGGCCGCGTGCCCGGCGCCGCGGGCGGCCCGTCCCGCCGGCTCCTCGGCGTCATCGCCGGCTCCTTGTTGCTGCTGGTGTTCACGCCCACCAAGTGGACCCACCACTTCGGCGTGTTCGCCGGGCTCGGCGGCGCGCTCGCCGTCCTCACCGTGATCGCCCTGCGCTCGCAGACCGTGTCGCTACGCAGGAGCAGGTGGCTCGTCGGGGCGGCGCTCTGCCTCGTCGTGGGGCTGTCCACGGCCACCAACAACACCTGGTGGTACGTCTCCGACTACGGCATCCCGTTCTCGGACGACTTCCCCGAGGTCCTGGGGGTCGCCGTCAACAGCATCGCCTTCTTCGGCGGACTCGTGTGTCTGGTGGTGGCCGGGCTCATCCACGCCGGCATCATCCCCGACTCCACCAACGGCGCGGTGGCCCGGTTCCTGCCGTTCCTGCGCAGCCCCGCGGACACCCCGGCGGCGCGTGCCCGCGACGCCGCCCGCGACGGGGGGCGGGGTCGCGGCCCGGGCATCGACGGCGCGCCGCTGACCATCGTCGCGTTCTCCGTGGTGCTGTTCGAGCTCGCCTCGGCCGTCACGGCCGTCTTCGTCCAGTCCCCCGCCTACACGGTGGGGCGGTCCAACATGCGGGCCCTCGCCGGCGAGCCGTGCGCGCTCGCCGACTCGGTGCTCGTCGAGGAGAACTCCAACGACGGCCTCCTGCGGGCGGTCGGCGCCGGGCCCGACGTCTCGTTGGGCGCGGGCGAGGTCAACGGCTTCGCCCCCAACGGCCTGCCCGACTCGATCTCGGTGGAGAGCACCGAGACCTCCGGCACCCTCGCGCAGTCCGAGACCGGGGAACGCGACCCGGATGACGGGATCGACGCGGGCACCACCGGCGGGCGCGGCGAGGTCACCGTCAACGGCTCCACCGTCGCCCTGCCGTTCGACCTCGACCCCGACACCACCCCGGTACTCGGCTCCTACCGCCGCGGGCCCCAGGTCGCCGCGAACCTCACCTCCGCCTGGTATGAGCTCCCCGCCCGCAGCCCCAACCGCCCACTGCTGGTGATGGCCGCCGCCGGACGCATCGGCGCGAACGACCTGCGGATCGAGTACGGCCGTCCGGGAAGCGTGGGGGCCGCCGGCCCCACCGACTTCGAGGTCATGGGCTCCATGTCCCCCATCGATATCGGCCCCGCCCCGGCCTGGCGCAACCTCCGGATCCCGCTCGAGTCCATCCCGGAGGAGGCGGAGGTGGTCCGCGTGGTCGCCCGCGACGCCAACCTGTCCCCGGATTCCTGGCTCGCCGTGACCCCGCCACGGAACCCCCGCCTGCGCACGCTCGACGAGGTCGTCGGCCGGTCCGACCCCGTCCTCATCGACTGGGTCGTCGGCCTCGCCTTCCCCTGCCAGCGCCCCTTCGTTCACAACGGCGGCGTGGCCGAGACGCCCCGGTACCGGATCCTCGCCGACCGCGAATCCTCCTCCGCCGCCAACTGGTGGCAGAGCGCCGCCGGAGGTGGCCCGCTGCTGTGGACCACCCAGTCCGTCGAGGCGGTCACCGTCCCCACCTACCTCGATCACGACTGGGCGCGGGACTGGGGCTCCCTGCAGAGATTCGATCCGCTCGACCCGACCGCGGCCCCGGCGGATCTCGTGCGCGGCAGCGATATGCGGTGGGGCTGGACCACGCCAGGGCAGATGAACTGATCGTCGCCTAGAATCTGTCGTCGTGTCAGACTCCCCCGCAGCCTCCGGCCCGGTCGCCGCCGACGCCCGCGTCGGCAGGCTCCGCCTCGTCGCCGTCGTGACCGGCCTCCTGGGCACCTTGTGCTTCCTCGCCCTGCCCTTCCTGCCGGTCTCCCAGACCACCTCGACGGTGCAGTGGCCGCAGAACGGGTCGCTGAACTCGGTGACCGCGCCGCTCATGGCGCACTCACCGCAGCAGTTCACCGCCACCGTCCCGTGTGGGCTGGTCGACGACCTGCCGCCCGAGGGCGGGGTCCTGCTGTCCACGGCCCCACCCGGCGGTGAGGAGGCCTCCGACCGGGCGTTGTTCGTCACCGCCACCGAGGACACGGTCGACGTGGTCTCCCGCAACCGGGTGATCGTCTCGGCCCCGCGCGAGGAGATCGCCGGCGGCGGATGTTCCCAACTCTCCGTGACCGCCGCCCCCACCTACGTCGAGGCGGACTTCGAGGGCGTCGACGGTGCGGCGAACCGGGTGGACCGGGCCGACCTGCGGCCGATGGTCGTGGGCGTCTACACGGACCTGCCCGCGGACACCGCCGTGCCCGACGGGCTCGACGTCACCGTCGATGTGGACTCGCGGTTCACCACCGACCCGACGCTGATCAAGTGGGCGGCCATCGTGATCGGCCTGCTGTCGACCGCGGTCGCGCTCTGGGCCCTGCACGGCCTGGACCAGACCGACGGTCGCCGCTCCCGCCGGTTCCTGCCGCGGGGCTGGTTCCGACTCCGGCCCCCGGACTTCGCCGTGCTCGGCACGCTCGGCCTGTGGCACTTCATCGGCGGCAACACCTCCGACGACGGCTACATCCTCACCATGGCCCGCGCCGCCGACCCCGCCGGCTACATGGCCAACTACTACCGCTGGTACGGCGTCCCCGAGTCCCCGTTCGGATCCCCCTACTACGACCTGCTGACGCTGTTCTCGCACGTGTCCACCGCGAGCCCGTGGATGCGCCTGCCCGCGCTGATCGCCGCGGTGCTGTGCTGGATGATCATCAGCCGCGAGGTCCTGCCGCGGCTCGGCCGGGCCGCCCGGGCCACCCCGGTGGTCGTGTGGAGCGCCGCCGCCGTGTTCCTGGCCTTCTGGATGGCCTTCAACAACGGCCTGCGCCCCGAGCCCGCGATCGCGCTCGGCGCGCTGCTCACCTGGACGTCCGTCGAACGCGCCATCGCCACCAGGCGACTGTTGCCGTTCGCGGTCGCCGTGATCGTCGCCTCGTTCTCCCTGGCCACCGGTCCGACCGGCCTCATGGCCGTGGCCGCGCTGCTCATGGGCGTGCGACCCGTCCTGCGCACCGTGGTGGCCCGCGGCAAGGTGGTCGGCTCGCACCTCGCGTTGATCGCCCCGATCCTCGCCTCCGGGACGATGGTGCTCATCTCCGTCTTCGGCGTGCAGAGCCTCGCCAGCGTGCTCGAGGCCATCCGCGTCCGCGGCGCGATCGGGCCCAGCCTGAGCTGGTTCGAGGAGTTCGTCCGCTACTACTACCTGATGATCCCCACGGTCGACGGGTCGCTGACCCGCCGCCTGCCGGTCCTGCTGGTCCTCCTGTGCCTGGTGCTGGTGATCGCCTCGCTGCTGCGCCGCGGCAAGGTGCCGGGCGCCGCGTCCGGCCCCGCGTGGCGCCTCGTCGGCGTGGTGGTGGGCACCGCGTTCTTCATGATGTTCTCGCCCACCAAGTGGACCCACCACTTCGGTGTGTACGCGGGCATCGGTGCCGCGATCGCCGCGCTCGGGGCGATGGCGATCTCCGCCTCCGCGGTGCGGTCGGCCCGGAACCGGACCGTGTTCCTCGGCGTCCTCCTGGTGGTGCTCGCACTCGCCTTCGCCGGGCCCAACGGCTGGTGGTACGTCTCGAGCTACGGCATCCCGTGGTGGGACAAGGCCCCCAGCTTCCGCGGGATCGATGCCGCCACCGTCCTGCTGGTGCTGTCTGTGCTCGCCTTTGTCTACGCCGCGTGGCAGCACCTGCGACAGGACTACACGGGCACCCAGGCGCCCCGCACATCCGAGGGCCGCCGGCGGATGCGGACCTTCGCCGCCGCCCCGATCGCCCTGGTCGCGGGGGTGCTCGTGGTGGTGTCGGTGGCCTCGTTCGCCAAGGGCATCCACAAGCAGTTCCCCGCCTACACGATCGCCGAGGGCAACCTCTCGGCCGTCGCCGGCGACCCCTGCATGCTGGCCGACCGCGTCCTGGTGGAGCCCGACGCCAACGTCGGCATGCTCGCGCCCCTGGACGCCACCCCGCTTCCCGACGGGTCCATCGACCCCGACGACCGCGCAGAGGCCATCGAGGCGGGCGGGAACAACGGGTTCACCCCCGACGGTGTCGCGCCGGACCTGTCCGCGGACGCCGTCGTCGCCGACGCCGGCTCCGCCAACACGGCCTCCGAGCCCGGCAGCGGCCCGTCGGTCAACACCGGCCAGAGCGCCGGGACCTCGGGCGGCCAGGGCGCGGAGGGCGTCAACTCCTCCACCGTGGCCCTGCCGTTCGGCCTGGACCCGGCCACCACCCCGGTCCTGGGCTCGCACCGCGGCGGCCCGCAGCGGGAGGCCGACCTCGAGACCGGCTGGTACCAGCTCCCCGAGAACCGCGAGGCGCACCCGCTGCTCGTCGTGTCCGCCGCCGGGCGGATCGGCCGCTTCGACGCCGACGGCCTGTACAAGTACGGGCAGGCGGTGACGGTCGAGTTCGGCCGCTCGGGCGAGGCCGGCGTCGAGGACGTGGGCGAGCCCGTCGTGCCGTTCGACATCGGCCCCGCCCCCACGTGGCGGAACCTGCGGGTGGACATGCAGGACGTGCCCGCCGACGCCGACGTCATGCGCATCCGGGTCGACGACTCCGACCTCACGCCGGACCAGTGGGCGGCGATCACCCCGCCGCGCGCGCCCGAGCTCCAGACCGTCCAGGAGATGGTCGGCTCGGATTCGCCGGTGATGCTCGACTGGGCGGTCAGCCTGCAGTTCCCCTGCCAGCGTCCGTTCTCGCACTACGCCGGCGTGGCCGAGCTCCCCGAGTTCCGCATCATGCCGGATCGGCCGCTGGCGGTGAGCGCCACCAGCACGTGGTCGTCGTACGAGGCCGGCGGGCCGCTCGGGTGGATCGAGACCTCCCAGTACGCCCGCACGATCCCCTCCTACCTGCGGCACGACTGGAACCGCGACTGGGGCTCCATCGAGTCCTACGCGCCGCTGGGCACCCGGCAGGCCGAGGCGCCGGAGCCCGCCGAGGTGAGCACCGATACGGCGACCCGCTGGGGCTGGTGGCAGCCCGAGGGGCCGATCTTCGTGACCGACCCCGAGTAGCAGCTGGCGGGCGGCGCGACCCGGTAGCCGGGAAGGCCCGGGCCGCGCTGCTCACCGCCGACGCGCGGGTGCGCTGCCCGCCACCCGCGCTGCCGGGTGCGCTGGCAGAATGCACAGCCAACCCCCGGTTACGCTGCGAGTCTGGACCAGAGCCGCAGCGCAACCCGCCGCCCGCGGGCCGAGCCGAGGCGAGCCGGGCCGGCAGCCAGCCGTGCTGCCCGCGGCCGCGCGGGCAGCAGCAGCTACATCGGGGCGATGGGGTGCTTGCGCGGGGGCTCGGTGGTGGTCTTGTCGCGGAGCTGCTTGAGCGCGCTGCGCAGGACCAGACGGGTCTCGGAGGGCTCGATCACCGCGTCGATGTAGCCACGCTCGGCGGCCGTGTACGGGGTCGCGATGAACTCGTTGTACATATCGACGAGCTGCTGGCGGAGCTTGGGCCCCTCGACCGGCCCGGCCTCCTCGATCTGCCGCCGCTGCAGCAGGTCGACCGCGCCCTCGGCACCCATCACGGCGATACGCGCGGTGGGCCAGGCGAAGTTGAGGTCGCCGCCGAGATTCTTGGACCCCATCACCGCGTACGCGCCGCCGTAGGCCTTGCGCACCACAAAGGTGACCTTGGGGACGGACGACGCCGCCACGGCGTAGCCCATCTTGGCACCGCGGTGGATGATGCCCATCTTCTCTTGCTGCACGCCCGGCAGATAGCCGGGCGTGTCCACGACGTACACGATCGGGATCGAGTAGGCGTCGCACAGCAGCATGAAGCGCGTGGACTTCTCCGAGGCGTCGATGTCGAGGGCGCCGGACAGGTGCAGCGGCTGGTTGGCCACCACTCCGACGGGCTCCCCGTCGACGCGGGCGAAGCCGGTGATCATGTTGGGCGCGAACTGGCCGGAGGTCTCGACGAACTCGCCGTCGTCGAACATGCGCAGGAGCACATCGTGCATGTCGTACGAGGCGTTGTCCGAGTCCGGGATCACCTCGTCGAGTGCCAGGTCCGACTCGGTGCGCTCCGGCTCCAGGCCGGGGTTGATGCGCGGGGCGTTCTCGGCCGCGGACGACGGCAGGAAGCTGAGCAGGTTACGGACCCACATGAACGCGTCGTGCTCGCTGACCGCGACGTGGTTGACGTTGCCGTTCTTGGCCTGTTGCAGGGCGGAGCCGAGATCCTCCATGGAGATCTCCTCGCCGGTGACCTGCTTGATCACGTCCGGTCCGGTGATGAACATGTAGGCCTGGTCCTGGACGGCCACCACGAAGTCGGTGGTCACGGGCGCGTAGACGGCGCCGCCCGCGCACTTGCCGAGCATGATCGAGATCTGCGGGACGTAGCCGGAGGCCGGGTACTGCCGCTTGGAGATCTCCGAGTAGTAGGCCAGCGAGGTGACGGCGTCCTGGACGCGGGCGCCACCCGAGTCGTTGATGCCGATGATCGGGCAGCCGATCTTGATTGCGAAATCCATGATCGCGCAGACCTTCTTGCCGAAGGCCTCGCCGACGGAGCCGCCGAACACCGTGTTGTCGTGCGCGTACACGGCCACGGGGCGGCCGTCGATGGTGCCGCGGCCTGTGACCACGCCGTCGCCGTACGGGTTGTCGTCGTTGCCGGGGGCCTTGGCAAGCTGGCCCATCTCGATGAAACTGCCGGGGTCCAGCAGCTCGGCGATGCGGACGCGCGGAGGGGTGTTGCCGGCGGCGTCACGCTTGGCCTTGGCCCGTTCACTGCCCGGGTCGAGGGCCTCCTCGTGCTTGGCCCGCAGCTCCGCGAGCTTCTCCGCCGTGGTCTGTTGCGTCACTCGCCCGCTTCCTTTCCTGCGTTCGCGTCGATCTCCGAGAGTCGTCGCGCCAGATGTTTACCGACCGTACCCACTTCCGGCTCGTCGACGACGGCGAGGTGGTCACCGCGGAGCTGGACGATCTCGAGGTCGTCGACGATCTTCGCCCATCCGCCGTCCGGGTCGATCTCCGCGTAGCGCGGCTCGAGTTCGATGGCGCCGTCGTGCATGCGCTCGGCGCGGTAGAGGACGAACGGCACCTCGGCGCCGATCTCCGACCACTGGGCCAGGTCGACGCTCTGGAGGATGCGGTTGTCCACGAAGCTGGCCCGCTGGTGCTCGATCACGCCGCCGCCCATGGCGTTGGCCTCGGCACCGAGCCCCTCCAGCAGCATCTCGAGGACGCCGTCCTCACCGTGCTCGGCGAGGAACTCGCGCGGCACCTCCACGTCCAGCCCGTAGGTCTTCTTGGCGAAGTCCGCGTAGCGCTTCCAGCGCAGGACCGCCTCGTCGAGCGTGTCCGGGACGGGCTCGGACGGCTGCACGGTGTCGAGCAGCACGACCAACGCGACCTCGTCGCCCGCCGCCCGCAGCTGCCGGGCGACCTCGACCGCGAGCGCCCCGCCGAAGGACCAGCCGCCCAGGGCGACGGGCCGACCGGCCGCGATCTCGCGGATCGTCTCCAGGTATCCGGCGGCGCGTTCGGCCAGCGGGCCCTCGGTGCGCTCGATGCCGTACACGGGGCTGTCGTCGGGCAGCCGGTCCACGAGCGGCTCGTAGACCAGCGAGGACCCGCCGGCCGCGTGGAACAGCACGAGCGGCGTGCGGTCCGCCGCGCCCTCGCGCAGGACGCGGACGTTGCCCTCGACCGCGGCCTCGGTGAAGGGGCGGAGCAGGTCGGCGATCTCGGCGATGGTGCCCGCCCCGGCCACCTGCTCGCCGGTGATCTCCCCGCCGCACCGCTCGGACAGGCGGGCGGCCAGCGCGTCGCGCGTGGGCTCGTCGACCGCGGGCAGGGCGCCCGCGACGCCGGGCGCCGCGTCGCCGGTCACCACGGCCCACGCGCCGAACGCCATGCGCTCGGTGTCGTCGCGCGGGGCGACGTTCACGCCACCGCCGGCCTCGCCGGGGTCCCCGGCCGCGGACTCGTCGCCGCGGAGCGCCCCCACGTCGACGGCGCCCTCGCCGCGCGACTGCTGATCGGCGAGCTCGCCCACCTTGTCCGGGTTCTCGACGGCGAAGGTCACCATCTCCACGACGTCGTTCATCGAGGCGTCGCGCATGGCCTGCAGCTCGAGCGGCGGGATGGAGAACTCGTACTCGACGCGGTTCTTGATCCGCACCGCCATGAGCGAATCCAGCCCCAGGTCCAGCAGCGGCAGCTCGCGGGGCAGGTCGTCGGGGCTGTACCCCATCGACGAGCCCACGATCCGCGCGAGGCGGTCGGCGATCGACTCGCCGGAGTCCGGTGTCCAGCGCGTGTCCGCCTCGTCGTCGTCATCGGCGTCCACCACCGGCGCGTCCGACTCCGCCGACACGTAGTCCGGCTCCACCTGCTGGTCGGGGTCGACCGGGGTCCCCCCGGTCACCGCGCACTCGCCCACCAGGACGAAGGACGGCGTGGCGCCGTCGCCGGTCTGCGCGTGCACCTGCAGTGAGGCGCCACCGGGGTGTGGGGTCATGGTGGTGGTCACCGTCCCCGCGGGCGGGAGGACGCCCGGGCGGCGGACGGCGGTGAGGGTCGCGCCCTCGACGACGGACGCGGCCGCGGCGTGCATCAGGGCGTCGACGCTCGGCACCACCGAGGCCTGTACCTGCCACGCGTGACGGCCGTCGGGCAGGGCCACGTGCGAGCCGGGCATGCGGCCCTCGCCCGAGCCCCCGCCGGCGGTGACGGTCGGCCACAGCGTCCGCCGCTTCCATTCGGTCCCGGGGACCGCCGCGTAGCGCCCGGGCCCGGTGACGTAGCCGTGGAGCATCTCCACGACCTGCTCCATGTCGATCTCGTGGCCGTGGACGTACAGCTGCGCGATCGCGTTCAGCAGGGTGTCCGACTCGGATTCCTTGCGCTTGAGCGTGTACAGCAGGTTGGGCTCCATGAGCCCGGCGTCGAAGCAGGTGGCCGCGATCGACATCGCCGCGACGGGGTTGGGCGCGAACTCGAGGAACGTCACGTATCCGGCGTCGACGGCCTTGCGCACGGCGTGCGTGAACCACACCTGGTGGCGCATGCCCTTGACCCAGTACTCCTCCGAGTGGATCGGCTCGTGGCCCGGGCGGTAGAACACCTCGCGGTCGACCGAGGAGAACAGCCCGGCCTTCAGCGCGTGCGGCTCGAGTCCGGCGATCTCGGCGGCGAGCTCGCCCAGCAGCATGTCCACGTCCGAGGTGTGTCCGGCGCCGCGGACCTGCAGCTGGCGCGCGAACTTGCCCTGCTCCTCGACCCAGGCCACGAAGTCGGCGACGGGCCGGGCACGGCCACCGACGGTGGTGTGCGTGGGCGCGGCGTAGACGGCCGGCTCGATCGAGGCGAACCGCGGGTTCTCGGCGATGATCTGCGCAACCTCGTCCGCCGAGTACTCGACCAGGGCCATG
Organism: Candidatus Dietzia intestinipullorum; assembly: GCA_019119635.1. GTDB lineage: Bacteria > Actinomycetota > Actinomycetes > Mycobacteriales > Mycobacteriaceae > Dietzia > Dietzia intestinipullorum. The sequence continues at coordinate 34,106 of DWWP01000029.1, forward strand.
GCCCCGGCGTCCTCGTCCGAGACCTGCTGCTCGGCGTCGCCCATGAGACGGGACCGTACGCAGATCACACGCACCGCGTCCTCGAGGCCCAGCCCCCCGTTCGCGTACGCGGCGGCGACCTCCCCCATCGAGTGCCCGATGACCGCCTCGGGCTCGGCCCCGAGCGCCTTGAGCGTGTCGATCAGGGCGACCTGGATTGCGAAGATGCCCACCTGGGCGCTCTCGACGCCGTAGGTGACCGAGTCGTCGAGGAACATCTCGGACACCAAGTAGCCGGCCTCGAAGTCGATGAGTTCGTCCACCGCGTCCAGGCACGAGGCGAAGAGCGGGTTGGACAGGTACAGCTCCTTGGCCATCTTGCGGTGCTGGGCGCCGAAGCCGGCGAAGACCCAGACGTCGCCCGTGCCCGCGGGGGCGTCGGCGCTGAACACGCCGGGGCCGGGGTCGCCGGCGGCGAGGGAACGCAGCCCGGCGACCAGTTCCTCGCGGGTGTGGCCGACGACGGCGCCGCGGGAGCGGGCGTGGTTGCGGGTGGCCAGGGTGCGGGCGACCGCACCGAGATCGACGGAGTCGTCCTGCTCCTCGAGCCAGTCCGCGATCCGTCCGGCCGTCGACCGACGGCGGGAGGGCAGCGAGCCGGAGACGACGAGGACCGTGGCGGGGCCGCCGGGAGCGACGGTGCCGGTGGTCGCCAGCTCGTCCGCGTTGCGCCGGACCGCCTCGGCCACGCTGCGCGCGACGTCCTCGTCCTCCGCCGCGGCGGGGGCGGCGTCCGCATCGGCGACGTCAGCGTCGGCATCGTGGGCGGCGTCCGGGTCCGCCGCGTCAGCGTCCGTGCGGACCGGCTGCGGCCGGTACTCCGACACCACCACGTGCGCGTTGGTGCCGCCGAATCCGAAGCCCGAGACGCCGGCGACGGCCCGCCCGCTGTAGCGGGGCCACGGCGTCGTCTCGGTGACCACGCTGAGCCGCGAGGCCTCGAAGTCGATGTACGGGTTGGGGCCCGCGAAGTTGAGGGTGGGCGGCAGGGCGTCGTGCCCCATCCCGAGGACGATCTTGGCCAGGCCGACGGCGCCGGCGGCCGACTCCATGTGCCCGAAGTTGGTCTTGGCCGAGCCCAGCAGGGTCGGCCGGTCGGCGTCGCGGCCGCGCCCGAGCACCTGCCCGATCGCGGTGGCCTCGATGGGGTCGCCGAGGATCGTGCCGGTGCCGTGGGCCTCGATGTAGTCGACCTCCTTCGGATCCACGCCGGCGTCCGCGTAGGCCTGCCGCAGCACGGAGACCTGCGCGTCCGGGTTGGGCGCGGTCATCCCGTTGGAGCGGCCGTCCGAGTTCACGGCCGAGCCCTTGATGACGGCCAGCACCTCGTCGCCGTCGCGCTCCGCCTCCGAGAGGCGCTTGAGGATGAACACGCCGCCGCCCTCGGCCCGGCAGATGCCGTCGGCGTCGGAGGAGAAGGCCTTGATGGTCCCGTCCGGGCTCAGGGCGGCGCCGGTCTTGGCGAAACCCATCGTGGCGGCGGGCGCGAGCATCATGTTGACCCCACCGGCCACGGCGAGGTCCGACTCGTGTAGCCGCAGGGAGTTGACGGCCTCGTGGAGGGTCACCAGCGACGTCGAGCAGGCGGTGTCCAGCGTCATCGACGGCCCGCGGAAATCGAACGTGTAGGAGATGCGGTTGGAGATGATCGCGTTGGACGCGCCGGTGACCGCGTAGGGCGACGCGGCGGCGGAGTCGGAGGTGAGGAGCACCTGGTAGTCGCTCGAGGAGGCGCCCATGAAGACGCCGACCTCGCCGCCCTTGAGGTCGCTGGCGGGCAGGTGCGCGTTCTCGAGTGCCTCCCACGTGAGCTCGAGGGCCAGCCGCTGCTGCGGGTCCACCATCTCGGCCTCGCGGGGGCTCATGCCGAAGAACTCGGCGTCGAAGTCCCGCACCTCCGAGTCGTCGAGCCAGCCGCCGCGGTCGGGGGCCTCGGCCAGCACCTGCTGGACGTAGGCGTCTCCCGCCCATTCCGTCCAGCGGGTCGCCGGGCGGCGGCTGGTGGCGTCGCGGCCCTGCGCGAGCAGGTCCCAGGTGGCCTCCGGGGTGTCCGCCCCGCCCGGGAAGCGGGTGGCCAGGCCGATCACGGCCACGTCGAACTCCATTCCGGCACCGCGGTGGCGGAACGTGTGGAGGTCGGAGGGCGCCACCTCATCGGCAGGACCGTTGACCACGTACTCGGCGAGCGAGGCGATGGTGGGGTGCTGGTAGGCGACCGTGGCGTCGAGCGGACGCCCGAGCAGGTCCTCGAGGTCGGCGGAGATCGACACCGCGTCACGGGAGGACAGTCCGTACTCCTCGAGGGAGCGGTCGTCGGTGACCTTGGTGGCGTCGAGGCCCGTGGCCCGGCAGACCCAGTCCCGCAGCCAGTCGCGGAGCTCTACTACCGTCATCTCGCTCTGTGCCATGCTCTCCGCTCGCCTCTCGGTGGGTGTGTCCGTGTGCTCCTCGTCCCGCGCCCCGGCCGGGTCGAGCCGGTCACGGTGGGCGGACTCTAGCCCGCCGGGGCGTCCGGGAAGGCGGACTGTTGGTGTCCTCCGCGCAGCGTGCCGTCCACGTACGCGTTCTTGCACGCCCGGCGGGCGATCTTGCCACTGGACGTGCGCGGGATGGAGCCCGCCGGCACCAGGAGCACATCCTGGGCCGTGACCCCGTGGCGCGCCGAGATGGCGGTGCGGACGGCGTCCGCGATCGGCCCGGGGTCCGCCTTCCCCGCGCCGGGGGCGCGTTCGCCCACCACCACGAGGGTCTCCGAGGAGTCATCGGCGGCGATCTCGGCTCCGTTACGTGCCTCCACGGGCAGCTGGTTGGCGGGCACGGAGAACGCGGCCACGAACCCGGGGCGCAGGGAGCCGGACGCGTCCTGCGCCGTGTTCTCCAGGTCCTGCGGGTAGTGGTTCCGGCCGGCGACGATCACCAGGTCCTTGACGCGCCCCGTGATGTACAGCTGGCCGTCCACGTACGCCCCGTAGTCGCCGGTGCGGAGCCAGTGCGCGTCCGCGGGGGCCTCGCCGAACTCGCGGATGGTGCGGGTGCCCTCCGGCAACCGCTCGGTGAGCACGTTGCGGAACGTGTCCCGGGTCTCGTCCTCGCGCGCCCAGTAGGCCCGCCCGACGTTGGTGCCGTAGAGCCAGATCTCCCCGACCTTCCCTTCCGGGAGTTCGCGGCCGGTGCCGTCGTGCTCGCCCGTGGCCTCGTCGATGTTCGGCTCGACGATCGTCGCCCACTGGCTCGGGGCGACGTAGCCGCACGCGACCTGCGGGATGGCGTCCTCGTTGCCCTCGACCCGGTCGGGCGGCAGGACGGTCATGACGCCCTGGTTGAGGTCGGTGCGGTCCACGTGGACGACGACGGCCTCGTCGTCCTTACGCGGCGAGGAGACGAACAGGGTCGCCTCCGCCATGCCGTAGGAGGGCTTGATCACGGTGGGCGCGAGGCCGTACGGGGCGAAGGCCTCGTTGAACGCCCGCATCGAGGACGGCGTGACCGGCTCCGAACCGTTGATGATGCTCGTGACGCCGGAGAGATCGAGGGTTTCGCCCTCGCGCGGCAGCCCGCGGCGGGCCGCGTGCTCGAACGCGAAGTTGGGGGCGGCGGCGAAGACCCCGTCGCCGTCGGACATGGCGCCGAGCTCGTTGACCCAGCGGCCGGGCCGCTGCACGAACGCCCGGGGGCTCATCACCGTGATGGTGGCGCCGCCCACCGCCGGGAGGATCACGGTCACCAGCCCCATGTCGTGGAAGAGGGGCAGCCAGGTGACGCCGCGCGAGCCGCGCGTGAGGCCGAGGCCGTCGAAGAGCTGCATGACGTTGGTGACCACGTTGCGGTGGGTGATCTCCACGCCCGCGGGGACCCGGGTGGAGCCCGACGTGTACTGCAGGTAGGCGATGTCGTCGGCGCCGACGTCGGGGCTCTCCCACCCGGCGCCGAGTTCGGCCGGGATGGCGTCGACGGCGACGGTGCGCGGCCGCTGCCGGGCGGGCATCTCGCGGAACAGCTTGCGCACGCCCGCCGCGGACTCGGTGGTGGTGAGGATGACCGACGGCGTGCAGTCGCCGAGGACCGCGTGGAGGCGGTCGTGGTGCCCGGGCTCGTCCGGGTCGAACAGGGGGACCGCGATGAGCCCGGCGTGGATGGCGGCGAAGAACGAGACGATGTAGTCCAGCCCCTGCGGCGCGAGGATGGCCACCCGGTCCCCGGGTTGGGCGACCTGCTGCAGCCGCGCGGCGATCGAGTAGAGGCGCTCGCCGAACTGCGACCACGAGAGCTCGTGGGACTCGCCCTGACGTGAGGACGAGTAGTCGATGTAGCGGTAGATGACCCCGTCGTTCGCGGGGTCTGTCCGTGCGGCGGAGATGTTGCCTTCGACGAAGTCGACCAGTGTGGTGCGATCGGGGATGACGATCGCCCCACTGGCGTCGTGGTATTGCTCGAACTCCACGTTGCTCCGTTCCGAACCGAGGACAGGACGTCGACGTCGGGGAACGCCACCGTGTTACCCGGAGACCCGACGACAGGCTTGATCGATCCTACAGCGTGCCCCAGGGCACACCCCAACGCGAACCGTCCCGGCCAGCCCGCGTGTCGGAGTGTCCCTCCCCGTGCAGGATCGCACCACCGCGAGAAGCCGCACCGCGGGTTGGACGGATCAGTTGTGGGCGATCTCCGGGGCCTGGTCGACGAGCTCCGTGACGTGCCCGAGTGTCCACTCCGGCACGGTGGTCCCGGGGATGACGTCGGGGTTGGTCGCGTACTGCGCGTGGATCGCGTTGTTGGTGACGAACTCCTGGAACCGCGCGGCACCGTCGACCACGTTGAGCGGGGCGTTGCAGATGAGGTCCCGGGAGTCGCAGATCTGGGCCGTGCGGTCGGCGAGGGCCCCGAAGCCGCCGGGCCGCGGGCCGGTCATGGTGGCGCCGGCGATCAGCTGGGTGAGCCCGGTGAACGGCTGCAGCGTGATCTCCATGCCCTGCCCGTTGCCCGGGGACAGCCCGGGCGACTGCCCCTCACCCGGGAGGCGGCGCCCGTCGGCGACCAGGACGGAGCCCCGCACCAGATCGGCCGGCACGGGCCCGTTACCGGTCCCGATCTCGTTGGTCAGGTCGCCCGCGATCACCGCGCCCTGCGAGAAGCCCAGGAGGACGAACGAGGTGTACGGGCAGCGCTCGTGGGTGGCCGCCATCTCGTCGCGGGCCCTCTGGGTGCCCTCGGCGCGGCTGTCGTCGTAGGTGGCCTCCTCCGGAGCCTGCGGGTTCCGGAACTGGGCCGTGTACGGCACCGTGTACACCTCGAGCCGGTCCTCGGACTGCTGCTCGCTCAGCGGGTCGGTGACGGTCTTCAGCAGCGCGTTCGGCAGGAAGCCCGGGTCGTGTGGATCGTCGGTGGGGCTGCTCTCCCACGTCCCGGGCACGGACAGGAGCTCGACGTCCGGGCACTCCGCCGGCTGCGCGACATCCGGCTCGGTCGGGTCCGGGAGCGGCCCCTCACCGGGCCCCGGGGGCAGCCCGCGGTTGCCGAGCCACCAGCCGATGCCCAGCACCAGCGCGACCACCAGCAGGAGCACCCCCAGCGAACAGCCGATCCTCCGGCCTCTGCGCCCACGCGATCCACGAGCCATGATTGACGAACTCCTTCCCGGCGATGCCGACATGATCGACACACGACGCCGATGACAGGTTCAACGACGCACGCCCGTCCCGGGTTCCGCGGGCGGCCCGGACGTGGCCGGACTCACGGGGTGATCAGGGGCAGAGCTGTCCGGCCGCGGTGTCCACGACGAGCCGCGACAGGTCGTCGACCTCGGCGTCGTCGTCTGCGTAGCCACCGGCCGAGATCTGTCCCGCCACGGCGTCGGCGATCGTGGTGGTCTCCCCCGCGGCCCCGCCGGTCGACCGGATCCGGCAGATGGTGTTGCCCGCGGCGACCAGGGATTCGGACAGCTCCCCGGTCTGCACGCCCTCCTCCTCGAGGGCCGCAAGGTAGCCGCGTTCCCGCGCGCCCACCACCGGGGTGTCGTAGCCGGGCGAGTCCGGCGACACCGGCGCGGGCGCCTCGGTGAAGCGCCCGGAGTCCTCGGTCGCCGGGGCGCGGGACGACGTCGTCTCGGCGCCCCCGGGCGGCGGGGCGACGGACTCGGAATCCGGCACCCCGGACACCGTCGAGTCCCCGCCGCCGCACGCGGCGAGCGTGCCCCCGGCCATCAGCAGTGCCGCGGCGAGCGCGGCGGTCCTGCCGGCGTTGCGCGGCGTCACGAGATCTCCGCCTCTCCGTTGGCCACCGTGATCCGTCCTCCCTCGAACTCCATGACCTGCCCCTCGCGGGTCGTCTGCAGGTCGCTCGTCGGGTAGCCGAGGCGGCCACGCTCGTAGTCGACGGTGCCCCACGCCTCGAACACGGGACCGCGCGGGACCACGTGGGCGCCGGTGTCCGGCGACCAGTACACGGCGCCGCCCTGGAAGCGGCTGAAGGCGCCACCGTCGGTCAGCGCGATCTCGTCACTCGTGGGGTACCCGAGCTCCGAGTTCTCCGCTCCGGCGTCCCGATAGGCCTTGAGGATCGCGCCCTCGACCACGCGCGGCCCGGTCTCGGAGGACCAGTACACGGTGCCGCCCTGGAAGCCCTGGACCACGCCGGGCTTGTTGGGGTTGGCCACCTCGTCGGTGGTCGGGTAGCCCAGGTCGCCCCGCTCGGAGCCCTGCTCGGCCCACATGTCCAGCACGGCCCCGCGCAGGGCGTGCGCCCCCGTCGACGGCGACCAGTAGATGACGCCGTTCTCGAACCGGGTGAAGCGGCCCTCGCCGTCGGGGGTGGTGGTCTCCCCGGACACGGGCAGGCCCAGCGGCCCGTCCGGCCCCTCCTCGGCCTGGTAGGCGGCGCCGATGGCGCCCACCACGGCGTGCGCGCCGTGCTCCGGGGACCAGAAGACGCGGCCGAAGCGGAAGTCGGTCGCCTTGCCGCCGGGGACGTCGTACTCGTCGGTCAGGCAGGGGCCGAGGTCGGGGTTCCGCTCGGCGAACGCGGCGATCTCCCCCTCGGGCTCGCACTGCTCCTCGACGTTGGCGATCCCCACGGCGTTCGCGAACTGCGGCCAGGCCTGCGTCATCTCGAACTGCCAGTACGGCCACGTGTGGGTCCCCGACGGCCGGAAGTTGGCCGTGACCTCGACGTCGTTGCTGCGCGCCTGGTTCACGAACGTCTGGGTGGTCATCCGGGACAGCAACTCCAGTCCGTAGCCCGGGAAGTTGGTGGGGATGCCCGGCAGGCCGGACGGCTGGTCCCAGGGACCGGTGTTGCCGCTACCGGCGGAGACATAGACGCTCTGCCCGCGCATCTTCTCCGTGTGGAGCTTGGGGTCCTGCTCGTGCCAGCGCTCGGAGCCCAGCGGGCCCCACATGTTCTCTGCCGGGTAGCCCCCGGCGTCCTGCATCGCCACCTTGATGGCCTCCGGCATGCCGAAGCTCGTGAGGTCGAGGATGCCGGAGTAGCTGGCGGTGAACTGGAAATGCTCGGGGTACCGCTGGGCGAGCATCATGGCGGCCGAGCCGCCCATCGACAGGCCCGCCACACCGTGCTTGTCGCCCACGCGCCACTCCGAGGCCAGCAGGGGCGGAAGCTCCTCCATGAGGAACGTCTCCCACTGGTAGCTGTCCCCGTTGGCGTCGGACTCCCAGTCGGTGTAGAAGCTCGACTCGCCGCCGACCGGGAGGATGACGATCGCGTTCTTGGCATCGAAGAACTGCGAGATCCGGGTCTCGAGGGTCCAACCGCTCGCCTCGTCCGGGGCGCGGAGGCCGTCGAGCAGCATCAGCGACGGGTAGGTGCGCTCGGGCTCGGAGTTCCACGTCGCGGGCAGCATGAGCTGGACCTGGATGGCCTGCTCCATGGCGGGGGACTGCACCCACAGCGCGACGCGGTTGGCCGACTTCCACTCCACCCGGTCGAGCCGGACGCCGGACGGCGGCGTGGACGGCACCTGAAGCGTCGGCGATTCCGCCTGGACGGCCGGGGAGGTCGTGGCGGGGGCGGGAGTGGTGGTCGCCGGGGCGTCCTGCCCCTGCTCGGCCTGCCCGGGTTGCGCCATGGCGACCGTCGGGACGAGGAGGCCGGAGCCCACCACACCCACGACGAGAGGGGCCGCGAGAAGGGAAGCCCACCGGGTGCGGGGGCTCGCGTCTGAGCTGGGGGTCGCCATGGTGTTGTTCTCTTCCTTGCCGCGTCGTCACGATCTGGTGGTGCGGACCGCACGCGCGGCCCTCGGGTGCTGCCCGGGGCCGTGCGTCTGCCGTGGCGCGGCCGTGGGTTCCCCTCCCACGGACGAGCCCGGTGGTCACAGACGACCGGGGCCCCGCACGAGAATCTACGCGCGGGGCCCCGGTGTGACGGGTGAGGACTCGCTGAGAAGAGCCCGATTCGTCTCGCCTGTTATCCGGCTGCCGTCAGTGGCCGTAGGCGTCCATCACGGGCAGGATCTGCTCGGTGCGGGCCGACATCAGGTCGTCGTTCCAGTAGCCCCAGCCGTGGATGCCGGTGGTGCGGTAGTCGAACGTCGCCTGGTTGGGCTCGGCGTTCAGCGTGTTCTGGAACGCGATGGTCGAGCCGCGCGAGAGCCCCTCGAGGATGATGCCGTTGAAGGTGTTGAACACGTCCTGCAGGCTGCCCGGCTGGTCGTACTCGCCCGGGATGGCCGAGCCGGCGGTGATGTACATCGGGGTGTCCCGCAGGCGGTCGGCGTTGAGCAGCGGGTCGTGCGCGCCCCAGGCGGGCGAGCCCGGGGGGCCCCACATGGCGAACGGGTCGCATTTGCACTGGTCGAACATGGCCAGCGGGATCATGGAGTACATGCCCGGTGCGGTCGGGTTCATGTAGCCGGAGAAGATCGAGGCCTGCTTGAACTGGTCCGGGTGGTCGGCGGCGAGCATGGCCGCCGCGGAGCCGCCCATCGACAGGCCGGCGACCGCGTTGTTGTCCGGGGCGACGCCGAACTCGTTCTGCAGGTAGACCGGGAGCTCCTCGGTGAGGAAGGTCTCGTACTTGTACTCGAGGAGGTTGCCGCCCAGGTTGATGGGCCGCTCCCAGTCCGAGTAGAAGGACACCTGACCGCCGACGGGCATGACCAGCGTGATGTTGTCCATGAGGAAGATGCGCTGCGCCTGGGCGTCGTGGGTCCACGCGTTCCAGTCGTCCCGTGCCCGCAGCCCGTCGAGGAGGTAGAGCCCGGCGTTGCCGTTGTTGCGTGCCGGCTGGACCTGCACCTTGATGTCCCGGTTCATCGACGGGGAGTAGACATCACACAGCTGCACCCAGAAGTTGACCGGGTCGTACACGCACCCATCACGGAGCACACCACGGTTGTTGTTCGGGTCCTCGCCCCCCGCGACGGCGGCCTGGGCAGCCGGGGCGGGCGGCGGCGGCGCGTCAGCGGGACCCTCCGAGCCCAGGCTGGCGGACGAGCCCTGCTCGGTCGGCTGGGCACCGACGAGTGCGGGGGCGCCGACGACGAGGCCGGCGGCCGTCGCCACGGCAGTGAGCCCTGCGGCGAACCTGCGCCGGAGCGTGGAGTGGGACATTCTCGTTCCTTTGTTCGTTCCAGGTGTCCACAGGTGCGCCTGCGGACATCGGTGACGTCCATCGGACCGGACCCGCCAGGGGAGGACCGGAACTTGCGACATCGTTACTGTCGCGCATCGTGGGACAGGTGTTACAGGCCGGGGGCCGAATCGACCTCCGACTGTTATCGATTCGAGACAACAGCGTGGGCCACACTACCGAGTGCCCTGATACTTTTCCACCTTCTCAGGCATGGGCAGACCGCACCGTTGCACCTCATAGGCAGGGATTCTGTTGATCCGGTACTCGGCGAATGAGAATGCGTTCACCAGGTTGGTCACGCGACGCTCAGGAGTCAGCGGGCCGGCGTAGGACTCGATGAGTTCCTGCGTCGCGGGGCAGGTCAGCGCCACTTCTGACTGCCGCACCCAGTTGACGTCGACCCACCGGGGGAAGTTGACCGGATCCTCCACCACCCCCGTCTGGGCCAGCACCCAGTCGTACGGCAGGAACTTGTCGTGGCCGATCCGGCCGTCCTCCATCCGGTCGGTGTGCGCCGCGAGCGGGGAGGCCAACCCGACCGTGTCGTAGACACCGACGTCCAGCGGCAGGTTCATGCTCGTCATCCCCAGGTTGAGGAACACGACGGTCATGACCGGCTCGTCCGGCAGCTCGAAGGGCTCCAGCCCCGGCATCGGGTGGTCGTAGGACACCACGTCCCACCGGTCCTGGAAGCCGGGGACGGGCAGGAACACCGCGCCCGTGCGGTTGCCGCTGACGGACTGCACGAGCGCCCGCATCCGCGGGAAGTCGAGATAGTCCTCCGCGAGCAGCGGGTGCCGGTGCCCGGTGCGCTGGATGTAGTACTGGCGCTCGTCGACGATCCCCGCCGACGTGATGGTCTCCGGCTCCTCCCGGAACGGGTCCTCGGCCACCTGGACGGTCACCGACCACCCGACGACGACGAGCCACGCCCCTGCCACGACCGGCACGGCCACGCGACGCACCCGGGCGTCGCCGGGGTCCGCCGCCGGACCCACGGGCAGCGGCACCACCGCGACCGGCAGCAGGAACAGGAACAGCGACGGCAGCAGCACGCGACCGTGCATGAAGTCCCCGCCGACGCGCGTGACGTAGAGCAGCATGATGAGCGCCACCACGACGAAGGCGGCCGTGACCACCCGGGTCGAGCGGACAGAGTCTCGCAGGTCGAGCACGCGGTGGACCAGGCTGCCCGGGTCGCCGTCGCCGTCTGCCCCGTCACTTTCGCCCTCCGGCGGCGTCCCCGGGCGGGCGCGGTACACGGCCCACAGCGACACCAGTCCGGCCGCCAGCACGGCGATCAGCGGCAGCAGCAGCACGTACGGCGACAGCAGGTCCCACAGGTACTCGAAGCCCTTGCCCCACTTGGAGCCGCCGGCGTCCTTGGCCACCGCGGTCAGCGGGTACGGCAGGGCGTAGTAGGACATCCGCCACACCTGGTAGACCACGGGCACCGTGCCCGCCAGCGCGACGAGCCAGCCCAGGTGACGCCACGATTGCCGCGTGGCCGCCAGGAGCGCGAGGAAGACCACGGAGGCCAGGGCCAGCTCGGGGCGCACGAGCGGCCCGAGCCCGGCCAGGAACGCCAGCGCGGCCACCGCGGGGGTCGGGAGCCCGAAGCGGCCTTCGCGGTGCGTCGCGCGGGCCCACCGCTGCATCCCGAGCCACATGAGCCCGATCCAACACAGCACCAGGCCCGTCTCGAGACCGGAGCTGGCGAAGTCCCGCGCGGGCGGGACCATCACGTACACCAGGGCGCCGAACGGCAGCAGGAGCATGGTCCGCCCCGTCGGCGCCGCCCGCGTGCCCTGGTACATCACCCGGGTGCCGAGCATCGCGCACGCCACCGCGATCATGCTCAGCGTGAGCGCCAGCCCCAGGGCCACCAGCTCGAGGCGATACCCCGCGACCTCGTGGGTGAAGTAGACGAGGTAGGTCCACAGCGTGGAGGTGTTGGACTCGACCCGCTCCCCCGCGTTGAACACGGGACCGTTGCCCGCGATGAGGTTGCGGACGGTCCGCAGGACGATCAGCCCGTCGTCGGCGATCCAGCGGCGCTGCCACGCACCGGCGAGGAAGACGGCGACCACCGCGACGAGCCCGCCCCAGAAGACCAGGGTCGTGCGCTTCCCCGTGAGCCGCCCCTCCCGGCCCGCCGTCGTCACCTCAGTCACGGTCGCTGCCCCCGGTCAGGCGAGGGACGGGACGAGGTAGACGCCGATCACCACGGTGAGCACCCACAGCGCCGCCAGGACCTGCAGGACCCGGTCGCCCAGGGCGATGTCCTCCGGCTCCCCGGCCTGCGCGGCGTCGACGTCGACCGCATACCGCAGGACCGCGATGGTGAAGGGGACGATCGAGATCTGCAGCCAGATCGCGGACCCGGACGGCTGGGTGGGGTCCGAGCCGCGGTCGTAGGCCCACAGGGCGTAGCACAGGACCAGCACCGTGGCCGACAGTGTCCAGACGAACCGCAGGTAGGTGGGCGTGTAGCTCTCGAGGGCCTTGCGGATCTTGGCGCCGGTCTCCAGGTGCAGGCTCAGTTCCGCGTACCGCTTGCCGGCCGCCATGAACAGCGAGCCGAACGCCATGACCAGCAGGAACCACTGCGAGATCGCGACCTCCGCGGCGGCGCCGCCCGCCACGGCACGCAGCAGGAAACCGGAGGAGACAAAGGCGATGTCGAGGACCGGCTGGTGCTTGAGCCCGAAGCAGTACATGAGCTGCAGGACGATGTACACGGCCACGACGATCGCGAGCGCCGGGTGCGTGAACACCACCGAGATCGCCAGCGAGGCCACGATGAGCACCGCCGCCATCGCGTAGGCCAGCCCGACCGGCAGCACGCCCGCGGCGATGGGCCGGTACCGCTTGGTCGGGTGGGCGCGGTCGGCCTCCACGTCCATCGCGTCGTTGATGAGGTAGACGCTCGAGGCCGCCATGCAGAACGCGACAAACGCGATGAACACCGAGAACAGGACCGAGGTGTCGGTGAGGGTCTGGGTGCCGGCGGCGGCGGGCGCCGCGATCACCAACACGTTCTTGACCCACTGTCGCGGGCGGAGCGCCTTGACCATCCCGTCGAGGAGGTTCTTGGGGGGCGTGCCCGTCGACTCCGCCTCCTCTTCCGCGCGGTCGATCTCGTTGGCCGTGTGCGGCTCCGCGCCGAAGAGTTGGTGATCGCCCGCCGCCCGGCTTGCCGGGTGCCCGGTCTGGTCGGTCATCGCGTCTCCTCAGCAGTGGGGGTGGTGCGGGTGCCCGGGGCGTCGTCGCGGAGCGCGGCGGGCAGGAGCCGTTGGACGGTGTCCGACGGCCAGGCCGCGCGGGTCAGGGCCGCGCAGCCCGCGCCGACTCCTGCGCCGGCGACCACGTCCGAAGGGTAATGGACCCCGAGCACGAGCCTCGAGGCGAGCATCACCGGCACGAGTACCGGCGCGACGGGGATGCCACTGACCGAGCCCGCGAGCAGGGCGAACGCGGTGGTCGAGGTGGCGTGCGACGAGGGGAAGCTGAGCTTCGACGGCGTCCCGACGCCCACCACCACCGAGGGGTGCTCGGGTCGGCGGCGCCGCACCACCCTCTTGAGGACGACGGAGGTGGCGTGCGCGCCGAAGGTGCCCACGCCGACCATCGCCCAGCGCCCCCGGCGGGGCGGGTCGACGGCCATCCCGGCCGCCGCGAGGGCCATCCACCCCAGAGCGTGCTCCCCGGCGTGCGAGAACGACACCGCGGTGCCGCGCGAGCCGGGGACCTGCAGGAGCCTTCGCTGGATCGTGGCGAGGAGCCGGACCTCGCCCGAGGGGACGGGGATCTCCACCCTCGGCTCGTCGGCGGCCCCGGCGCCCGGTTCAGGATTCGAAGACACGACCCCACGCCTCCTTGCTCACGAGCTCGGTGTGCGCCTCACGGTAGCGGCGACGCATCTCGGGGAATCGGCGGTAGAGCTCGCGGTGCGCCTCGACCGAGGCCGCGAACAGGTCCTTGGCCTGCGCGCGGTCGCGCTTGCGGTAGGCCACCCCGCGCCCGTCCGCGGTGGTGACCGTGGCGCCGTCGATACGGCTCAGGGCGTACCAGCGCGCCTCGATCGGCGGGAAATTGGCCTGCGGCACCTCGTGGTGGACCTTGTCGTCCTTGCTCAGGGTGTGCGCGAGGCCGCGGGCCAGGGCGACGGCCTTGCGGACCCTGCCGCGAGGCTCGCGGTGGATCCCCGGCGGCCCGCCGGACGGCGCGGGCAGGTCCACCGCCGAGGGGATCACCACCGCGTCGGGGTACCCGGCCCGCATGCCGCGGACCTTGGGCAGCGCGGTGGGCAGCAGCTCGTAGAGCGCCTCGGGCCCCCGGAGGAAGTCGCGGATCGCCTCGATCTGGATGGCGACCGTCGAGTACTCGAGGCACACGAGGTGCTTGACCAGCGCCTTGAGACTGGATTGCATGATGCCCTTGTGGTCGCCGTCGTGGTACAGCGAGGCCACCACGAGGCGGTTGCGGAGGTGGAAATAGGCCTGCCAGTCGATCGCGTCGTCCTTGTCCGACCACGCCATGTGCCAGATCGCCACCCCGGGGATCGACGCCGTGGGATGTCCGGCGCGGCGGGCGCGCAGGCCGTACTCGGCGTCGTCCCACTTGATGAACAACGGCAGCGGCTGACCGATCTTCTCCGCGACGACGCGCGGGATGAGGCACATCCACCAGCCGTTGTAGTCCACGTCGACCCGGCGGTGGAGCTCCTTGGGGTTCTCGCGGTCCGTGAGCGGGTGGCGGGAGAAGTCGTAGTCGTAGTCCGAGTGCGGCGCCGCGGTCCACATGAAGTCGTGTGGACCCACCACCTCGCCCATGGTGTGCAGGTGACTGCGCTCCTGGAGGTTGAGCATCTGCCCGCCCACCAGCATCGGCACGCGTGCGTAGCGCCCGAAGGCCAGGGCCCGCAGGATCGAGTCCGGCTCGATCTCGATGTCGTCGTCCATGTAGAGGATGTACGGCGCGTCCGTGCGGCGCCGGGCCTCGTACATGATGCGGCTGTAGCCGCCCGAACCGCCCAGGTTGGGCTGGTCGAAGATCTGTAGCCGGTCGCCCAGGTCGTCGGCGGCCTCCGCGTAACCCGGCTCGTCGCGGACCTTCTTGTCGCCCTGGTCCGGCAGGAGCACGGCGTCGACGACCGCGTCGACCTCCGGGTCCGAGGTGAGCGCCCGCAGCGCCGCGACCGCGTCGCCCGGGCGGTTGAACGTGGGGATGCCGATGGTCACGCGACGGTCGTTGGGGACCTGCACGGACGGGTCGGGGCTGCCGTCGGGCGCCGCGTCGGGGCGCGTCGCGGGCGCGTCGACCGTCGCGAACCATCCTCCCGAGAGCAGTTCCACGTCCGTGTCCGAGGTGAGGTCGAACCAGATCCAGCCGCCGTCCTCGAACGGGCCGAGGTCGCACACGAACTCGACCGTGCTCACGCGGTCGGCGCCGGGCTCGTCCGGGTCGCCCACCACGTCGCCGGTGATCGCGATCCGCGAGCCGTCGATCTTGGATCGGTACAGGTCCACACGGCCGGTCCCGCGGACCGTCAGGCGCAGGACCACCTCGTCCAGGATCGTCCAGCGGCGCCAGTACGCCGCGGGGAAGGCGTTGAAGTAGGTGGCGAACGAGACCTCGGAGTCCGCCCCGATGCCGAGCCTGGTCCGCCCGGCGGAGTGCGCCCGCCGGCCGTTGGTGTCCGCCTCCGTGAAGTACAGGGAGCGTACGTCCAGCGGCTCGCCCGCTCGCGGCAGGATGATCCGCTGGAGGCACTCCCGGCCACGGGGGTCGGTGAGCCCGGCGACGGAGCGCTCGACCTCGTCGACGAGTTCATGGTGGCCGTGGTGTTCCATATGGATTGAGTCCCCGTCCCGACGGCCCCTCCGGCCCGTCTGTGTCCACCGTGTCCGGTCGTACCGCCCCGCGCGGCGCGGGGCGAAAGCCGGATCGATCGTACCCGTCGTGCACCGGCGAGCTCGCCCACGACGCGACCCGGCCGTGGAATCCGCGCGCGGTCAGAAGCTGCTGGAGCCGCCCCCACCGGAGAAGGAGGCGTTGGCGTAGCCGGTGGTGGTCCCGGACGACGCCGCCTGCGCGGCCTGCACGTCGTGCGCGTGCCACGAGCTGACCATGGCAAAGGGCACGAACCCGCCGTACCCGTGGCCGACCCGCCAGTCGCGGTCGTAGAGCCGGGGAGCGCGACGGTCCCCGGCGTCCGACGCGGTCTCGACGTCCGCCATCTCGCGCGCCCGGATGGCCTCGACCACCACCCGGTAGTCCACGACGAGTCGCGCGTAGCGGTCCATGAAGTCGTCGGCGGCGGTGTCGCGGGCGAGCTCGTCGGCACGCGCGTCCAGCTCCCGGGCCTCGGTGGCGAGCCGCTCGTCCGAGGTCCCCAGTGCGGCCTCGAGCATGTCCTCGTGCAGCTCACCCAGCTGGCGGCGACGGACATCGGCGTCGCCCTGCTCCATGCGGAACATCTCGTCGATGTTCGTCTCCGCCCGCATCATCTGCGCGACGGTCGTGTCGGCGGTGTCGATGTCGTCCGCCGCCTTCCTGAAGTCGGCGTCGGTGGAGTCCGGCCGCAGGTGGTCGAGCCGGGACATGACCGTGTCGAGCTCGAGGAAGCGTCCCCTGACGTCCTGCCACTGCGCGCGCAGCTCGTCGTCGGCGAGCGGGGACCGCAGCGAGTTGGCGCGGACGTCGATCCCGTCCAGTTCCCCGGCCACCCGTCCGTACTCCTGCGAGACGCGGTCGAAGCGCTCGCGCGCCGTGGCGGCCTTCTTCTTCCGCGACGCCACCACGGCGGCGCCGGCGCCGCCCGCGCCGAGCACGCCGATCCCGCCCAGCACCCAGCCGAGGGCCGGAGGGAACTCCTCCTCGGCCAGGACAGTCGGGTCCGCGGCGGCGGTGGCCCCGGCCAGGAGGCCCGCGGCGGTGTTCTCCCGGCGCAGCGGGTCCTTCATCGCCTCGAGCGACCCGTCGAGGTGGCGGCCCTCGAACAGGTCCATGGCCGCGCACACGTCGTCGCCGCAGTAGATGCCGTTCCTCTGCGGGTCCCAGCTCACGGCCACGAGCAGCCTGCCGGGCGCCCATTTCTCGGTGTCCCCCGAGACCAGGTCCGGGCGGTCGGACTGGGCGAACCTCTCGACGGTGTCGTTGAGGTTGTCCCGCCCCTCGGCAAAGACGAGGTACTCCACGTGCGTCACCTGCGGCGGCAGGTCGAGCCGCTCGGTCTCCGTGCGCAGTAGGTCGACGTCGCCGTCGGAGAGGTCGCCGTCGGCGTCGGTCACCCCCACCTCGACCGTCTGCTCTCCGGCGGGGGCCTGCCCGTACGCGGACGGGGCGCCCCCGAACCACAGCGTCAGGAGCAGGAGCGCCGCCGCGGCGAGCACCACGATCAGCCTGGGGGACAGCGCGGACGTCGGCCGGATCATGCCCCCACCCTAAGAGGAACGCGGTCCCACGCCGTCGCGGCGTGCGGCTCAGGCTTCGAGCGGCTCCCCGTCGCGCAGGTGCGGCGCCAGGGTGTTGTCGAACATCGTCAGCGCCGAGGCGATGGCCATGTGCATGTCCAGGTACTGGTAGGTGCCCAGACGGCCACCGAAGAGCACCTTCGCGTCGGAGGTCTCGGCCTTGGCGAGCTCGCGGTAGGCGGCGAGCATCTCGCGGTCGTCCGGGGTGTTGATCGGGTAGTACGGCTCGTCGTCCCTGTCGGCGAACCGACCGAACTCACGCATGATCACGGTCTTGTCCGTGGGGTAGTTCCGACGCTCGGGGTGGAAGTGCCGGAACTCGTGGATGCGGGTGTACGGGACGTCGCCGTCGTTGTAGTTCATCACCGGGGTGCCCTGGAAGTCGCCGGTGGGCACGACCTCGGTCTCGAAATCGAGGGTCCGCCATCCGAGGCGGCCGGCCGAGTAGTCGAAGTAGCGGTCCAGCGGACCCGTGTAGACGACGGGCGCACCCGGGCTCGCGGCGCGCACCGCCTCGCGGACGTCGAACCAGTCCGTGTCGAGCACCACGTCGATCCGCTCGTCGGCCGCCATGTTCTCGAGCCACGCCGTGTAGCCGTCGACGGGCAGCCCCTCGTGGGTGTCCGAGAAGTAGCGGTTGTCGAACGTGTAGCGCACGGGGAGGCGGGTGATGTTGCCTGCCGGCAGGTTCTTGGGATCGGTCTCCCACTGCTTGGCGGTGTAGTGCTTGATGAACGCCTCGTAGAGCGGCCGCCCGATCAGCGAGATGGCCTTCTCCTCGAAGTTGCTCGCGGACTCGGGGGTGAACTCGCTGGCCTGCTCGGCGATCAGCTCCCGCGCCTCGTCCGGCGAGTAGTAGCGGCCGAAGAACTGGTTGATCAGCCCCAGACCCATGGGGAACTGGTAGGCGGTGCCGTCGTGCATCGCGAAGACGCGGTGCTGGTAGCCGGTGAAATCGGTGAAGCGGTTGACGTACTCCCACACGCGCTCGTTGGAGGTGTGGAACAGGTGCGCGCCGTACTTGTGGATCTCGATCCCGGTCTCGGGCTCGGGCTCCGAGTAGGCGTTGCCGCCGATGTGGTGGCGCCGCTCGAGCACCAGGACGCGCTTGCCGAGCTCGCTGGCCGCCCGCTCGGCGACCGTCAGACCGAAGAATCCCGACCCCACCACGATGAGGTCATAGGTCCCCCACTGCCGCTCGTCCGCCATCGCCGACTTCCCTCCACTGTGACTGTCCGCCGTGTCCGCGCGCCGGTCGGCGCGGGCCGGGGTTCAGGGTATCGGGCCGGCGGGGGGTGGGTTCAGGGCACGCCGACGACGACGAGTTGCGACGACACCCCCAGGTGGGCCGGGCCGCTGCTCAGGTCACACGAGCGCCGTCCTCGTCGTCGTACACCGGTTCGAAACTACACATTTGTGACCTCAAAAAACCCTCCCGCACCACTTGGAATCACGAGTTTCTCCGCTACCATTAACCACGTTCGTCACACCTGTCCCAGTGGTCGCATCCGCGCGGCGCCGGGACGGGTGACCGCAGTCCGGTCACGGAACACAGACTTCTGATCTGGAGAAACTCTTGAGCACTCGACGCCGTCCCCTGCATCTCAGCGGTCGACGCCAGACCCTCGCCTTCGCGGTGGTGGTCGCGGCGTCCGTCGTCACGCCCCTCGCCGTCACCGGAACGGATCGACTCACGGAGTCCTCCGGCGACATCGCCGCCACCGCCGGGAGCGCCTCACCGACCGGGCAGACCGAGGTCGACCTGGCCTCGGCGCCACCGGCTGTGGGCACGGACACCGACATCGCCGGCGGCGGCGCCACGATCAAGGAGATCTCCTCCGACACCCCGTTCTCGATGGTCGGTGTCACCTGGGAGGGCTACCACCCCGAGGCCGCTGCCGACGTGCGGGCGAAGGCCGAGGACGGCTCGTGGGGCCCGTGGTACGAGGCCGAGTCGGTCGACGGTGAGCGCCGGGACGACGGCAGCACCGGAGGCACCGAGCCCATCTACCTGGGACTCGACACCACCACCGTCCAGATCAAGCTCTCCGGTGTCGACATCGAGGACACCTCGCTCGCGGACGCCCCGGACGCCCCGGACACGGAGGCCCCGGAGACGGAACCGACGCAGGGCGACGTCGCGGACACGCGATCAGCCGAGCCCTCCGCCGACACCTCCCCCGCACCGACCACCGTGCCCGAGCCGCCCGCCGACGGCGACACCTCCACGGAGTCGCGCCCGGCCGACGCCGGATCCCCGCCGGTGCCGACCCGCTTCGCCGACATCAAGCCCGTCGCCGAGAGCTCCGACCTCGACGCCGAGGCGGTCAGCGCGGTCCTGCTCTCCCCCGACGACACCCCCACTCCGGAGCCCGACGCCTACGGCGACATCGCGGCCGAGGGCGGAACCGGCACCAACAGCGGCGACATCGCCGCCGAGCGCCCCAAGATCATCTCGCGTGCCGGCTGGGGCGCCGACGAGTCGCTCCGCTGCGGCAGCCCCAGCTACGACGACTCGCTTGCCGCCGCCACCGTCCACCACACCGCCGGGAGCAACGACTACTCACGCGAGGAGTCGGCCGGCGTCATGCGGGGCATCTACACGTACCACGCGAGCAACCTGGGCTGGTGCGACGTCGGCTACAACGTGCTGGTCGACAAGTACGGTCAGGCCTTCGAGGGCCGCGCCGGCGGGCTCGAGCGCAACGTCCAGGGCGCCCACGCCGGCGGGTTCAACGGCAACACCTTCGGCATCTCGATGATGGGCGACCACTCCACCGTCCCCCCGTCCGACGCCACCATCCGGACGGTGGGTGAGGTCATCGGCTGGCGCCTGTCGGTCGCCGGCGTCGACCCCGAGGGCACCGACACCCACTACTCCGAGGGCACGCCGTACACCACGTACCCGCAGGGCACCTCGGTGCGGCTGCCCAACATCTTCGCCCACCGCGACGTCGGCAACACGACGTGCCCGGGCGACGCCGGCTACGCCAAGATGGGCCAGATCCGCGACATCGCCGCCGACTACGCCGACGGCGGCAGCGGCGGCGGCTCGCCCGCCCCGTCCGACCCGTCCCCGTCCGACCCGGACTCCACCGCCCCGCGGCCCGGGACCGGCGGCATCCCGCAGGTCACCCAGGGCAGCGTCCAGGACGCCGTGGGCACCGCGCTGCGCAAGGTCCTGGCCGGCGAGCGGCTCGACGCCTCGGAGATCACCTCGATCCTCACCGGGGGCCGCACGCTCGCCGACATCCCGCTGGACTCCGATTCGGTGAAGGAGCGGGCCGGGGACACCGCCTCGCTCGAGAAGCTGATCGGCGGCGACTTCGCGACGATCGCCACCCAGCTGTCCGGGCCGCTCGGCCGGGTCATCTCCGCGGTCCAGCAGTACGGTGACGTCTCCCTGGTCAAGACCGAGAAGGGTGCGCTGTACTCCTCCCCCGAGGCCGGCACCCACCCCGTGTGGGGCGCGATCGGCGACGCCTGGGCCTCGCAGGGCTTCGAGCGCGGACCACTGGGGATGCCCACGTCCACGGAGGCCGAGCGTGAGGACGGCACGGTCGCGCAGGAGTTCGCGAACGGCACCCTGGTCTTCGACCCCGCCACCCGCGAGCTCAGCCTCGAGCCGAACCGCTGACCCCCGGCCGGCGGGTGACGCCGGCCGATCAGACCCGCGGGCCGGATCCCACCAGGTGTGCCCGCCGCCCCCACACACGGGGCGGCGGGCACACCGGGGAAGTGGTGGGGTCCGGTCCGCATCCCATTCCGGGCCGGCCCGGGCTCAGTGCCACCACCGACGAAGCACGTGCGCCAGGCCCGCCTCCGAGTTGGCCAGCGTGATCTCGTCCGCCGCCGCGTGGACCACCGGGATCGCGTTGCCCATCGCCACGCCGTGGTCGGCCCACCGCAGCATCTCCAGGTCATTGGGCATGTCGCCGAAGGCGACCGTGGCCGGCACCGCCGCCGGGATGTCCCCCCGGCGTGGCTCGACGCCCAGGCCGGTGGCGATCTCCGCCAGCGCGCTCGCCTTGGTCACGCCCCGCACCGCGAACTCGATGAGCCCGTCGGTCGTGGAGTAGGTGACGTCCGCGAACCCGTCGGCCTCCCCGCGCAGCGCCGCCACCATGTCGGCGCTGGCCATCCCGGGCATGCGGGCGAGCAACTTGAGGACCGGCCGCGCGAGCACCTCCTCGTGACCCACGTCGAGGTGCTCGGGCTGGATCCAGGCGTGTCGGTAGTCGGGGCTCGCCACGAACTCCGCGTCCGCGGCGTCCGCCCCCAGTCGCTCGGCGGCGATCCCGCACCCGGGGAGCCGGGACCTCAGGATCCTGTCGATCTGGTCGAGGGCGTCGGGGTCGAGCAGGCTGGTCCGGAGGAACTCGCCGGTCCCCGTGTCCATGATCACGGCGCCGTTGGCGCAGACGGCCAGCGGCGCGACCGGCAACTGCTCGACCACCGAGGGCAGCCACCGGGGCGGGCGCCCGGTCGCCAGGACGAAGGTCGACCCGTCCGCCACCAGGTCCGCGACCACCGCACGGTTGGCGTCGGGCACCCGCTCGTGGTCGTCGATCAGTGTGCCGTCGACGTCCGTCGCGACCAGCCCCGGTCGCCGCGCCGTCACCGGTCCCGGCGCTCCCTGCGGCGCATCCGCTCCTCGTGCTCCGCGTCGTCGAGCGCCGTGGCCTCCTCGAGGGTGGGCGCGGAGCCGCCGAGCCGGGCCGGCACCCAGGTGGCGCCCTCGGGGTAGGGGCCGTAGCGGCGGGCGTACTCGTCCTGCAGCCGCTCGAGGGTGGCCTGCATCCGGGAACGGAGGTCCTCGGTGCACGCATCCACCGGCCCGGTGGCCTGCACGGGCTCGCCGACCTCCATGAGGATCGGTACCCCGGGGCGCACCATGTTCTTGGGCAGCCCCTTGGTCCACACCCGCTGGGACCCCCAGATGGTGACGGGCAGGATCGGCACCCCGGCCTCCGCCGCCATCCGCACGGCGCCCGACTTGAACCCCTTGATCTCGAAGCTGCGGCTGATCGTGGCCTCGGGGAACACGCCCACGAGCTCGCCGGCCCGGAGGCGGTTGACGGCTTCCTCGAACGAGCCCCGCCCCGCCGTCCGGTCGACGGGGATGTGCTTGAGCTCGCGCATGATCGGGCCCGCCACCGGGTGGTCGAACACCTCGGCCTTGGCCATGTAGCGGATGAACCGCTTGTGCACGCGCGCCGGCAGCCCGGCGTAGACGAAGTCGAAGTAGCCGGTGTGGTTGATCACCACGACCGCGCCACCGACCGCCGGGAAATGCCGTTCCCCGCGCACCGTGATGTCCAGGCCCTGCACCTTGAACAAGGTGCGGGCGACGCCGATGATCCCCGTGTAAAGCAGCTCCACGCCGCCCAGCGTAGCGGTCCCGGGACGGGACCGGCCGCCACTGCCGGTAGGTTCGACCGCGTGAACACCGACGCCCCCTCCGACACGGTCGACCCCGACACCAGGACCCGCACGTACACCTGGCCCGAGCCGCCCGCCGACGGCGGCCACAACACCGCGAGCGCGGGCCTGCCGGCGCTGCAGGCGATGATCGCCGGCGAGCGGCCCCTGTCCCCCGCCGCGTACACGCTCGGTCTGCGGGCGACGTCCGCCGAGGAGGGGCTGATCGTCATGACCGCGACGCCCGCCGAGTGGGCGCTCAACAACGGGGGCACCGTCCACGGCGGGATCGTCTCCGGCTGGGTGGACTCGGCGCTCGGGTACGCGACCGCGTCGGTCGTCGAGGAGGGCGTGGGCTTCAACACCCTCGACCTGACCGTCCGCTACATCCGCGCTCTCCGCCCGGACCGCACCCCGGCCACGATCCGGGCGGAGGTCGAGCACGCCGGGCGGACGACCTCCGTGGTGCAGGTCAAGGTGATCGACTCGGAAGGCCGCACGTGCGCCAGCGCGAGCGGCGTCATGGTGCTGTTCCGGCCCTGAGTCCGGGCACCGCTCAGCGCGACGGTTCGAGCACGTCCTTGCCCACGAACGGCCGCAGCGCCTCGGGCACCACCACGGAGCCGTCGGCCTGCTGGTGGTTCTCGAGGATCGCCACCAGCCAGCGGGTGGTGGCCAGCGTGCCGTTGAGCGTGGCGGCGGTCTGGGGCTTGCCGTCGGCGTCGCGGTAGCGCACCCCCAGACGGCGGGCCTGGAAGGTCGTGCAGTTGGAGGTCGACGTGAGCTCGCGGTAGGTGCCCTGGGTGGGGACCCACGCCTCGCAGTCGTACTTGCGGGCCGCCGAGGAACCGAGGTCGCCGCCGGCGATGTCGATCACGCGGAACGGCAGCCCCATGGCCTGCAGCATCTCCTTCTCGAAGCCCAGCAGACGCTGGTGCTCCGCGGGCGCCTCCTCCGGCGTGCACCAGGAGAACATCTCGACCTTGTCGAACTGGTGCACGCGGATGATGCCGCGGGTGTCCTTACCGTGCGAGCCCGCCTCGCGGCGGAAGCAGGAGGACCAGCCGCAGTAGCGTTTGGGCCCCTCCGACAGGTCCAGGATCTCGCCCTGGTGATAGCCGGCGAGCGCGACCTCCGACGTGCCCACGAGGTAGAGGTCGTCGTCCGGCAGGTGGTAGATCTCGTCCGAGTGCGCGCCGAGGAAGCCGGTGCCCTGCATGATCTCGGGGCGCACGAGTACCGGCGGGATCATGAGCGTGAAGCCGTGGGCCCGCGCCTTCTGGGCGGCCAGCTGCAGCATGCCGAGCTGGAGCAGGGCGCCGTCGCCGGTGAGGAAGTAGAACCGCGCGCCCGAGACCTTGGCCCCGCGCTCCATGTCCAGCAGGCCCAGGCTCTCGCCCAGCTCCAGGTGGTCCTTCGGCTCGAAGTCGAACGTCGGCGCCTGCCCGATCCTCTCGATCTCCACGAAGTCGTCCTCGCCGCCGGCGGGGGTGCCCTCTTCGACGACGTTGGACAGCAGCCGCTGCAGCCGGTCGACCTCGGCCGCGGCCGTCTTCTCCGACTCCTCGGCATCCTTGACGGCCTGCTTGAGCGCCCCGGCGGACTCGAGCAGCGCGGGGCGCTCCTCGGGGGAGGCCTGTCCGACCTTCTTGCCGTGCGCCTTCTGCTCGGCGCGCGCGGTGTCCGCGGCGGCGATCGACGAGCGGCGGGACTCGTCCGCGGCGAGGAGCTGGTCGACCAGCGACGGGTCCTCCCCGCGGGTGCGCTGGGACCCGCGTACGACGTCGGGGTTCTCGCGGAGCAGCTTGAGATCGATCACGGCGACCAGCCTAGCGGCCCCGCCCGGCCTCCCCGCCGGCAGTCGATATCACGTGTCGAAGAGCTCGAGGAAGGCGTGCTTCTCGAACATCCGGGCCGCGTCCACCGCGGACGGGACGCCCGCCGCCGGGTCGGCGCCCGCCTCGAACAGGACGCGGACCACCTCCCCGTAGCCCTTGAAGACCGCGCCGGCGAGCGGGGTCTGGCCGCGGTCGTTGGCCCTGTCCGGATCCGCGCCACGGTCGAGGAGGGCCCGCACCGTGTCCGGGTGCCCGTTGTAGGCGGCGAGCATGAGGAACGCGTCGCCGCGCTCGTTGGTGAGGTCGGCGCTCACGCCGGCGTCCACATACGCGGCCAGGCGTTCGGTCCCGCCCTCGCGCGCCAGCTGGAACAGCATCTGCGCGAACTCGAGGACCTCGTCGTCCACGCCCTCTCGGGGGGTCCGGGTGCCGCCGTCCCGCCCCGGCGCCTCGTCGTGACTCTGTCCGCTCATGCCCCGAATCCTATCGGGAGGGCGAGTTTGCGGCATCATGGTTGCGATGACTCCTTCTCCCCGATCCCGTCCACGGAGTCGGTCCCTCCTCCGGTCCCGTGGCGCGGTGGCGACCTCTCTGCTGGCGGTGCTCGCCGGCGGGGCGGTGACGGGCGGGCTCATGGCCTCGGCGATGGACGATCCGAACACGCCGGCCGCCGACCGGATCAAGGCGATCGTCCCCCAGGTCGACCCGCGCACCTTGTCCGGTCCGGCCTACGCGGACGCCGTGCCGGGAACATGCCTGACCTGGGCCGTCGACGAGCGGGACCGCGTGACCTCATTCTCCGCCGTGGACTGCGCCGAGCCGCACCGCTTCGAGGTGGCCGGCCGGATCGACCTCGACGAGGTGCCGGGCTTCGGCAGGGACGCCCCGCTCCCGGACCAGGACGCGCTCGCCACGGTGGGGACCGACCAGTGCATGCCGATGGTCGACGGGTACACCGGCGGCAGGCAGGTCGACCCGGAGGGCCGGTTCACCGGACTCGTCGTCCCGCCGTCCGCCGAGGGCTGGGACAAGGGCGACCACGCCGTGCTGTGCGGTATCGCCGCGTCCGAGCTCGACGGCCGCTCGGCCACGTCGACGGGCCTGTTCGCGGACGCGGACCAGCACCGACGCTGGGACGTGGGGACGTGCCTGGGCTTCACCCCCGAGGGACTGCCCGGTTCGCCGGTGCCGTGCTCGGACGACCACTCGATCGAGATCGTCTCCGACCTCGAGGTGACCGGGATCCTGCCCGACGAGCCCCTGCCCCCGGAGCCGGAGGTGCAGTCCGAGTTGACCGCGGACGCCTGTCACGAGGCCGGCGCCACCTATCTCGGTGGCGCCGAGGCGCTGCGCCAGAGCACACTCATCTCGACGCTGGTCCACCCCATCTCCCCGGTCTCGTGGGAGACGGGCAGCCGCACGATCAACTGCGGGCTCATGAAGGCCAACGACGCGGGGGCGTTCTCGGTCCTCCGGGGATCCGCCCGCCAGAACGTGCTCATCGACGGCGCCGCGCCCGTCGCCCCGACCACCACGGCGATCCCCGCGCCCGGCGCGCCCGCCGACGACGCACCCGGAGACGGCGCCGCTCCGGGTGTCGTCCCGGTCCCCGGCGGCACACCATGAGCATCGTCGTCGACGAGACCCGGTTCGAGACCCTCGTCGACGACGCCCTCGACTCGATCCCGGACCAGCTGTTCTCGGCCATGGACAACGTGGTGGTGCTGGTCGCCGACAGGCACCCCGAGGAGCCCGACCTGCTGGGCCTGTACGAGGGGGTCGCGCTCACCGAACGCGACACCACCTATTCCGGGTTCCTCCCGGACACCATCACGATCTTCCGCGGAGCGCTCTGCGATTTCTGCTCGACCGAGGAGGAGCTGGTGCACGAGGTCGCGGTGACCGTCATCCACGAGATCGCGCACCACTTCGGCATCTCCGAGCACACGCTCCACGAGTTGGGTTGGGGCTGAACCGCCCCCACGGCCCCGCGTCCGGTCAGAACACCGGCGGTCCGGGATGGTCGCCCCACCGCGAGCAGGACCAGCCGCCACCGTCCGGCACGAGTTCGATCACCCCGCAGTTGGGCATCGAGTTGTCGAGCGCCCACTGCGAGGGCACGGCCCCGGCGAACACGGCGATCATCCGCATGAGCGTGCCGTGGACCACCAGCACCACGTCGGTGCCGTTGTCGAGGTGGCCGGCCCGCAGCTCGGAGATCACCGGCATGGCCCGCTCCCGCACATCGAGCGCGCTCTCGCCGCCGGGCAGGCACGAATCGAGTCCGCCCTCGGCCAGCCAGTCCCGGACCACCCGGTGGTAGGCGAGCATGGCCTCGGAGTCGGTCCGCATCTCGAACTCACCCGCCTGCACCTCGTAGAGCCCCGGCACGGGCTGCGTGGGCAACGCCATCTCGTCGGCGACGAGGCCGGCCGTCTCGCGCGCCCGGGCGGCCTCCGAGCTCAGGACCACCGACGGCGCGATGCCCGATCCCGCGAGTTCCTCGCCCACGAGTCGCGCCTGCTCGCGGCCGAGCCCCGTCAGGGGCGCGCCGGGCAGCGCGGTGTCGAGCGCGCCGGCCACGTTGGACGGGGTCTGCCCGTGGCGCACCAGGTGCAGTCGTGCGCTCATCGCACGTCCTGCCCGCGGCGGATCGCCTCGACCCAGTCGAGGGCCCCGGCCGGGTCCGGTGGTGCCGAGCCGGCGCCGGACTCCGCCTCGGTGGGCCACGAGCCGAGGAAGCGCAGGCTCGCCGTCCGGCGGTGGAGCGACGCCAGCGCCGACGCCACCACCGTGTCGTCCACGTGCCCCACGAGATCCACGTGGAACAGGTAGGTGAAGCGTTCGACCCGCGTGGGCCGCGACTCGATGCGGGTGAGGTCGATGCCCCGGATCGAGAGTTCGGTGAGTGCCTGCACCAGCGAGTTGGGTTCGTGCGGGAGGCCGAACACCACGGCCGTCCGGTCGGATCCGGTGCGCGCCGGCGGCGGAGCGGGGCGCCCCACCAGCACGAATCGCGTTCGCGCGCCGTCGACGTCGGCGACGTTCTCGGCCAGCGGGACCAGCCCGGTGATCTCCCCCGCGCGGGCGGGGGCCGCCGCGGCGTCAGCCGTGCCCCCGGCCACCTCCTCGGCGCCGGCCGCCGTGGAGGCGGTGGTCTCGATCCTCGCCTGCGGCAGGTGCTCGGACACCCAGTGCCGTACCTGCGCGGCCGCGATCGGGTGCGTCCGCAGGACCCGCACGTCCCCGGCGGCGGTGCCGGGCCGCACGAGAACGGAGAACACCACGTCGAGCTCCGTCTCGGCGAAGATCTGCAGTCGCGTCCCCACGGCGAGCGCGTCGCTGGTCGGGTTGACGGTGCCGTCGACCGAGTTCTCGAACGGCACACACGCGAAGTCGACGTCACCCGAGCGGACCAGGGAGAGCGCCTCGTCCGGCGAGCCGACCGGGACCGCGTCCGCGCCGTCGAGCAGGGCGGAGGTCCGCGCGTCGGCGCGGAGCCGCTGCAGAGCGGCGTCGTTGAATGTTCCGGGGGGACCGAGGAAGGCGACGGAGACCACGACGACGAGCCTAGCCAGCGTTCCCGCTCGGCGCGCTCCCCGCGAGGTCGGCCACCACGCGGTCGACGTCGGCGGCGGGGACGGCCACACACGTCACCACGTCCCGGACCGCCTCCCGCGCCGACCGGTTGAGCCCCAGCAGCGCCCCCGGGTCGGGATTCGACAGCGCGGCGCGGACGTCCCGACCCGTCATGGCGGCGACCGCCCCGGCGAGCAGGGCCCACACCTGTCCGGCATCGGCGGCCCGCGGGACCAGCCCCGAGCCGAATCCCACGCCGGAGTGTGCGGCCGCGATCAGCATCTGCACGAGCTGCTCGCCCGCGGCATCGTCGTCGGCCAGCCCCGGGGCCACGTCGACGAGCGCCGGGGTGCCGTCGGCGAGCACCGTCGCCACGGCGTCGAGCGAGGGCAGGCCGAGGTCCGGATCCGACCGGACGGGGACCGGGGCGGGGGCGGACCACCGGGCCAGGGTGGCGGCCAGGTCGGCCTCGGCCGCCACGAGATCCTCCACCAGATCCGGCCTGGCGGGCCCCCGCGACAGCAGTTCGAGTGACACCGTCATGCCCACAGGTCTACACCCACCGCGTTGCTAGTGTTTGCACTGATGGGTCCCGACTCCGACGACGTCCCCGACGTCCCCGACGTCCCCGACGCCAACCGCCTCACCCCCGAGGAGCGGCGCGGTCCGCGCACCCTGCAGGTGGCCCTGTTCCTGCTGGCCGCGCTGCTGTTGGTGTCCGTCGCGACCAACCCGGCGGCGGTCCTGCCGAGGGACTCGACCCTGGCCGGCGACCATCACCTCGACGAGGAGTCGGGCCTGGAGATCGCCGTCCCGGTGGGGTGGCGGGTCAAGTCCGGCCCGGATTTCGGCTCGGTCGAGATGGTGCCGACGGGCTCCAGTGGCAGTCACGGGACCCGGATCCTCGCCGGCAGGCTCGAACCCGGCAACGCCGCCGCCGCGATCGACGATGACCGTCAGGCGGCGATCACCCTGGCCGAGACGGTCCAGCAGTACGTCCTGCAGGTGGACGGCACACGCGACGAGCAGCGCACGGCGGAGGTCCGGAACGAGGCGGGCGGGGGCCGGTCGATCTCGTACATCGTGGTCCCCTCCGTGCTGCACCAGGAGGACGAGGGCGGTCTGGTCTACACCGCGGTCTTCGGGGAGGGCGACGAGCGTTGGTGGCTCGCCTACCTGACCGATACCCAGCGCTCGGCCCCCGGTTCCCCGTGGGTGGACCGGATCGTCAACGACATCCGGCTCGCCGGGTGAGCGCCGAGGCCCGCGGGACCCGGTGGTCGCGGATCTCCCCGGTGCGGGCCGTGCGCTCGGCGTTCGCCCACTACACTGCCCGGTTCGACCCGGTCACGGACCCCCGGCTCCGCCGACTGCTGATCTACGAGCTCGTCGTCGTCCTGATGGTGACCTTCGGCCTCTCGGGCCTCTATTCGGTCCTCGACCTGGTCTCCGCGCTCCTCGTCCCGGAGCCGCTGGCCGACCAGACCGCCACCCTCAACGCCGCCCGGTCGACCCACACCTGGCTGGACCTGGCCTATCAGCTCCTCGGGGTGGCCCGGCTCCTCGCCTGGGCGCTGCTGCCGCTGGTGCTGCTCGCGCACACCGGGGTCGGCCCGCGGCTCGTGGGACTGGCCCGGGACCGGCCGTGGCGGCAGGCGGGCCGGGCCCTGCTGCTCACCGCCGTCATCGGGATCCCCGGGCTCGCCCTCTACCTGGGCGCGGTCGCCGCCGGGGTCAACCTCCAGGTCGCGGCGTCCGGCCTCACGGAGACCTGGTGGCGGCCCGTGGTGTTGGTGCTCTCGGCGGTCGGCAACGGCGCCGCGGAGGAGATCCTCGTGGTGGGCTACCTCCTGGTGCGGCTGCGGCAGATCGGCGTCCCGCCCGCCCTCGCGCTCGCCGGCACCGCCCTCCTGCGGGGCTCGTACCACCTCTACCAGGGCTTCGGCGGAGGGTTGGGCAACCTCGCGATGGGTCTGGTGTTCGCCCTCTGGTGGATGCGGACCCGCAGCTTGTGGCCTCTCGTGCTGGCGCATTCGCTGCTCGACGTACTGGCGTTCCTCGGCTACGCACTGCTGGCCCCACATGTAACGTGGCTGTGAGTACCGTGTGACCCTCGCCTCCACGGCGTTGTGTGACCCGCCGGTCGGGTCGGGCGGCAAGTAGAGTCCGATCCCATGACCGACGACCCCAGGCGCCGGCACCTCACCCCGGAGGAGGCCGCCGAGCTCCGGCGACGTGCACGCGAACGTCGCGGCTACGCCGACCCCGGCGCCGCCCCCCGGCGCGCTGCAGGCCCCCGGGACGCCGCGCAGGGGCGCGGTCGCGCGGGTGGCGCCGGGTACCAGCCCCGGCAGCAGCCCGAGCCGCTGCCGCCGGACGAGCGGGCGCGGCTCCGTCGGCGGCTGGGGCAGAGCGAGGAGCCCCCGCGGGCCGCACCGCGCTCCCGACCCGCCGGTCGCGATCCCCGCCGCGCCCCCGTCGACCCCCGGAGGGACCCCCGCGGCGCCTCCGCGCCCCCGGTCCGGGAGCGTCGACCCGCCCGGGACCGTCGCGGTCCCCGCAGGCGCCGGGTCGGCCCGGTCCGGATCCTGGTCCTGGTGCTGGCGCTCGTGTTGACGCTCGGCGTGGTGAGCATGCTCTGGGCCGACTCCAAGCTCCAGCGGATCGACGCCCTGCCCGACTACCCCGGTCGCGGCGGCGACACCCCCGGGACCGTCTCGCTCCTCGTCGGCACGGATTCGCGCGACGGGATGACCGCCGAGCAGCAGGAACAACTCGCCACCGGCTCCACCTCCGACGCCGGCGGCCAGCGCACCGACACAATGATGCTCGTCTACACCCCGCGCGGCGGTGGCGACACGATGATCATCTCGCTCCCGCGCGACCTCCTGGTGGACGTCCCCGGCTACGGGCAGAACAAGCTCAACGCCGCCTACTCGCTCGGCGGGCCGGCCCTGCTCACCCAGACCCTGGAGCAGCAGACCGGGATGCGGATCGACCACTACGCGGAGATCGGATTTGGCGGTTTCGCCGGGATCGTCGACGCCGTCGGCGGGGTCGACATCTGCATCGACGAGCCGATCCAGGATCCGATGGCGGGCCTCGACCTGGCGGCCGGGTGCCAGACGCTCGCCGGCCCGCAGGCGTTGGGCTTCGTCCGCAGCCGCTACGGGTTCGCCGAGCAGGACCTCCAGCGCGTCCGCAACCAGCGGCAGTTCTTGGGCGCCCTCATGAAGAAGGTCATGTCGCCCGGTAACCTGCTCAACCCGTTCACCGCCACGAGCCTGATCGACGCGGGCTCCGAGGCCGTCACCGTGGACACCGACGACCACGTCTGGGACCTCGGGCTGATGATGTGGCGGCTCAAGGGCGACCCGCTCACCGTGACGGCGCCGGACGACGGGAACGCCTCGGGGTCGGTCGGCTCCTACCTGGTGTGGGGCCCCAGCACCACCGGGTTCTTCGACGCGCTCGCCTCCGGCGACACCCCGCCCCGGGAGCTTCTCCAGCAGGAGCCCTGAGTCGCCGGGCCCCTGCGCGGGACAGCTCAGCCGGCGGGCGTGATGGAGACGATCCCCCAGGTGCCGTCCGGGTTCTGCTCCACCCGGACCCGCTGCCTGATCTCCACCGGCTCGGCGTCAGGGGGCAGTTCGGTCAGCGTCACCTCGAGCAGCGTCGGGGAGATCTCGGTGGCGTCCACGCAGTGCGTGGTCCCGTCGGCGACCTGTTCCACCCCGGCCGTGCGCACCCGGTCCGGGGACATGCGGCTCGACGGGGAGACCGCGTCGAACGCCTTCTCCACCGACCGCTCGACGTAGTAGGCGTGGTCGAACGCGAGAACGGCGCCCGCGGGGCTGTCCAACGAGCCGGGCCCGGAGCCCACGGTCCGCCCGTCCTCCGCGACCGGCTCACAGGATCCGGCAGTGGCGGCTGCCGCGTCGGCCTCCGCCCCGTCCACGATGCCGCGGGTCGCCACGTAGCCGATCACCCCCGACCCGGCGAGCACCGCCGCCCCGGCCGCGGCGAACACGGCGATCCGGCCCCATCGCGGCGGGGTCCGCCCGCTCGTGGCACCGGCGTCGGCGCTGATCGCGGGCGTGGGCGTGGGCTGCTGCGATTCCGCCCCGCGCAGCGGCAGGGTCGACAGGTCGTCATCGGGTCGCGGTGGCGGGCTCTGCTCGGCCGCCGACCGCTCCGGCGTGCGCGTACCCAGGGTGATGCGGTGGGGGGCGGTGTCGTCGGTCCCGGCCGTGCGTTCGGTCCCGGCCGTGCCGTCCCGGCCCTCCCCTGGCCCCGCCGGCATCGCGTCCGGCGCGGGGACGGGTGCGCCGGGGGCGGGACCGGACCGCAGCCACGGCGGGACGGTCACCTCGGGGAGTGCGGTCGGCTCGTCGTCGTCCGCCCTCGGTTGCTCGGCCACCCCGCCCCCTCGTGTCACGACCGGTGGGGCGGCCCCTCGGCCGCCCGAGGAGATACTAGAGGCCCCTGCTCTCCCGTGGGGGCCCGTTCCGGGTCAGCGCAACGTGACCTGGCGCGCCCGGAGGCCGTCGCGTGACGACCGCTCGTCCGAACTGAGCGAGCCCTCCCGGGACAGCGCCTCGGTGAGTCGCGCGTCGAGCTCGGACAGCGCCGGCACCCACTCCTGGTGATGCATCTCCGTGTCGAGGTCGAACACGGGCACCAGCACCCCGTGGGTCCGGAAGGAGCCCGCGAACCGCGACCCCTCGCCCAGGTGCAGGCCGCCGGCCGCGTGGACCCGCGCCAACGCGTCGAACAGCGCGTCCTCGTCCTCGGGCCGCACCCAGCGGATATGGGCCTTCTCGCCGGCGTCGACCCACCAGGCGGCCTCGATGCCCTCGGCCTCGATCCGCGCCGACGGCATCATGACCTCGTCGGCGTTCTTGACGGCCTGCGCGATCTCCGGCGACACCTGCGCGCCCTCGGCCAGCCACCACGAGAAGTCGTCGTGCACCCGGATCCGGAGCGGCGCGTCCTTGTCCACCACGTCGGCGAGCGCTGGCGTCGCCTGCCCGGGCACCGCCGAGTTGAGCGTCTCGCCGCCCCCGGCCCGGGCCGCCCATTCCACGGCGTAGGCCAGGTCGTCCGCCGGATTGGGCCCGTGCACCTGGACCTGGAGACCCACGAGCGCGTCCCCGCCCAGGTCCTCGTCCCGGACCAGGCCCGCGATCGCCCCCGGGAGCACCGTGGCCAGCGTGATCTCGCGCTCGGTCCCCGGCGTGGTCAGGCGGGCGGTGGCCGAGGGGACGAACTCGCGCATCGCCACCATGTCGCATTCGCCGGCGAATCCGGCGAACGGACGTGGTTCGACCCTCAGTTCCTCCCGCTCGGCCGCACGCGCGGCGATCTTGGCCTGGCGTTTGCTGCCGGGCTTGGGCTCATTATGGCGATTCCGTCTTCCCACGGTCCCCACGATACGGTGCACCGCCGCCGAGCGCCCGCAACGCCCGGGCGGGCGCGTTGGTGGCCACCCAGTCGACGCCGAGGTCGCGGCAGAGGGCCAGATCCACCGGGTCGTCGACCGTCCAGCAATAGGTGCCCATCCCCCGGGACCGCCAGTACTCGACGAGCCACGGCCGCGCGCGCAGCGCCCCGATACTCGGCCCCATGAGCTGCGCCCCGAACCCTTCGGCGGGCCACGACTTGAGCACGTTCCGGCGCTCGCGCAGCTGCACCACGGGGATCCCGGGCGCGATCCTGCGGAACCGGCGCACGGCGAGGACCGAGAAGCTCATCATGACGGCGCGTGAGGTCGCGCCCGGTGCCGGCCGCTCCATCCCGAAGTACCGGAGCTCGTCGAGCAGCGCCTGCTCGACCCGCCCACCGCCGGGCACCGGGTGCTTGGTCTCGAGGAACAGCCTGACCTCCGGGTACGCCTCGGCCATCACGAGGAAGCTGCGCAGGGTCATCAGCGGCTCCGGGGTGCGGTGCACCGGGTGCCACGAGCCCAGGTCGAGCTCCGAGAGCTGGGCCAGAGTGCTCTGGTGCACCCACAGGCCGCGGTCGGCCACGCGAGAGGTGTTGGGGTCGTGGAGGAGGACCGGGACGCCGTCCGCGGTGAGCCGGATGTCCAGCTCGAGCGCGTCCGCGCCCTCGTCGAGCGCGTGCTGGTAGGCGACCCGCGTGAGTTCGGGGAACTCCGCCGACGCGCCGCGGTGTGCCACCACCCCGCTCCCCGTCGAGACCGGGGGCGGCGGCTGGGTGGTCGCGGGGACCGTCACGTCTCACTCCTTCCGAGCGGTGGATGCCTCCACGGTCCCCCGCACGAGAAACCGGCGGGTGAACCGAGGGGAAGGGTCGGAGAAACTCCGCATGACGAGCCGCGATTCGCGCACGGCCCACGCCGCGACCAGCGCCGCGAGGGCGGTGAGCACCACCGTGTCGGCCGCAGCCTGCGGGCCCTCCGCGGAGCCCCGCCACAGCGCGAGCGTCACCACGGCCCCGTTGAGCAGCCAGACCGCCCACCAACGGCGCAGCGCCGCGCGTGAGGGGGCGCGTGTCGACGCCCGGCGGAACTCCTCCAGGTAGACGGGGGTGCGCAGGTAGGTGACGACGGGGACGAGAGTGCCCAACCACACCTCGAGCCGCCGCCTCGGGTCCGGACCGGGCGCGAAGGCCCGCCGGCGCGCCTCCACGAGCCACCCGGTCGCGACCACCGCCGCCACCACGCCGACGGCGACCGCGACCGTGCCGGACACCCAGACCAGGGCCGTCGTGACGGCCTCGATCCACCAGGGGGCGACGCGGTCGGCGTACCAGACCAGCGCCGCGTACCGCAGGCCGTACGCGATCGCCGCCCCGATCAACCAGACCTGTGCGGAGCCCAGGATCGCGGGCGCCCACGTGTACAGCCTGGCCCGCTTCGGCGGCGCGGTCTCGCCGAGCCGGTGCGGGATCGCCACGAGCGGGAGGCCCCAGCGCGGTGTCTGCGAGTAGGCGGGGGTGCGGTCGTCCCAGGCCGGCCCCGTACGGTGCCGCGGGACGGGGGGCCGCGGTGGCTCCACGGGCGGTCGCCACGGTGGGTGCGCGACCCATCGCCACTGCCCGGGCTGCCGCGGTGTGGTCATGCGGTCCATGCTGGCACAGCAGTGGTGGCGGACGACGCCGACAGGGCGCAGGATCGGGGTATGTCCATCTCCTGCCTTCGCGTCCACGATCTCGTCTCCGGCGACGCCGACCCGGGCGACGCCAGGGTCGTCCTGGTGGACCGGCTCTGGCCGCGCGGGGTGAGCAAGAAGTTCTTCGCCCACGACGAGTGGTGCAAGGACGCCGCGCCGTCCCCCGATCTGCGCACCCGGTTCCACTCCGGGGACCTCGACTTCGACGAGTTCTCCGGGCACTACCGCGCCGAGCTGTCCCGCGGCGACGCAGCCGAGGCCGTCGAGCACCTGGCCTCCCTCGCCGACGACGGCCCGCTGGTGCTGGCCTATGCCGCCAAGGACACCGAGCACAACCACGCCCTGGTGCTGGCCGACGTCGTCCGGGGCGCCTCCTGACCTGCCCCGGGGCGCCGGCGTGCGCCCCACACGCCGGTGGGGATGACGAACCCCGGCGGACCATGTAGTGTCCTCGTCAGTAGTTGAACTTGTACGTTGTATTTCTGTAGACCACCGTCCTCGTGAGGACGATGCGGCACCGCAGGGAAACACAGCTCGCTCTCTGCTGCATCACCTGGTCCCCCGACAAGCGGGGGGCCGATTCACGAAAGAAGGACGCCATCATGGCTACCGGTACCGTCAAGTGGTTCAACGCCGACAAGGGCTTCGGCTTCATCGCCCCCGACGACGGCTCGGCTGACGTCTTCGCCCACTTCTCGGCCATCAACGGCACGGGCTACCGCTCGCTCGAGGAGAACCAGCAGGTCTCCTTCGAGGTCACGCAGGGCCAGAAGGGCCTGCAGGCGGAGAACATCGACGTCATCTGATCCGACCCGGATCTGATCTGACGCCAGATCGTCGACAGGGGCCCGGCCCCGGGAGCAATCCCGGCGCCGGGCCCCTGTCGCATGCGGTCACACGGGGCAGGCGACGCCGCTGCGCACGTGACAGTCGTACCCGCCGGGGTTCTTGAGCAGGTACTGCTGGTGGATGTCCTCGGCGAAGTAGAACTCGCCGGACCGGACCTCGTCGAGCATCCCGAACTCGGTGGTCAGCGGACCGAATCCGGCGGCGTCGAGCTTGTCCTGGTAGGCCGCGCCCAGCCTGCGGGCCGTCTCGAGCTGCTCGGCCGTGGTGGCCAGGACCACCGAGCGGTACTGCGTGCCCATGTCGTTGCCCTGGCGCATGCCCTGGGTGGGGTCGTGCCACTCGAAGAACTCGGCGAGCAGTCGCTCGACGGGCAGGACGGCGGGGTCGAACACCACCAGCACGGCCTCGGTGTGGCCGGTCGCGCCCGAGCACACCTCCTCGTAGGTGGGATTGGGCGTCCACCCGCCGGCGTAGCCGACCGCGGTGGTCCATACCCCGTCGAGCTGCCAGAGGACCTTCTCAGCGCCCCAGAAGCAGCCCATCCCGAGCACGATCGACTCGTGCCCCTCGGGGACCGGCGGCTGCATCGGGTTCCCGGTGGCGAGGTTCGCCGGCGCCACGGCCATCTCGTCGGCCCGGCCCGGCAGTGCCGAGTCAGCGTCCACCACCGTGGTGGCGGCGCGCATCGCGGAGAGTCGGATCGCGTCCTGGAGCCAGTTCATGCCTCCAGGGTAACCAGCTCCCGGCGCCGTGGCCGGACCGTGATGTGACGAGTGCCATAGCGGGCGTTAGAGTGAGCGCGAGTACGCGGCGAAGGGGAGGGCGACGTGACCACACAGAAGACCGGGGCGCAGTATCTGCGCAGCGTGCTGGAAGACGACTCCCGCACCGGGTTCGCGGGGTCCGGGTGCCGCGATCACGTCATGCGCCGGAACCTCTTCCTCACGGTGGCGGGATCGCTGCTCGGGCTGCTCGTGCTGCTCGCGATCCTGCTCCTGTAGGCCCGCCCCGTCAGTCCTCGTGGGCGGTGAGCTGCTCGTGCGCCACCCGCACGAGCAGCGGAGCCCACGGAGCGCAGTCGTCCTCGGGCAGGGCTACCAACGCCTCGAACTCGCAGCGCGAGAGCCAGCGGGCCTCGGCGATCTCGGCCGCAGGGGCCGCCGGAGCGTCGGACGTGGCCGCGAACACCTCGGAGACCAGCCGGAAGCCGGGCTCGTTGGCGGTGTCCGTCTCGTACCGCCCCAGGTAGGTGAGCGCGTCGGCATCCAGCGTGAGGCCCAGCTCCTCCCCGATCTCGCGGACCGCGCACCGGCGGGGCGTCTCGCCCGGCTCCGCTTTGCCGCCGGCGAGCATGAAGCGGTCCGTGCCGCGCTTGCGGACCACCGCCACGGCACCGTCCCGCCGGGTGAGCACCACCGCGGAGACGGTGATCGTGCGCGCGCCGGGCCTGTCGGTCTGATCCACGTTCCCGATCATTGCAGGCCGCGGCCGCCGGGAGGGGGTCGGGACCGTGCGGTGGACGACGCCGGCGATCAAGGATCACTATGGTGGGACATGGTCGTCGTGACGGGCGCCACGGGCCTTCACCCGCGTGCAGCCCGCCACCCAACTGAGAGGACTCATTATGGCTGAGTACGTTCTTCCCGATCTCGACTATGACTACGGCGCGCTCGAGCCGCACATCTCCGGCGAGATCATGGAGCTGCACCACTCCAAGCACCACGCCACCTACGTCAAGGGCGCCAACACCGCGCTCGAGCAGATGGCCGAGGCCCGCGACGACGGCTCCATCTCCGGCAAGGCCCCGCTGCTGAGCAAGAACCTCGCGTTCAACCTCGGCGGCCACACTAACCACTCGGTGTTCTGGAAGAACATGTCGCCCAACGGTGGTGGGCAGCCCGAGGGCGAGCTCGCGACCGCGATCGACGCCGAGTTCGGCTCCTTCGACAAGTTCCAGGCGCACTTCAACGCCGTCGCCACGACCCTGCAGGGCTCGGGCTGGTCCGTGCTGGGCTGGGACCACATCGGCCAGCGCCTCGTCATCCAGCAGCTCACCGATCAGCAGGGCAACATCTCGATCAACATCACGCCCCTGCTCATGCTGGACATGTGGGAGCACGCCTTCTACCTGCAGTACAAGAACGTCAAGCCGGACTACGTCAAGGCATGGTGGAACGTCGTCAACTGGGAGGACGTCGCCAAGCGGTACGCCGCCGCCAAGGGCTGAGCCACCGGCTCCCCTGACTCCTCCGACGGCCCCTGCGCACTCCGCGCGGGGGCCGTCGCTCGTCTCGGGGGGTCGACCGCCGCGGCGGAGCGCGGCCTTCGCGCTGCGCTGATCGTCACTCTGGGACACTGGGGGTGTCATCCCCCGAGCACACCCGTGCTCATCCCCCGAAGAAAGGACATCGCCCGTGGACATCAAGGGTGCCTCCGTCATCGTCACCGGTGCCGCCTCCGGCCTGGGCAACGCCACCGCACGGTCGCTCGCCGAGAAGGGCGCCACCGTGTTCGGCCTCGACCTCCAGCAGTCCATCGACAAGGCGGTCGAGCAGGGAATCGACACCGGTATCACGCTGGTCGCCGCGGACGTCACCAGCGAGGACGACGTCAAGGCCGCGATCGCCAAGGCCACCGAGGCCGCGCCGCTGCGCGTGGTGGTCAACTGCGCCGGCATCGCCCCCGCCGCCCGGATCGTCTCCAGGAAGGGCGTCCACGACCTCGACCTGTTCCAGTCGGCCGTCTCGGTGAACCTCGTGGGCACGTTCAACGTGCTCCGTCTGGCCGCCGAGGCCATGTCCACGCAGGATGTGGTGGACGAGGACGGCCAGCGTGGCGTCATCATCAACACCGCCTCCGTGGCCGCCTACGAGGGCCAGGTCGGGCAGATCGCCTACGCCGCGTCCAAGGGTGGCGTCTACTCGATGGGCATCTGCGCCGCGCGCGACCTCGCGCAGTTCGGCATCCGCGTCAACACGATCGCGCCGGGCACCATCGAGACCCCGATGCTCCGCGGCCTGACCGAGGAGTTCCAGAAGACGCTCGAGGCGTCGATCCCGTTCCCGTCGCGCCTGGGCCGGCCGTCGGACTACGCGCAGCTGGCAGGCGCGATCGTCGAGCAGGACTACCTCAACGGTGAGAGCTTCCGCATGGACGGCGCACTGCGGATGGCGCCGCGCTAGGTCGACGCATCGGCGCCTGCCGCGCTCCGCCGCGCTCCGCCGATCTGCCCCTCGGATGTCGATCCACGCCCGTGCCCCCGCACGCGGCTCGACATCCGAGGGGCAGATTTGTGTGAGCTCTGCGTGGTCAGCCGGTGATCCAGTCGCGCACCGCGAGGGTCGCGCGGACATCGTCCTCGTTGTAGGCGAGGATCCGCGCGCGACCACGCTCCTGCTCCTCCCCGCTCGCGGCCTGGGCGTCCCGGTACCAGCCCAGCGAGGCCTCGCCCCCGGCCTCCGGGTCGCGCCACCGGAAGCCGGCCACCGGAGCGACCACCTTGAGCCCGGACCCCGAGGTGGAGACGAACTGCGAGGTCACCGCCTCGTGCACGTCGACCCACCGGTGCGAGGAGACGAACCCGCGGACCTCCCCGACCGACGGCACACCCTCGACCGTGGCGACGGTCCCGCCCGGTCCGAACCGCGTGGCCGACGAGAGCATCCACGCGTTCTCCGCCGACCGCGAGAAGCAGTACGCGCGGAAGCTCTGCCCCCGCGACCCGGCCCGCTCTTCGATGTCCGTGAGCCACCGCCAGAATGCGGCGAAGGCGCGCCCCTCGTCGACGTCCGGCAGGCCAGCCCAGGTCGCGAACGCCCGGTATCCCTCGGTGTCCGGCGGAGGCCCGCCGCGCACGGTGAGCAGCGTGCCCCACAGGTAGGCGCCGTCGTCGAGGTGGCTCTCCAGGTCCACGTCCACCTCCACGTCCGCCCGCGGGACGTCCGGACGGGCGACCTTCGGGACGAGCACCGCGCCGTCCCGGTGCGCCCGGGCCCGCAGGACGGCGTCGCCGAAGGGCTCGCCGTTCCAGCCCGCCGGGCGCGTCGGCTCGGCCGCCGCCAGGTCGGCCACCGTACGGACGCCCGCCTCCCGCAGGGACGCGACCTGTCCCCCGCCAACGACGAGACTGACGTCGTCCTCCCTGATCAGCCGGTCGCGGCACCCCGTCACCGCCGTCCCGTGGGCGTCCCATCCGCCCCACCACGGGCAGGTGCGACACTCACCGATCCGGCTCGGTGCCGTGCCGACTTCTCCACGGGCCACCGCCAGCCGTGCGGCGTGCGCGCGATCGGCCGCCGACAGCGCGGGCTCGAGGTCGTGGACCACCGAGCGCCCCGAGCCGAGCCCCAGCACCGCCCCGATCGGTGCCGCGGCCGCGAATCCCGTCACCTCGAGCAGGCGCCACGCGTGGGCCAGTCGGTCGAGATCGGCGGGGTGGCGGCGCAGCCGCAGGCCCGGATCGGGGGCCGGCGCCCAGTCCAGCAACCGTGTCACCACCGCGGGTGAGGACGCCCGGCGCCGCCGCGGGTCGACGACCTTGTGGTTGACGACGAGCACCGGCACGTACCCGCCCGACGGGACGGATGTGAGGGTGCACCGCATCCCGGCCCTGCCCGCGACCGGGTCGGCGGGGAGGGCGGCGCCCCACACGAGGGTCGCGCCCGCGCGGAGCGCGTCGAGGGTCGCCCTCTCGTCGCCGTCGTCCGGCACGTCTCCCGGCAGGTCCGTCCAGTGGCCCCCCACCACATCCACGATCTTCTCGTCCGGGCCCGCGTTGCGCAGCGCGCGCTCGCGCAGCCCGGCGCGGCGGTCCGCCGCCGCCATGGCCCGCAGCCGCACGCCCTCGTCGAGGGGCGCCGACCGCCACCACTCCGGGCCCGCATCCCGCTCCCGGGCCACGCGGTGGAGGCATCTGGCCCCGGACGCCGGGCCCACGACCGCGCCGTCCGGGGCGCGGCGCGATCCCGACCCGGTGTCCTCCATCCGTTCCATCATGGACCCCCGGGCGCGCCACACCCAGCCGCTCGCATCCGCACGAGGCCGCGGTTCGCCTAGGCTGGGGACCTGATGTCCGCGACGAGAGAAGGATCGACGCCCATGGGCAAGCTAGCGACCTACCGCGACAAGCGCGCTGACCTGCGCGCCCACGCCTCCGCCCTCAAGGCCACGGCCAAGACGGAGGCCAAGCTCGCGGCCAAGGAGGCCAGGAACAAGGCCAAGGAGTCCCATCGCGTCGACCTCGCCGAGGCCAAGGAGCGCGCCAAGCTCGCGGGTAAGAACGCGGACCGAAAGGCCAAGCGCGAGGCCAAGCGTGCCCGCCGCAACGACGCGATCGACCAGAAGGCCGCCAAGCGGAACCGTAAGGCCGAGGCCGCCCTGGCCAAGCAGGAGCGGGCCACCCACAAGAAGGACGCCAAGCTCCGGGCCAAGGACCGCAAGATGGCCGACAAGATCGACGCCGCCGGCCGCAAGCACGAGTACAAGCTCGCCGCCCTGGAACTCGACAAGATCAAGGCCGGCAAGTTCGGCAAGGACGACGTCCAGCGGTGGCTGAGCGTGGCCAAGGTCGCCACGCCGGTCCTCGCGCCGATGGTCTACAAGCTCGTCTCCAACGCGCAGGGCCCGTCCGACAAGCCGTCGGGCGTCGGCGCGTTCGATGCGCAGGCCGCCGGGATCAACGCCACCGGCCCCGGCGCCGCGCTGGGTTCCCGGATCGTCCGGCTCGAGCAGACGCTGGACCAGCTCGATTCGACCCGCGGGAGCGAGCGGCAGGTCAAGGAGTTCCTCACCTCCACGCGGTCCCGCCTCACGGACCTGCGCGCCGCCGTCGAGACCGCGGAGAATACGCCCACCTCGCGCCGTCGTGAGGTGCACGCCGCCATCTCCGGCGAGCTCGACCGCATCAACCAGGACATCCTCGCGCGCCTCGGCGTCAAGGCCTGAGTGGGCCTCATGCGATCCAGGCTCGCGTCCGCGGCACTCGCCGTCGGGCTCCTCGGTGGCGCCGCCGTGCCCGCCACGGTCCTCGTCGCGCCCGCCGCATCGGCGCACTCGGTGTTGCTCTCCTCCGAGCCCGCCGACGGCGCCACCCTCGAGGCCTCGCCGGAGGAGGTGTCGTTCACGTTCAACGAGGAGATCAACCAGTCGTTCGCGACGATCGCCGTGACCACCGCGGACGACCGCACCAACCGGACGACCGCAGATCCCGTGGTCGAGGGCCCCACCGTGCGCGCCGAGGTCGACGAGTTGCCCCCCGGCGAGTACACGGCCGGGTACCGGGTCACCTCCGCGGACGGCCACGTGGTCAGCGGCTCTGCGACCTTCACGGTCGGCGGCGCGGACGGCTCAACGCAGGACGACGCCACCCGGGACGCGCCCGACCAGGTGGCCGAGGAGGACGACAAGAGCAACCTCGCCCCCGCGTTCTGGGTGGTGGGCGGCCTGGCCGTCCTGCTGGTCGTCGGCGGATTCTTCCTGCTGCGTCGCGGCGACTGACCGGGCGCGCGGACCCGGTCAGCGGCCGGGCAGGAACCGCATCGCGTCGGTGGCCGGCGCGAGCACCGACTGCCACCGGTCGCGGGACAGGAACGACGGCCCGCCGAAGTGCATCACGCGCTGCGTGGCCACGGTCTGCGCCTCGGTGTACTTGAGCAGGCCTTCCTCGCCGTGGCGGCGGCCCACGCCCGAGGCGCCCATGCCGCCCATCGGCCCGGCGATCGAGCCCCAGCCGGCCACGTAGCCCTCGCCGACGTTGACCGTGCCCGTGCGCAGGCGGGCGGCGATGGCCTCGCCCTCGGCGTCCGAACCGGCGAAGACCGACGAGTTGAGTCCGTACTCGGTGTCGTTGGCCTTCTCGACCGCCTCGTCCACCGAGTCGACCGGGTAGATGGAGACGACGGGCCCGAAGGTCTCCTCACCGAAGCAGGTGGCGTCCTCCGGGACGTCGGCCAGCAGGGTGGGCTCGTAGAACAGCGGCCCCAGGTCCGGGCGGGGGCGGCCACCGGCCAGCACCCGGGCGCCCTTGGCCACGGCGTCGTCGACGTGCGCGGTCACCGTGTCCAGCTGGTCCTGTGAGATCAGGCTGCCCATCTCGGCGTCGAAGTCGTAGCTCGGCCCCAGGGACATGGCGCCGATCCGGGCGGTGAGCGTCTCGATGAGCTGCGATGCCACGGACTTCTCCACGTACACACGCTCCATGGAGATGCACAGCTGGCCGGAGTT
Organism: Candidatus Dietzia intestinipullorum; assembly: GCA_019119635.1. GTDB lineage: Bacteria > Actinomycetota > Actinomycetes > Mycobacteriales > Mycobacteriaceae > Dietzia > Dietzia intestinipullorum. Next base: position 77,255 of record DWWP01000029.1, read on the forward strand.
GGAGAAGAAGGCGCGCGTGGCCACCTCCGCGACCTCGTCGAGGTCCGCTCCGTCGGTGACGATCATGGCGTTCTTGCCGCCCAGCTCGGCCGAGAAGCCGATGAGCCGCTCACCGCACCGGCGACCGAGGGTGCGGCCGGTCTCGGTCGAGCCGGTGAACATGAGGTAGTCCACGTTATCCACGATCGCCCCGCCCACGGCGCCGCCCGGCCCGGGCACCACCTGGAACAGGTCGCGGGGCAGGCCCGCCCGGTAGAGCATCTCGGCCGCGGCGAGTGCGCAGAACGGCGTGATGGAGGCCGGCTTGATCACCACGGCGTTGCCCGCGGCCAGGGCGGCCAGGGCGTCCGTCGCGGCGAGGTTGAGCGGGTAGTTCCAGGGGGCGATCACGCCGACCACGCCCTTGGGGTGGCGCCGCACGACGGCCTTGGTCAGGCCCGGGAGCATGCCCTGGACCCGCTTGGGCGCGAGCAGGCCCGGTGCGGTGCCCGCGTAGTGCCGGCCCGTGATGAGGCAGTCCAGGACCTCCTCCTGCGCGGAAGCCCGGTTCTTGCCCGTCTCGGCCTGGACGATGTCCATCAGTTCCTCGCGCCCGCGCATCACCTGCGTCGCGAAGCGGGAGAGCACGGCCGCCCGGTCCTTGGCGCTCCGCTCGGCCCACGCGACCTGCGCGGCCCGGGCCCGCTCGACGGCGGTCTCCACATCGGCGGCGGTGCCCACCGGGATCTCTGCGAGGGGCTCGCCGGTGAAGACCTCGTTGAGCACGGCGGACTCGCGGCTCGACGGGTCCGCGCGGAACTCGGGGATCGCGACGAGGGCGCGGAGGCGGTCGTAGACTTCAGGTGCGGGGCGTGTCATACAGCCGAGGCTACCGGCGGGTAGCCCCCTGAGGAAGGTTGACCCTGACGCCACGTCAGGCACGAGAGTCCTTGCCGTGAGAGATGTGGAACCGATGAGCAACCGGACAGGACTGACCGTGGGCGAGGTCGCCGACCTCGTCGGGATCACCGTTCGGACCCTGCACCACTGGGACCGGATCGGGCTGGTCACCGCGAGCGGTCGGACGTGGGCCGACTACCGGGTGTACGACGACGACGATGTCGCGCGCATCCACCGCGTGCTGGTCTATCGCGAGCTGGGGTTCCCGCTCGCGCAGATCGCGGATCTCCTCGACGACACCGACGTCGACGAGGACGCCCACCTGTCCCGGCAGCGCGAGCTGCTGCTCGACCGCATCTCCCACCTGCAGGAGATGGTCTCCGCAGTAGACCGCCTGAAGGAGGCGATCACGATGAACACACCGTTGTCCCCTGAGGACCGGGCGGAGATCTTCGGCTCCGACTGGAAAGAAGAGTGGCAGGACGAGGCCGAGGAGCGCTGGGGCGACAGCCCACAGTGGAAGCAGTCGCAGGAGCGCACCGCGAAGCTGACCAAGGACGACTGGAAGCGCATCAAGGCCGAGGGCGACGCGTTGAACGCCGACCTCGCCGCCGCCAAGCGCACCGGTGTCGATCCGGGGTCGGCGGAGGCGGCCACGCTCGTCGAGCGGCACCGCGCGATGATCTCGACGCACTACGACTGCACGCACTCGATGCAGGTGATCCTGGCACGGATGTACGTGCAGGATCCGAGGTTCACCGAGTACTACGAGCAGCTCGAGCCGGGACTCGCGGAGTGGGTCGACGCGGCCGTCTCGGCGAACGCCCGGTCGCACGGCGTCGACCCGGACACCGCGGTCTGGGAGTGACCGATACCACGGCGGGCCGGGGCGTCCGTAGGCTGCCCACATGAGCAGATGGACAGCCGCGGACATCCCCGACCAGACCGGGCGCACGGTCGTCATCACGGGCGCCAACTCCGGTCTCGGCCTGCAGGCCACGGAGGCGCTCACGACGGCCGGCGCCCGGGTCGTCATGGCCTGCCGGGACACCTCCCGCGCCGAGTCCGCCCGTCAGGGCCTGTCGCAGCCGGAGCGGGCCGAGGTCGTCGAGCTGGACCTGGCCGACCTCGACTCGGTCCGCGCGGCCGGCGAGACGCTCTCCGGGCGGCAGCTCGACGTGCTGATCAACAACGCCGGGGTCATGAACGTCCCGCTGGGCCGCACGGCGCAGGGGCACGAGATGCAGTTCGGCGTCAACGTGCTGGGCCACTTCGCGCTCACGCAGCAGCTCGCCCCGGCGCTGTCGGACAGGGTCGTGTGGCTGGGGTCGATCATGCACAGGTTCGGCTCGATCGTCCTTGATGACCTGGATTGGAACCGCCGCCGCTACATTCCGATGTCCGCGTATGCCGCCTCCAAGCTGGCGTGCGTGATGCTCGCCTACGAGCAGCAGCGCCGCCTCGACGCGGCAGGGTGGCCGCTCATGGCCGTGGCCGCACACCCCGGATACTCGGCCACCAACCTGCAGTACCACAGCGGCAGCGGCCTCCAGGACCTGGTCATGAGGGCGGCCGAGAAGATCCCGTTCCTGGTCCAGCCGGCCGAACGGGGCGCGCTCCCCGAGCTCTACGCCGCGACCGTCCGCGACGTGCCACCGGGCGCCTACATCGGCCCCGACGGCCCGGGCGAACTGACCGGCCACCCGCGGGTGGTGGGCTCCACGGGCGCGTCCCGCGACGAGTCCGTGGCCGCGGCCCTGTGGGACCGCTGCGAGGCCCTGGTCGCCCCCTGACGTTCTACCCGTCCGTGCCGGCCTCCTCGGCGGCGGCCTCCGCAGCGGCCTCGGCCTCGAGCTCGGCCTTGAGTTTCTCCTGCTCCTCGAAGGGATCCTCGAGAGCGGAGATCTGCACCGCGTCGATGCTTCCGGCCAGCCCACCGGGCAGCTCGGCCCCAGCGGCGTCCGCCGTGTCCTCGAGGGCGGTCCCGGCCTCGGCCGAGCCCCCCACCACGTCGTGCCAGAAGGTCAGCTCGTGCGGGTGGAGCTCCGCCGCCTGCTGCCGCTCGCCCATCGCCGTGAAATAGCCGCCCGCGAACTGCACCGACAGCATCGGCAGGACGTACTCGGGGACCGCGACCGATCCGAGGCCGATGGTGCCCGACCCGACCGACCCCGTCGGGTTGGCGTAGACCGAGCCCGGCACGCTCCCCGAGGACGCGACCGACGCCGCCGCCGACCCGCCGGTGGATCCCACGGCCTCGAGCGGGGCGGTCGAGCCGGCCACCTCGCCGGCCGACTGCGCCGCCTCCGGCACGGCGCCGCTGCCGGCGTCCCGCAGCCCCTCCGAGCCGCCGAGGGCCGGCCCCCCGACGACGATCTCCTCGGGGATGACCCCCACCGAGTCGCCGAGGCTCCCGGACTCACCACTGTCCTGCGCGGATGCGGCCGCCGGGGCGGCGGCCATCGCGAGCGTCGCAGCGGCGACGACGGCGCCCACGCGCCTGCTCCTGCAGCCGTGGACACGATTCAGGGAGATCACGGGGGCACCTTCCGTCTCAGGCGGGCCCGATCTGACTCCCGCCACGCCGAGCGTACTACTGGAGAGCCGAGGTCAGGCGCGCGACATTGTCGACGTACCGCCCGGGCCAGGGCCGGGACTGCCACTCCTCGAGCCCGAGGGTCGTGGATTCCTCCAGGTACCGGTCCACCACGGAGTGCATCTGCCCCACCGCCGCCCCGCCCAGGGCCAGCACACTGATCTCGAAGTTGAGGTTGAACGACCGCACGTCCATGTTGCTCGACCCCACGGTCCCGCCGTAGTCGTCGATGAGCAGCATCTTGGTGTGCAGCACGGCGGGCGTGCGGAAGCGGTGGATCCGCACGCCCGCCTCGAGGAGCGCGCGGAAGTAGGACCGCTGGGCGTGGTGCACGAGGAACTGGTCGGCGTGCTCGGGGACGAACAGTTCCACGTCGACGCCGCGGAACGCCGCCGAGGTGATGGTGTGGAGCAGGGCCTCGTCCGGGACGAAGTAGGGGCTGACGATCCGCACCCGGTCGCGCGCCTGGCTGATGAGTTGGGTGAACATCCGCAGGTTGGGTTGGGTGCGGAACCCCGGGCCGGAGGGCACCACCTGGAAGGCGTCGACCGGGTCGCCCGCGGTCGGGTCACCCACCGGGCGATCGGCCTCGACGGGCTCGGTCCGGGGCATCTCCCGCAGGGTGTCGATGAGCTCGCCCGACTCGGTGTACCAGTCGACGGCGAACACCGCGCTGAGCCCCTGCACGACCTCTCCACGCACCTCCATCATCAGGTCGACCCATTCGCGACCGTGCTCGGCGTTGGACTTCTTGCCGTAGTGGCGGTCGATGAGGTTCTGGGAGCCGACGAATCCGTGCTCGCCGTCCACGATGAGCATCTTGCGGTGGTTCCGCAGGTCGGGGCGCCGGAAGCGGCCGGAGAACGGGTTGACGGGCAGCATGAGGTGGAACTCGACCGGCGTGTGCCGCAGGCGGCGCCGCAGGGCGTTGAAGCCCTTGTAGCGCAGGGAGCCGAGGTGGTCCACGAGCACCCGTACCGCCACGCCCCGCTCGGCGGCCTCGACCGCGGCGGCGAAGAACGCGTCGGTCTCGTCGTCCCAGGACTGGGCGTAGAACTCGATGTGCACGTGGTCGGTGGCGCCGCGCACGGCGGCCGCCATGGCCTCCAGCGACGCGCTGTAGTCGGAGTGCATGGCCAGGAAGTCGCCGCTCATGCACGGCATCGCGGTGAGCCGGCGGTTCATCTCGAGGATCGTCCGCACGCCGGGCCCGACCTCGACGCCGGCCGGGACCGTGGGTCGCGCCTCGAGCGCTTCCGCGTAGAGGAGGTTGGCGTCCTCCTGGATCTGGTGCCGCCGGCCGGTGACGTAGGGGTTGCCCAGCAGCAGGAAGAGGGGGACGCCGACCACGGGGACGAACAGGATGGCGAGCAGCCAGGCCTGCGAGGACCCGGGTTGCCGGTTCTCCGGCACCATGCCCAGTGCGAGGATCTTGATCAGGTACTCGGTGACGATCAGCGCGGTGACCACGCCGTCCGAGACGGGGAGGAAGTCGAGTCTCTCGATTCCCGTGTTCATCGCGCCGCGCGGGTGATGACCGTCCCACGCGGGAGCCCACGGGGGTCGACGACGACTCCGCCGGTCATGGTCCAGCGGACCACCCCCGCCAGTGCGCGCTGCGCGTACACGGAGTCCGCCGAGCCCAGCTCACGGCTGTCCGGGAGGACGACGAACGCCTCGTCGTCGGCCACCACGGTGAAGTCGGCCCGGGCACCGGGCCGGATCGCGCCCCGGTCGTCCATCCCGACGACGGCGGCGGGCGCGGCGGACATCCACCTCGCCACGTCGGCCGGGTCGAGCCCGCGACGCCGCGCCTCGGTCCACACCACCGACAGTCCCAATCGCGCGGAGGCCACGGCATCGATCGTGCCCTCGCGCAGGGCGCCCCAGAGCTTCTCGCGGGTGGCCGCGTCCCGGATGGGAGGGTCCGGCCGCGCATCGGTGCCGCCGGCGTCGACGGCCTCGGAGACGAGCGCCAACAGGTGCGGGGCGGTGGATGCGGTCACGGGCAACCCCTGACGTTTCGCGTCCCGCAGCAGCGGCAGCTCGTCGGCGTCCGCGACCGACCGCAGGTGCAGTCGACCCCCGGTGCGCCGGGACACGTCCAGCAGCGTCGGCAGGTACTCGACCCCGGCGTCGACGGCGAGCAGCCCGCCGTGGGCGGCAACCTCGTCCGCGGCGGCCACGAGCTGCTCGGAGTCCAGGGTCGGGGCGCCGGCGACGCCCTTGCCCGAGGCGATCGCGGAGATGCCGAGGGCCCCACCGTCGAGGAGCGCCCCCAGCGTCCCGAGGTTCTCGGGGACGGCCGCGCCCCACACGCCCACGTCGACGGACGCCTCCCCGGTCGCGGCGTCACGCCACCGCGCGAGGTGCTCCGGCTCGACGACGGCGGGCCGGCCGTCCGTCCCGTAGTCGACGACGGCGGTCACGCCGCCGAGTGCCGCCGACCGGGTGGCCGCCGTGAGGTCCTCGGTGCTCATGTGCGGATCGACCAGGCCCGGCATGAGGACGACGTCGTCGTCGAGGTCGATCGTGTGCTCGCCCGCCAATCCGATGTCCCTGGCCTCCGGCCCCGTCCGGACGGACGAGATCATCCCGCCGTCGACCGTGACGGCGGCCTTCTGGATGCGCCCGTCGACGACGGCCCGGCGGGCGTGGATCAGGAGTTCGTACTTGGCCACGGGTCGTCCCTCCTGGGGCTCGGGGGCGGCGGACAGCGTCTCTGTGGCCATTGTCCCTCACGGTCGGACGCCATCGAGTGTGCCCGGCCGGATAACGTGGAGCCGATCGACCAGCCACAGGAGGCCCCGCATGACCGATACCACGGGATTCGTCCCCACCGCCGACCTCGTCGATGAGATCGGAGAGGGCGTCCGCAGCTGCGACGTCCAGTTCCGTGACCTGGGCGGGCGCACCGAGTTCTCCGGCCGCGTCTCCACGGTGCGCTGCTTCCAGGACAACGCACTGCTCAAGAGTGTCCTGGGCGAGCCGGGCGAGGGCCGGGTACTGGTGATCGACGGGGACGCGAGTGTGCACACCGCGCTCGTCGGGGACCTCATCGCCGAGCTGGGCCGCTCGAACGGCTGGGCCGGCGTGGTGGTGCACGGCGCGATCCGCGACTCCGCGGTGATCGCGACGATGGACTTCGGGTGCAAGGCCCTGGGCACCAACCCGCGGAAGTCCGGCAAGACGGGCGCGGGCGAGCGCGACGTCACCGTGAGCTTCGGCGGGGTCGACTTCGTCCCCGGGGACACGCTCTACGCGGACACCGACGGGATCGTCGTGCGCTAGAACGCCTCTCCGAGGCTCCCGATCGAGCCGGTCAGGATCTCGCCGACGGCGGCCTCGGTGTCGACCACGATGCAGACCGGCCGTCGGTCTCCGCCTCGTCGGCGCCGGCGGTCCCCGCGCCTGCGAGGAGAGCCGCCGCGGCGAGGGCGGACGAGGCGGTGGCGAGCAGGGTCGTGCGCATGGAGATCCTCCGAGTGGCCGCCCGGCCCGGCCGGCGGAGCGTCCCACCCGAGAGTACCGGTAACGACGCCGCGAGCGTGTCACTTCCCCCAGGTCAGGACGCGCGGATCAGGCTTCGCGCCGGATCCACCGCAGGAGCGGCCCCAGGGCCTCGCGGTCGGTCAGGTCCACCCCGCCCGTCTCGAGCATCATCTCCTCCTCGGGCGTGCGCTCGGGCTTGCGCCGCAGCGCCGCCAGGGCGGTCTTGATCCCGAGCCGCTGACGGAATCCGAGGTGCTCGGGGGTCACGACGCCGCGGAGCTGGAAGAGCTTGAGGTCCCTGAGTTGGTCCTCGGAGAACTCCCCTGACATGAGCTCGATCCGGGCGTCGTCGGTGACGGGGGTCGGGCCGACCATGACGACGGCGACGCGGCGCCCGGCCTCCACGAGCGCCTCCCAGTTGTCCCGGATGAACGCCGAGCCGCCCAGGCCGCCCTTCGAGCGCATGCCGGTCACCAGGACGACGGTGCCGGCGACCACCAGTTCCGCCGGGTCGACGGAATCGTGGTGGGTGCTGCCGGTCTCGAACTCCTCGGCGAGCCACCCCGCGTAACGACGAGCGCCGGCGTCGTCGTCGTGGAGGATGACCGGCGCCTGCCCGCTCATCCCGACACCGCCCCGGCGACCACGCGGGCCGCCCGGCCGTCGACGGCGACCACGTCGCCCGCCACGAGCCCCCGGCCCCGCCGCGCGTCCACCTCACCGTTGACGGTGACCCGCCCGGCGGCGACGGCGTCCTTGGCCTCGGCCCCGGAGTCCGACAAGGAGGCCAGCTTGAGGAACTGCCCCAGGGTCAGCTTGGCGCCCAGGTCGCACTCGACGTCGTCTACGGGCGGACCGGCGGGCGCTCTCCCAGTCCGGCCCCGGCCTGCGATGTGGCGGCTCATGCCGCCGAGTTTAGAGGGACCGGCCCGCTCCGGCGGCACCCGGCCGCCCGACCTCGTCCTCCGCCCCGGCGCCGCGACCGCGGAAGGTGACCATGGCCAGCCCGAGCCCGCCGGCGACGAAGACCGACACGGCCAGGATGAGGGCCGCGGTCTGGACGCCGGAGACGTCACCGCCGGAGGAATCGGACTCGTCCTCGGTCTCGTCCACTCCACCGTCGGCCGGCGGGAGCGGGGGGACCTCGCTCAACGCCGGGAGGTCGTTGACCTCGATCCGGAACACCGGACCGGAGGGCGCGGATGCCGCCGTGGGTGCACCGATCACCGCCATCGACACACAGAGTGCGCCGATCACGGCAATGGGGCGGCGGTACATAGATGCCTTCCGTCGCTGGGCCCGCGAGAACCACAAGAACACCTTGCCGTTATCTTAGGTTCTATTAAGGCCGAGCGCTACGGCGGCCTCAGCGTTGAGCCACATCCGTGGGCCTGACCGGGGCCGGAAGAGCCGTCTCCCCCATGAGGTAGCGGTCGACCGAGGCGGCCGCGGCCCGCCCCTCGGCGATCGCCCACACGATGAGCGACTGCCCCCGGCCCATGTCGCCGGCGACGAAGACGCCCTCGACGTTGGTCGCGTAGTCGCCGTCCCGGTCGACGGTGCCGCGCTCGGAGAAGTCCACACCGAGCTGGTCGCACAGGCCGTGCTTCTGGGCCCCCGTGAAGCCCATGGCGAGCAGGACCAGGTCCGCCGGGTACTCGAAATCGGTGCCCGGCACGGGCTCGAACCGCCCGTCGACCATCGTCACCTCGGAGCCCTTGAGCGCGGTCACCCGGCCTCCCTCGCCCACGAACTCCGCCGTGGAGACCCCGTAGACCCGCTCCCCGTTCTCCTCGTGCGCGGAGGCGGTGCGGAACATCAGGGGGTAGGTGGGCCACGGGGTCGACGCCGCCCGGGTGGCGGGTGGCCGCGACATGATCTCGAAGCTGGTCACCGACTTCGCCCCCTGGCGGGTGGCGGTGCCGAGGCAGTCCGCCCCGGTGTCACCGCCGCCGATGATGATGACGTGCTTGTCCCGCGCGTGGACGGCCGGCAGCCCGTCGGCGTCCACCACCGGGTCCCCCACGGCCGCCTTGTTTGCCAGCGGCAGGTAGTCCATGGCCTGGTGGATGCCGTCGAGTTCCCGCCCGGGGACGGGCAGGTCGCGTCGCGCCGTGGCACCGCCGCTCAGGACGACCGCGTCGAACCGCTCCCGCAGCTGCTCGGCCGTGACGTCCTCGCCCACGCTGACGCCCGGGCGGAAGACGGTCCCCTCGGCCTCCATCTGGGCGAGCCGACGGTCGAGGACCGCCTTCTCCATCTTGAACTCGGGGATCCCGTACCGCATGAGCCCGCCGAT
>DWWP01000030.1 GCA_019119635.1 Candidatus Dietzia intestinipullorum
CGGCCACCTCGAACTGACCCGAGACGTGTTGCTCTCCCCGCGCCGATGAGCCCGACGCCGGTCCTGCTCGACGCCGATCCGGGCATCGACGACGCTCTGGCGATCGCCTACCTCGTGGCCGAGCACCACACCGGACTGATCGACCTCACCGGACTCGTATGCACTGCCGGGAACGTGGGGCTCGACGACACGGTCCGCAACGCGCTCGCATGGCTCGACCTCGCCGGTGCGCATCCGCTGCCCGTTGCCGCAGGGTCCGCCGGACCGATCGAGGTCCCGCACGTGGTCACGCCCGAGACCCACGGCCCGCGGGGTGCGGGGTACGCCGACCTTCCCACGACGACGAGGTCGACCGATCCCCGCGACGGCGCGCGGCTCTGGGTGGACGCCGCCCGCGCCCACCCCGGCGAGCTGGTGGCGATCGTGACCGGCCCGACCTCGACACTGGCCCGCGCTCTGGAGTTGGAGCCCGCGCTTCCCGGCCTCGTGCGCAGGCTCGTGGTGATGGGTGGGAGTTTCCTCGGGCACCCGGGGAACACCACCCCGGTCAGCGAGTGGAACGTCGACGTGGACCCGGAGGCGGCGGACCGCGTGTGCCTGGCGTGGGAGGCCTCGCGGGCCGCCGACCCGTCGATCCCACCGGTGTTGTGGTGCGGACTGAACCTCACCGAGCGCGCGGTGTGGACCCCCGGGCGATCCGAGCGGCTCCTCGCCGCTTCCGACGCCCCGATCACCCGTCACCTCACGGACGCGCTGCGCTTCTACTTCGAGTTCCACCAGTCCATGGGCGACGGCTACCTCGCCCAGGTACACGACCCGTTCGTGGCGTGGCTGGCGTTGCGGCCGGACAGCGTGGTCTCCTCGCCGGCGAACCTGCGGATCGAGTGCTCGGGTGGGCACACGCGCGGGATGGCCGTCGCCGACGTCCGCGGCCACCGCGGGCGCGTGGACAACGCCTCGGTCGCCGTCGACGTGGAGGTGCCCGGCGGCGTCGACGCGATTCTCGATCAGGTCTCCGCGGCGATCGCCTCGCTGAGTCCGCGCGCCTGACCGCCCGCCCCGAGAAGGATTTCTGTAACCGGTGCTAGGCTCTCCCGGATGCTCCGGCAGCCCGTCGTGCTGCCCGGACGCGCGTTATCGCCCCCACGTCACCGCCCCGGGAGCTTCCATGAAGTCTGTCGCCGCCGCCCTGATCGTCGTCGCGGGCGGTGCCCTCGTGACCGGGCTCGAGACACTGCGTGAGGCCGCGTCCGCCGGCTCCGGGCCGGCCGGCGGCTCGGCGAAGGAGGTGTTCTCGACCGTCCGGGACACGGTGGTCACCTCCGCCCGATCGGCGTCAGCGTCGCTGGCGGCCCGGGCCCCGCGGGCGCGGCGGTTCCCGGCGGCGGCCACCACATCGGTCACGACGATTCCGGCGTCGCTGGCCGTGCCGGAGGTGGGCGCCCCGTCATCACCGCCGGCGGGTGCGCGGGGCTTCGTGCCCGCACTCGAGGGACTGCGTGGGCTTGCCGCGGTCGGCGTGCTCACGACGCACGTCGCCTTTGTCACGCGCACGTCGACCGGGTCGACGGTCAAACGCCTCTTCGGCCGCCTCGACCTGGCGGTGGCCGTGTTCTTTGCCAAATCCGGTTTCCTGCTCTGGCGCTCGCACGCCGCCCACGCCCGCAGGGGGGACCCCGGAACGGCCCGGTCGACCCCGGCGTACCTACGCTCTCGACTCGTGCGGATCATGCCCGCCTACGGGGCTCTGGTGGTCGCCGCGATGCTGCTGCTGCCCCAGAATCACGTCAACGGCCCGGGTAAGTGGCTCGTCAACCTGACCCTGACACAGATCTACACTCCCGGATTCCTCGTCGCCGGCCTCACCCACGCGTGGTCGCTCGCGGTGGAGATGGCCTTTTACCTGGCTCTCCCCGTGCTGTGGACGGCGATGAAGGGGCTTCATGGGGACGCGGCCCGCTGGCGGATCCCGGTGATCGCCGCGTTCGGGATGTCCGGCGTGCTGTTCCCCATGATCCCGTGGCAGTCGGCCGGACTGCTGCCCGCGGGGGTCAACGAGCAGATCCTGCCGCCCGCGTTCGCGGCCTGGTTCGCCGTAGGGATGATCCTCGCCGAGGTGGCCACCGCCCCGCCGGGGACCTTCGTGCGTCTGTGCCGGGACCGGCTCGCCCGGTGGGGGTGGTGGATCGCCGGCGGGGCGGCCCTGGTCGCCACAACGGTCCCTGCGTGGTTCTCGGAAGGATTCGTCCACCCGTCCCCAGGTGAGTTCGCGTCCCGCAACGGTCTCGCCGCCGCCATGGCGTTCCTCGTGCTCTCTCCCGCCGTCCTGGCCCCGCAGGAGGCCCGGTTCCCGGTCCTGGAGTCTGCTCCGCTGCAATCGCTCGGACGCTGGTCCTACGGCATCTTCCTCTGGCACCTGCTGGTCCTGCACTACGCGTTCCCGCTCACCCGGACCGGGCTGTGGGATCGGCGCATGCACGTGATCTGGCCGGTCACCGTCGCCGGATCCGTCGCGGCGGGGGCCGCCAGTCACACCTGGCTCGAGGAACCCGCCCGGAAGGCACTCGAGCGCCGCTGAACCGCCGGGCCGGGCAGTACGGGAGAACTATCTCGGTGACTGATGAGTCCCGCGAAGAGTGGGCTCTCGTCCACGAACACTCCCGCATTGACGGTGGACGACGGTACCTGGTCCGACGATGGTGGCCGGCCTGATCCAGCTGCGATCCGGGCGGTCCTGTACCCGGCCGTCGACCGTGGGTAGCCTTACCTAAATGACGTGCCGTAAGGCGTGTCACGACCTGCGAGGAAGGACCACCCATGACCACGAACCCACTCCCCCAGCACGACCGCGACGCCGAGGCCGTCGCCGGGCACTGGCTCCTCGCGCGGGTGGGCAAGAAGGTCTTGCGCCCGGGCGGACGTGAACTCTCGGAATGGCTGGTGGGCGCCACACCGGTCGCAGGCCGGCGGGTGGTCGAGTTCGCGCCCGGGCTGGGGCTCACCGCCCGCCAGTTCCTCGACCGGTCCCCCGCCTCGTACACCGGGGTGGACTCCGATCCGGACGCCGTCGAGGTGACCCGCGCGGTGGTCGGGGCGCGCGGGCAGATGGTGGTGGCGCCCGCGCAGGACACCGGCCTGCCGGGCGACTCGGCGGACATCGTTGCGGGAGAGGCCATGCTCACCATGCAGGGGGACTCGACCAAGCACCGGATCGTGGACGAGGCGGCTCGGCTGCTCGGGTCGGGCGGGACCTACCTCGTCCACGAGTTGTGTCTGGTCCCCGACGACCTGGACGACGAGGTCAAGACGACGATCCGCAAGGACCTCGCCAGGTCCATCCGCGTCAACGCACGGCCGCTCACCGTCGTGGAGTGGACACGACTGTTCGAGGGGTCGGGGTTCGAGGTCGAACGCACCGAGCTGCGCCCGATGGGGCTGCTGCAGCCGCGACGCATGGTCGCCGACGAGGGGGTCAGGGGCGTCGCGCGGATCGTGTGGAATCTTCTCCGAGACGCCGACGCCCGCAAGCGCGTGCTGGCGATGCGCAGGACGTTCACCACCCACGGCGAGCACATCAGCGCCGTCGGGTTCGTGCTCCGCAGGCGGTGAGGCCGGTCAGGAGTCGAAGGCGTCGATGATCGCCTGGGCGGCGAGGGCGGCGGTGAGCGTGCCCTCGCGGACCTGCTGCTCCACCTCCCCCGAGATGCGCCGGACCTCGGGGGCGGCGGCCAGCCGGGACAGGAGGGTGTCGTGCACCATCGACCACGTCCAGTCGACCTGCTGTCGGGCGCGCCGCGCCTCGAACTCCCCCGACGATTCCATGGCGTCACGGTGGCGGGTGACGGCCTCCCAGAAGCGGTCCAGGCCGTCCCCCTCGAGACCGGACATCGTGAGCACGGGGACCTTCCAGTCCGCGTCCGGTGGCCGGACCAGCCTGAGCGCGGATTCGAGCTCGCGGGCCGCACGTTTGGCGTCCCGGACGTGGGGGCCGTCGGCCTTGTTGACCGCCACCACGTCGGCCAGCTCCAGGACGCCCTTCTTGATGCCCTGGAGCTGATCGCCGGTCCGGGCCAGCGTGAGGAAGGTGAAGCAGTCGACCATCCCGGCGACGGTGACCTCGGACTGGCCCACCCCCACGGTCTCGATGAGGATCACGTCGAACCCCGCGGCCTCCATGAGCACGATGGTCTCGCGGGTCGCCTTGGCGACGCCGCCCAGCGTGCCGGAGGTCGGCGACGGCCGGATGTAGGCCCGGGGTTCGCCCGACAGGGTGGCCATCCGGGTCTTGTCGCCGAGGATCGACCCCCCGGAGCGCGTGGAGGACGGGTCGACCGCGAGTACCGCGACCTTGTGCCCCTGCTCTACCAGGTGGAGGCCGAGGGACTCGATGAAGGTCGACTTGCCCACCCCGGGCACCCCGGTGATCCCGATGCGCAGCGCCCCGCCCGAGTGCGGCAGCGCCCCCAGTAGCAACTCCTGCGCCTTCTCCCGGTGCGCCGGGTTGGTGGATTCGAGCAGGGTGATGGCGCGGGCGAGGACCGGGCGCTCATCGGCGAGGACACCCTCGAGCAGGGCGTCGACGTCGATGGTGCGCCGCGGCCGGGGCCCGTCTGCCGCGGGGACCGGGCCCCGGGTGGCGCCCGTGCCCGCGGTGGTCGAGAGGCTGCCCGTACGATTACCCGATCCCGCGGGGTCGGGTCCGGAGCCGGGGCGGGTCAGGGTTCCGCCCCCGCCTCCGCATCGCCGCCGGCCGCGGACATGTCGTACCCGAGCTCGGCGGAGAGCGCGTCGAGGAGCGTGATCGCGGCCTCCGAGATCACCGTGCCCGGCGGGTAGATGGCCGCCGCCCCGGCGTCATACAGCTCTTGGAAGTCCCCCGGCGGGATCACGCCTCCCACGGTAACCAGGATATCCTCGCGACCCACCGAGGCGAGGGCCTCGCGCAGGGCGGGGACGAGGGTCAGGTGCCCTGCCGCCAGTGAGGAGACCCCCACCGCGTGGACGTCGGCGTCCGCGGCCTGCTGGGCGACCTCCTGGGGGGTCTGGAACAGCGGGCCCATGTCGACGTCGAAGCCGAGGTCGGCGAACGCGGTGCCCACGACCTTCTGCCCGCGGTCGTGTCCATCCTGGCCCATCTTGGCGATGAGGATGCGGGGACGGCGCCCATCCTGCTCGGCGAACGCGTCGGCCATCCCCGTGGCCCTGGTGACGTTGTCCACGGCGCCCTCCTTGGAGACCTCCTGGCGGTAGACGCCGGAGAGGGTCTTGATCTCGGCGGTGTGGCGGCCGTACACCTTCTCCAGCGCGTCGGAGATCTCGCCGATGCTGGCCTTGGCGCGCGCGGCGTCGATCGCCAGCGCCAACAGGTTGGTGTCGAGGTCGCTGCTCGCCTCGCCCGCTGCGGCCGCGGTGAGCTTGTCCAGTGCGGCCGTGCAGGCGTCGTCGTCTCGCTCGGCGCGCAGCTTCTCCAGCTTGGCGACCTGCTCGGCCCGGACACGGGAGTTCTCGACCTTGAGGACCTCGATCTCCTGGTCTTCGGTGACGACGTACTTGTTGACGCCGATGACCGGCTGACGTCCCGAGTCGATGCGGGCCTGGGTGCGTGCGGCGGCCTCCTCGATGCGGAGCTTGGGGATGCCCTCCCCGATCGCCTGCGCCATGCCGCCGGCCTCCTCGATCTCCAACAGGTGGAGGCGGGCCTTGTCCGCGAGCTGCGCGGTGAGCCACTCGATGTAGTACGAGCCCGCCCACGGGTCCACCGGGCGCACCGTGCCCGACTCCTGCTGGAGCAGGAGTTGCGTGTTCCGGGCGATCCGTGCCGAGAAGTCGGTGGGCAACGCGAGCGCCTCGTCAAGAGCGTTGGTGTGCAGCGACTGCGTGTGCCCCTGGGTCGAGGCCATGGCCTCGATGCAGGTGCGCGCGACGTTGTTGAACACGTCCTGCGCGGTGAGCGACCAGCCGGAGGTCTGCGAGTGTGTACGCAGGGACCGGGACTTGGCATTCTTCGGCTCGAACTTCTCGACCAGTTCGCTCCACAACAGGCGGCCCGCCCGCAGCTTGGCGATCTCCATGGAGAAATTCATCCCGATCGCCCAGAAGAACGACAGGCGCGGGGCGAACTTGTCGATGTCCAGGCCGGAGTCGAGGCCGGCCCGGATGTACTCGACGCCGTCGGCGAGCGTGTACGCCAGCTCCAGGTCGGCCGTCGCGCCGGCCTCCTGCATGTGGTATCCGGAGATCGAGATGGAGTTGAACCGGGGCATCTTCTGCGAGGTGTAGGAGAAGATGTCGGAGATGATCCGCATGGACGGCTTGGGCGGATAGATGTAGGTGTTGCGGACCATGAACTCCTTGAGGATGTCGTTCTGGATGGTCCCCGCGAGCTGTTCCGGCGTCACCCCCTGCTCCTCGGCGGCCACCAC
>DWWP01000031.1 GCA_019119635.1 Candidatus Dietzia intestinipullorum
AGCCCCTGGGGCGAACGGTCGAGGACCGACTCGGGGTCCACCAGGACGACCATGTCGAACTCGAGCCCCTTGGCCATGGCCAGCGGTAGGACCGAGGCGTCCGGGCGGACCGCCGAGACCGCGTCGCGGAGCGCGGCGATGCCGGGGTGGTCGCCGCTGTCGTCCGGGACCACCACCGCGACGGCCCGCTCGCAGGAGGCGCGGGCCACCTCCCCGGCGACGACCTCGGGGGCGGCGTCCGGGTCCGGCTCGAGCCACGACACCGGATGCCGCCCCGGCCGTACCGGTCTCGGGGAGCCGGCGTCGGGATCGATCCGGGCGAGAAGCAGATCCGCCACCGCGGAGATCGTCTCCGGTGTCCGGTAGTTCACGGTGAGTTCGCAGTGGACCCAGCGGTTATCGACGTACCCGGACAGCGCCTCGTCCCACGAGTCGATCCCGGCGGGGCTCGAGGTCTGGGCGACGTCCCCGACGAGCGTCATCCAGCGGTTGGGGGAGCGGCGCATGAGCATCCGCCAGCCCATCGCGGACACTTCTTGCGCCTCGTCGACGATCACGTGCCCGTACGTCCAGGTGCGGTCGGCGCCGGCGCGGTCGGCGACGGTGAGGTCGGAGTCGGCACTGTGCCGCCGTGCGAGCGCTTCGGCGTCGACCACGTCGTAGGCCATGAGGACCTCCGGATCGAGGTCGTCCTCGATGTCCTGGACCGCCGAGCCGGTGAGGATCTCCAGGGCCTCCTCCGCCTGTCGGAGCTGTTCGGCCCACGCGCGGTCGGCCTCGCTGCTGTCGGCCTCGGGATCCTCGCCCAGGAGTTCCGCGAGCTCGTCCAGGAGTGGGACGTCCGCGACGGAGAAGGCCTCGCCGTCCTCGCGGTGGAGGGCGTCCTGGTCCCCGGCGACGTAGTCGCCCGCCGCCTGCGCGATCCTCTCGCGGCTCGAGAGCAGGTCGGCGAGGACCTCGTCGGGCCGGAGCGTCGGCCACCACTCGTCGATCGCGTCGATCACTTCGGGAGCGGACTCGACCTCGGCCCGCAGCGCGACCCTGTCGTGCTCGTCGAGCAGCGGCTTGGCGGGATCGCCGAGGTCCCCCAGCCCGTCGCCCTGCGGGGACCACGCCTCGGTCTCCGCGTCGCCGACGGGGTCGGTGAGCGCTGCCACGTACTGCTCTGTCAGCGCGTCCACGAGTCGCGACGCGAATACCCCGCGGACCGCGTTGTGCGGACGACGTGACATCCGGGCGCGCCCCCGCGCCGCCCGGACCATCGCGGGGGTGACGACGAGTTCGTGCCCGTCCACCAGGACCGTGACGTCCGAGCCGGGCGCCAGCTGGCGGGCGCGCACGGCGGACTTGAGGATGCCGACCATCTCGGCGGAGCCCTTGACCTCCTGACCGCGCAGGGACTCGTGGCCGGTGGCGCGGACACCGGGGTACAGGTCGCCGAGGGTCCGGAGCACGACCCCCGACTCGCCGAGGGAGGGCAGCACCCGGGCGATGTAGTCGAGGAACCGTGCGTTGGGGCCGACGATGAGGACACCGCTGCGGTCGAGTTGGCGACGATGCGTGTAGAGCAGATAGGCGGCGCGGTGCAACGCCACGGCGGTCTTGCCCGTACCCGGCCCGCCCTGGACCACGAGCACACCGACGTGGGGGTTGCGGATGATCTCGTCCTGCTCGCGCTGGATGGTGGCGACGATGTCGGTCATGTGCGAGGAGCGGGCGCTGTCGAGCGCCTCGAGGAGAGCGGATTCGCCCACGACGTCCTCGTGCCCCGACGGCAGGTTCCCGTCCGCGGGGGCGGAGAGGTACTCGTCGTGGACCCCGATGACCCGGCGGCCCACGGTGCGCAGGTGCCGCCGGCGGTGTGTGCCCTCGGGGCGGGCCGTCGTGGCCAGGTAGAAGGGGCGGCTGTGCTCGGCGCGCCAGTCCAGCAGGAGCGGGGTGACCTCCTCGTCGTCGTCCCTCAGTCCCACGCGGCCGATGTGCCGGACCTCGCCGTCCTCCATGTCCAACCGGCCGAAGTACAGGCCCAGGTTGGCGGCGTTGTACGCCGCGAGCTCGCCGGAGTACAACCGCGCGAACGACTCCCGCTCGGACCGCGCCTGGGGGGTGCCCCCGGAGCCGCGGAGGACATGGTCGAGCCGGGTCCGGGTCTCGGCCCGCAGGGTCTCGAGGCGGTCGAGGAGCCGGCCGAGGTAGCGCTGTTCCTCGACGACGTCGTCGTTCGTCACGGGTGCTCCTCTCGGGGTGTGCCGGGGCCGGCGGGCAGGATGTCCAGGCTACCGGGTGTCGGAGACGATTCCCCTGTGACGCAGAAGACCCCGCCCTGCCCGGGCGGGGTCCTCGGTCCTGACGGCGCGTACCGGTCAGGGGCGGATGGTCTCGGCCACCTTCCGGCGGGCCTTGTCGGTGCGCTTCTTCGCACGACGCCCCGCCTTGTCCGTGGCCTTGCGGAGGTCGCGGCCGTCCACGTCCGCGGCCCGGGACGCGGCCACGTCGCGGGCGTGCTCGGCCCGGGCGCGGGCGAGCCCCCGCGCCTGGTCGGCCTGCTCGGCGGCGGCGTGTGCCGCCGAGCCCACCCGCTCGCGTGCCTCGGCGGCCAGCGGTGCCGCCTGCTCGCGTGCCTCCGCCGCCAGGGGCGCGGCCTGCTCCCGGGCTGCCGCGGCCCGGTCCCGGAGGCGGGCTGCCACCACGGGGGCCTGCGACCGGACGGCACCGACGAGACCGGACGCGCGGTCCCGGACCTGGTCCGCCACCTCGGGGGCCTTCTCGCGGACGGACTCCGCGAGCTCCGGCGCCCGGTCGCGCACCGTGTCGGCGACCTCGGGGGCCTTGTCCCGGACCGTGTCCGCGACGCCGCGGGCCTGATCCGCCGCGGAATGGGCGGCTCCGGCGATCGCGCCACCCGCGGCGGCGGTCTCGGCCTTCGCGCCGGGGAGCCGGGCGGACACCTTGTCCGACGTCTTGCGGGCGCGCCACGCCAGCCCGGGCCGGCCCGCAGTGTCGGCGGACGCCAGCAGGAGCGCGCCGAGCAGAGCCACGTCGGTGGCGAGGCCGGTGGTCTTGCGGCTCCTGGCGTTCGGGTCCGACTCGTTCCAGAACGCGTTGCGGCTGACCGTGGAGGGCACGTGCGCCGCGGTCAGTGCGACAGCGGACACCCGTGGGGCCTTGCCGAGCGCGAAGGTGACGCCGGCACCGATCTTGACCCCGGCGAGGACCTTGACCAGGGTCTCGGTGTCCTTGGTCACCGGCGGGACCGAGGTGGAGACCCGCTCGTTGACGGCCTGTTCACCCTTCTCCACGAGGGGGGTGGCCTTGTCGACCAGCGGCGCCGCGGTCTCCACGTGGGCCTGCGGATTCCGCAGGGTCTCCACGCCGTCGATGACGAAGACGGTGGCGAGCATGGGTCGTGCGAGTCGTCGGATCATCGTTCCTCCTGGGTGATGGAATACGTGGTCGAACTTACTGGTCCGGCGGATGATGTGCCTCCGGTTCCGGCCGGCGCGGCCCCGGGTCGGCCCGGTCACCAGCCCCGGTCGCGCCATTCACGCAGGTGTGGGCGCTCGGCCCCGAGCGTGGTGTCGTCGCCGTGACCGGGGTGGACGACGACGTCGTCGTCCAGTCGCGCGAAGACCCTGTTCTCGAGATCGTCCATCAGGGAGGCGAAGTCCTCCGGGGTGCCGGTCTTGCCGGGGCCCCCGGGGAACAGCGAGTCACCCGGGAAGAGGTGGGTGCCCTCATCGGTGCGCAGCACCAGACCGACGCCGTCGGGGGTGTGCCCCCGGAGCCCGACCACCTCGAGCCGGAGATCCCCGACGGCCACCTCGTCACCGTGGGAGACGGTCCGGTCCGTGGGGACGTGGATCTCGGCGGCGTCCCTCTCGGGGGCGATCGTCGTGAGGCCGAGGGCGTCGACGGTCTCGGCCAGGCCGATCCAGTGGTCGGCGTGCAGGTGCGTGGTGAGCACCTCGGCGACACCCGGAGCGTGCGTGCGCAGGTGCTCCACCAGCTGGGGGGCGTCGTTTGCCGCGTCGACGAGCAGGGCGTCCCCGGTGGCGGTCGACTCGATGACGTAGACGTTGTTGTCCATCTCGCCCGCGGAGATCTTGGACACGCGAGCCGGCCCCACGGTCCAGCGCTCGCCGTGGAGACGACCGCCGAGGCGGCCGGTATAGCCCTCCGTCAGGATGACGCTCTCGGGTACTTCCTCAGTGACGTTCGACATATCCGCAGGCTACCGACGTGGGGCGATCTCGGTGGCGACCGAGCGTGTCGGAGGTCGTTGGTACCTTCGTCTCCGGGAACGGCGACCGTCGCACGCGCTCCGCGACATGGCGGTGACCTCCACCCGGAAGGAGAACCTCATGGTTGACCGCCTGATCGTCCGCGGTGCGCGCGAGCACAACCTCAAGGGCGTGGACATCGACGTGCCCCGGGAGGCACTCATCGTGTTCACGGGGCTGTCGGGTTCGGGCAAGTCCTCGCTCGCGTTCGACACGATCTTCGCCGAGGGGCAGCGCCGTTATGTCGAGTCGCTCTCCGCGTACGCCCGGATGTTCCTCGGGCAGATGGACAAGCCCGACGTCGACTTCATCGAGGGGCTCTCCCCGGCGGTGTCGATCGACCAGAAGTCGACCAACCGCAACCCCCGGTCGACCGTCGGCACCATCACCGAGGTCTACGACTATCTCCGGCTGCTCTACGCGCGAGCCGGAGTGCCGCACTGCCCGACCTGTGGGGAGGTGGTCTCGCGTCAGACCCCGCAGCAGATCGTCGACCAGATCCTCGAGGGGGAGGAGGGCGCCCGGTTCCAGGTCCTCGCCCCGGTCGTCCGCACCCGCAAGGGCGAGTTCGTCGATCTGTTCGCGCAGCTCGCGGCCGACGGCTACAGCCGCGTCCGGGTGGACGGACAGCAGTACATGCTCACGGAGCCACCCACGCTCAAGAAGCAGGAGAAGCACGACATCGAGGTGGTGGTGGACCGACTGGCGGCCAAGCCGTCGTCCCGTCAGCGACTGACGGACTCGGTGGAGACCGCCCTGGGGTTGGCGGACGGCGTGATCGTGATCGATTACGTCGACGTCGAGGAGTCGGACCCGGGGCGGCGGCGCCGGTTCTCCGAGCACATGGCGTGCCCCAACGGGCACCCGATCGCGTTGGACGACATGGAACCCCGCGCCTTCTCCTTCAACTCGCCGTACGGCGCGTGCCCGGTGTGCGACGGCCTCGGTTCGCATCTCGAGGTGGACCCCGACCTCGTGGTCCCGGACCCCGAGAGGTCGCTGGCCGACGGTGCGATCGCGCCGTGGTCAGGTGGGCAGAGCGCGGACTACTTCCAGCAGCTGCTCAGCGGCCTCGCCGCCGACATGGAGTTCGACCTGCGGACCCCGTGGCAGGATCTGCCCGCCAAGGTCCGCAAGGCGGTCCTCGGCGGAGCGGCCACCAAGGTCCGGGTGCGCTACCGCAACAGATTCGGGCGGGTCCGCACGTACGATGCGCGGTTCGAGGGCGTCATGGCGTTCCTCAAGCGGCGCCTCGACCAGACCGAGTCGGAGTCGCAGAAGGAGCGCTACCAGGGCTATATGCGGGAGGTGCCCTGCCCTTCCTGTGGTGGCACCCGGCTGAAGCCGGAGATCCTCGCCGTGACCATGCCGGGTCCCGGCGGCCTCGAACGGTCGATCGCGGACATCAGTCGCATGTCGGTCGTGGACTGCGCCCGGTTCCTCGACGGCCTGGTGCTCGACGAACGGCAGGCGATGATCGCCGGGCGCGTCCTCAAGGAGATCCAGGCGCGCATGGGCTTCCTGTTGGACGTGGGGCTCGACTACCTCTCCCTGGACCGCGTGGCCGGGAGCCTGTCCGGCGGCGAGGCCCAGCGCATCCGTCTGGCCACCCAGATCGGCTCCGGGCTCGCCGGAGTCCTCTACGTCCTCGACGAGCCGTCGATCGGCCTGCACCAGCGTGACAACCGGCGCCTCATCGACACGCTCGTGCGGCTTCGGGACCTCGGCAACACCCTCATCGTGGTCGAACACGACGAGGACACCATCCGCTCCGCGGACTGGATCGTCGACATCGGGCCGCTGGCCGGCGAACACGGCGGGCGCGTGGTGCACTCGGGCGATTACGCGGGGCTCCTGGACAGCCCCGAGTCGCTCACGGGGGACTACCTGGCCGGCCGCCGGTCGATCGCCGTGCCGGAGAGGCGACGGGAGGTGGACCCCGACAAACAGCTCCGCGTCCGGGGGGCCCGCGAGAACAACCTGAGGAACGTCGACGTGGTGTTCCCCGGCGGCGTGCTCTGCGCGGTCACCGGGGTCTCCGGGTCCGGCAAGTCGACCCTGGTCAACAACATCCTCGCGACCGCGCTGGCCAACCAGCTCAACCGCGCACGGCAGGTCCCGGGCCGGCACTCGCGGATCGACGGGGTCGACTCGTTCGACAAGCTGGTCCAGGTGGACCAGTCGCCGATCGGCCGGACGCCGCGATCCAACCCCGCCACGTACACCGGGGTGTTCGACAAGATCCGGACGCTGTTCGCCGCCACCACCGAGGCGAAGGTCCGCGGGTACAAGGCCGGCCGGTTCTCGTTCAACGTCAAGGGCGGGCGCTGCGAAGCGTGCCACGGCGACGGCACGCTCAAGATCGAGATGAACTTCCTGCCCGACGTGTACGTGCCGTGCGAGGTGTGCGAGGGGGCCCGCTACAACGGCGAGACGCTCGAGGTGCACTACAAGGGCAAGACGATCGCCGAGGTGCTCGACATGCCCATCGAGGAGGCGTGTGAGTTCTTCGAGCCCATCACCTCGATCCACCGGTATCTCAAGACGCTCACCCAGGTCGGGCTCGGTTACGTGCGACTGGGTCAGCCGGCGCCCACCCTCTCTGGCGGCGAGGCGCAGCGCGTCAAGCTGGCGGCCGAGCTGCAGAAGCGTTCGAGCGGGAAGACCGTCTACATCCTCGACGAGCCCACGACGGGCCTGCATTTCGAGGACATCACCAAGCTCCTCATGGTGGTCCAGGGCCTGGTGGACAAGGGCAACACGGTGATCGTGATCGAGCACAACCTCGACGTGATCAAGAGCGCGGACTGGGTGATCGACATGGGCCCGGAGGGCGGCGCCGGCGGCGGACTCGTCGTGGCCGAGGGCACCCCGGAGCAGGTCGCCACCGTGCCCGAGAGCCACACGGGGCGGTTCCTCGCGGACCTCTTCCCGCCGACCGGGGCGTCGGAGGAGAAGAAGTCGGACGCCCCGGCCGCCACGGGGCGGGGAGCGAAGTCCGGCGGGAAGAAGGCCCCGGCGGGCGCGTCACCCGGGTCGAAGAACGCCTCGACGACGGCGGCCAAGGCTGCGCGGAAGGCCCGGGCTCTGCGCTGAGCGAGCGGGGCCGGTCAATACACCGGCCCGGTGAACTTCTCGCCGGGGCCGTGTCCGGGCTCGTCGGGGTAGGCGCTGCTCTCCCGGAACGCCCGCTGGAGCCCCTGCAGGCCGTCACGCACGACGCCCGCCTGCGGGCCGAGGTACTCGGCGGAGCCGGAGACGAGGCCGGCGAGGGCGGTGATCAGCTTGCGGGACTCGTCGAGATCCAGGTTCGGACTCGAGGTCGGCTCGTCATCGGACAGGCCGAGCTTCTCCGCAGCAGCGCTCATGAGCACGACGATGGACCTGGAGATGATCTCCTGGGCGGAGACGTCGGCGAGGTTGAGGATCTCGACTTCGCGGGCGTCGAGATGCTCCTCACCGGTCATCCCGGCTGTGGTCTCGTCGGCCGGGTCGTCGGACGCGGGCTGGTCGGTGGTCATGCCGTCAACTGTCCCACGGAACCCGCCGGCCCCGCGCCGGAGGTGTGGTTTGGGGGTCCCCGCCATTCCTGGTAGGCTGCTCATCGACTGTGGGAACCCGTCAGGACATGGGTTCCGAAGTCCAAGAGGAGCCCGATCTCCCACCATCCGACGCCGACGGGGATTCACACCGGGGTAGTTTGATGGTCACCACCTTCGATGAGGGTGCCTTCGACGTGAGTCGTAGGTGACGCCGTCGACGGGTGAGGAGTGAAAGGCCCCGGGTGCACGCACCACGGGGCCTTCTCGGTTTCCGCCGGAGTGGCCGGCGGTTGCCGAGGGGACCCTCGAGGATGGATGCGCGACCGCGCTGACGGTCGCGACAGAGCATCGAATCTACCGAGGAGGGCCCATCAGCGCCGAAGCACGTATCAACGAACGAATCCGTGTCCCCGAAGTCCGACTCGTCGGCCCCGGGGGCGAGCAGGTCGGGATCGTTCGCGTCGAGGATGCTCTTCGACTGGCCCTGGAGGCCGACCTGGACCTGGTCGAGGTCGCGCCGAACGCGCGCCCGCCGGTCGCCAAGATCATGGACTACGGCAAGTTCAAGTACGAGCAGGCGCAGAAAGAGCGCGAGTCCCGGAAGAACCAGCAGCAGACCGTGGTCAAGGAGCAGAAGCTCCGGCCCAAGATCGACACGCATGACTACGAGACCAAGAAGGGGAACGTCGTCCGTTTCCTGGAGAAGGGCTCCAAGGTCAAGGTGACGATCATGTTCCGTGGCCGTGAGCAGTCGCGGCCTGAGCTCGGGTTCCGGCTCCTCCAGCGACTGGCGGACGACATCACCGAGTCCGGGTACGTCGAGACCGGCGCCAAGCAGGACGGCCGCAACATGACCATGGTCGTGGCGCCCCACCGTGGCGCCAAGACCCGCGCGAAGGCGCAGGGCTCCAAGGTCACGGACCAGAACACCGGATAGTCCGCCCGGCGGACACCGACAGACCACCGGACGCACCGCGTCCGCTCACCCGAGGCCCCACCGGGTCATTCGGGAAGAACCATGTGAGGAAGAGGCGATCATGCCGAAGATGAAGACCCACAAGGGCACCGCCAAGCGTTTCCGGAAGACCGGGACCGGCAAGCTGGTGCGCCAGCAGGCCAACCGCCGCCACATCATGGAGAAGAAGCCCAGCAAGCGCACCCGCCGGCTCGACGGTCGTACGGACGTGGCCGAGGCCGACGTCCCCCGCGTCAAGCGGCTCCTCGGGCTCTGAGCCCGCTCCATCCCAGAACTTCCGGTCACCGAGAGGTGGCCACCACGACAAGTGAGGATTGACCAGTGGCACGCGTGAAGAGAGCCGTCAACGCACAGAAGAAGCGTCGGGTCGTACTTGAGTCCACCCAGGGCTACCGCGGGCAGCGCTCGCGCCTGTACCGCAAGGCCAAGGAGCAGATGCTCCACTCGATGACCTACAGCTACCGCGACCGTCGCCAGCGCAAGGGCGACTTCCGGAAGCTGTGGATCACCCGCATCAACGCGGCCGCCCGGGCCAACGACATGACCTACAACCGGTTTGTCCAGGGCCTCAAGCTCGCCGGTGTCGAGGTGGACCGCAAGGTCCTGGCCGACCTGGCCGTGAACGACCCGGCTGCCTTCACGGCGCTGGTCGAGGTCGCACGCAAGGCGCTCCCGAGCGACATCAACGCTCCCGCTGCCTGACATCCCGGCGCATTGACGCAGGATTCCCGGCCCGGGCAGGGCACAGGACGACCCGCGGATCCGTTCACCGAGCGGACACCGCGGGTCGTTTCTGCATCCAAGCTCCATCGCGCGGCCGCCCGCCGCCGGACCGGCCGATTCCTGGCCGAGGGCACCAACTCGGTCGAGGCGGCAGTCGAGACCGGTGCCGCGGTGGAGCTGTTCTGTACCGGCGGCGCGGTCGAGCGGTTCCCTGGCCTCGTCCACACCGCCGAGAGTGCGGGCGTCCGCGTCTCGCCGGTCACCGACCGCGCCGCGAGGGCGCTGGCGGACACCGTCACCCCCACCGGCATCGTGGCGCTGTGCCGATCGGTGGTGCACGACGCCGCGGACGCCGACGACCCGCGGGCCCGTGGCGGGGCGCCGCAGGTGGTCGCGATAGGCCAGGGCCTGGCGGAACCGGGCAACGTGGGCACCCTGATCCGGGTCGCGGATGCACTCGGCGCAGACGCCGTGTGGCTCACCGAGGGGACGGTCGATCCGGAGAACCCCAAAGCCGTCCGCGCCTCGGCGGGCAGCCTCTTCCACATGCCGGTGGTGCGGGGTATCCCGGAATCGGACCTCGTGCGGCGCGCGCGGGCGAACGGGTTGACCGTGGCGGTGGCCACCGGTGACGGGGAGGTCGACGTCGAGCGGGCCGACGAGATGCTGAGCCGGCCCACGGCCTGGGTCTTCGGTAACGAGGCCCACGGGGTCCCGCCCGCGCTGGCAGAGGCCGCCGACGCCCGGGTGCGGATCCCGATCCGGGGCCGGGCCGAGAGCCTCAACATCGTCACCGCGGCCTCGATCTGCCTCCACACGAGCGCGCGTCTGCGGGCGCGGCACCCGTGAGCGCGCGCCGCCCGGCGCCGCACGTCGGCGGCGCCCCGCTCACGCCGGGACCGGTGGTGGCGGGGACGGGTGCGGTTCGACACACGCGGCGGACAGGATGACCGGGAGGTAGCTGTGCAGCGTGCCCGGGCTCGCGGAGGCGGACCCGGGGAGCGCCGCCAGCACCCCGACGGCCTCGACCGGGCGGGCGAGGAGCCCCCAGCTCAGCGCGGCGACGGGATCGTCGGCGTTGACGGCCGACTCCACGCACGGGGCGGTGGGTGCGCCGGGGGCGTCACCCGGGCGGCCCTGCCAGAGCCGCGCGTCCACGTGGCGGGTCAGAGAGTCGTCCTCCAGGGCCCGCTGGCCGGCGAGGGCGCCGAGGCTCTGGCCGTGGACCACCAGGAACGGCCGGTCGGACGGAGCCATCGCGTCGAGTCGGTCCGACACCTCGGCGATCAGCGCCCGCGCGGACTCCGTCGCCAGCGTCGGACGCAGGAGATACACGGCGGCGGACGGGGCGGCTGAGTAGCGCAGCGAGATCGTCGCGACGTCGCCGTCGGCCCAGTGTTCCGTTGCCCGCACCTGCGCGGGATCCACCCACCCGGAGCCCGTGGGCAGCGCCACGACAAGGGTGCCACGGTCGAAGCCGCCGGCGGCGGTGAGCTCGTCCACGGTGCGCTCGGCCGCCGGCCCCGCGTTCAGCCCGGGGTGGTCGCCGTAGACACGGACTGCTCCCGACTGCGACTGCTCGGTCAGGACCAGCTGTGGTTCCTGGGCCCAGGGCCCGGAATCGAGTGACCACCACAGGGCGGCGGAGAGCGCGGGGGCGGCCGCCGCGAGGCAGATCAACAGAAGCGATATCCGGGCCAGCCCCCGGATCACCACGGGAGCCGCTCCACGACGGGAGCGCCGTGTCCCTGGCGCACCGTGTTGACGTGGACGGCGACGTGGGCGACGTCCGCGGTCGCATGACAGTACGGCGAATCGCCGCACGCGGCGTGCATCTGCTGCGCGAGCAGGGCGTCGAGGTCGCCCCGCAGGCCCGGGGGGATCGCCGAGCCCCCTGCGCCCGCCACTCGGAGCAGGTCGTAGCCCAGGTCGTGGACTCGGCAGGCCGGCTCGAATTCCGCGGGGAGAGAGACCGGGGACGAGCAGTCGCCGTCGCCGTTGGCGGCCAGACCGAGGGCACGGCCGGGGGAGTAACCGAGGGCGCTGACGACGTCATCCGGCACGATCGCCACCCCGGGGTCGCCGTCGGCGAGAGCCCGGGCGGCGGTCAGCGCCGCGGCGGCGGTGCCGCTGTCGACGGTCACCGCGCCGGGCGCCGTGACCGTGTCGTCGGGGACGGCGGTGGTGGGTGCGTCGGAGAGGGACGGCGACGCGGCAGCGGCGGCGACGCCGGCGAGAGCGATGACGGCCAGGGCGAGGACGGTGAGAGCTGCCGTGAGCAGGACGGCACCGGGCTGCTCGCGCCCCGGACGTCGCGGAGGGCGGAGATGGAGACGATGGCTGTTCGACATGCGGCAGAACCTAGGGACGGCGGGCCGCCGCGGGGATCCCCCCGCGCAGTGATCCGCTGCTCACCCGGAGGGGCTACCCCGGTGGCGGCATGGGCATCTCACTCTCACGGGGGATCCCCCGGACGGTACAGGCGCATACCGTCAGGGCCATGAGACCCGCCACCACCACGTCGACCCGGACGGCGACGACCCTCGGCGACCGGGCCCGCACGACGCTCCGACATCACTGGCGGGACATCGTCGCGGTCGCCGTCGCGCTCGTGTTCTTCTCTGTCGCCTGGCCGACGTTCTTCGTCACCCACGACCTGTGGGTGGTGCTCGTCCCGCTGCTCGCCGCGCTGGGATCGCTCCCGGTGGCGGTGACGCGACATCTCCCGTTCGCCACCTGGGTGTGCGTGACGGCGGCCTGCGCGATAGCGGTCCCGTTGCGCACCGATCCCGATCTCGCGCTGGGCTGGCCGGTGGTCTTCCACCTCGCGTTGGCCATCTGCCTGGCGTCGGTGATCCTGACGGAGCGGGCCGGCCGCGTCGTCCTCGCGGTGGCGGGGAGCACGGCGCTCATGGCCTTCAACCCCGGGCTAGACGTCAGTGTCGGCTGGATGATCGGAGCGCTCGTGTTCAGCGCCGTCCTCCTGCTGGTCCGGTGGCTCGTGGCCTCCCGCCGGCAACTGCGTACCTCGCACGTGGAATTGGCCCGGGAATCCGAACGCTCCTCCGAGCAGGCCGATCTGCGGGTGCTCGCCGAGGAGCGCAACCGCCTGGCCCGCGACCTGCACGACGTGGTCGCACACCAGATGTCGATGATCGTGGTGCAGTCCCAGTCCGCCCCGTACCGGCTCCGGGGCGTCACCCCCGCCGTCCACGCGGAGTTCGATTCGCTCGCCGGGACCGCCCGCGAAGCGCTCGACGAGGTCCGCGGTCTCCTCGGCGTGCTGCGGGTGGACGAGGACACGCCGTCCGTCGACCCGGTCGGCGCGGACCAGATCGAACCGACCCTGCAGCGCGCCCGGCAGGCGGGGGTCGACATCACGTGGCAGATCACCGGCGACCTCGACCGGATCGACGAGACGGCCGGTGTGGTCCTGCACCGGGTGTTGCAGGAATCCCTCGCCAACGCCTCCCGTCACGCGCCGGGTGGCCTCGTCGTCGTCACCCTCGACGCCGCGCCCTCCGACGACGACGGCCCCCCGTCGGTCGCCCTCGAGGTGGACAGTGGCCCGGCCGCACCCGACGCGCTCATCGCGCCGGGCGTCGGCGGGGGCAGCGGGATCCCCGGGATGTCGGCCCGGGTCCGTGCGGTGGGCGGGACGTTCTCCGCGGTCCCGGCTGCGGACGGGGGCTTCACGGTCTCGGCGACGGTCCCGGTGCGGGGAGTGACGCGGCCCCGGTCGCGACTAGGCTGACCGCCGTGTCCCTCAGGGTGTTGATCGTCGACGACCAGGCGATGGTGCGGCAGGGGTTCTCCGCCCTGCTCGACGCCCAACCCGACATCACCGTGATCGGCGACGCCGCGGACGGCGCGGAGGCGGTGGCCAGGGTCGACGCGCTGCGCCCCGACGTGGTGTTCATGGACGTGCGCATGCCCGGGATGGACGGGCTCGAGGCCGCGCGCCGCATCCTCGGATCCGGCCTCGATCCGGCGCCGCGCATCATCATGCTCACCACGTTCGACCTCGACGACTACGTGTACGAGGCGCTGCGCATCGGCTGCTCCGGCTTCCTGCTCAAGGACGCGCCCGCCGAAGAACTGTTCCGCGCGGTGCGACTGGCGGTGACGGGGGAGGCGCTGCTGGCGCCGTCGGTCACCCGGAGGCTGATCGAGGAGACGGTGAGCCGGTCCAAGCGACCGCGCCGCGATCCCGGTGCGTTGGCCACGCTCACGCCTCGCGAACTCGAGACCGTCGAGCAGGTCGCCACGGGCCGGTCCAACGCCGAGATCGCGACCGCGTTGTTCATCTCCGAGGAGACGGTCAAGACGCACGTACGCAGGGTGCTGCAGAAGCTCGCGCTCCGCGATCGTGCGCAGGTCGTGGTGTACGCGTACGAGAACGGCGTGGTCTGAGCGACGGTCGACGGGAGCCCGTGGGGGGATCGACTAGTCTGTACCGGGACGTCGGGACGCCTCGCCGGAGGTCGCGGCGACGAGCGAGGACAGTGAGGATGCAGCACAGGTGAGCGAAGACAGAAGCGACACGGTCGACGTACGGATCGACGAGGAGTCGCTGGCGGGTCATGCCGCGGACGCCGAGCGCGCGTTCGCCGCGGCGGCCGATCTCGAGGACCTCGCCGCGGCGAAGACCGCCCACCTGGGGGACCGCAGCCCCATCGCCCTGGGGCGCCGGACCCTCGGTTCGCTGCCCAAGGAGCAGAAGGCCTCCGCGGGAAAGGCCGTCAACATGGCTCGCGGGCGCGTGCAGAAGGCGTATGACGCCCGCCTCGCGGAGCTCCAGGCGGAGCGGGACGCGGCGGTCCTCGAAGCGGAGACCCTCGACCTGACGGTCCCGTCCGGCCGTGCTCCGGTGGGGGCGCAGCACCCCATCACCATCATCACCGAGCAGGTCGCGGACGTGTTCGTGGGCATGGGCTGGGAGATCACCGAGGGGCCGGAGGTCGAGGCCGAGCACTACAACTTCGATGCGCTCAACTTCCTGCCCGACCATCCCGCGCGCACATTGCAGGACACGTTCCACGTGGCGCCGGAGGGCAGCCGGCAGGTCCTGCGCACGCACACCTCCCCGGTGCAGATCCGGACGATGCTCGACCGCGAGCCCCCGATCTACGTGGCCTGCCCCGGTCGGACGTTCCGCACCGACGAGCTCGACGCCACGCACACACCCGTGTTCCACCAGGTCGAGGGGCTGGCGATCGACGAGGGGCTGACCATGGCGCACCTGCGGGGCGCCCTCGATGCGTTCGCCCGCGCGCTCTTCGGCCCGGAGACGCGGACCCGGATGCGGCCCAACTACTTCCCGTTCACCGAGCCGTCGGCCGAGGTCGACGTGTGGTTCCCCCGCAAGAAGGGCGGCGCCGGCTGGGTCGAGTGGGGCGGCTGCGGGATGGTCCACCCGAACGTGCTGACCGCCTGCGGGATCGACCCCGAGGTCTACTCGGGCTTCGCCTTCGGCATGGGGCTGGAACGGACCCTGCAGTTCCGCAACGGCCTGTCCGACATGCGCGACATGGTCGAGGGGGATGTGCGCTTCTCACTGCCCTTCGGCATCCGTTCCTGACTACCCCCGGGCCATTTCCCACACGAGACGACTAAGGACCCCACAGTGCGAGTTGCCCAGTCCTGGCTGACCGAGATCCTGCAGCGGGCGAACGACGACTGGTCGGTGACCCCGGCCGAGCTCGACGCGGGCTTCGTGCGCGTGGGCCTGGAGGTCGAGGGCCGGCCGGAGACCCTCCCGGAGATCACCGGTCCGCTGACCATCGGCCGCGTCAGCAGCATCGAGGAGCTGGAGGGATTCAAGAAGCCCATCCGCTTCTGCCTGGTGGACGTCGGCGGTGACGAGCCGCAGCAGATCGTGTGCGGCGCCCGGAACTTCGCGACCGGGGACCTCGTCGTGGTGGCCCTGCCCGGGACCGTGCTCCCCGGCGGCTTCGAGATCGGCAGACGCAAGACCTACGGCAAGCCCAGCGAGGGCATGATCTGCTCGGCGTCCGAGCTGGGGATCGGCTCGGATCACAGCGGGATCGTCGTCCTGCCGGACGGGACGGCGGAGCCCGGCGATCCGGCGGGGCCGGTGCTGGGCACCGATGACACGGTGTTCGAGCTCAACGTCACCCCCGACCGCGGCGACTGCCTCTCGGTGCGGGGGCTGGCCCGGGAACTCGCGTGCGGTTTCGACCTGGATTTCGCCGACCCGGCGATCGAGCAGGGGCTTCCCGCTCGCGGCGAGGCCTGGCCGCTCGAGGTGGAGCCGGAGTCCGGCGCACAGCGCTTCGCGCTGCGGAGGGTGACCGGGGTGGACCCCGCTGCGCGGACGCCCTGGTGGCTGGCACGGCGGCTGCTGCTGTCGGGCGTGCGGCCCATCTCGCCGGCGGTCGACGTGACCAACTTCGTGATGATCGAACTCGGCCACCCGATGCACGCGTTCGACGCCGCGCGCCTGCGGGGCCCGCTGGTGGTCCGCCGCGCGCGGCCGGGAGAGTCCCTCACCACCCTCGACGACGCCGAGCGCCGGCTCGACGCCGAGGACGTGGTGATCTGCGACGACAGCGGGCCGATCTCGCTCGCCGGCGTCATGGGCGGCGCGAGCTCCGAGGTGTCACCCGGGACGACGGACGTGCTGCTCGAGGCGGCCGTGTGGGACACGCTCGCCGTGTTCCGGACCATCCGGCGGCACAAGTTGCCCAGTGAGGCGGGCAAGCGCTACGAGCGCGGGGTCGACGCCGCGGCCTCGATCGCGGCGCTGGACCGTGCCGCGACCCTTCTCGCCCAGATCACCGGCGGGACGGTGGAGGCCGCTCTGACCGACGTCGGTTCCGCGCCGGAGATGCCGACCATCACGTTCGATCCGGACCGGCCCTCGAGGGTCGCGGGCGTGGCCTATGCGCCCGGCACCACGCGCCGGCGACTCACGCAGATCGGCTGCACGGTCACCGGTGACGACGACACCCTGCTGGAGGTCACCCCTCCGACGTGGCGGTCGGACCTGGTGCTTCCCGCCGACCTGATCGAGGAGGTGCTCCGCCTCGAGGGGCTGGAGGAGATCCCGTCGGTCCTGCCGTCCGCCCCCGCCGGCCGCGGACTGAGCGCGGAGCAGCGGGGCAGACGCGCCGTGGGTCACGCACTCGCCGCCGCCGGTCACGTCGAGGTGCTCACCAACCCGTTCTGCGACCCGTCGGTGTTCGACCAGATGGGGCTCGACGCTGACGATCTGCGGCGCGACACGATGTCGGTCGTGAACCCACTGGAGAGCGACAAGGGCCACCTGGCGACCACACTGCTGCCCTCGCTCGTGGAGATCGCCCGGCGCAACATCACGCGCGGTACCCGGGACCTCGCCCTGTTCTCGGTCGCGCAGGTCTCGTTCCGCACGCCCACCACATCGGCCGTGGAGATGCTCCCGGTGGACCGCGAACCCACCGACGCCGAGAGGGAGCGGCTGCGCGCGTCCCTGCCCGAACAGCCGCTACACGTGGCCGCCCTCTACACCGGTAACAGGGAGCCCGCCGGCCATACCGGGCCGGGCCGGGAGGCCGACGCGCTGGACGCGGTCGAGGCCGCGCGGATCGTCGGCCGCGCGCTCGGCGCCGAGATCGAGGTGCGGGCGGGGGAGTACGCGCCCTGGCACCCGGGCCGGTGCGTGGAGGTCCTGGTCGACGGACACGTGGTCGGCCATGCCGGGGAGCTGCACCCCGCCGCCTGCGAGCGGCTCGGCCTGCCCGCCCGGACCTGCGCGGTCGAGGTCGACCTCAGCGGCGTCGGGGCGCGTGAGGTGCTGCCGGCCCCGTCGATCTCCGCGTACCCGGCGGTCAACCAGGACGTCGCACTCGTCGTGGACGCCGACGTGCCCGCGACGTCAGTGGAGGCCGCACTGTGGTCGGGCGGCGGTGACCTGCTCGAGGACGTGCGACTGTTCGACGTCTACACCGGGGCGCAGCTCGGTGACGGCCGCAAGTCGTTGGCCTACGCGTTGACGTTCCGGGCCGACGACAGGACGCTCACCGAGGACGAGGCGTCCACCTGGCGCACGGCCGCCGTGGAATCCGCGGAGAAGACCGTGGGGGCGGCGCTCCGTGGCTGAGGACGTGGAGCCGGCGGCCGACGGGGTGCGGGTGCCCCGCATCCTGTGCATCGCCGGGACCGACCCGTCGGGGGGCGCCGGACTGCTCGCCGACGTCAAGGCCGTGGCCGCGATGGGCGGGTACGGCATGGGGGTCGTCACCGCCGTGACGGTCCAGAACACCGTCGGCGTGTCCGACGTCCACCCGGTGCCGCTGGAGACGGTGATCGCCCAGCTCGACGCGGTCGCCGACGACGTGGAGATCGACGCGGTCAAGATCGGCATGCTCGGCGAGGCCGCTCTGGTGCATGCGGTCGGGGAGTGGCTCCGTCGCCGTCGTCCCCCCAACGTGATCCTGGATCCGGTCATGGTCGCCACGACGGGCGGCCGGTTGGCCTCCGATGACGCGGCGGGCATGCTGCGTGACCTCGTCCCGCTGGTCGATCTGGTGACGCCCAACGTGCCGGAGCTCGCCGTCCTCTGTGGTGAGGAGACCGCGACGGACATCGAGATGATCGTGGGCCAGGCCGAACTCGTGCACGAGCAGTGCGGGAGCGCGGTCCTGGCCACGACGGGCGACCTGGCGGACGGCAGTTCCGAGGACGTCCTGGTGGAGACCGACGAGCGGTGGCGCACCACGCGGAGGCTGCCGTACGTCCGGGTGGACACCCCGCACACCCACGGGACCGGGTGCTCCCTGTCCTCGGCCCTGGCCACCGCGCGGGTCGGCGTCGACGACTGGGGCGCCGCGTACGAGCGGGTCCGCCCGTGGATCGACGGGGCGCTCCAGGGCGGGCTCCACCTCGGGGTGGGTCGCGGCTCCGGGCCGCTCGACCACACGTGGTTCCTGCACCACTGAGCACCCTGTCGTACGTGTGTGCGAATGTTCGACCGTGCCACACCGGCCGATCGAACAGGAGTGAGAGATGACCAGCGACCAGTATTCTTCCCCGTCCACCGCCGACGGGGCGGACAAGGCCCCGGACCGGGTCCGCAAGCTCTTCGCCAAGGCGGAGAGCGTCGCGGGGACCCCGGAGGCGGAGGCCCTGCTCGAACGGGCCTACGTGCTGCTCGCCAAATACGGGGTGGACGAGGTGCTGGCCCGCTCGGGCGCCGACTCGTCGTCTGAGGTCATCGTGCTGGACCATGTGGTCTCCGGCAGGTACCAGACGGACCAGGTGGGGCTGGTCTCCTCGCTGGCCGCGGCCATGCACTGTCGCGCGGTCACCGCGACGACGGGCGAGGGTGTGCGGGTGGTGTACGTGGTGGGGGTCCGTCGTCATGTCGAGCGGGTGGGGATGCTCGCCGGTGCGCTCACCGGGGTGATGCTCGCCGCGGCGGCCCGGCAACGGCCGTCACCGGGGGTCTCCGCGGTGACGCACCGTAAATCGTTCATGACCGGGTTCTCCTTCGAGGTCGGACGCCGTCTCGCGGCGGCGGAACGGGGCGCGGTGGCGGAGAGCCATGACGCCACCGGTGCGGGGCTGATCCTGCGCTCGGACGCCCAGCGTGCGGAGCAGGGGATGCGCACCCGTTTCCCCTCCGCCGTGCGCGGTACCCGGCGCAGGGTCGGGATGTCGGGTATCGACGACGGGCGTCGTGCCGGGAGCTCGGTGGACCTGGGCGGCCGCCGGTTCGACGGGGCCAGGCGGCAACTCGGGGCCTGACCGGTCCGGGCGGGGGACGGGCAGGGGTGGCGCACCCGGACGAGTGTGCAAAAGATTGCAAGTTCATGCATACTCGTGCGTATGGCAATCACAGTCGCAGTCGCAGGTGCTTCGGGCTACGCGGGCGGAGAGTTCCTCCGACTGCTCCTCGGGCACCCGGCGTACACCTCGGGCGAGCTGGAGATCGGCACCCTCGCCGCCGGCTCGAACGCGGGACAGACGCTGGCCGAGCATCACCCCCACCTCCTCCCGCTCGCGGACCGTGTCCTGGCGGAGACCAGCGCCGAGACGCTCGCAGGCCATGATGTGGTGGTGCTGGGGCTGCCCCACGGGCACTCGGGCGCGATCGCAGCGGAACTGGGCCCGGAGGTCCTCGTCGTGGACTTGGGGGCGGACTACCGGCTCTCCGACGCCGCCGACTGGGAGGCCTTCTACGGCTCGCCCCACGCGGGGACCTGGCCGTACGGGCTCCCGGAGTTGCCGGGGGCGCGGGAGGCGCTGCGGAACACCCGTCGGGTCGCGGTCCCCGGCTGCTTCCCCACGGGTGCCACCCTCGCACTGCTGCCGGCCGTCGCGGCGGGGCTCGTCGACGCCTCGGACATCACCGTGGTGTCCGTGACCGGAGCCTCGGGCGCGGGTAAATCCGCCAAGGTCCCGATGCTCGCCGCGGAGGTCATGGGCTCGACCAAGGCCTACGGCGTCGCCACCCACCGCCACACCCCCGAGATCACCCAGAACCTGAGGGCGGTCACCGCGTCGCCCGTCTCGGTGAGCTTCACCCCCGTGCTCGCGCCGATGGCGCGCGGCATCCTCACCACGGCTGTGGCCCCCAGCACCGCGAGCCTCGACGAGCTGCGGAAGGCCTACGAGGACGCCTTCGGGGACGAGCAGTTCGTCCACGTCCTGCCCGCGGGCGTGCAACCGATGACGGCCTCGGTCCTCGGTTCCAACGCCGTGCAGATCGGGATCGAGGTGGATGAACGCGCGGGGCGCGCGGTGCTGACCGCCGCGATCGACAACCTGGCCAAGGGCACCGCCGGAGGCGCGATCCAGTCCATGAACCTGGCGCTCGGCCTGCCCGAGGCCGCGGGGCTCAGCACCGTCGGCCTCGCGCCGTGACCAGCTCGGAGAGGCCTGAGATGACCACCGTGATGAACGACGGCTCCACGCAACTCACTCCGTTCGTGCGCGCGCACGTCCTCGCGGAGGCCCTGCCGTGGCTGCAGAAATTCCACGAGAAGATCGTCGTGGTCAAGTACGGCGGAAACGCGATGGTCGACGATCAGCTCAAGACAGCATTCGCCGCCGACATGGTGTTCCTGCGCACCTGCGGTCTCAAGCCGGTCGTCGTCCACGGGGGCGGCCCGCAGATCACCTCGATGCTCGGCAGGCTCGGCATGGAGGGCGAGTTCCGCGGTGGCTTCCGGGTGACGACCCCGGAGGTCATGGACGTGGTGCGGATGGTGCTGTTCGGGCAGGTCGGCCGCGAGCTCGTCGGCCTGATCAACGCCCACGGCCCGTACGCGGTCGGGATCTCCGGCGAGGACGCGGGACTGTTCACCGCGGAACGTCGCACCGCGATGGTGGACGGTGAGCCCACCGACATCGGGCTGGTCGGCGACGTGGCCTCGGTCGATCCGGGCGCGGTGCTCGACCTGATCGAGGCCGGGCGCATCCCCGTCGTCTCCACGATCGCGCCCGACGTCGACGGGACGGTCCACAACATCAACGCCGACTCGGCGGCCGGGGCGCTCGCCGCCGCGCTGGGCGCGGAGAAGCTCGTGGTCCTCACCGACGTGGAGGGACTCTACACCGAGTGGCCCGATCGGTCCTCACTCGTCAGTCACGTGGGGACCGCCCCGCTCGACCGGCTCCTGCCCTCGCTGGAGAGCGGCATGGTGCCCAAGATGGAGGCCTGCCTTCGTGCTGTGGAGGCCGGCGTCGGGGCAGCGCATGTCATCGACGGCCGGGTCGAGCACTCGGTGTTGCTCGAGATCCTCACCGAGGGGGGCATCGGCACCATGGTCACCGACGGGGACCACGAGATCCGCACGCCGGCAGGAGGTCAGAAATGACGGAGACCAGCACGACCCTCACCTCCAGGTGGGACGCCTCGCTCATGCGAAATTACGGCACCCCGCCGCTCGAGTTGGTCTCCGGGCGTGGCGCGACCGTCACCGGCAGCGACGGCCGCGAGTACGTCGACCTGCTCGGCGGCATCGCGGTCAACGTCCTCGGCCACGCGCATCCCGCGGTGGTCGAGGCGGTGAGCAGACAGGTCGCCGAGCTCGGACACATCTCCAACCTCTACATCCATCCCGTCGTGGTGGAGCTGGCGGAGCGGCTCGAGCGCTCGCTCGCCGTGGACGCGCCCGTCCGCACGTTCTTCTGCAACTCGGGAGCCGAGGCCAACGAGGCGGCGTTCAAGATCGCCCGGCGGACGGGTCGGCCGCGCGTCCTCGCCGCCGACAACGGCTTCCACGGGCGGACGATGGGCGCACTCGCGATGACCGGCCAGCCGTCCAAGCGGGAACCGTTCGAGCCGATGCCCCCCGGGGTCGAGTTCTTCCCCTACGGGGACATCGAGGCGCTCACCGCGCTCGTGGAGCAGGCACCGGAGGCCACCGCCGCGGTGATCGTCGAACCGCTCCAGGGCGAGGGCGGCGTCGTCGAGCCGCCGGAGGGCCACCTCGCGGCGATCCGGGACCTGTGCACGCGACACGGTGTCCTCATGATGGTCGACGAGGTCCAGACCGGCCTCGGCAGGACCGGGGCGATGTACGCCTCCCGCCGGGCGGGCGTGGTGCCGGACGTGATCACGCTGGCCAAGGGGCTCGGCGGCGGCCTGCCGATCGGCGCCTGCCTGGGCATCGGCGCGGCCGGGGAGCTGCTCACGGCCGGCCAGCACGGCACCACCTTCGGGGGCAATCCCGTCGCGTGTGCGGCGGCCACCGCGGTGCTCGACACGCTCGAGCGCGACGACCTTCTCGCCCACAGCGACCGACTCGGCACGACCCTCGCCGCCGAGATCGAACGCCTGGACCACCCCCTGGTGGCCCACGTCCGGGGCCGGGGCCTGCTACTGGGGATCGTGCTCACGTCCCCGGCCGGCAAGGCCGTCGAGGCCGCGGCCCGCGAGGCCGGCTACCTGGTGGGCGCCACCCAGCCGGACGTCGTACGACTGGCACCCCCGCTTGTCCTGAGCGACGAGCAGGCCGGCGCGTTCGTCGCGGCCCTGCCGGCGATCCTCGACAACGCCGCCTCCGGGAAGGAGAAGGCCTGATGACCGACTCGAGCGCACCTCGGGGGGCCGTGCGTCACTTCCTCCGGGACGACGACCTGAGCCCCGCCGAGCAGGCAGAGGTCCTCGAACTCGCGGTGCGGCTCAAGGCCGAACCGCTGGCGGCCCGGCCGCTCGAGGG
Organism: Candidatus Dietzia intestinipullorum; assembly: GCA_019119635.1. Classification (GTDB taxonomy): domain Bacteria; phylum Actinomycetota; class Actinomycetes; order Mycobacteriales; family Mycobacteriaceae; genus Dietzia; species Dietzia intestinipullorum. The sequence goes on from DWWP01000031.1 coordinate 22,694, forward strand.
CCCGCTGTCGGTCGCGGTGATCTTCGACAAGACCTCCACGCGGACCCGCTTCTCGTTCGACGCCGGGATCGCGCAGCTCGGCGGCAACGCCATCGTGGTCGAGTCCGGCGCGACCCAGATGGGCAAGGGGGAGACCCTCTCGGACACGGCGAGGGTGATGTCGCGCTACGTCGAGGCGATCGTCTGGCGTACCTATTCGCAGGGCGGCCTCGCCGAGCTCGCCGAGCATGCGGATGTGCCGGTGGTCAACGCCCTGACCGACGAGTTCCACCCGTGCCAGATCCTCGCCGACCTGCTCACGGTGCGGGAGAACTTCGGGCGCACAGCGGGGCTGCGCGCGGCCTACCTGGGCGACGGGGCCAACAACATGGGGCACTCGTACCTGCTCGGGTTCGCCACCGCCGGCATGCACATCACCGTGGCCTCCCCGGAGGGGTACCAGCCCTCCGGGCGGGTCGTGGCCGACGCCGAGCAGGTGGCCGCCCGCACCGGGGGGTCGGTGACCGTGACCGCCGAGGCCGATTCCGCGATCGCCGGCGCCGATGTGCTCATCACCGACACGTGGGTCTCGATGGGGATGGAGGACTCCGCCCCCGATCGACTCCGCGACCTGGCCGGCTACCAGCTCGGACAGGACGCGGTCGAGTCCGCCTCGGACGACGTGATCGTGCTGCACTGCCTCCCGGCCTACCGGGGCAAGGAGATCACCGCCGAGGTCATCGACGGGCCGCGCAGCAGGGTCGTCGACGAGGCCGAGAACCGGCTGCACGCACAGAAGGCCCTGCTGGTCTGGCTGCTGGAGCGATCATGACGGCGGCCGTCCCGGTGACGAGGACCGCCCGCCACGCCCGGATCGCGGAGATCCTCGCGCGCCGCCCGGTCCGGAGTCAGACCGAACTCGCCGACGCGCTCGCCGAGGAGGGCGTGGCAGTCGCCGTCGCCACCCTCAGTCGCGACCTGGACGAGCTCGGGGCCGTCAAGATCCGGTCCGCCGACGGGGGAGCGGGCCGGTACGTCATCCCGGAGGACGGCAGCCGGGTCCCGGGCGGCCCCGGGGGCACGGACCGCCTCGGACGGTTGCTCGGTGAGCTCCTGGTCTCCGCTGACCACAGCGGCACCCTCGCGGTACTGCGTACTCCTCCGGGCGCCGCGAACTTCCTGGCCAGCGCGGTGGACCGCGCGAACCTCGACGACGTGGTCGGCACGATCGCCGGGGATGACACCATATTCATCGTGGCGCGGGAGCCGGTCGGGGGCGCCGAGCTCGCCGAGCGGCTCGCTGCGCTGGCACGGCGGCAACCCTGACACCGACCGGCCAGACCCTGTAGACACACCGTAAAGACCCACAGAGCACCAAGGAGCACACCATGACCGATCGCGTCGTCCTCGCCTACTCCGGCGGTCTCGACACCTCCGTCGCCATCAGCTGGATCGGGAAGGAGACCGGGGCCGAGGTCGTCGCCGTGGCCATCGACCTGGGACAGGGCGGCGAGGACATGGACGTCGTCCGGCAGCGTGCCCTGGACTGCGGCGCCGTCGAGTCGATCGTCGTGGACGCCCGCGACGAGTTCGCCGACGACTACTGCGCGCCCACCATCAAGGCCAACGGCATGTATATGCGCGAGTACCCGCTGGTGTCCGCGATCTCGCGGCCGCTCATCGTCAAGCACCTGGTGGAGGCCGCCAAGGAGCACGGCGGCACGGCCGTCGGCCACGGCTGCACCGGTAAGGGCAACGATCAGGTGCGCTTCGAGGTGGGCTTCGGCGCTCTCGCCCCGGATCTCGACGTGATCGCCCCCGTCCGCGACTACGCGTGGACGCGCGAGAAGGCGATCGAGTTCGCCGAGGAGAACCAGATCCCCATCAATGTCACCAAGAAGTCGCCCTTCTCGATCGACCAGAACGTGTGGGGACGCGCGGTGGAGACCGGGTTCCTCGAGGACCTGTGGAACGCGCCGACCAAGGACGTCTACGACTACACCGAGGACCCGACCCTCAACTTCGCGGCCCCGGACGAGGTCACCGTCACCTTCGAGGCCGGCGTCCCGGTCGCGATCGACGGTCGGCCGGTCACCGTGCTCCAGGCGATCGAGGAGCTCAACCGCCGGGGCGGGGCCCAGGGTGTGGGTCGGCTCGACATGGTCGAGGACCGGCTCGTGGGCATCAAGAGCCGCGAGGTCTACGAGGCGCCGGGGGCGATGGTGCTCATCACCGCGCACAAGGCGCTCGAGGACGTCACTCTCGAGCGCGAGCTGGCCCGCTACAAGTCGGGTGTGTCCGACACGTGGTCCAACGCGGTCTACGACGGACTGTGGTTCTCTCCCCTCAAGTACGCGCTAGACGCGTTCATCGAGGACTCCCAGAAGCACGTCTCCGGCGATATCCGCATGGTGCTCCACGGTGGCCAGATCATCGTCAACGGCCGTCGTTCGGACTCGTCGCTGTACGACTTCAACCTCGCCACCTACGACGAGGGCGATTCGTTCGACCAGAGCTACGCCAAGGGCTTCGTCAACCTGCACGGCCTCAGCTCCAAGATCGCCGCGAAGCGGGACCTGGGCCTGTGAGCGAGGGGGACGGCCGCGACGCGCGGCACGGCACCAACACCGGGGCGCTGTGGGGCGGGCGCTTCGCCGGTGGCCCGTCCGAGGCGATGGCCGCGCTGAGCAAATCCACGCACTTCGACTGGGAACTGGCCCCGTATGACATCCGGGCGTCCAAGGCCCACGCCCGGGTGCTGCACCGGTCCGGTCTGCTCTCCGGCCCCGACCTCGACGCGATGCTCGATGGGCTGGACCGGCTCGCCGCGGACGTCGCCTCCGGTGAGTTCGGGCCGGCGCAGTCGGACGAGGACGTGCACGGTGCCCTCGAACGTGGGCTGATCGAACGGGTCGGGGCCGAGGTGGGCGGACGGCTCCGGGCCGGCCGGTCGCGCAACGACCAGGTGGCCACGCTGTTCCGGATGTGGCTGCGCGACGCGGTCCGTGCGGTGGCCGAGGGCGTGCTCGAGGTGGTCGATGCGCTCGCGGCGCAGTCGGACGGCCACCCCGAGGTGGTCATGCCGGGCAAGACACATTTCCAGGCCGCCCAGCCCGTGCTGCTCGCGCACCAGTTGCTGGCACACGCGCAGCCGCTCCTGCGGGACCTCGACCGGCTCCGTGACCTCGACCGTCGTCTGGCGGTGTCCCCGTACGGGTCCGGGGCTCTCGCGGGATCGTCCCTGGGACTGGACCCGGACGCGATCGCCACCGAGCTCGGCTTCGACTCGGCGGCCGACAACTCGATCGACGCCACGAGCTCGCGGGACTTCGCCGCCGAGGCCTCCTACGTCTTCACCCAGATCGCCGTGGACCTGTCGCGGCTCGCGGAGGAGATCATCGCGTGGTCGACGCCGGAGTTCGGCTACGTGACGCTGGCGGACGAGTGGTCGACGGGCAGCTCGATCATGCCGCAGAAGAAGAACCCGGATGTCGCCGAGCTGATGCGCGGCAAGACGGGACGGCTGATCGGGAATCTCACAGGGCTGCTCGCGACGCTCAAGGCCCAGCCGCTCGCGTACAACCGCGATCTGCAGGAGGACAAGGAGCCGGTCTTCGACTCCGTGGCGCAGCTCGACCTCCTCCTGCCGGCGATGGCCGGCCTGGTGGGCACGCTCGAGTTCCATCCGGACCGGCTGGCCGAGCTGGCCCCGGCCGGTTACACGCTGGCGACGGACATCGCCGAGTGGATGGTCCGCCAGGGGGTGGCGTTCCGCGTGGCCCACGAGGCCGCCGGGGAGTGCGTCCGGGTGGCCGAGTCGCGCGGCGTGGACCTCGAGGAGTTGACCGACGACGAGCTGGCGGCGATCGACCCGTCGCTGACCCCGCAGGTCCGCGAGGTGCTCACCGTGACGGGCTCCATCGCCTCCCGTGACGCGCGCGGCGGCACGGCGGGCACCGCGGTGGCCGAACAACGGCGCAGGCTCGGCGAGGTCCGGGACCGGCTGGCCGCGTGGGTAGGGTGAGGGCCATGTCCGTGATCGACGATCGTCTGCTCGAGATCCTCGCCTGCCCCGAGGACCGCGGCCCGTTGCTCCTGGTGGGGGACGACACGCTCTACAACCCCCGTCTCCGGCGGGCCTACCGGATCGACGGCGGGATCCCGGTCCTGTTGGTGGACGAGGCCCGTGAGGTCGACGACGACGAGCACGCCGAGCTGATCGAACGGTCGGGGGACGCGTCCGCGGAGTGAGCCGGTACACCACTGACCCCGAGGAGTTCCGGGAGCTGCTGCGCACGGCTGCTCCGGAGGAGGCCGCGCGGGCTGTGCTCGGCGGTGTGCTCAGCCATGGACCGGTCGCGGTCCGGATCGTCGAGGTCGAGGCCTACGGCGGGCCGGCTGGGTCGCGGTACCCGGATGCGGCCGCGCACACGTGGCCGGGCCGGACGCCTCGCAACGAGGTGATGTTCGGGGACGCCGGTCACCTGTACGTCTACCTCAGCCACGGCATCCACCAGTGCGCCAACGTCACGTGTCGACCCGAGGGTGAGGGTGGCGGGGTGCTGCTCCGGGCGGGCCGGGTCGAAGGCGGGCACGACATCGTCGCCGACCGCCGACCAGGCGTCGCGGGCGAGCGCGTCGCCCGCGGACCCGGCAATCTCGGCCGGACGCTCGGGGTGGACCTCGGGTTCCGGGGCACGGACCTGCTCGACTCGTCGTCGTCGGTCGTCTTCGCGCCGGGGCGCCTCGCTGACGAGGACATCAGGACAGGGCCGCGGGTCGGGGTCTCGCGGGAACCCGACCGTCCCTGGCGGTTCTGGCTCGCCGGGGCGCGGGAGGTCTCGGCGTACCGCCGTAGTCCCCGCGCGTCGGCGATCACGCACCCCCGCCCCGTGACCCACCCGGACGGAGATGGTGGACAATGACCCCCGTGACCGACAACATTCTCGATGACCTGCAGTGGCGGGGCCTCATCGGGCAGTCGACCGACATCGACGCCCTGCGCTCCCACCTGGACGAGGGGCGCGTGTCGCTCTATTGCGGGTTCGACCCGACGGGACCGAGTCTGCACGCGGGGCACCTGATCCCCCTTCTGACGCTTCGGCGGTTCCAGCTCGCCGGACACCGGCCCGTCGTCCTCGCCGGTGGGGCGACGGGGATGATCGGCGACCCCCGCGAGGTGGGGGAGCGCAGCATGAACACGTCGGTGACCGTCGCGGAGTGGGCGGAGCGCATCGGGGGACAACTCGAGGCGTTTGTCGACATCAACGACGGGCCGTCCGGTGCCCGCGTGGTCAACAACATGCAGTGGACCGGGCACCTCTCGGCCATCGAGTTCCTGCGGGACGTGGGTAAGCACTTCTCCCTCAACACCATGCTCGGCAGGGACACCGTCAAGCGGCGGCTCGAGGGTGACGGGATCTCGTACACCGAGTTCTCCTACATGCTGCTGCAGGCCAACGACTACCTCCAGCTCCGCCGGAACATGGGTTGCACACTGCAGATCGGTGGGTCCGACCAGTGGGGCAACATCGTGGGGGGCGTGGACCTGAACCGTCGTGTGGACGGCGAGTCCGTCCACGGCGTGACGGTTCCGCTGGTCACCGCCTCGGACGGCACGAAGTTCGGCAAGTCCACCGGTGGGGGCAGTCTCTGGCTGGACCCGGAGATGACCTCGCCCTACACCTGGTACCAGTACTTCCTCAACACCGCCGACGCCGACGTCGTGCGGTACCTGCGGTGGTTTTCCTTCCTCGGCCGCGAGGAGATCGACGAGCTCGATGCTGCCACTCGGGACGCGCCGCACCAGCGTGCGGCCCAGAAGCGGTTGGCCGAGGAGATGACGACCCTGGTGCACGGGGTGGCGGCGACCGAGTCGGTACAGGCCGCCTCGCGCGCGCTCTTCGGCCGGGGAGAGGAGGGGGTCCTGGGGTCCCTCGACGAGTCGACGCTGGCCGCCGCCCTCGAGGACGCCGGCGCGGTGTCGGTGGAGCCGGGCGAGCCGTCGGGGATCATCGACCTGCTCGTGGCGACGGGGCTGAGTGAGAGCAGAGGAGCGGCACGCCGTGCCGTCTCGGAGGGCGGCGCGTACGTGAACAACGAGCGCATCTCGGATCCGGAGTGGGAGCCCCAACGCACCGATCTGCTGCACGGGGGCTGGCTGGTGCTGCGGCGCGGCAAGAAGAGCTTCGCCGGCGTCCGGTTCCTCTGAGCAGGCCCTCCACGGAGCACACTGGAACGGCGTCGGTTCGCACCGGCGCCGTTCTCGCGTATATGGGCTCCCACCAGGCGATTTGCGTTTCCATTCACGTCTGCGTAACTTATTGGACGTCGCCCAGAGCGGGCCCGACCGAGAGGCCGGACCGACCGGAGCGACACGCTCACAGAAGAGCGGCCGGAACCCCGGTTTGACCGGAAAGAACGGAACCGCTAGACTGGAGAAGTTGCCTCGAGAGGGGCGGCGAGGGATACACGCCCTGTGAAGTCGGTGCCTGGTTGGTGTCGGTGGAGCGGTGTGCGGGTGTTGTTTGAGAACTCAACAGTGTGTTTTGTTTGTGATAGTGCCAAATTTT
>DWWP01000032.1 GCA_019119635.1 Candidatus Dietzia intestinipullorum
CGGAGCGCGTCACGGTCGCATTCGCCGGGGCCGCTGCGGCGACGGTGCCCGTGACCGTGGTGACCGGGCCACCGTCCTCGTCGACCACCACGGTGACGGGCGGCTGTGTCATCTCGCCGCCGAGGATCGAGGTACACAACGGATCGGCGAGCGACCCCGCCTGACCGACCACGCCGGCACCGTTCCCCTCGCCGGCGACCAGCTCGAGGACGTTCGGAACCGCATCGAGCGCGGACGTGATGACGTCCATGACCGGGGCCGGCATGTCCTCGAGCCCGGACAACGGATAGAACTTGGCGACAGAGCCACCGAGATCGGGCAGGTCACATACGGCGTCCGGCGCGTCGCCGTCAGTCCCGACGTCCGCGCCACCCGCCTCGTCGTCGCCGAGCGAGGCCAGACTGCCGCCGTCCAGGCTCCCCAGCTCGAGGCTGCCCGCGTCGAGGCTGCCGGCCCCGGCGCCGTCGTCCTCAGCGTGGGCAGCGGGGGCGGCGAGGGCGAGGGCCGTGAGAGCAGAAGCCGAGGCGGCGACGAAGGTGCGGGAGAACATGGTGGGGCCGGACCCTTCGTTGGCGGTAGAGGTGATGCCGCCCCACCGTGTTCAGGGGCGCCTCAGTCGGTAGACAGACTCTAGCGCTCGGGCCCCACCTGATGCAGACCCGACTCGGCAGGTCGCACCGAGTCAGCCGCCGAGGCTGCCCGTGCCGGCGCCCATGAGCCCGGACAGCAGGGCCGCCGCCCCGGGCGCCCCGGCTGCGGCCGCCGCGGTCGCGGGCTCGGCGTCGGCGCCGAGAGCGCCATCGGCGGGAGTGGCTCCGTCGGCGGCCGTGGCGGCGGAGGTGGCGCCGTCCTCAGCAGCGCCGTCACCAGCCGTCTCGTCGACGCCTCCGGTCGGGAGCCCGGGCCCGAGCGTGCACAGGATCTGACCGAACGAGCCCACATCGCCCGCGGACCCGCCCTCGCCGAGCAACGACGGCAGAAGACCCGAGATCGCGTTGACCAGCACCATCGCAAGGCCCGCGGGCGCGTCCTCGCCGTCGCCCGCGAGCAGTGGGGCGAGACCGGCTGCCAGGGCCGCACCGTCCGTCGACTCGCCGTCCGTGGCATCGGCGCCGTCGCCACCGTCGCCGCCGTCGACGATCGCGCACAGGTCGGGCGACTCACCTTCACCGGTGCCGGCCTCGGTGTCAGCGCCGGCGGTCGTCAGCGTGTTGTCCCCCGGGACGGCGGACAGGGTGGGCTCCGGATCCCCGGTCTCGGCATCGCCGGTCGTCGGGGACTCAGGCGCCTCGGCATCGGAGGTCTCGGCCTCGGTCGTCGCGGTCTCGGCTCCTGCCGCGGTCGCAGCTCCGGCCCCTGCCTCGGTCGCGGCTCCGGCTCCGGCTTCGGCTTCGGCGCCAGCCTCACCGGAGGCGTCGTCCGCCACGGTGATCGAGACCTTCTCCGACTCGGACGCACCGGAGTTGGAAACGGTGACCAGGACGTCATAGGTGCCGGCCCGTGTCGGCGTTCCGGAGATCACCCAACCGTTCTGCACCAGTCCGTCGGGCAGGCCTGTGACCTGGACCGTCGTGCCCTCGGGAATGGTGCCGCCGGCGGCGCGGGCGACCACGGGCTCGAGATCGAGATCCACGGGGGTCCCGAGCTCCATCTCCTGCGCCGCGGTGTTCTGGGCCAGTCGGATCTCGCCGGAGTCCACCTCCGAGGGGGCCGTGACCGCCACGACCGTGCCGCCGCCGACCACGGCGAGCGCGGCCAGCGCCCCTCCGAGAGCGAGTGACCGTGTGCGTGGAGCGGGGCGGAGTGGGCTGCGGCGCTGGAACATGGGATCACCTTGTCGTCCGTGGGTCAGGGCACGACCGGGGCCACCCCAGTCACATGCGCACCATACGTCACTTGAGTCACGTGGGGAACAGTCTGCTGAGCGCGCCAGCCCTATCCGACCCGCCAACAGTCCGCGATACCGTCGACGCTCGCCACCACCGCCGCGCGGCCGGTAACATTGCGGTCACGCCACGCGATGTCGATTTTGTGGGGACCGGCGACCGGTCCGCCCCCGCTACCACGAGCTCGAGCTCGACCGGGGCGTGTGCACACTTCACCGTGCGCTGGCCCCGGATCCCGGCAATGAGTGGCCAACTCTTGACAGAACTGAGATAATATCGTTATGCGAACCCGGATGCTCCTCTCCGCCAGCGCGATCGCGCTGGTCGCGGCGTCGTGCTCACAGCCGGAACCGCAAGTGCTGTCCGAGGCTCCGCGCTCCACCACCGCCACCGACCTCACCTCGACGACCGAGCCCACGAGCCGCGAGTCCGAGCCCGGCAGATTCATCGCGCGCTGCTCCACCGAGGCCGACGGCGGCACTCCGGGGATGACCGTGTTCACGGACGGGTCGCAGGGGATCACCGACCACTGCCTCAGCCGGTACTACATCGGCGTCCAGCCGGCACCGGGGGCGTTGTACGTGCCCGACGACGACTCGGGGACCTACGCCCCGACGCGCGGCTCCGAGACCGACACCAGCACCTCGTCCCAGCAGTGGACCCCGGCGCAGCCGCGGACCGACGCCGGCCCGGACGATGACGCGCAGATCGACCGGAACGACGAGCGCAACGGCGAGCAGGACCCGCGGGGAACCGATGCGCGGCCGACGCCGGACGCCTCCGAGACAGACTCGCCGGAGTCCGAGACCGGCGCCTCCACTCCCACCGAGACGGAGGACACCACAACCCCGGGCGACCAGACCACCACGCCGGGAGACCAGACCACCACCCCCGGCGAGCCCACCGACGGCGAGGCCCAGCCGACGCCGCCCGTCGCGACGGACCCGACGCCTCCCGGCTCGTCCGAGCCGCCGACGACGGTCCCCGTCCCGACTGTCACCGAGGGTGCCGAGGAGTCCGGGCCACCCAGCCCGTCCGCGCCCACCTCGGACACGTCCAGCGCGCCTTCGGGACCGGAGGGCTCCATCGGGTCCGGCCCGCTCCCCGGCTCGAGCAGCGGATCCCACGACCTGCCGCCACTCTTCGGCTCTGAGAATCCTGCGCAGCCGACCACCGTACCGACGCAGCCGTAGGCCCCGCCCGCACCGGGCCCGGTACCGCGGGGCCGACAACACGGCGAGCCCGACGGCCGTCGGAGTTCAGCCCGTCGGTCGGGGTCAGTCCGTCGGTCGAGGGTCGGTCCGTCGGCCGGGGCTCAGGCCTCGTCCATCCGGCGGTGGAGATCCTCGCGCTTCTCGCGTCGCCCCGCCTCCAGATCGGCGATGTCCGCGTTGATCGCGGCACGCATCCGCGTGAACAGGACCATCGACAGTGGCATCGCGATCAGCACCGCGATGATGGCCGCCACCAACATCGGGACCTCGACGCCGACGAGCAGCCCGAGTCCGACGATCAGTAGCGCGATCGCCACGACCAACAGCAGGCGCATCACGGTGTAGAAGACCATGTTCCGGGCCAGACGGGCCCCCGGCGTGGCCCGGGGCTTCTCCGGCGCGTCGGTGGATGTCTCGTCTCGCTCGCTCATGGCCTCAAGGATACGTATCGTGGAATGAAGGAGGTTATCGTGATCTGGCTGTTCGCACTCATCGGGGTGATCACCGTGGCGGTTCTGCTGTGGCGCGCGTTCGGGCCGGCCTCGCAGCCCGCCCCGCCGCCGGTCATCGCTCCTGACGACGACCCGGAGTTCCTGCGCGAGCTGGACCGGCACAAGCCGCTGGACCCCTGACCCGCGGGCCGACCGGCCGCGCGGGCGGTGCCGCTGCGGTGGTGTCGTCTACTCCCCGCGCCACCGTGGCGTTCGCTTGTCCAGGAACGCGCTCATGCCCTCCTGGGCGTCGCGGGTGAGCGCGTTGGTCGCCATGGTCTCGGCCATCTGCCGGTAGGCGTCCTCCTGGGGGAGATCGATCTGGGTGTAGAAGGCCTGCTTGCCGATCTCCAACGTGAGCGGGCTCGCGTCGGCGATCTGCGCGGCCAACTCGTCCACCCGGGGCCGGAGTCGCTCCGCCGGGACGGCCTCGTTGACCAGACCCCAGTCGACGGCGGTCGCGGCGTCGATGGTCTCCCCCGTGAGCAGCATCTGCAGGGCGCGCTTACGGCCGATCGAACGGGAGACCGCGACCATCGGGGTGGAACAGAAGAGACCGATCTTCACGCCCGGGGTGCCGAACCGGGCGGAGTCCACCGCGACGGCGAGGTCGCAGGTCGCGACCAACTGGCACCCGGCCGCGATGGCGTGCCCCTGCACCTCGGCGATCACCGGCTGAGGGATGGACTGGATCGACTCCATCAGGTCGACGCAGGTGTCGAAGATCTCCTGCTCCTGCTCGAGCGTGCGGTCGAGCATCTCGGACAGTTCGTGCCCGGCCGACAACGCCGGACCCGACCCGGTGAGCACCACGACGCCACACGTGGCGTCCCCGCCGAGCGCGCGGACGGCGTCCGTGGCCTCGCGCATCATCTGCAACGACAGCGGGTTGCGCCGGTCGGGGCGGTCGAGCGTGACCCGACCGACAGGCCCGTCGCGGTCGACGGTGACACAGGGAGCGTTCATCGGCTATGTCCTGCGCCGGTGCTCAGTGCTCGCCGCCGCACCACTGGTCGGCGGGGACGGCGGCCTTGACCTCGTCGATGTGCTCGCCACAGCCTTCCCAGGTGGTCTTGCCGCAGACGGAACACGGGGCGGGACGACACATGGTGTTCTCCTTGTTGCTGTTTGTCCTTGGTGCTGAGCAACTGCCCAGTGATGCCCCCGACGGTATTGGATCAGTCGGAGGGGCGCCACTCCGCGTCGACGCGGGGCGTCGAGTCGCGGAGTCTGTCCACGTGGGCCACACAGTCCTCCCACTGCGGGAGCCGTCCGGCGGCCGCCGCGTCGAGAAGGCTCGGTGCCTCGCGGTCCTTGTCGCTCATCACGTGCTCGATCGGGGTGCCGTCGAGCGCCACGGACGGCCAGTCCACGGCGATGTGGGGGTCGAAGGCGTCCACGCCGTGCTCGGCGCCCGGCCTCCAGCCCTCCGAGCATAAGTACATGACCGTGGACTGCGGCTCCAGCGCGAGGAACCCGTGCGCGACGCCCTCGGGCACGTACACCGCCTTCTGTTCCTCGGAGTCGAGGAGCACCCCCGCCCACTCGCCGAATGTCGGGGACCCCACCCGTACGTCCACCATCACGTCGAAGACCGTGCCCGCGGGGCAGAGGACGTACTTGGCCTGGCCGGGCGGGACGTCCGCGTAGTGCAGGCCCCGCAGGACCCCCTCGCCGGAGACCGAGACGTTGACCTGGGCCAGGTCGAACCGGTGCCCGGTCATCCGCCGGAACTCCGGGTCAGTGAACGCCTCGTGGAACATCCCCCGGTCGTCGGGGATCCGGCGGGGCGTGATCTCCCATGCCCCGGTCACGCTGAGCTCGCGTCGCTCCACCTGGCTCCTGCCTTCCTTACGGGTCGATGCCACCCACCCTAACCGCGCATCGCGTCCACGATCTGGGACGCCGACCACTCGCCGATCCGCAGGCAGTCCATCGCCGCGTCGTGCAGGTCGACGTCGTCGCGCCACCCCGTCACGACGAACTGGAAGACGTAGGTCGCCTCGGCGTCGCTCCATCCCACGATGAGGCTCGACGTGGACATCCGGCCGGGTTCGGCCGTGTAGGTGCCGCGGACGTACCGGTAGACGCTGGAGACGGCACCGGCCTCGATGTCGCCCTCGCCGGCCACCTCCTCGAGCAGGGTCCAGTCAGCGAGCACCTCTGCCGTGGCGACGATCGACGCCACGGCGTCCTCGGTGGACATCGCCGGCGCGATGCGCGCGCACGTGGCCACCGCGTTGGGCGAGAACCCGTCGCGCTGCGCGTTCGGGTCGACGTAGATCACCGCCGACGGCTCCGGTGACTCGATCCGCTGCCAGGGCGGGGTCTCCACCCAGGCCAGCGGCTGTGCGGCCACGGCCATGGGCGGGGTCGCCTCGAGCGTCCGGCCGGTCTGGGCGCAGTACTCCTGGATCGTCGCCATGCTCAGCCGCCCAGACCGGCGCCGACGATGTGCGCGCCACCGTCCACCACGAGTGTCTGACCCGTGAGCCAGTGGGCGTCGTCGGAGAGCAGGAACGCCACCGGGCCGGCGATGTCATCGGGCACGCCCAGACGGCCGGCGGGCAGCGCGGCGGACATCCCCTCCTCCCGCCCGGAGTACAGGGCCTCGGCGAAATTGGTCTTGACCACGCCGGGGGCGACCGCGTTGACGCGCACAGCGGGGCCGAGTTCCACCGCGAGCTCCTGCGTGAGCCGGCCGACCAGAGCCTTGGTGGAGCCGTACCAACCGATCCCCGGCGACGGCGCGAGGCCCGCGATCGAGGCCACGTTGACCACGGCGCCACCGCGCTCGCCCAAGCCCGAGTGGTAGACCTTCTGCGTCCAGGCCAGCGTGCCGAGCGCATTGACCTCGGTGATCTTGCGGGCCGCCGCCAGATCCACGTCGATGGTGCGGCCGAAGACGGGATTGATCCCGGTGTTGTTGACCAGGAAGTCGACGGGGCCGAACGTCTCCTCGGCGCGGGCGACCACCTCGCGTTGGTGGTCCTCGTCATCGCCGGCGCCGGCCACGGTCAGCACCCGGTCCGGCGCGTCGAGCTCGGCGGCGGCGCGGTCCAGGCCCTCCTGCTTCCGCGCGGTGATGACGACCGACGCCCCCTCGGCGAGAAGTCGGCGGGCGATACCCAGGCCGATGCCGCGGCTGGCTCCGGTGATGATCGCGGTACGTCCGGCGAAACGCTCCGGGACGACGGGCCCAGTGCGGGGATCGGGAAGGGGGGTGGATGTCACTTGCGTTCTCCTCATGTGTCCGGCCGGCGCGCCTGACGTGCCGGTCTCCCAGAATAGGGGCTGACGCGGCCCCGCGGTTCGGCGACATTCCCCCCGATTGTGCGCGGCGCCACACGCCCGGAGCCGCACTCCGCGATAGAGTCGCGCGCAGCACGAGCCACTCCACCACGATCCGCAGGAAGTGTCGATGTCCCCACTGGCCCCGTCTCGTCGGACGGATTCGCCCGGGTGCTCGATGACGGAGATCCCCGGTCCCCGCTGGTTCGGTCCCGACGACCCCATCTGGCGGGTCCACGGGGACGCGGCCACGCCGATCGGCATCACCACCGGCCTGCTCATGCTGGCGGCAGAGCCCGCCTACGCCGCGACGATCGTGACGGCCGGGCTGGTGGACGACCCGTGGGACGTGGACGACTACCTGCACGATCTCACCGAGATCACGACCTTCGGCACGGTCGACGACGCGATGGTGACCATCGAGCACGCCTATCGCGACCGCGCCTCGTTCTCCGGTGTCACCGAACACGGCGACTACTTCTACGGTGCGGACCCCGGGATGGTCGAGTGGGCGCACGCCGCCACCACCTGGGCCCTGCTGGCTTCCCACCAGCGGTTCTCCGCGACGCCGCTGAACACCGCCGAGTCCGACGAGTACGTGCGACAGAGCGCCCGGATCGCCCACCTGCAGGGCGCCCGCACCTCCCCGGGTTCGGCCCGTGAGCTCGAGCAACTGCTGCGCGGGAGCCGGTCCCACGCCCGGGCGACCACGGCGGGACGGCGGGCGGCTGCGCGGCTGCGCGAGACCGCCAGGCCCTGCTCGGGCGCGGTCGACACCGCTGTCAGCGCGCACCGGTCGTGCCGGACCGTGGTCGATGCGGCGGCGGGCCTCGTCCCGTCCGATGTGCGTCGCGCTCTCGGCCTGCCGCACAGGCCCGTGGACCGGGCCGCGTTGTTCGGCCGACTGTCGCAGGCACACGAGGGCCTGGGCGCGCCGGTGCTCACCACGCCGCCCCCGATCGCGGCGCCGTCCGCGCTACGGGCCGACATCGCCTGACGACGAGGCCCCCTACGTCCCCGGAGCCTGTGCCAGGGCCACGGTCAGGCTCTCGTCCCAGTGCGGCAGCGCCGCCAGCCCGGCCTGGCGCCACGCAGTCCCGGACAGCACCGAGAACGCCGGACGTGGCGCGGGCCTGGGGAATTCCTCGGTGGTGCAGGGCCGGACGCGCCGGGGGTCCGCGCCCAGGAGTTCGAAGGTCCGCCGCGCGACGTCGTACCAGGTGGCCCGGCCGTCCCCGGCCGCGTGCAGGACCAGGCCGCGGGTGTCGACCGCGCCGACCTCCTCGAGGTCGAGCATCGCGAGGATCGCCCCGGCCAGCGCCGGAGCGTACGTGGGCGAGCCCCACTGATCAGCGACGACCGTCACCTCGTCCCGCTCGCTCTCGAGCCGTGCCATGGTGGCCACGAAGTCGCCGCCCGCGATACCCAGCCCGTCGCGGTCCGGCCCGGTGTAGAGCCAGGCCGTCCGCAGGACCGTCGCCTCGGGGTGCGAGGCGAGCACCGCGCGTTCGCCCTCGAGTTTGGTGCGCCCGTACACCGTGGCCGGGGCGGGGTCGTCGGCCGGATCGAGCGCCGGTGCGGCGGCCGGGTCGCCGCCCCCGGGCACGGCTCCGGAGAAGACGTAGTCGGTGCTCACCTGCAGCAGGCGGACGCCGCGCCGACGGCAGGCCTCGGCCAGTGCCCGGGCGCCGTCGACGTTGACCGCCCGGGCGCCCGCCTCGTCGGTCTCCGCCCCGTCGACATCGGTATGGGCGGCGCAGTTGATCACCGTGTCGGCCGGGTTCCGGTCCAGGTAGGCCTCGATCGTCGCCGGGCGGGTGAGGTCGAGGTCTGCGCGTCCGGGCGCGCGGACGACCCCCGGTCTCGCGCCGACGAGGTGGGTGCCCAGCTGACCACGGCCGCCGGCCACCACGATGCCGGCGCGTCCCGCGCCGGCCGCGGGCGTCACGGCCGTCTCCCCGTCTCGCGCCGGAGCACGTCGAGGAGGTACTGACCGTAGCCGGATCTACGCAGTTCATGGCCGCGGGAGGCCAGCTCGTCGTCGTCGAGATATCCCATCCGCCACGCCACCTCCTCCGGGCAGCCGATCTTGAGCCCCTGGCGGGCCTCGATGGTGCGCACGTAGTTGCCCGCATCGAGCAGGGAGTCGTGGGTGCCCGTGTCCAGCCAGGCCGTGCCGCGCGGCAGCACCTCCACCTGCAGGCGGCCTTCGTTCAGGTAGTGGCGGTTGATGTCGGTGATCTCGTACTCGCCCCGCGCCGACGGCGCGAGTCCGCGGGCCACCTCCACCACGTCGGAGCTGTAGAAGTAGAGGCCCGGGACGGCGAAGTCCGACCGCGGGGCCTCCGGCTTCTCCTCGAGGCTGATCGCGCGGCCGTCGTCGTCGAAGTCGATCACCCCGTACGCGCTCGGATCGGAGACACGGTAGGCGAACACGGCGCCGCCGTCCGGCTCGGAGAACCGCCGGAGCTGCGTGCCCATGCCGGGGCCGTAGAAGATGTTGTCGCCCAGGACCAACGCGACCGGGTCGTCGCCGATGTGGTCCGCACCGAGCACGAACGCCTGCGCCAGCCCCTCCGGCCGGGCCTGCTCCACAAAGCTCAGCGAGATCCCGAACCGCGACCCGTCGCCCAACAACCTGCGGAACTGCGGGGCGTCCTCCGGGGTCGTGATCACGAGGATGTCCCGGATACCCGCGAGCATGAGCGTGCTCAGCGGGTAGTAGATCATCGGCTTGTCGTACACCGGGACCAGCTGTTTGCTGGTGGCCAGTGTGATCGGCTGCAGCCGGGAGCCGGTGCCGCCGGCCAGGATGATCCCCTTCACAACACCCGCTCCGTCGCGGCGTACCGCGCCTCGACCCGCTCCTTGACCGGCTCCCACCAGTCGCGGTGGTCGCTGTACCAGTCGATCGTGTGCTGCAGCCCTTCCCGCAGGTCGGTGAGCAGGGGCGCCCAGCCCAGTTCCTCGCGCGTGCGGCTCGCGTCGATCGCGTACCGCAGGTCGTGTCCGGGGCGGTCGGTGACGTGGTCGAACCCGTCCTCGCCGACGCCCATGAGCCGACAGATCTCCCGCATCAGGTCGAGGTTGGTCCGCTCGCCGTCCGCGCCGATGAGATAGGTCCGGCCGGTCTCGCCCCGGTCGAGGATCGCCCACACAGCCGACGTGTGGTCGTCCACGTGGATCCAGTCCCGCACGTTGGCGCCACTGCCGTAGAGGCGCGGGCGGCGGCCGTCGAGGATGTTGGTGATCTGGCGCGGGATGAATTTCTCCACGTGCTGGTACGGGCCGTAGTTGTTGGAGCAGTTGCTCAACGTCGCGCGCAGGCCGTAGCTCCGCACCCACGCGCGGACCAACATGTCCGACGACGCCTTGGTGGCCGAGTACGGGCTCGACGGTTGGTACGCGGTCTCCTCGGTGAACTTCGCCGGGTCGTCCACCGCGAGATCGCCGTACACCTCATCCGTCGAGATGTGGTGCAGCCGGACATCATGTCGCCGGCAGGTCTCCAGGAGCGTGAACGTCCCCACGATGTTCGAGTGCACGAACGGCCAGGGGCCGCTCAGCGAGTTGTCGTTGTGACTCTCGGCGGCGAAGTGGACCACGGCGTCGTCGTCGCCGGTCAGCCGGGAGACCAGGGAGTCCATCACGGTCGCGTCCGTGATGTCGGCCTCGACCAACTCCACCGCCCCCGTCGCCACGAGGTCCGCGAGCGTCGCGGGGTTGGCCGCGTAGGTCATGGAATCGATGACGGTGACGTGGACGCCGGACCGTTCGGCCACCGTGGTGCGCACGAAATTGGAGCCGATGAACCCGGCGCCACCTGTGACGAGTAGGCGCATGCGGGCAACACTACCGCCCGGCCCCGTCGCCGACGGCGGTCCCGTCAGACCCTGCCCCTCCCCGGCCCGTCTCCGCGAATCGGCGGATCTCGGCGAACTCGTCGAGCATCTTCGCGCGTCGCCGGGCCTGACCGGCCAGGGCGGAGGTCGACCGCGGCGTCACGGAGATCGCCTCCTCGGCGGGCAGACCGTCCCTCAACTGCCGCAGGCGCAACACCTCGGCGTCGAGGCGGGCGCCGTAGAGCACCGCCATGTTCGCCAGCCACAGCCAGACCAGGAACACGATGATGCCGGCGAGCGACCCGTACGTGCGGTTGAAGTCACCGAAGTTCGAGGCGTAGACGCTGAAGCCCGCGGTCCCGATCCCCACGATCACGAGCGCGGCGGCGGCGCCCAGGGACAGCCAGTGGAAACGCCGGCCACTGATGTTGGGGGAGAAACGGTACAGCGTGGCCAGCGCGAGGATCGCGGCGACGACGGCGGCCGGCCACTTGCCCACTCTCCACACCGCCAGCGCGGTCTCCCCCAGGCCGATCCACCCGCCCACGGTCTCCGCGATCGGCCCGGTGAACACCAACGCCAGGCCGCCGATCACCACAAAGACGACCAGCAGCGCCGTGAGCAGGACCTCGGCGGGCTTGTGCACCCAGATGGGGCGCCCCTCGTCGACCCCGTAGATCGTGTTCATCGCCCGCCCGAGCGCGCTGACGTAGCGGGACGCGGTCCACACCGCCACCACGAGGCCGACCACGAGCGCCGCCCCCGCGGCGGGCGTCGTGACCAGCGACTCCACGGGCGCGCGGACCGGGTCGAGGACCTCCGGCGGGGCGGCCTCGGACAGCATGAGCATCACGGCGTCGACCGTCTGTTCCCCACGACCGAAGACGCCCAGGAGGGACACGCCCGCGAGGATCGCCGGGAACAACGACAACACCCCGAAGAAGGTGAGCGAGGCGGCGAGGTCGGGACTGCCGTCGCGGAGGAACTCGACGACGGACCGCACCGCCACGAGTCGGGCCCCACGGAGACGACGACGGACGGGCCCCAGTGCGGCGTAGCGGTTATGTTCTGCGGGGGGCGCGTCGGGGCCCGACGGGCGGGGGCCGTCGCTCACGTGCACCTCCCGCCGTCAGACCCCCGCGCGACGCGGCGCGGGGTTTACGGACTCATCGTCCCACGTCCGGGGCAGATCCCACCGCGGCCGCCCAGGCGAGTCAGGGACTGGTCTCGCCCGTGTCGTCGTCGGGCGGGTCGACGGTGTCACGGCGGTCGGCCCAGGACTGCCGGATCCGGCGCGAGCGCCGGGAATGGCGGACCGTCAACACCGCCACGACCACCGCGATCACGAGCGGCACCCAGACCTTGGAGTACTCGAGCAGGAACTCCACCCACCCCGGCAGGGTGACGTCCGGGAGGTCGATCGACGGCAGATCGATATCGGGCAGGGGGATGCTCGGCAGAGAGATATCCGGCCACGGGATGTCGACGTCCGGGATCAGCGAGACAATCCAGTCGATCACCGGGCTGAGGAGTCGGCCGAGGATCGGGACCAGGACGAGGGCCGCGATAGCCCAGCCGGATCTCCCCACCCCGGCGGCCAGCGGATAGACCACACGCTTCCACGGCGACGCCGCGATTTTCTCCAGCCGCGCCTCGGCGGCAGAACCGGGCGGTGGGTCGAAGTGGACGATCTCCCCGCCGTCGCGGAAAGCCACCTGCCCCACACCCGTGGCGAACATCCTGCTGCGCATCTGCACGCGGGGGCCGCTCATCGCCGCGAGGGAGGTGGTGAACTCGCCGCGCGCCGGCGGCTTCCGGGTGATCGCCACCTTGTGGTCCCCGACCTGAGGCGCCCGCGCCACCAGGGCGCCGCCGCGGAACACCGAGTACCCGGGGGTGGCGACCTTCCCGGCGGCATCCTCGGACCTTCTGCGCGGGAAGCCGCTGTCGAGGACCCGGAGCTGGTCGGGACCGCCCACAGCGAGCTCGAGGAGCCCGTGGTCCGGGTGGTCGAGGCTCCAGACCTCGGGCGGCGTCACGCCCTCAGGTGACGCACCACTCATTCGTCGCTGTCTCCCTTCGCTGTCCGGCAGGAACGCTAGTACACGGCCGCCGCCGTCACGTCCCGGGCGACCCGCGTGGTGTTGCGGCCGGGCGGGTGGGGCATACCCTTGATCCCATGAAGCTCAACGACGACCTCGAAGCCAAGTTCAACGCGCAGATCACGCTCGAATTCGAGGCCAGCCTGGTGTACCGCCAGTTGGCCATCGAGATGGATCTGGCCGACCTGCCGGGGATGGCCACGTGGCTGCGGCGCCAGGCCGACGAGGAGATCGTCCACGCCAACAAGTTCATCGACCACCTCGACGCCCGTGGCAACCACCCGAAGATCGGCGATGTCTCGGCCGGCGAGGTCGCGCCGTCACAGGACCCCAAGCAGACCTTCAAGACCGCCCTGCACCACGAGCAGCGCGTGTCTGAGTCGATCCGCGAGCTCTACCGGGCCTGTTCCGAGGCCGGGGACATCGACTCCAACCAGCTGCTCAACTGGTTCATGTCCGAGCAGATCGAGGAGGAGGCGACGGTCGACGAGATCGTGGGTCGCCTCGAGATGACCGGCGACGACGGCCCGGGCCTGCTGCGCCTGGACGCCGAGCTGGGCAAGCGCCCCCAGAGTGGCACCGAGAACTGACAGCCGGCCACCACACCAGAGAAACCACACGAGGAGATCACCTTGAGCCTGTCCAATGCCATCCTGCGCGGGGTCACCGGCGCGTTCGTCCTCAACTCCGGGCTGGGTAAGCGCGATCTGCCCACCGAGGCCGCCCAGGGTCTGCAGGGCTTCGCCTCCACCGGCGTCCCGCAGGTCAACCAGCTCGACCCGGACACCTTCGGCAAGTTCGTCGCCTACTCCGAGATCGGGATCGGGACGGCGCTGCTCACGCCATTCGTCCCCAGAAAGCTCGCGGGCGCGGGACTCGGCGCGTTCTCCGCGGGCCTGATGGCCATGTACTTCCGGAACCCGTCCATGACCCGCCCCGACGGTGTCCGCCCCAGCGACGAGGGCATGTCCCTGTCCAAGGACGTGTTCATGCTGGCGATCGCCGGCGCTCTCGTGACCAGCAAGTAGCGCCGCCC
>DWWP01000033.1 GCA_019119635.1 Candidatus Dietzia intestinipullorum
GTTCCAGGAGGCGGTGGCCGACGTGCTCACCATGAAGGCGGTGCGGGCGTGCACCGACCTTGGGGTCGACACGCTGCTTATCGGGGGCGGGGTGGCGGCCAACTCCCGGCTGCGCGAGCTGGCGGCCGAGCGGTGCGCCGACGCCGGGATCACGCTCCGAGTGCCGCGGCCGCGGCTGTGTACCGACAACGGGGCGATGGTCGTGGGAGTGGCGTCCGCGCTGCTGGCCGCGGGAGCCCCGCCCAGCGCGCTGTCAGTCGCCGCGGACCCCGGGCTGCCGGTCGAGACCACCCAGGTGCGATAGGCGGCCCCGGCGCCGGCCACCGCACCGGCCTCCGCACGGGCGGGCGGAGCGGTGTTCGCCGTGAGCGAACCGGGCCGGGCTCGCGCACCCGGAACACTTGAGTGCTGGCACTCGCGAGTATAGAGTGCCAATTGGTATGGAACCGGTCGCGTCACCCGCGACGACGCCCCCGGGTCCCGCCCCCAGAACACACCATCTACACACGGAGGATCCATCGTGGCGATCAAGCCGCTTGAGGACAAGATTCTCGTCGAGGCCACTGCTGCCGAGACCACCACGGCGTCCGGACTCGTCATCCCGGACACCGCCAAGGAGAAGCCCCAGGAGGGCACAGTCGTCGCGGTCGGCGAGGGCCGCTTCGACGAGGACGGCGACCGTATCCCCATGGACATCAAGCAGGGGGACAAGGTCATCTACTCGAAGTACGGCGGCACCGAGATCAAGTACGAGGGCAAGGAGTACCTGATCCTCTCCTCGCGTGACGTCCTCGCGGTCATCGACTGATCGACGGTCCCGTGCCCCCGCCCCGGTGATCCCTGCCGCGCTCCGGCAGCACCGGGGCGGAGGTGTCTCACGTCGCACGGCCCAGACAGTTCCGCACCACCTTCACCCTCCAGGAGTCCATCCATGTCCAAGTTGATCGCATTCGACGAGGAGGCCCGCAAGGGCATGCTCGCCGGCGTCGACGAGCTCACCGACACCGTCAAGGTCACGCTCGGCCCCCGCGGGCGGCACGTCGTGCTCGCCAAGGCCTTCGGCGGCCCCACCGTCACCAACGACGGCGTGTCGATCGCCCGGGAGATCGAGCTCTCCGACCCCTTCTCCGACCTCGGCGCCCAGCTGGTCAAGAGCGTCGCCACCAAGACCAACGACGTCGCCGGTGACGGCACCACCACCGCCACCGTGCTCGCCCAGGCCCTCATCAGCGAGGGCCTGCGCAACGTGGTGGCCGGGGCCAACCCGATGGCCATGGGCAAGGGCATCGAGAAGGCGTCCGCCGCGGTCTCCGAGTTCCTCACGTCCTCTGCCACCCCGGTGTCCGGTTCCGAGGCCGTCGCGCAGGTCGCGACCGTGTCCTCGCGGGACCCCGAGATCGGCCGGATGGTCGCCGAGGCCATGGACGCGGTCGGCGTGAACGGCGTGGTCTCCGTCGAGGAGTCCCAGGGGCTGCACACCGATGTGTCCGTGACCGAGGGCGTCGCCTTTGACAAGGGGTACCTCAGCCCGTACTTCGTCACCGATCCCGAGGAGCAGAAGGCGATCTACGAGGACGTCCTCGTCCTCCTCCACCGTGAGAAGATCAGCTCCCTGCCGGACCTGCTCCCGCTGCTGGAGAAGGTCTCCGAGACCGGGAAGCCGCTCGTGATCATCGCCGAGGACCTCGAGGGCGAGGCCCTGTCCACCCTCGTGGTCAACTCGATCCGCAAGACCCTCAAGGTCGTCGCCATCAAGGCGCCGTACTTCGGTGATCGCCGCAAGGCCTTCCAGGACGACCTGGCTGTGGTCACCAAGGGCCAGGTCGTCAGCCCCGACCTCGGCATGAAGCTCTCCGAGTGCGGTGTCGAGGTGCTCGGCCGGGCCCGCCGCGTGACCGTCTCCAAGGACGAGACGATCCTCGTCGACGGCGCCGGTGACCAGGCCGACGTCGACGCCCGTGTCGCGCAGCTGCGGCGCGAGGCCGAGGCCACCGACTCGGACTGGGACCGCGAGAAGCTCGAGGAGCGGATCGCCAAGCTCTCCGGCGGTGTCGCGGTGATCCGTGTGGGCGCAGCCACCGAGACCGAGCTCACCGAGCGCAAGCTCCGCGTCGAGGACGCCGTGAACTCGGCCAAGGCCGCGGTCGAAGAGGGCGTCATCGCCGGCGGCGGGTCCGTGCTGGTCCAGGCCGCCGCGGCGCTCGAGCGGCTCGCCGCCGACACGGCCGATCAGGACGAGGCCGTGGGCGTGAACGTCGTCCGCAAGGCGCTCACCGCGCCGTTGTTCTGGATCGCGTCCAACGCCGGCGAGGACGGCTCCGTCGTCGTCAGCAAGGTCCGGGAGCTCGGGCCTCGGGACGGCTTCAACGCCGCCACGGGCGAGTACGGAGACCTGGTCTCCGCCGGTGTGATCGACCCGGTCAAGGTGACCCATTCCGCCGTGGTCAACGCCTGCTCGGTCGCCCGGATGATGCTCACCACCGAGACCGCCATCGTGGACAAGCCCGAGGAGGAGTCGGCCGACGCGCACGCGGGTCACTCGCACTGACGCACCGGCGACACTGACGCGCCGGGAGCATGACACACCGGCGTCGACGGGCCCCGGCCCCGCGGACAGCGGGGCCGGGGCCCGTCGGTGTCAGGCGAGGAGTGCCGCGGCCCGCCCGGCGTACAGCGGTTACGCTGGGCGCTCACCGGACCCACTGTGGCGCACTTCGTCACGCACGTATCCTGTGTTCTGCGAAGCAGCACGAAGGTCCACAGGCGAACGGCGTCCCGCGCCCCGAGAGAAAGGTCGTGCCCCCGTAACACACGCGTGTAACGAGAGGCGCCCCGAATTCGATGACAGGTACAGCAGACGAGTTGGAACTCGCCGTCGCCGACGCGGTCAAGGGTGACCGGACCGCGGCCGCGCGGGTACTCGAGCTCGTTCGGCCCGGCGTGGTGCGGTACTGCCGCTCTCGCGTCGGGGGCGCGGAGAGGGTCAACCTGTCTGCTGACGATGTCGCGCAGGAAGTGCTGATCGCGGTGCTCTCGGCTCTGCCGGGATACCGGGACCAGGGACGTCCCTTCATGGCATTCGTGTACGGGATCGCGTCGCACAAGGTCGCGGACGCCCACCGGGGCGCCGCGCGGAACAAGTCGGATCCCGTGGAGTACCTCCCCGAGGTGCTCTCGGACGACACGGGGCCGGAGGACCACCTCCTCGACGGCGAGGTGACCAAGGCCATGAGCAGGCTGTTGGGAACCCTGCCGGAGAAGCAGCGCGAGATCATCCGACTGCGGATCGTGGTCGGGCTCTCGGCGGAAGAGACCGCCGAGATCGTGGACAGTACGGCCGGAGCCGTGCGGGTGGCCCAACACCGGGCCATGAAGCAGCTCCGGGCGAGGATCGAGCAGCACGGAGAGGAGCGATGGCGATGAACGACGATCATGTCGATTCCACCACCGGTGGCGACGACGTCGCCTCGCTCGCCGACCACGGGTACGACCCCGCGGAACTCGAGCGCGACGAGGAACTGCTCGCCGCGCTCGGCGCCGGGGAGCGGCCCGGGGCGGACGGCGCGGATACCGACCTGCTGGCGATGCTCGCCGACTGGCGGGCCGAGGTCGGCTCCGCCCCGCTGCCCGATCTCCCGGGCGACGAGGAGATCGCCGTCGCACTGTCCCCGAACGTCGCGCCCCTGCGGCCCCGCCGGGGCGGGGTGCGGTCGGGCCGGCATCATCACGGTCAGCGTCCTGCGCTGTGGCAGGCCGCCACGGGTGCGGCGGCCGTGGCCGCGATGATCGTGGGCGGCCTCTCCGTGGCCGCGCACAGCGCCATGCCCGGCGACCCGCTGTGGGGTGTGTCCAAGACGGTCTTCGCCGACCGTGCCGGAGACGTGGAGCTGGTGAGTGACCTCAGCGAGCACCTCACCGCCGCCGACCTGGCCGCCCGCGAGGGCGACAGGGAGAAGGCCGAGCGTCTGCTCGGCGAGGTCTCCGAGCGTCTCGACGAGGTCGGCGACGCCTCCGAGCGGGTCGAGCTGATGAAGCGCCGGGACGCCATCCAGCGAGGCCTGAGCCGGATCACGCCCAGCGCGGTGCCGTCGCCGGCGCCCGAGGAGGCGCCGGCCCCGGAGGGCTCTCCGGACTCCGATCCCGCGACGCTGGTCCCCGGTGCGCCGACCCCGCCGCCCCAGGATCCGCTCGCGCCGTCGTCCCCGGGCGGCCCCGGCGCCCCGGCGCCCCTCGACGGACTCCAGATCCCCACCTCGCTGCACATCCCGCTGGACATGCAGCGGCTGCAGGACTTCCTGTCACCCACCACCGGGCAGGAGTCGCCGCCGCAGCCGGACGTCTCCGAAGATGACATGTCCGTGCTTCGTCAGCAGCCGTCGCAGAGCCGCACCACGGTCACGCAGGTGCCCACGCCCACGCAGACGAAGTCGCGGGACAACAGCGCGGCCTCCACCACGCCGACGAGCTGAGCCCCGCGGGGCTCAGCCGCACCAACGGCGCGGCGCCGGCGGCGCGGGGCTCAGCGGCGCCAGCGGGCGCGGCGCGGCTGCATCGCCCGAACGGCGTCCACGTAGCCGCGGCAGTACTCCCAGGTGACGTAGTCGTCCGCGATCGGGTCGAACGCGGGCTCGTGGGGCAGGAGCGCCCCGTCGTCGAGGAGCTGTAGGAGGTTCGCGCGGAGCATGTCCCACTCGTGGTAGTGCTCCTCCGCGCAGTCCTCGCACTGCACGGCGATCCCCTTGACCCCGGTCGGGGCCAGGAGGCGACGGAAGTCGTCCAGGTCGTCGAGATCCTCCCGGATCGCGCGACGCTCCTCGGGGTCCAGTGGTCCGACGGGCACGCCGTCGTCGACCGGGTCCAGGTCGGCGAGTTCCGCGGTCGGGTCGTCCGGGTCTCCGGCGAAGGGGTCGGGCGGAAGGCCGTGGCGAAGGGGATCGTTCACGCCCTCACCGTACCCGTGTGCACCGCGTCGCGGGGGCTACGGTTCGAGCCCCCGTCCCCGGACGCCGTATCCTTTCACGTACCAGGGACGACCTACAGGAGGAATGCAGATGAGCGAGTCGCGAGGCGCCGTGCGGACCGGCGGCGACGACCCGACCAAGGTCGCCATGGTGGGACTGACCTTCGACGACGTGCTGTTGTTGCCCGCCGCGTCCGAGGTCGTCCCCAGTGAGGTGGACACGAGTACGCGGCTCACCCGCGACATCACGCTGCGGGTGCCGCTGGTGTCGTCCGCCATGGACACCGTCACCGAATCGCGCATGGCCATCGCCATGGCCCGCCAGGGCGGGATCGGGGTACTGCACCGCAACCTCCCGGTCGCCGAGCAGGCCGCGCAGGTCGAGACGGTCAAGAGGTCGGAGGCCGGGATGGTCACCGACCCCGTCACGTGCGCACCCACCGACACCCTCGCCGAGGTCGACGCGATGTGCGCCCGCTACCGGATCTCGGGGCTCCCGGTCACCGATGAACGCGGCGAGCTGGTGGGGATCATCACCAACCGCGACATGCGCTTCGAGGTGGACAAGTCCCGCCGCGTCGACGAGGTGATGTCGCGGGCCCCGCTCGTCGTCGCCCGCGAGGGGGTCACCGCGGAGGCCGCGCTCGGGCTCCTGCGTCGGCACAAGATCGAGAAGCTGCCGATCGTCGACGGCGACGGTCGCCTCACCGGCCTCATCACGGTCAAGGACTTCGTCAAGACCGAGAAGCACCCCGACGCCACCAAGGACTCCGACGGTCGCCTGCGGGTGGCCGCGGCGGTCGGCACCGGGGACGACTCGTGGCAGCGGGCGAGCGCGCTGGCGGACGCCGGCGTCGACGTGCTGGTGGTGGACACCGCGCACGCCCACAACCGGAACGCGCTCGACATGGTCTCCCGCGTCAAGAGGGAGCTCGGCGACCGGGTCCAGGTGATCGGCGGCAACCTCGCCACGCGCGAGGCGGCGCAGGCCATGATCGACGCCGGGGCCGACGCCATCAAGGTGGGGATCGGGCCCGGGTCCATCTGCACCACGCGGGTGGTCGCCGGTGTCGGGGCCCCGCAGATCACCGCGATCCTCGAGGCCGCCGCGGTCGCGGACCGGGCCGGGGTGCCGGTGATCGCCGACGGCGGGATGCAGTACTCGGGCGACGTGGCCAAGGCGATCGCGGCCGGCGCCTCGGCGTGCATGTTCGGCTCCCTGCTCGCCGGGTGCACGGAGTCCCCGGGGGAGCAGATCTTCGTGAACGGCAAGCAGTTCAAGGTCTACCGCGGGATGGGCTCGCTCGGCGCGATGCGCGGGCGCGGGAAGCCCGGGCAGGAGCAGTCGTTCTCCAAGGACCGCTACTTCCAGGACGACGTCCTGTCCGAGGAGAAGCTCGTCCCCGAGGGCATCGAGGGCCGGGTCCCGTACCGCGGTGACGTCGCCCAGGTGCTGCACCAGCTGAACGGCGGCCTGCGGGCTGGCATGGGGTACACGGGAGCGTCGACCATCCCCGAGATGCACCGCTCCCAGTTCGTCCAGATCACGGCCGCGGGGCTCAGGGAGAGCCACCCGCACGCGATCCAGATGACGGTCGAGTCCCCCAACTACAACGGGAAGGACTGACGCGTCGTGCGCGATGTCGTGGAGATCGGGCTGGGTCGCGAGGCCCGTCGCATGTACGGACTGGGCGAGGTGGACATCGTTCCGGCCCGCCGCACCCGCAGTTCCAAGGAGGTGTCGACGGCATGGCAGATCGACGCCTACAGCATGGACATCCCCGTGATGACCCACCCCACCGACGCGGTGGTCTCCCCGGACTCGGCGGTGCGGTTCTCGCGACTGGGTGGCCTGGCGGTCCTCAACGGTGAGGGCCTCTGGGCCCGCCACCCGGATCCGGAGGCCGCGATCGCCGAGCTGCGCGAGATCGCGCTGGAGGACGTGACCGGGCACCGGGCCGTGGCGCGGCTCCAGGAGCTGCACCGGGCGCCCCTCGACCCGGACTTGCTCGCCGCCGCGGTCGCCCGGATCCGTGACGAGGGCGCGACCGTCGCCGTGCGGGTGTCCCCGCAGCGTGCGCGCGAGCTGACGCCCGGGCTGGTCGCCGCCGGGATCGACATGCTGGTGGTGCAGGGCACCATCATCTCCGCGGAGCACGTGAGCGGTGAGGACGAGCCGCTGAACCTCAAGGACTTCATCGGGAGCCTGGACGTGCCGGTGATCGCGGGGGGAGTGGTGGACTACAAGACCGCCCTGCACCTCATGCGTACCGGGGCCGCCGGTGTGATCGTGGGATACGGCGGGGTCGACGGCGTCACCACCACCGGCTCCGTGCTGGGCATGGAGGTCCACATGGCGTCCGCGATCGCGGACGCCGCGGCCGCCCGTCGTGACTACCTCGACGAGACCGGCGGGCGGTACGTCCACGTCCTGGCCGACGGCGACGTCTACACCTCGGGCGACATCGCGCGGGCCGTGGCGTGCGGCGCCGACGCGGTCGTGCTGGGCCCGCTGCTGGCCGGTGCGCTCGAGTCGCCCGGACGCGGCGTGTACTGGGACTCGGTGTCGGCGCACCCCAAGGTGCCCCGGGGCCATGTGGCGGAGACCGACGACGAGACGGCACTCGCACCGCTCGAGGAGGTCCTCGACGGCCCGACGAACGTCCCCGACGGCACCCGCAACCTCATGGGCGGGCTGCGCCGCGCCATGGCCAAGTGCGGGTACTCCGACGTCAAGGGATTCCAGAAGGTGGACCTGTCCGTCCGGTCCTGACCGGTCGCGGTCGTGTTCGGGGGAGGGTCGTCGGGCGGGGGGCCGTCGCGCGGGGTCGGCGACCACGGATTGGACAAATGGCCCCCCGGTGTCGACCGGGCGAACCTACTCTCGGGTAACGTAGCCCACACCTTCGAGCCTTCTGGGAGTTCCCTATGACGTCCACCACGCCGTCGCCCGCGGGCGTCGCACCGTCCACCACCGACACCGACGTGATCGTCGTCGGATCCGGGTTCGGTGGCAGCGTCACCGCGCTCCGCCTGACGGAGAAGGGCTACCGGGTCACCGTGATCGAGGCGGGCCGCCGCTTCGAGGACGAGGATTTCCCCAAGACCTCGTGGCGGCTGAACCGGTACGTCTGGGCGCCCAAGCTGGGACTGTTCGGGCTCCAGCGCGTGCACCTGCTCCGGGACGTCATGATCCTGGCCGGCGCGGGTGTGGGCGGCGGCTCGCTCAACTACGCGAACACCCTCTACAAGCCGCGGGCCCCGTTCTTCGAGGACCCGCAGTGGGCGCACATCACGGACTGGGACTCCGAGCTCTCCCCGTTCTACGACCAGGGGCGCCGGATGCTCGGTGTGGTCACCAACCCCACGCACACCCACTCGGACGAGGTGGTCCGCTCCGTCGCCGAGGACATGGGGGCGGCGGACACGTTCGTCTACACCCCGGTCGGCGTGCACTTCGGGGAGAAGACCGGCGGCGAGGGGAAGCCGGGCGAGACCGTGCCGGACCCGTACTTCGGCGGGGTGGGGCCGGACCGGACCGCGTGCATCGAGTGCGGCGAGTGCATGACCGGTTGCCGGCACGGCGCCAAGAACACGCTGATGAAGAACTACCTGGGGCTCGCCGAGCGGGCGGGCGCCCGCGTGGTGGACCGGACCACCGTGAGCGGACTGCGTGAGCGCGGTGACGGCACGTGGGAGGTGGCCCTCGAGCGCACCGGGGCCTGGACCCCCCGGGGCAAGCGGGCCGGCACCATGACCGCCGGGCACGTCGTGGTGGCCGCCGGCACCTGGGGCACCCAACACCTGCTGCACTACGCCAAGGACGCCGGATCGCTGCCGCGCATGTCCAGCGCGCTCGGCAAGCTGACCCGCACCAACTCCGAGTCGATCCTCGGCGCGATGCGCAGTGAGTACAAGCCGGAACAGGACTTCTCCGAGGGCGTGGCCATCACGTCGTCGTTCCATCCCCGCTCCGACACCCACGTCGAGCCGGTCCGCTACGGCAAGGGGTCCAACGCCATCGCCGTGCTGCAGACCCTGCTCACCGACGGTGGCGGGGACACCCCGCGCTGGCGCAAGCTCCTCGCCGAGATCCGCCGCGATCCGGCCATGTTCCTCCAGCTGTTCCATCTGCGGCGGTGGAGCCAGCGGTCCGTGATCGCCCTGGTCATGCAGAACCTGGACAACTCGCTCCAGACCTACGTCAAGCGACTCGGGCCGTTCCGGTACGTCTCCAGCAGACAGGGCCACGGCGAGCCCAACCCGTCGTGGATCCCCGCGGGCAACGAGGCGACCCGCCGGATCGCCGAGAAGATCGGCGGACTGGCGGGCGGCACCTGGGGCGAGATCGCGGACATCCCGCTCACCGCGCACTTCCTGGGCGGCTGCGCCATCTCGGATTCACCCGACAGCGGCGTCGTGGACCCCTACCACCGCGTGTGGAACTACCCGACCCTGCACATCGTGGACGGCTCCGCCATCTCGGCGAACCTCGGCGTCAACCCGGCCCTGAGCATCACCGCGCAGGCCGAGCGCGCCATGTCGCTGTGGCCCAACAAGGGGGAGGCGGACCCGCGACCCGCGCAGGACCAGTCGTACCGGCGCATCCCGCCGGTCGCGCCGGCGTCGCCGGTGGTGCCCGAGGCCGCGCCGGGTGCGCTGCGCCTGCCGATCGTCGGTGTGAGCTGAGCAGGCGGTGGCTCCCCGGGGGAGCGCGCCGGGCGTAGGGGCTTAGACTCGTCGCCGTGGCCGAGAACGCAACGACCGACTCCCAGATCACCGCAGAGGCGGCGGCACCCCGACCCGTGCTCGTCGTCGACTTCGGCGCCCAGTACGCGCAGCTCATCGCGCGACGCGTCCGGGAGGCGCGGATCTACTCGGAGGTCATCCCGCACACCGCGACCGTCGAGGAGATCCGCGCCAAGGACCCGGTCGCGCTGATTCTGTCCGGGGGCCCCGCGAGCGTCTACGCCGACGATGCCCCACGCCTCGACCCGGCCGTGTTCGACCTGGGGCTCCCGGTCTTCGGCATCTGCTACGGCTTCCAGTCCATGGCCGGCGTGCTCGGCGGCGAGGTCGCCCGGACCGGCAGCCGTGAGTACGGGCGCACCGACCTCGCCGTCGCCGCCGGTGGCGGGGCCCTGCACTCGGGACTGCCGGAGGCACACCCCGTGTGGATGAGCCACGGCGACGCCGTCACCTCCGCGCCCGAGGGCTTCACCGTCACCGCGTCCTCTCCCGGCGCGCCGGTCGCGGCCTTTGAGTGCGCGGAGCGCCGCATGGCGGGCGTCCAGTACCACCCCGAGGTCCTGCACTCCCCGCACGGGCAGCAGGTGCTCACCCGGTTCCTCACCGAGATCGCCGGACTCGAGCCCTCGTGGACCGCGGCCAACATCGCCGACCAGCTCATCGAGGCCGTCCGCGAGCAGGTGGGGGAGGGCCGCGCGATCTGCGCCCTGTCCGGGGGCGTGGACTCCGCTGTGGCGGCCGCGCTGGTCCAGCGGGCGATCGGGGACCGACTCACCTGCGTGTTCGTCGACCACGGGCTGTTGCGTGCGGGGGAGCGGGAGCAGGTCGAGCACGACTTCGTGGCGGCGATCGGCGCGCGCCTCATCACGCTCGACGAGTCCGAGACCTACCTCGGGCACCTCGCCGGCGTCACCGACCCGGAGACCAAGCGCAAGATCATCGGCCGCGAGTTCATCCGCTCCTTCGAGCGGGCGGTCGCGCAGGCGATCGAGGAGCAGGGATCGGTCGAGGGTGCGGACTCGGCCGTCGACTTCCTGGTCCAGGGCACGCTCTACCCGGACGTCGTCGAATCCGGCGGCGGATCCGGCACGGCCAACATCAAGAGTCACCACAACGTCGGTGGCCTGCCCGACGACATCGAGTTCTCGCTCGTCGAGCCGCTGCGGTTGCTGTTCAAGGACGAGGTCCGTGCCGTCGGGCGTGAGCTCGGGCTGCCCGAGGCGATCGTCGGCCGGCAACCCTTCCCCGGACCGGGCCTGGCGATCCGGATCGTCGGCGCGGTGGACGCCGAGCGGCTGGACACGCTCCGCGCGGCGGACGCCATCGCCCGCGAGGAGATGACGGCCGCCGGGCTCGACGACACCGTCTGGCAGTGCCCTGTCGTGCTCCTGGCCGACGTCCGCTCGGTGGGCGTCCAGGGCGACGGCCGCACCTACGGGCACCCGATCGTGCTGCGGCCGGTCAGCTCCGAGGACGCCATGACCGCCGACTGGACGCGGGTGCCGTACGAGACGCTGGCGCTGATCTCGAACCGCATCACCAACGAGGTCCCCGACGTCAACCGGGTCGTCCTCGACGTGACCAGCAAGCCGCCGGGCACCATCGAGTGGGAGTAGATCCGGGCGCACGTGTGGCTGCGGGAGCGGATGCGCGTGTGGCACCGGGAGCGCGCACCGCAGGGTAGGGGTCAGGTGTAGCCGAGCGCCTCGCGGCCGGCGGCGCTCAGGCGGGTCCAGGCCGCGCGTGCCGGGTCGTGGACCTCGGTGGCCGGGAACTCGAGCCAGCGCCGGCCGCGGGAGATGCGGTCCGCGATGTCGGCGGTGTCGGTGCCGAGGACGTCGGCGCACCAGGCGACGCGTCGCTCGCCTGTGTGATGCTGCAGCACGAGGAGCTCGAGCACGTCGGTGGCGAGCTCTCCGCCGTCGACGGCGGCCACGGTGTCCGGCGTCGGCACGGGCGGGTTCTCGAGCCGGGCCCCGTTGATGTGGTCAGCGGTCTCGTAGCGGGGCAGGACGCCCCCGATGGCGACCCCGGCGACGGCCGCGCAGGCGAAGATGACCGGCCAGTGGTCGAACGCGCCGATCGCGCGGCCCCCGAAGATGAGGGAGAAGCCGAGGAGGGGCGCCAACTCGGGACGGCGCCACCACCGGCGTCCAGGTGCTTCCGGCATCTCGACGCTGCCGCTGTGACCCCGGAAGCTCGCGCGGCGGGCGGCGACCACGGCGATGATGATGAGCGCGACCACCACGACGGCATAGGCGACGAGCACGATCGCGGTTCCTCCCGGCAGCAGCTCCGGGTTGGCGACGAGTGCGAACCCGATCGCCCCGAGAGCCCCCATGACCGGCCGTTGCCACGCGGTCTTCTTCTCGGCCCGTCGCCGCAGCTCCCAGGTCCGGGCGATGGTCGACGCGGCGGCCGCGGTGCTCTCGGACCCGGCCTTGGACGCGTCAGCGGGCCCGGCGCTCTCTGCTTCTGCTGCGCTGGCGGG
Organism: Candidatus Dietzia intestinipullorum; assembly: GCA_019119635.1. Lineage (GTDB taxonomy): Bacteria > Actinomycetota > Actinomycetes > Mycobacteriales > Mycobacteriaceae > Dietzia > Dietzia intestinipullorum. Next base: position 12,201 of record DWWP01000033.1, read on the forward strand.
CGCGGGGTCGTCGGGCGTGGTGCTGTCTGGAGCAGGGCCGTCGGGGGTGGGGCCGTCGGGGGTGGGAACTGTATGCGCAGCCACGACCCCGAGCCTAGTTGTCCTGACTCAGAAGGCTGTGTCGCCGGTCGGTCCCGAACGGCCGTCCTCGCTCCTGCTCCTGCTCTCGCCTCGGCCGTCGCCTCCCGCGCCTGCCCTCGCTACTTGAAAGTTCACCTATGGGATTGCGACTCACCCATCGGATCCCGTAGGTGGCGTGTGATCGCGTAGGTGGATTGCGAGGTGGCGCCTCGGCGGCTGCTGCGCTGCCGGGTTGCTGCGCCGCCGGCTGCTGTGCTGCCGGCTGCTGCGCTGCCGGGTTGCTGCGCCGCCGGGGCGCCGAAGCACGTGAATCCCGGTCAGCGGCGGACCACCATCACGAGCCCGACGAGCACCGCCACCACGAGCCCCGCAGCGAGCATGATCGCAGTGGTGAGGACCGGGGCCCCGACGATCGCCCATACCGCGACCCCCATCGAGAGCAGTCCGGCCACGGCGAGGACCGGGGATCCGGAGCGCTCGGTGGCGGGCACGGCCGGCGACGTACTGGCCGCCGGCTCGGGAGCAACACCGTAGCCGGGGGCGGCACCATAGCCGTAGTGCTGCGTGGGGGCGAAGCCGGAGCCGTACGGGAGCGGCTCGTAGATCGGCTGGTCCGGTGTGGTCGCGGAGTCTGCGGTGGTCATGGGGGTGGCCTCCTCGGTGGCGTCGTTGCCGTCGTCGTCGTTGTCGTCGTTGTCGTAGTGGGGTGGTTCGGGAGTTCCGGGCTGGTCGGGGGCGCTCATCGGCTGACCTCCACGGTGCCCACGCGGTTGTGGACGTCGAGGGTGAGCACGGGCCCGGACGGCTCCGGCGTGTCCGTGCCGGCCGGGCAGTCGACCCGACCCACGTCGTTGCGGCAGGTCGCGTCGACGTTCAGGTCCTCCGGGAGCAGGACCCGGACCTCGCCGACGTTGTTGGAGATGCTGTAGCTGCGGTCGCGGTCCAGTTCCAGGCCGCGCAGGTCCACGGTGACGCCGCCGATCTCGTGCCGCACCGGTTCGGACAGGTCGGCGGGATCGGTGATCGCGATCTGCAGTTCGCCGGCGTTCTCCCAGCCGCCCTCGGGGAGGTACGGGTCGACCAGTGAGGAGAGCAGGACAAATCCGGCGAGCGGGCCCGCCACCACGAGCAGTCCGTGGCCCCGGCGGGTGATCGCGCCGATGAGCAGGCCGCCGGCCACCACCGCGAGGGCGATTGCGGCGATCGTCGTGGCGTCGAGCCACGCGATACTTCCGAGCGTGGCCAGTCCCACGGAGACCGCCACCGCGATGAGCGCCAGGCCGAGGGTGACCTTGGTGAGCCGGGAGCGTGGCCTGTCCTGCCGGGGCCCGGGCGCCGGCTCGGTGCCGGGCTCGGGGAGATCCCACGCGAACGGGGCGGCGCCGAGCGGATCCCACCTGGGCGGGGCCGGCGGGCCGTAGGGGGCGTGCGGGCCGGACCCGGGCTCGGCGTCGCCGGCCGTCTCCCGCTGCTGCGGGCGCGCCGAGACCTCGGCCCACCCGGCGGGCGGGGTGGGGGTGCGCCGGTGCAGCCCGTACCAGCCGGCGAGCATCGCCGCCGTCATGAGGACGCCGGCGCCCACGAAGAACGTGGCCCCGGACCCGCCGAGTGTGGGGGCGCTGAGGAACACGACGACGACGAGGACGAGCGCGGTGCCCTTGGAACCGGACGCGCGGCCCCGGCCGAGCAGGGCTTCGCCCGGGGAGACCTCGTCTCCGGCGGAGCGCAGGAAGAGCCAGGCCAGGGCGTAGAGGAAGATGCCCGCCCCGCCCCAGAGGGCGGCGATGACAAAGGCGATCCGGATGAGGACAGGGTCGACCCCGTAGCGGCGGGCGACGCCGCCGCAGACGCCGGCGATCTTGGACTCGTCCGGGGTGCGGACGGGGCGGGTCCGCCAGAGGTCGCGGAGTTCGGACTGGACGTCGTGGGTGCTCGTACTGGACATGATCCCATCGTGCTGGGCGGGCCGGCGGCACACATCGGGGATCGACCCTGATTTCCGTACCCCGGGAATCTCGGGGTGAAACCCCGATGCGGCCCCGGGGTGGATCTGTGACGATGACGCCATGAGTGAGCAGACGACCGCCCCCGACGCCCCGGCCCCGCCCCCGGTGTCGGTCGCGCCGCCGGGGCGCCCGCCGGCGACGCGGGCGGCGGCCTTCCGGTGGTACCCGCAGCTGACCCGCATCTCCGACGATGCCGTGGTCGCGGGCGTGTGCGCAGGGCTGGCCGCGCACCTGGGGGTGCGTGTCACCCTCGTCCGTCTGGCGATGGTCCTGCTCGCCGCGATCTCCGGGGCCGGCGTGCTGTTCTACGCGGCCCTGTGGGCACTGACCCCCTCCGGCCGGGCCCCGGAGGGGTCCGCACGTCCCGGCAGGGGGGAGCGGCGCCGCGGGATGGGGCTGCTCGTCCTGGGAGCGGCGGGCGCGGTGCTGTCCTTCATGGTGGCCACGGCGACGGGCCTGCACGTGATCGTGCCCGTGCTGGTGGTGGCCGTGGGCGCGATGCTGGTCTGGCAGCAGTACGACCGCGGCGGCAGGTCCTCCCCGCACTCGGTGTTCGACTGGGCCCGGGTGACGGCGGGGGCCACCCTCGTGGTGGTGGGGCTGGCCGTAGTGGTGCTCGGGCAGGTCGAGTTCGCCGCCCTGCGGTCGTCGCTGCTGGCGGTGATCGCGACGCTCGTCGGTGTCGCTCTGCTCAGCGTGCCGGTGGGGCTCCGCCTGTGGCGCTCGCTCGAGGAGGAGCGCGCGGCGCGGATCCGCGAGTCCGAGCGCAGCGACATCGCCTCGCATCTGCACGACTCGGTCCTGCAGACCCTCGCCCTGATCCAGAAGCGTTCCGACGATCCCGTCCAGGTGTCCCGCCTGGCCCGCCGGCAGGAGCGCGAGTTGCGGCAGTGGCTGTTCGGGGCCGAGTCACGGATGTCGTCCGGTGCGGCCACCGTCGCCGGGTCCGTCGAGGTGATCGCCGGCGATGTCGAGGACTCCTACGGGTTGCGCGTCGACCAGGTGGTGGTGGGCGGCGACGTCCCCGTGGACGACGCGGTGGAGGCGGTCCTCGGTGCCGTGCGCGAGGCCCTGGTCAACGTGGCCAAGCACGCGGGCGTCGAGGCTGCGGACGTCTACGTGGAGAGCGACGGCCGTGTCCTGAGCGCGTTCGTCCGCGATCGCGGCGGTGGCTTCGACCCCGGGGCCGTGGGCGAGGACCGGCACGGCCTGGCGCAGTCCATCCGTCACCGCGTGGAGAGTCGGGGTGGCACCGTGACCGTGCGCAGTACCCTCGGCAAGGGGACGGAGATCGGGATCGAGATGCCACTGGAGGGCGAGTGACGGGCGTGCCGGAGAGCAGCGGCAGGGGATGTCGGGTCTTCCTCGTCGACGACCACGCGGTGTTCCGCAGCGGCGTGCGCGCCGAGCTCGGCGGGCAGGCGGGGATCGACGTGGTGGGCGAGGCCGGGTCCGTGGCCGAGGCCGTGGCCGGGATCGAGCGGGTGCAGCCGGAGGTGGTCCTGCTCGACGTGCACATGCCCGACGGTGGTGGCGTGGCCGTGCTCCGGTCGGTGCTGGGGGAGCGGGCCGTCGAGTCCGCGCAGGCCCCCGGCCCCACGTTCCTCGCGCTCAGCGTGTCGGACGCGGCGGAGGACGTGATCGCCGTGATCCGCTCCGGCGCCCGCGGTTACGTCACCAAGACCATCTCCGGTGAGGACCTGGCCGACGCCGTGCGCCGTGTGGCCGACGGGGACGCCGTGTTCTCCCCGCGCCTGGCCGGGTTCGTGCTGGACGCCTTCGCCCGCGCCGCGCCCGGGCCCGAGGACCGTGGCGAACCCGTGCACGACCCCGAGGTGGACTCGCTCACCCCGCGCGAGAAGGAGGTGCTGCGACTGTTGGCCCGCGGCTACACCTACAAGGAGATCGCCGAGGAGCTGTTCATCTCGGTCAAGACCGTGGAGACCCACGCCTCCAACGTGCTGCGCAAGACCCAGCAGTCCAACCGGCACGCGCTCACCCGCTGGGCGCAGTCCCGGCACCTCGACTGAGTGCCCGGCGTGCGGTGGGCGGCTACGGTGACGGCGTGAGCGAACCGACCGATATCCCGGTATGCCTCATCGGTGACTCGTTCGTGGCCGGGTACGGCGACGAGACCGGGCGCGGCTGGACCGCGCGACTGGTCGAGGAGGGGGCACGCCGCGGTGTGCGGATCCACGCCGCCGTCGCGGGGGTCGGCGGGGACACCTCGGAGATGATCCTGGCGCGGTGGGACGAGGTGGATCGCAGACGGTCCGCGTTCCCGACGACGGCGGTGGTCGCGGAGTTCGGGGCCAACGACGCGATGGTGGACGACGGTGTCGTCCGCGTCGACCCCTCGGGCACGGTCGCGGCGTTGCGCGGGATGATAGCGAGAGGCCCCGAGGGGCGGCTGCTGGTGGTGGGCCCGCCGCCGGTCGTGTGGGAGGGCGCTAACTGTATGAGGGTTGAACGTTAGTGACGCCGGTCCGGAGTCGAGATGCTGGCGGCCGTCCACCGGCTCCGCTGTGCGGTCGATGGTAGTTGTAGTGGATGTTCCAGACAGCGATCGCAGTGGAGCGGGCATCTTCGCTGCTGAACTCTCGGGCGTAGAGCAGTTCCTCGGCCAGGATTCGCTGGTAGCGCTCGACCTTTCCGTTGTGTCGTGGGGTGTACGGCTTGGTCTTCTGATGCTTCGTGTGCGAGCCAACGATCCGCTCGAAGTCACCAGAGCGGTAACAGGCCCCGTTGTCGGTGACGACGCGGTGGATGTGGGAGATGCCGTGGGCTGCGAACCAGACCTTGGCTCGAGCGAGGAACGCCGCTGCGGTGGCTCCCTTCTCGTCGGACAGGGGCTCGGTGTAAGAAAGCCGGGAGAATCCGTCGACAGCCGAATGCAGGTAGGTGTAGCCGCGCTTCGAGCCAGCTGACTTCGCTCGACCGGCGGTCTTGGCCTGATCGCTGTCGCGGCCATGGATGCGCCAGCCACCGCCGTCGGGGATTCGGCCGACCTTCTTCACGTCCAGGTGCACCATGTGGCCGGGCCAGCGTGCATTGATCTTCCCTGGCTTGCGGTTGTTTTCTCCGCCGGGGTCAATGAACCTCCGTCTGCCGAGACCGAGTCGGTTCAGGTGCCGGGTGACGGTGCGGCGGTTGATCGAGAATCCGAGCTCGACGAGTTCGTAGGTGATTCGATGGGCCGACCATTTGTGTTCACGCCGCCAGGTCTCGATCTTCTCGATAACCCAGACTGGCGTCGCGTGCGGACTCCGCTTTGGAGTCGACGAGCGGTCTTGAAGCCCGGCAACACCGTGGCGTCGCCACCGGTTGACCCACTTTGAAGCGCATGCCCGAGAGATGCCCATCTCAGCCGACACATGAGCGATCGGCCGGGTCTTGCATCGCTCAACCAGCCGACGGCGACCTTCGATACTCAATGGCGCGTTGGCGTGAGTCACGACGCTCTCCCTGTCGTCTTGGCGGGCTGTGGCTCGCTGCGATGGGCGGGGATTGCGGCCGCCGTGGCGATCACAGCGAGGAGCGCTACTGACATGAAGATGAAGGCGGCTCTGTCGGTGCCCGCGATAGCGGCGACCGCCGTCGCGGCTGCGAGACCGATCGCGCCGCCGAACTGCTTCGCAGTATTCATCAGGCCAGAGGCTGCGCCAGCATGTTCAGGACGAACACCTGTGGTGACGAGCGTGGCTAGCGGTGTGTTCATCAGGCCACCGCCGATCCCAATCGTGACGGTGGGAACCAGGACCGCGACAGCGAAGGGCCCACCATCGACGACTGCGAGCCAGACCAGTCCAGGAACAGCGATGATGACACCTGCCACGATCAACAATCGGGGCGCGCATCGTTTCATCAGGCGCGGCGTGAACCACAGGTTCACCACCAGCATGCTGGCAGTGAGCGGGAGGAACGCCAGACCGGCCTGGACCGGCGAATAACCAAACTGAGTCTGCATCCGGTACGTCAGGAAGTACCACAGGCCGACTTGGAAGCATGCCCCGGTCAACGCGGTCGCGATATTGCCGAGGACTATCAGCCGGTCTCGTGCGAGATCGGTCGGCACAAGCTTGTGAGACGTGCGGCGCTGCTGCAGGACGAGCACGACGAACAACGCGACCGCGAGCGAACCCACTACGGCTAGAAGGCCACCCGAGGCTCCCTCACCCGCGACGGACAGCGCGTATATGGCGCACGTGAACGCGGCTGTTGCCAGCCCTGCGCCGATGAAGTCGATGCGCCCCGCGCCGCCCTGATCAGTGGTCCGTCGGTGGAGAACGAGTGCCGCGATGACGACACCGACCCCGATGGGAAGGTTGATCAACAATGTCGCTCGCCAGGAGATCAGGTCGGTGAGCAACCCGCTGGCGATGTTGCCAAACCCGCCCCCAGCCAGGCTCACCGCAGTCCAGACAGCGATGGCTCGCGTTCGTTCCGGGCCCTCAGCATGGGTGGTCGTCAACAAGGTGAACGTCGCCGGAGACGCCGCAGCGGCAGAGACGCCCTGTGCGGCACGGGCGGCGATGAGCACCCAGCCTTCCGTCGCGAGACCTCCGATGAGGCTCGCCAGGGTGAATGCCGCCACGCTCCAGGCCAGCAGCCTCGCGGTGCCCACGACATCGGCCAACCTCGCGCCGACTAGGAGCAATCCAGCGAAGCCAAGACTGTAGGCCAACGCCACCCACGACGCGGCAACCCCGGAAAGTCCGAGGTCGGCCTGGATCGAAGGCAGCGCGACATTCACCACCGAGACATCCAGCACCACGATCAGCTGAGCCAGACAGGACGTCCACAGCCCGAGCCGTTGCAACCAGGTAGACATACCCCTCCTTGATACACTCGTATCATCTGGTACGAGCGTATCATCGAAGAAGACGGAGGGAGTCTTGGTGACGGAGTCCACGCGCAGAACCGAGATCATGGAGGCCGTCGAGCGTCTCCTGGCCCGCGGCGGGATCAACGCCGTCACCATGAGAGCCGTCGCCGCCGAAGCAGACGTATCCCTCCGACTCGTCCAGTACTACGGCAGCACCAAAGATGCGCTCCTCGGTGCCGTGCTCGACCGCCTTGCCGACAAGAGCGTGGAACGATGGCAGACCCGTGCCCGACAGCAGGGATGCCAGTCGCCGCTCGAGGTCATCAAAGCCTTCCTCGACGAGGCACTACCAACCGATCGGGCGAGCCAAGACTTCCACCGCGTCGGCGTCTCCATGGAGGATCTGGCGATCACCGACCCCGACATGGCAGGGCAGGCCTATCAGAGACATCTGAGCGGGCTTGGTGACCACCTTTCCGGCGTCCTGAAGTCCAGTGGCCTTAGCGCGACAGCCGCACGCTTCTTGGCCCTGGAAGTGATGGCATTGGCCCACGGAGTCGGGACACTGGTCATGACAGGACAGCTCTCCGAGACCGATGCCCAGACGCTGATCAAGAACTACCTCGAACGACTCGGACCACAACTATCCCCATGACCGCGCGGACGTCCTTTGCGACTGTCAAGAACGTCCTGCCCCGCAACAACTAGCGAGTCCCAGCGCTTGATCGAACTGGAGAAGGAAGTGCGTGAGCTGCGCCGGGCGAACTCGATCCTGAGGTCGGCGTCGGCTTTTTTCGCGGCGGAGCTCGACCGCCCACAGCGTTGATCGTGGAGTACATAGACCAGCACAAGCATGAGTTCGGCGTCGAGCCGATC